>NZ_JBDVKP010000018.1:0-795116 GCF_039960695.1 Ekhidna sp. | reverse complement strand
ATGCCCTAAACCCCTCGTGAACCTACGTTGCACTTCGGTTTCGAACCTGGGTTCTCATCCCTCAAAAATTTCTGTGGTACTAAAAACAAAACCCTGACTCAGAAATGAATCAGGGTTTTGAAGTGTGGGCGCTGAGGGATTCGAACCCCCGACCCTCTGGGTGTAAACCAGATGCTCTGAACCAACTGAGCTAAGCGCCCTTTCAATAAAAAATCACCGTTACAAATGCTTTGGTGATCAAAAGGAGTGCAAATTTAGTACGCTTTGCTTTCCGTGCAAGTCTCTATCCAAATTAATTTTCAATCCAGCGCTTTCGCTAGAAATATATTGAAGGGATGTAAGGTTTTGTAAGTTTCAACCACTTGATCAGAAAAGTTTTTGGATGTTACCTGCTTGTCCGTCATTTTGGTCATATAGACGTAGTGCTTTAGTTGAAGGAGCTCAATATTTTCATGGTCCTTCGGATATCCTTTAGGTGCTGTTTTTAGCTTGTCATCACTATACGGCTCTTCAAAGGTTTTCTTAAAAGTTCCACTATCAATGATAGATCTTACCTCTTGGCCGTTGTAATCAATTTCTTGTCTTACTTTTTGCAACATTTCCGCTGATGGCTGATAAACACCGCCTCCAGCAAAGTTGTTATCGGGCATAATATGAAGGTAGTAACCTGGATTACCTGATTTTCTTCCTCCTTCCACTATTGCTGCTCCGAAATTGGTCTTGTACGGGTCTTTGTTTTTGCTGAATCTAATGTCTCGATTGATTCGAAATAAAGTTTTTTTTGGATCGATCCCTGCAAGTGATGGATCAAATACCAGGGACTTTTTGATTACTTCGGCAACCAACTCTATCACTTGTAGTTTTGCTTGTTGGTATCGCTTTTTGTTGTCGTCCATCCATTCTTTTTTGTTGTGCTTTGCCAGATCGGACAGGAAATCAAGGGTAAACTGTAAATCCATTATGCTATGCTTTTTAATATACTTTCTAATTTGATCGATCGAGAAGCTTTCAAAAGGACAGTTGAGCTGGTTAAATCCATTTTCTTTATTCTTTCTTCTAATGCCTCTTTAGATTTAAAATGATGATTTGGATTTGCTACTTTTCCAATCTTTTCACCTACTGTTAGCACATTTGTTAATCCTAGCTTTCTAGCATATTCCAATAATTCTGCATGTTGATCATCTGAATTTTCAACTTCATTCATATCTCCAAGTATTGCTAGTTTAGGGCCCCTCTGCTCCGCAAGGTTTTCCAGGGCAACTTTCATTGAATCTGGATTTGCATTATACGCATCTAAAATAACTGTGACGGTTCCCTTTTTAATAATTTGCGATCTTGAATTGTCAGATTCATACGATGCTATCGCGCTTAAAATGTTTTCATCTGGCACTTCAAAATACTTTCCAACAGACACAGCTGCAGCTATGTTATTATAATTATATCGACCAACGATTCGGGTTTCCTGATCACTACCGTTCAATGATATAGTTACATATGGTTGAGCTGATGTCAATCTTAAATCCTTGGGTGGAAATAGGACTGGAGATTCAAATCGCTTGGACATATTTAAAAGAACGGAATCATCCTTGTTTATGAAAGCTATTCCTCTTGTCCTTCTAATGAAATCAAATAATTCACTCTTCCCTCTGATCACTCCTTCAATACCTCCAAAAGTTTGTGTGTGAGCTCTCCCTATATTAGTAATCAATCCGTGTGATGGCCTTGCCATCTCGCAATAATTCTCAATTTCGCCCACGTGATTGGCTCCCATCTCAATGATTGCAATCTCTACCTGAGGATGGATGTGAAGCAATGTAAGCGGAACCCCAATGTGATTATTGTAATTCCCCTTGGTGGAATAAACAATGTACTTTTCAGAAAGTACTCGGTTGATCAATTCTTTTGTAGTTGTTTTACCATTAGAGCCAGTGATGGCAAGAACAGGACGTTTAAACCTATTTCTATGAAACGTTGCTAGCTCCTGTAAAGCTTTCAAGGCATCTTGTGCGAAGATGATCCGTTCATTTGTGACATATTCCTCATCATCCACCACTGCATACGCCGCACCTTTATTCAATGCTTCTTCAGCAAATACATTCGCATTAAAGTTTGGCCCACTTATAGCGAAGAATAAGTTATTTGGCTCTATTGTTCTTGTATCTATAGATACACCATCACTTAAGAGAAACCGTGAGTAAAGAAATTCAATGAAATCCCCCATTGCAACAAAAATATCTTTTACCAGCCAATAATGACCACATATATTTACATCATGGATCCTAGACTCATTAGACCGCTTGCTTTTGCAGGAGTTGTCCTCGCAATGGTTCTAAGTGTATGGTACTTACTTAAAACTTATGAGGAGGGAAATCCCCGATGGATTTTTTTGATTATGGCTCTGGGAATTGCTGTGTTGCTTTCACAAAATCTTAGACCAGGAGGTCGAAGAAAGGATTAGTCCTGATTGAAAAGCGTCCGAGTGGCAATACTTCTGCCTAATGTCACTTCATCTGCAAACTCCAATTCACTACCCACTGGAATACCACGTGCAATTGTCGTAACCTTTATTCCAAATTCCTTTAACAATTTGGTGATATAAAAGGAAGTGGTGTCTCCTTCCATTGTGGCACTAAGTGCTAGAATCACTTCTTCTACCTGATGGTCTTTCTTAATTCTATTGATAAGTGAATCAATTTTCACATTCTCAGGTCCAATTCCATCCATAGGCGATATGCGCCCTCCCAGCACATGAAACAGGCCATTGTATTGTCCGGTATTTCTTATTGCCAAAACATCAGGGGTATCTTCTACCACACAAATTACGGAAGTATCTCTATAGGCATTTTGGCAGGTGCACTCTTCGGTATCAGCTATAATGTGGCAAGTCTCACAATATTTGATATTTTCTCGCAACTCCTTCAGCGCAGAAGACAAATCAAACGTAGAATTTTGCGGCTGCTTCAAAAGATACAATGCCAGTCGAAGTGCGGTTTTCTTACCTATTCCCGGCAATTTAGAAATCTCTTCAACAGCACGTTCTACTAACTGCGATGGATATTCCATATCAGACGATAGAAGCCTTTATTCCTGCTGAAGTAATTTCTTCCCTCATTGGCTTCAATTCCTCATAAGCACCCTTTTTCACAGAACACTTGCCTTTATAATGGATCAAAAAAGTACATTGTTCGGCTTGATGTATATCATGCTTACAAACCTTAACAAGAGTGTTAATCACATGATCAAACGTATTAAATTCGTCATTGTATACCATTAGATCACGAACACTCTCACTACCAATGTCCTTATCGGTTTGTATTTCTTCCTCTATATCAAATTCAGTACTCATCCCTCTTGATTTACTACAAAATTAACAATTGCATCAGAACCCTACTTGATTTGTAATTTGCAGGCTCAACATTTAATAAACACCATGAATCCATTTTTCGTTGGCACCATCGTTCTTGGATATTTCATTTTACTAATTGGGATCTCCTGGATGACTTCCAAAAATGCCAAATCAACAGACTTTTACACAGCCAGCCGGGAGTCTAAGTGGTATCTGGTGGCTTTTGGAATGATTGGTGCCTCGCTCTCGGGTGTAACATTTATTTCTGTACCCGGAGAAGTGGCAAATTCCAACTTCAACTACTTCCAGGTAGTGCTTGGTTATTTGGTGGGTTATTTTGTAATAGCCAAAGTTCTGCTTCCACTGTATTATCGATTAAACCTTGTTTCTATCTATACTTATTTAGAACAGCGTTTTGGGTTTTGGTCGTATAAGTCTGGTGCATTCTTTTTTCTTCTAAGCAGAATCGTTGGTGCAAGTTTTCGCCTCTTTTTAGTTGCCGGGGTGCTTCAAATCGCTTTTTTTGATGCATTTAACCTGCCATTCTGGATTTCTGTGCTTACCACCATTGTTCTGATTTGGTTGTATACATTTAGAGGAGGAATAAAAACTATTGTATGGACAGACACACTGCAAACCACTTTCATGTTAATCGCAGTTGGTGTAAGTATCATATTCATCAAAAACGAACTTTCCTGGACCTGGACAGAGCTCACTGCCAACCTTTTTCAAGATGAACGATCCACAATTTTCAACTGGGAATGGCAGAGCGGACATAATTTCTTTAAACAATTTTTTAGTGGTGCTTTCATCGCCATAGTGATGACCGGGCTTGATCAGGATATGATGCAGAAGAATTTGACTTGCAAAAATATTGGTGAGGCCCAAAAGAATGTTTTCTGGTTTTGTATCATTCTCGTCATTGTCAATTTCATGTTTCTCAGCCTCGGGGTTTTGCTTTATCAATATGCAGAAATTGGAGGTATTGCGATTCCTGAACGCTCAGACAACTTATTTCCAATGCTAGCCGTGAATAACTTTTCATCCATAGGTACCATTACCTTTTTGCTTGGGATCACTGCTGCAGCTTACTCAAGTGCAGATTCTGCGCTTACTGCGCTTACTACTTCCTTTTGTGTTGATTTCTTGGGATTTAAAAAAGAGAATTATGAAGAGAAAAAGAAGTTGAGAATAGGTGTTCATTTCGGATTTTCAATTATTCTTTTCTTTGTTATTCTCATTTTCCAAGCGATCAATGATCAAAGTGTGATCAACTCTATTTTTATAGCGGCTGGCTATACTTACGGTCCGTTGCTTGGGCTTTTCACTTTTGGGATTGTAACTAAATGGAATGTTAAAGACAATCTAGTCCCATTGATATCTGTTCTCTCACCACTCCTTAGCTACATTATTAATATAAATTCTGAAGCTCTTTTGAGAGGTTATAAGTTTGGCTTTGAAATCTTGATCCTTAATGGATTGATTATGTTTATCGGTTTATTATTAATCAGACGGAAGTAAAAAATTTTATATGCGAGACATTGAATCGCCAGAAGATCTGCATCGATTAGTGGACGCTTTTTACAGTAAAGCGAAAAACGACAAAATGCTCGGTCCTATATTTCACCGGTTTGTTGATGACTGGGAACCGCATATCCGAAAGGTCGCTAGTTTTTGGGAGGCTACTTTATTTTCAACTGGCTCTTACCGAGGAAACCCGATGGCTCTTCATCAAAAAGTAGATGAAACCTTAAGTCATTCGCTTGAGCAAAGTCACTTTAACAAATGGGTAAAAATATGGAATGAAATAACGGATTCGATGTTTGCTGGCACTAAAGCCGATATGATCAAGCAACGGGCGAGTAATATTGCTAATATTATGTTTATAAAGATTTATCAGGCAAGAACTAAGTAAATCTACAATCCCAATTCGATCATTGGATCCCAAAAATGGTTATCAAAATTCACTATTTGATCATTTTTGACTTTGATACCCTCGGCTTCTAAGAGTTCTTGCATTCTTTTTGGAGATTGAAAATGGTTTTTCCCAGTAAGTACTCCTATGCGATTGACAACCCTATGAGCCGGTACATCATGCTGAGCCACCGCCCCATTCATTGCCCAGCCAACCACTCTTGCGGAGCGTTTAACACCTAAGTATGCAGCGATTGCACCGTAGCTTGTCACTCTTCCTTCCGGTATCAGTTTAGCAACTTCATAGACATCTTTAAAAAAACTGTCCTTATCCATTTAGTCTAGCTTTTCAACTTCACACTTATCTAGAATGAAAAATAAATGCAACGGATTATCATCGTTTAATCGTAAGGTTCCCTTCACTCTTACACGTTCATCAGTGAATTTAAATTCACGATCAGAATAAACCTCAACCACAGTCTCTGGGCCAGCCGCACCACAGAAAAAACATGCTTGATAGGGGAAGCGAGAAAGTACAAAATAGTCTTGATCACTCTCCTGCTGGAGTGGGATTATAAACCCTTCGAGGGTCAGCTCTTTCCCTTCCCGTAATTTTAGTTGCTCAGAAAATTTAGGTTGTTCAACTTCGGCACCCATAAAGTCATCGTAACCCACAACTATCTCTACTGAGGATAATAATTCCCAGCCGGAAAGTTGGGGACCAAACAAAAGGCTTATGAAAATTGTCAACATGGTGTGTAACATTATGAGAACCAAAACTATCTAAAAAACGTGTTAGAGTCTTGCGAAGGCCTTACCATTATTTTTTACTTTAGCCGAACATAAAAAAAGCAAATGAGCAGTATAATCTCGACCACCGAAATTTCCAGAAAATATATAATGGGTAGTGAAATCATCATGGCCCTAAAATCCATCACTATCAACATTGATAGGGGAGAATATGTGTCATTCATGGGGCCGTCAGGTTCAGGCAAGTCGACGCTTATGAATATCATAGGATGTCTGGATACACCAACAGATGGCACTTACGTGCTAAACAACCATGATGTAAGTGATCTTACCGAAAATGAACTAGCTGAGATCAGAAATAAAGAAATAGGGTTTGTTTTTCAGACATTCAACCTTTTACCCAGAGCATCAGCATTGGAAAATGTAGCTCTCCCTTTGGTATACGCAGGGTATAACTCCTCAGATCGAGAAGAAAAAGCGCTTGCAGCACTAGCCGGTGTGGGATTGCATGATAGAGCTTACCATAAACCAAATGAGCTTTCCGGAGGTCAACGTCAACGAGTAGCAATTGCTAGAGCGCTTGTTAACGATCCAAGTATTATCCTGGCGGATGAGCCAACTGGTAACCTTGATTCCAAGACATCATATGATATCATGGATCTTTTTCAAGAGCTTCACGATAAGGGCAACACCATTATCATGGTAACACACGAGGAAGATATAGCTGAGTATTCGCACAGAATAGTAAGATTGAGAGATGGACTGATAGAAACTGATGAAGTAAACAAAAACATTCGGTCTGCACGGACACTGGCATGAGTGCAAAGCTCTATACCAAAACAGGCGACAAGGGAAAAACTTCACTCTTAGGAGGAAAGAAAGTTTCCAAGGCTGATCTACGCATAGAGGCCTATGGTAATGTTGATGAACTCAATTCCTTTATTGGGCATTTAAAAGATCATGAGAGTGTCGAAAACCGTCTAAAACAGCAACTTTATTGGATTCAAGAACACTTATTCTCAATGGGTAGTATTCTAGCTACGGAAGCAGATTTCAAAGGATTTGAACTTCCAAAAATTACTCAAACGGAAGTTCAACAACTAGAAGTTTGGATTGATAAATTTGATGGGGAGGTTCCTCCTCTTAAGACTTTCATTTTACCGGGTGGTCATCCTGCAGTTTCATTGGCTCATATATGTCGAACAGTATGCCGGAGAACCGAAAGAAGCATCATTTCGTTAAGTACGCATGAGCCAGTAGATGAGTCAATATTACAGTTCATGAATAGATTGTCTGATTATTTGTTCATCTTTGCGCGCGCAATCGGCCACATTTTAGGTGTGAAGGAGATTCCTTGGTCACCAGGGTCAGATTGAAATAAATCCCATTTCAACCCAAAGATTGTAGAAAATGACAGAGACGTTGGATATTCAAATCACCGAAACTCAGACTTCCAAACTGCCCGGAATCGATTTCGATAACCTAGCATTCGGAAAAACTTTTTCAGACCATATGTTTATCGCCGATTACAAAAACGGCGAATGGACAGATTTAAGGATTACGCCTTATCAGAATTTATCGGTGAGCCCGGCCAACGCTACACTCCACTACGCTCAAAGTATTTTCGAAGGGCTGAAGGCCCACAAGGCAGATAATGGTGATATTTTAATTTTTCGCCCTGAAGCTAACGCCAAAAGATTGATCAAAAGTGCGGAACGTATGTGCATGCCACCAGTCCCACAGGAACTATTCATGGAGGCAATTGAAACGCTTATCTCGATTGATAAAAACTGGGTTCCAAATAATCCTGGTACTTCATTATATATCAGACCATTTCAGTTCGCCGACGATCCTTTTATTGGGGTTCGTCCATCAGAGACTTACAAGTTCATGTTAATTACCGGACCTGTTGGAGGATACTACTCTGAGCCAGTAAGAGTGAAAATTGAAAAACATTTTACTAGAGCTGTAAGAGGAGGGGTTGGTGCCGCCAAAACTGCAGGCAACTATGCAGCTTCTCTTTATCCTGCAAAGCAAGCTCAAGCTCAAGGATATCATCAGTTAGTTTGGACCGACGGTCAAACTCATGAATTCATTGAAGAATCCGGAACAATGAATATTATGTTCGTCATAGACGATACATTAATTACTCCACCCACCAGTGATTCAATCTTACCGGGCATTACAAGAGAAAGTGCATTGATTCTTGCAAAAGACTGGGGCATCAAAGTAGATGAACGACCAATCAAAGTGGATGAAGTCATTGAGGCTATAGAAACTGGCACATTAACTGAAGCATTCGGAATTGGTACGGCTGCCACAGTTTCACATATTGCAGTTATTGGATATGAAGGAACTGATTATGAACTTCCAGCAATTGAATCCAGAACCATCTCGAATAGAATTCTTGACTCTTTGACAAAGATCAAATTGGGTCGGGAAGATGATAGATTCGGCTGGATGCATAAAGTAGGATAAACCAACTCCTACTGGCAACATTAATTTAACGTATTTGATTTCAGAGAAATCTTGAAAGAGATTAATGTATTACTATCTTCGCCACTTCAATTTTAACATTCTATGACAAACGAAGAATTGAAAGATTTAAAGGCTCGTGTTAATGCCTTGAGGGGGTACCTTTGACTATGATGGTCGTAAGAAAAATCTCGGAGAATTAGAACTAGTTACCGCCCAACCAGACTTCTGGAACAACCCTGAGGAGGCTGAAAAAACCATGAAAAAAATCCGTGGCCTAAAAGGGTGGACGGATAGTTTCGAGGAGGTGGAAACCTCCCTTGGTGATGTAGAAACTCTCTATGAATTTAATCAGGAGGGAGAAGCTTCAGATGAAGAAGTACATGAAGCCTATTCCAGCGCATTACAGCAACTTGAAGAGCTGGAATTGAAAAAAATGTTGGGAGAAGAGGAAGATCAACTCTCTGCAATGTTGCAGATCACACCAGGTGCTGGTGGGACTGAAAGTAATGACTGGGCGGGTATTCTTATGCGGATGTACATCATGTGGGGAGAAACCAATGGATATAAAGTTCGGGAGGTAGACTATCAGGCAGGAGATGTTGCTGGAGTAAAATCGGTGACTTTGGAGTTTGACGGTCCATTAGGCTATGGATATCTAAAGTCAGAAAATGGTGTGCATCGTTTGGTTCGGATTTCACCATTCGATAGCGGCGGAAGAAGACATACTTCCTTTGCATCAGTATATGTTTATCCAGTAGCTGACGATTCAATTGAGATTGATATTAATCCGAGTGACATAGAATTACACACGTCCAGATCCGGAGGTGCGGGTGGCCAGAATGTAAACAAAGTTGAAACTAAAGTACAACTAACTCACAAACCAACGGGTATTGTAGTAGTCTGTCAGGTGGAGCGCTCACAGCTCGCAAACCGTGAACGAGCCATGCAGATGCTGAAGTCTCAGCTTTACCAGATGGAGATTGAAAAGAGGAATAAAGAGCGAGCTAATATTGAAGCTGGAAAAAAAGCGATTGATTTTGGATCACAAATCAGGAATTATGTGTTACATCCATACAAACTCATAAAAGACGCTCGAACAGGTTTTGAACGTACGGATGTGCAGAACGTGCTTGATGGGGATTTGAACGATTATATCAAAGCCTATCTCCTTCATGAGGAATAGCCAAACACTTCTTACATGAAAAAATACTCACTGAACTTTTGGTTGCTCTCCTTAAGTTCTTTCCTCTTTTTTGGCTCTTTCAATATGGTGTTGCCAGAGCTCCCTGATTTCATGCGTACGTTTGGTGGAGAAAACTACATTGGTCTTCACATCACCTTCTTTACATTGACGGCCCTTATCTCGCGTCCTTTTAGTGGAAAGTTAACAGACACTTGGGGTAGAATTCCTGTAATGGTATTTGGTGCCGCTGTAACTGCCGTAGTGTCATTATTCTATCCTTTCTTCTTAAACATCTATGCCTTTCTATTTATCCGCTTTCTACATGGATTTTCAACCGGATTCAAACCCACTGGCACGGCTGCCTATGTTGCGGATATTGTTCCTGCAAACAGACGTGGAGAAGGTATGGGGATACTCAGTTTCTTCGGCATGACAGGAATGGGGATAGGGAATTTTATCGGTGGAGAGATTGCAATTTACTACGATATTGATGTCCTCTTTTATAGCAGTGCAGCTGTTGCTTTGCTTTCCGTCATTGTCATAGCCGGAATGAAAGAAACCGTAGAAAACAAACAGAAGTTTTCTGGTAATCTTCTAAAGATAAAAGCTGTCGACATCTACGAACCTACTGTGCTTGTTCCATCAGTGGTGATGATGCTGGTCACTTTCTCGTTTGGTGCTGCTTTGACACTAGCTCCTGACTTAAGTGTTTCCTTGGGCATTGCCAATAAAGGGTTGTTCTTTTCATATTTCACAATAACATCCCTTGTTTCCAGAGTAGTTGGTGGCAGACTATCTGATGAATTTGGAAGGCGTAAAGTACTCATTGCGGCTATGCTCATAGTATCTACGGGTTCTGTCTATATTGGATTTTCACAGTCTGCTTTTCATCTTTTTATTGGCGCATTAATTTTTGGTGCGGGTTATGGTCTCTCTTCTCCAGCATTGTTTGCCTGGGCTGCCGATTTAGCTCCTGATCAATTCAGAGGTCGTGGATTTTCTACGCTCTTTATGGCACTTGAAATTGGAATTGGAATGGGAGCTATGCTCGCAGGACAGATCTATAATGGTAATCCTGATAATTTTCCGATGGTTTTTACTGGATGTGGAAGCCTCGCATTTTTAGCTTTTATTTACCTTTTGTTTAAAGGAAAGTAAAATGACCAAATATATTTTGTGGATATATATAGCTATATCCATCGCCAACCTGATTGCGAAAGTGATTCCTTCTGAGGAGCTTAATCTGTATACAAAGCCTCTTTTGATGCCATTACTTATGATTTATGTCTATAAATCAAGTCTTGGAAAAACCACTGCCCGAATCCTCCTGCTATGTATTGCATTGTTATTCTCATGGTTGGGTGATGTAGTGCTGATGTATCAGTCTAACGAAATTTATTTCATGGCTGGGATCGGGCTTTTTCTCATCGCTCAGGTGACCTATGTTATTGTGCTCAAGAAATCGATGTATCAAAACCCCGCATTTGATCTGGTAAAAGTTTTACCTTTTTTAATCTTTGCAGGAGTTCTTTTTTACATTTTGCTACCAGCTGGCGATTTTACAATTCCAATTGTTATATATGGTTCAGTAATTATGGTAATGGCTGCTACGTCTAGGTTGAGAGATGGTAATACTTCACATGAGAGCTATCGACTCGCTCTGATAGGGAGCATCTTTTTTCTTGCTTCAGATTCCATTCTCGCCTTCAACTCATTCCATACAGCAATACCCTATGCAGGTGTCTTGATTATGTCTACCTATTGTGCGGCTCAGTTACTGCTTGTACTGGGTATTTTGAAACATGCGGAATAAATTTCGAAGAGAGTTCACAAAATCAGAAGACAAGTAAGGATTAGTCTGTGTACTTGAAACGCACCATTCCGAGGGCAACATCTACATCGAAGGTGAGTAGGTTTTCTGCCTCTGCAGTGTAGCTCATGTTTACAAAAACATTCTTTTCTACTTCTTCAAAGCCCTTAGCAATCTTAACTGCACAAAGTGGAGAATCTCTGATTTTAATCATTACGGGCGTTCCTTCTCTTGGAAGTAAAATCTCTAGGTTTCCGGCTCCAACAGATGCATTTACATTACACTTTTCAGACATTTCGCGATCAAAATCTAATAGCACGTTTCCGAAACCAATCTTTGTAATGACATTTTTTGCTCTGGCAAGATCCATTCGCTTAGCTACAATCGATCCAAAATCTGCCTTAACAAAAAATGTATCCATCTTAATTGGATTCATATTTCCATCATCATAACCAACAACTATATCAGCACTACCAGATTTGATTTTTAGGCGTTGGACAGAAGAGCCAGTCAGATTAACATCTGCATTTCCCAATCCATAGATAAGGTTCAGTTTGTAAATCTTGTTTTTATTGAGATTAACTTTCCAAAAGTCATTGTCTTTGTCACTTCGGGAAACTGCCATTGTGAAGCTATCTCCGAAGCCCGATGAGTTGTATTCATCCAACACCAGTTTCGAATAACAGGTATTGTTTTTCACCTTGCTGGCAAAAGAAGGATTGATCTTTTCAAGATCTGGATTCCCATAAATAGTAAGAGGATTGTTGTCGATTTTTGATTGCTTCAGTAAGCAATTCGTAGCTGTTGCTTTAAGATAGAAGTCAACGGTATCGAAATCCGGAGAATCCTTTACTGTATAGAATTTTGAAAGTTGTGCAATCGCACTTATGCCTATTAGCAGGGACATCCCTGCTATCAATACCAACCGCAACATGGAGTGTATTACGAATTGGATCAAGGGATGTTACGTTTAATCAAACGAATTAGATCAAATTCTGGGTTTATTTTATTTAAAGCTCTCAAACCTAGAAATCAGGCTCTTTTGATACGCTAGAAAAATTCTTTCATTCGCTCAAAAAAGCTCTTATCTGACTTACCTGGATCAGGTTGAAAGTTAGGAGATTCTCTTAGCGCTTCCAAGGTTTCTTTTTCCTCGGTGCTGAGTTTTTTGGGTGTCCAGACATTGACATGTACTAATTGATCTCCCTGGCCATATCCTTCTATGGACTTGATTCCTTTACCTCTAAGACGCAGAATTTTACCACTTTGTGTGCCTGGATCAATCTTAATTTTCGCCTTTCCACCTATGGTTGGAACTTCAATAGAAGTGCCTAGTGCTGCGTCAATGAAATTGATATAAAGATCATAGATAACATTATTCCCATCTCGCTTCAGTGTTTCATCTTCCACCTCTTCTACAAGAATTAGTAGATCTCCAGGGATTCCTCCGGCTACTTCGTTTCCTTTGCCTGACATAGATAGTTGCATCCCATCTGTTACCCCTGCGGGTATCTTTATTGGAATAATTTCCTCTTGTCTTTTTAAACCAGAACTATCTACACCTGTCGCTCGGCTTTCTACTGTTTGACCACTTCCACCACAGGTTGGACAAGTAGATGTACTCATCATTTGTCCAAGCATGGTATTCATGACTTTTCGAACCTGACCTGAACCATTACAGCTGGAGCAAGTTTGGAATTTGGTATCCGGATCAACTACGAGTCGATTTACCTTAATTTTTTTCTCAACGCCATTGGCAACTTCTTCCAATGTCAATTTCAGTTTAATTCGAAGATTGGTACCTTTTCTGGTTCTTCGTCCACCTCTACCTCCACCTCCTCCGAAAAAACTATCAAAAGGACTTCCGCCACCTCCGAAGATGTCTCCGAATTGGGAGAATATATCCTCCATATTCATATTGCCGCCACCGAATCCACCGCCAGCACCACCTACACCCTGATGACCAAAGCGATCATAGCGTTGACGTTTCTCATCGTTGCTCAGGACCTCATAAGCCTCCGCTGCCTCTTTAAACTTTTCTTCAGCTTCATTATCGTCTGGATTTTTGTCTGGATGATACTTAATGGCAATCTTTCGATAGGCCTTTTTCATTTCATCCTTACTCGCCGAACGATCGACCCCTAATATCTCGTAATAGTCTCTTTTTGCCATGTTATTGCTTCGCTCCTACTACTACTTTCGCAAATCTTACCACGGATTCTCCAAGAGTGTATCCTGGCTCAACTACATCCACAATCTTTCCTTCTAATTTCTTTTCAGCAGGTATCTGAGTAATTGCTTCGTGTTTTTCATCATCAAAAGAATCTCCCTTTTTTACCTCTATCTTATTTAGGCCTCTGCTTTCAAGGGATTTGTTCAGCTTGTTTTGAATGAGCACCATTCCTTCTCTCAGTGCTTTGATATCTTCACTTGCCTCAGAAGCTGTCATTGCTCGCTCAAAATCGTCTAGCACTGGAATCAAATCTGCCATTAAATCCTTGTTGGCGGTGCTTATCAAATCCAATTTCTCTTTAGAAGTCCTACGCCTGAAATTTTCAAATTCAGAATACAAACGCAGGTACTTGTCTTTAGCTTCACCCAATTGTTCTTCCAAAGTTGGTTCTGAAGATTCTTCTGAGGTTTCTTCTTGTTCTTCAGTTTCTTTCAATTCCTCGTTTTCCACCTTTATCTCTTTTTCTTCAACGATTTCTTGGTCTTTGTTCACTTTTTCTTTCGTTTCCTTCATTCTTCAATTATGCTTAAAGATGGTTTGTGTTTGACAATTTCTTTGCCAATGACATTTGATGTGCCAATATGTCAGTTTAGTTTAACCGCTGCCAGATCTTATCTTTCAGCTCTTGAATTCCATAGCCAGTTACGCTGGAAATAAATAGTGTTTCCACTTCAGGGAGTTCATCCCTCATTTCCGTCATCAGTTCCTCGTCCAAAAGATCTGATTTAGATATTGCCAACAATCTATCCTTATCCATTAGCTCCGGATTATGCTTTTCAAGTTCACCCATGAGTATTTGAAATTCTTTCCTGATGTCATCTGCATCTGCAGGTATCATAAATAGCAGAATGGAATTTCTTTCTATGTGGCGCAGGAATCGATTACCCAATCCTTTCCCTTCTGCGGCTCCTTCAATTATTCCGGGTATATCTGCCATCACAAAAGATTTGTAGTCTCTATAGGGAACTACGCCTAGGTTTGGAACAAGCGTAGTGAATGGATAATCGGCGATCTCGGGCTTGGCTTCCGAAACGACTGATAACAAAGTTGACTTGCCCGCATTTGGGAATCCAACAAGTCCTACATCTGCCAAAATTTTTAACTCAAGGATGACCCATTTTTCTATTCCATCTATACCTGGTTGAGCATATCTTGGTGTTTGATTGGTTGAGGTCTTGTAATGAACATTTCCTCTTCCTCCCATTCCGCCTGTAAGGAGTATCTTTTCTTCGCCATCTTCAAGGATCTCTACTATTTTTTCATTGGTCTCAGAATTACGCGCAATCGTTCCTATTGGGACTTCAAGAACTATATTTTCACCGTCTTTACCGAAGCGTCTGTTTCCTTCACCATTGCCTCCATTTTCAGCCATGATATGTTTCTTGTACTTGAGGTGAAGAAGCGTCCACAACTGACTATTGCCACGAAGAACAATACTTCCCCCTTCGCCTCCATCTCCACCATCAGGTCCCCCTTTTGGGACATGCTTTTCCCTGCGGAAATGGACAGAACCAGCTCCTCCATCGCCCGAGCGAGCGTAGAACTTGACGTAATCTATAAAGTTAGATTCCATTGGTCTTTAGACCTCTAAAGAGGTAATCGCAGAATTGATTTCATGAAAAATATCATCAATACTACCTACTCCATTGATGGCTGTGAATTTTCCTTGACCTCTATAGTAATCTGCCACAGGGGATGTCTCACGATTATACACCTGTATCCGATTATTGATTTTATCATCGTCCTGATCGTCAACCCGACCGGACGTCTTGGCGCGTTCCTTAATCCGAACTTTCAGTTCGTCTTCAGGAACCACTAGCGCTACCATGCCTGAAATGGAAAGCCCATGCTTTTCGAGCATTTCATCTAATGCATCTGCTTGATTTACAGTTCTAGGAAATCCATCGAAAATGAATCCGCTTGCATCCAGGTTCTCCTGAATTTTATCTTCCACCATACCTATCACCACTTGGTCGGGCACTAGATTGCCTGCATCAATGTAGCTTTTGGCTAGCTGGCCAAGCTCAGTATTCTCCCCCATATGCTTGCGAAACAGATCACCTGTAGCAATATGAATAAGTGAATGTGATTCAATAATTTTCGCACTCTGCGTTCCTTTCCCCGCTCCCGGAGGACCAAACAAAACAATATTCAGCATAGCTTCAATTTGTAAAAAGCGACAAAGATAAGGGCTAAAAATATATCTAGCAGTCTGTTTTTAAACTAGTATCAGTAAGTTAGCGAACTAATATGGCTACAGCGCTCAAATACTTCACCGTCTACTTCCTGAGTGGGCTGAAATTTATCTTCGGTCCGACCTTCGGGGTAGCTAATGATTTACCGGTCTTAGCCATTATTATCCTCACCGCTTTGGGGATGATGACCACCATATATCTCTTTACCTTTTTCGGAGATGAACTTCGAAAATTCTTCGGTAGGTTCAGAAAAAACAAACGAGTATTCACTAAAAAAAGCAGGAGGTTTGTGAGGCTTTGGAGGAAGTTTGGACTTAAAGGGATGTGTCTATTAACTCCCTTAATTTTAACGCCTCCTGGCGGAGGACTTCTTGTCAACCTTTTGGGATCTAATAAACGATTGATTTTGAAATGGATGTGGATTAGTGCTTTCCTTTGGAGCACCATTATTACTTTGACCGTAAAGTATGCTTTTTGGTTAATTGAAGATTTTATTCCTCTTTAACCTTCTTCCTCAGTTTCATCCTCCATTAATTCGATATCCTGAATTAGCACTCTTTTAGAAATGGCTCGGCCAGTTGGTGTAGCTGCAAGACCGCCTTGAGCAGTTTCTTTATATCTGGCTTCCATGCTTTGCCCAACCTCTCCCATCGCGTCTACACATTCATCTACAGGAATAACCGGACTTACATCCGCCAAAGCTATTTGGGCAGATGAATTTGCGATAGCTGCTGCACTGGCATTTCTAACCACACAAGGAATCTCTACCAATCCAGCAACAGGATCGCAGACAAGTCCTAACATGCATTGAATTGTGATTGCAACTGCATTAAAAATTTGCTCATTACTCCCTCCCAGACAATAAGTAATTCCAGCTGAAGCCATTGCTGCAGCAGCACCGGTTTCAGCCTGACAACCACCAACTGCTCCTGCAATAGACGCCCGTTTTTCAAGAATTAGGGCTACACCGGCTCCAATTAATAATGCTTCAAATATTTTTTGGTCTGGTATATCATGAATCTCTTGAAGAGTAAAAAGGGTTCCAGGTAAGATTCCGCTGGCACCTGCCGTAGGTGCGGCAACTACCCTTCCCATACAAGAATTCACCTCTTTCGCTGCAAGAGCTCGGGCTACCAACTTTTGGAATTCAGGTGACAAAACACTTTTTGGGAAATTCATCACCTTTTTTGCTCCGTTATTAATCATCCCTGAATACGAGCTCATATCTTCCTCCAGACCAGATTTGACAGCCTCCTTCATCACTTGATATGCGTTACCAATTCCAGTCCAGATTGCTTCTTCGTCTTTCCCTTTTTGATTAATCTCAAAGTCGAGTACTGGCCGAAATAATGGAAGATTATTTTCCTTACACTCTTTCTTCCACGCCTCGAAGTTGTTAAATAGAACGCCCATACTCAAAGATACCATTTGTTTAGGCCAATAACTGTCGCTTTTCACTGTGAGTTTCCATAAGGTGGCTATTTTTGCGGCCATGCTAAAAAATGATCTTATTTTACGAGCTGCCAGAGGGGAGAAAACTGAACGAACTCCAGTTTGGTTGATGAGACAAGCGGGTAGAATATTACCTGAATACAGAGCAGTGCGCAAAAGTCTTTCTGGTTTTAAAGAGCTGGTGGAGACACCTGAATTAGCTGCCGAAGTAACTATCCAGCCTGTTGATATTCTAGGAGTAGATGCAGCAATCATTTTTTCAGATATTTTGGTCATCCCAGAAGCAATGGGTTTAACCTACGAAATGGTGGAACAAAAAGGGCCCCATTTTCCAAAAACTGTCGAGAGCTCAAAGGATATTGATGCTTTAAAGGTTGCTGACCCAGTAGACTTGAGCTATGTATTTGATGCTATTAAGATCACTAAAAGAGAATTAGATGGTAGAGTCCCATTAATAGGATTCGCCGGAGCACCCTGGACCATCTTCTCTTACATGATAGAAGGTGGCGGAAGTAAGACATTCTCAAAAGCACGAAGATTGCTATATGCTGATGCTGAAATGGCTGAGAGACTTTTAGAAATGATTACAGAGTCAACCATCGGGTATTTGAAGAAACAAATTGAGGCCGGTGCTGACATGATACAGGTATTTGACTCGTGGGCAGGTGTGCTGCCTCCTGAGCAGTACTCACAATTTTCATTAAAGTACATTTCCAAAATATGTGATGCTATTGATGAAGTTCCAGTTACAGTTTTTGCAAAAGGAGCTTGGTGGGCATTGCCTGATATGGCTGATATTGACTGCCGAACTGTTGGATTGGACTGGAACATGAATCCTCATAGCGCAAGAAAAATATTAAACAATAAAACATTGCAAGGCAATTTAGATCCATGTGCTTTGTATGGTTCTAACGAAACTATTAGGCATGAAACAGAAAAAATGTTGAATGCTTTTGGCGATCATCCTTACATTGCAAATCTCGGACATGGAGTATATCCTGATACTGATCCTCAAAAAGTAAAATACTTTATAGAGTGCGTGAAAAATCTATCCGCTTATTGATATTTAATATAAGATGCAATCTTGCGCCGCAATTCATTTGGATCGAAAGGCTTAGTGATATAGTCGTTCATCCCGGCTGCAATCACATCTTGTCTAACTTTAAGAAGTGCTGATGCTGTAAGCGCAATGATTGGCGTTTTTTCATCGAAAGTTCTAATCTTACGCGTGGCCTTATAACCATCCATTATTGGCATTTGAAGGTCCATAAGCACAAGGTCATATTTATTTTCTTGTAGTTTCTCAACAGCCTCTTGTCCATTGAAGGCGATCTCGACTCGAAGTTCCCATTTTTTAAGAAATTTCTCAGCAACCATGATATTCATTTGATTATCCTCGACTAGAAGAATTTTCTTGCCAGCTATAATATTGGTATCAGCTTCTTCTTGAACAGCTTGATCTACTTCTGCATGAAGTACTTTTTTGAAACTTAGATCGAACCAAAAGATGGTGCCAGATCCTGGCTCACTTTTCACATAGATCTCAGACCCGACCATATTAAGAATCTTGCGGATGATTGCCAGGCCTAATCCGGTTCCACCATACTCACGTGTCGTAGAAGATCCTGCCTGAGTAAATCGTTCGAAGATTAGTTTTTGTTTATTGTATGGAATACCAATTCCTGAATCTAAAACCTCAGTTCGTATGGTTTGGACATTTTCATCTTGATATAAAACGGCAGTTTTAAGTTTTACATATCCCTTGGAAGTAAACTTTAAGGCATTATTTATCAAATTGTTAAGTACCTGATAAATACGAGTCTGATCTGCCATTACGAGCGGATGCATATCTTCATCGAGCTCAAGGACCAGGCTGATCGCCTTTTCTTTTGCCAGGGCAGTATGTGCTTTTATAATTTTTGCTGAAAGGGTTTTAAGATTTACTTCTGTGAATTCAAACTCAATGGAACCGGCCTCTAACTTATTATAATCAAGGATATCATTTATTAAGGCCGTCAGATGCTCGGCAGAAAATTGAAGAGATTCCAGGCTTTCTTTTTGGTCTTCTCGAGGCTCTTCATTGATCAAAAAATGTGATATCCCTACAACTGCATTAAGTGGGGTCCTTATCTCATGTGAAATTGTACTTAAAAAGTCAGTCTTGGCTTTTGAAGCTGTCTCTGCTGCATCTTTGGCCTTTCGTAATGAATGTGCAAATCGATATGAAAGGATGAGAGATTGGAAAAAGAAGAAAAGTATAAAACCAATGAAGGTTAAAAAAGTATTTTCCTGTACTGGTGTGAGATATACAGAAATAAGGTAAACAGCAACCATAAACACTATACCAGTACTTGCAAAAGCGTATTGTGCTCCTGTTCTATTTCTCTTATATGCAATCCAATAGACATAAATGAGGTAAAAAATTGCCACAATAACCAAAATAAAAAATGGCTCTACTAACCTGGTAAAGAAAGTCGTGGGAGCAAATAAGGAGAATAGAGAAAAGACGGTGGATATAGCTGTGAAGCCAAGCAGAATGAATTTTTTACTATCCTCAGGATATAACAAGTAGCTATACACTGTAAATATTCCACAGGGTATAAACAATGCCAGGTATTCCGCCCGAATGATCAGTTCCCAAGACATATTCGGATATAACGCGTGTATGGCGTACTCCCCGCTACCAATCATTCGATAGCTAAACGTTAGACAAAACAGGGCGAAAAAAAGCACTGACTTTTCATGCTGACCAAACATGAAAAGGCCTAGAAAAAACAATCCTCCCATAATTAAACTACCACTTAAGAGGAAGTCATAACTAAAATCAAAATCTCTTTTAGCATTTAGCACCTTCCGATCTCCAAGTAAAATCGGCTCGCGAACTCCCCCTTTAGTGTGCCTGAAATTGGAAACCTGAAGTACAAATGTTAGCGTATTTTGATATCGAGCAATGGAAACTACCTGAGGCATCCAGTCGGGCACTGTACTCTCTTTGGTCTTCCCAACCTTGCCATTCTTCGAAATCTCAAAACCATCGTAGTATAGTCTGTAAGAGTTGTAAGATTCTCCTAATGAGATCGCAAGTTGAGGTGTCTTAGGGGGAAGCAATACCCGAATTCTATAAGTAGCATATCCCTTTGAATTCAAATGCTTACCATTTCTGGTAACACCTCCATTCCATAATTTTGGAAATGGATAATAGTCTGATTCGTAATGCGAAATTGAATCAGGTTTAATAAGTTCTTCCCAATAAAATTCCCACTCGCCATTTAATGCTACTGCATTATCATTCAAATCAACCTTGGAAAGGTCTAGTACTCCATCAACAACTTCTTGTGCCTTACCAATCAAGGGTAAAGCAATAAGTGCGACTAAGGTGATTACGAATTTATTCATGGCTGCCACCAGCCAAATTAAAGATATTTTTTGAGTATAGAATTCTCCTTAGCTTCTTGAAGCAAGATTTCCTTATCAATCGGCACGGCACCTGGCATTTCGCATACAATTCCTCCTCCTAAATTGGCCAATTCTGCAATAAATTCAAGAGGTAATCCCAAAGTGAGGCACAGACCTGCAATACTAATTACTGTATCTCCTGCTCCAAGTACTTCAGCGATCTGTCGTGGATGAGAAGAAAGTTTTCCTGAATTAGATTTCGAGTGGTAAAAGATGCCTCGCTTAGATAAAGTGATTAGGTAATTTTCAGCTTCAACATTGCTCTTAAGCTTATCGGCAGCATCTTCTAACTGTGATTCTTCAAGTGCATCAAATTCAATTCCAAGTCCATCTTTTAAATCCGCTATGTTCACCTTAAAAATGGATACTCCCTGATACTGTGTGAAATTTCTTCTTTTTGGATCGACTGCAATTGGGATATTCTTTTCCCGCGCTAACTTGATGGTTTCTTCAATTACCTCAGGATTGATAGTTCCTTTATCGTAATCTTCAAAAATAACCAGATCACATTCCTCAAGTAAGTTTTTAATGTGATGAAGTAATGATTTCTGATCTAAGTCTACCAGAGGATGCACATCTTCATTATCAACTCGAAGCAGGTGTTGAAGTCCAGACATGACTCGCATTTTGGTAGTTGTTATCCTGTTTTGACTTCTTATTATTCCCTTATTGGGCATTTTTTCATACTCAAGTAATTGCTCGAATGCAGCTCCGTCTGCATCATCACCAACGACTGAGCATAGTATAGGAGTAGCTCCAAGTGCTCGAATATTCATTGCCACATTCGCTGCTCCGCCCAGTCTTTTTTCTTGCTTCCCAAGCTTGAGTACTGGCACTGGGGCTTCCGGAGATATACGACTCACCTGACCGTGCAAATAGTAGTCGATCATGACATCACCAACTACAAGAACCGTTTTGTCCTTAAATGATTCAAATACTTCTTCAATGGATTTCATGAATCTTCAGTTAAAATGAGGTTATATTAATTTGGCAAGTGACTCTTTTACTTTAGCGATGGCTAATTTTAAGTCACTTTCTGATGCAGCATAAGACAATCGGAGGCATTCAGGATCTCCAAATGCCTCACCAGTAACGAGTGAAACATGCGCATCTTCCAATAAATACATGCATAGATCATTGACGGTATTGATCTTAACACCTTTGTTCACTTTTCCCAAATAGTATTTAACATTTGGAAAAAAATAGAATGCCCCTTGCGGCATATTTACTTCAAATCCTGGTATTTCTTTCAGCAAATCATAAACTAACGCTCGTCTACTTTCATAAGCCTCCGCCATTTCATGTGTTGGCTCCATCGGTCCCGTGAGAGCTGTCAGTGCCGCTCTTTGTGCAATGGAACAGTTTCCTGAAGTGTATTGACCTTGCATTTTATTGGCAGCTTTAGCGATCCACGCAGGCGCACCAATATAACCAACTCTCCACCCTGTCATTGCAAATCCTTTCGAAAATCCATTGACTGTGACGGTTCGATCGATCATGTCTGCAATGGTTCCGATGCTTTCATGTTTTGCACCAAAGTTGATGAGCTCATAGATTTCATCTGAAATCACTGTAATATCTCTTCTGTCTTTTAAAACTTCAGCGATTGCTTCGAGCTCCGTTTTTGTAAAAACTGATCCTGTAGGATTACAAGGTGATGAAAAAATTAAAGCTTTGGTTTTATCGGTGATTGCTTCCTTTATCTGATCTGCTGTTGCTTTAAAATCATTCTCAATCGTGCCTCTGACAAAAACTGGAGTTCCTTCTGCCAGAAGAATCATAGCGGAGTAGCTCACCCAGTAGGGTGTTAATACGATCACTTCATCTCCTGGATTCAGTATTGCCATAAACACGTTGGCGATGGATTGTTTTGCTCCATTCGAAACCACGATTTGGTCTGGCGCATAGGATAAGCCATTATCCTGCTGGAATTTTGCGGATATTGCCTTCCTTAAATCAGGATATCCATTGACAGGTGGATATGCAAAATAATTTTCTGATTGGATTGCGTCCATGGCACCTTTCTGGATGTGCTTTGGTGTTTTAAAGTCTGGCTCGCCTAAGCTGAGACTGATAACCTCTACACCATTCTCTTTCATCTCTCGGGCCTTGGCCGCCATGGCCAAAGTGGCAGATTCTGGAATGCTTTTAATTCTTTTGGAAAGTGTGCTCATGTGGTATTTTTTGGCAAAAATAGAAAGAAGAGTCAACTAAAATCAGCTAACTCTCCTTCAAATGTACTTTTAAATGATTCGGTCACTCGCTGGTTTCTTCGCCTCCTTGATTCAGGTTGAAAAGAAGAGATATTCTTAGTGTATCAGCAAGTGGGTGATTTTGGCCTTTCGGAATTAGATATGAGAAATCGAATCCAAATATCTGGTATCTAAATCCGGCGCCTACAGTGAAATATTTCCTATCGCCTTTGTTTTTGTGCTCTGAGAAGTATCCAGCCCGCGCTGCAAACAAGTCACGATACCAATACTCCGCGCCAATAGAATAGGTTAGCTCTTGCAACTCTTCTTTGAATCCGCGAGGTGCATCGCCAAAAGAGCCAAAAGTACCTGACAATAGTGATCTATCAGGATCTTTTCCTTTCGCAATAATTTTATTGCCATCGGTATCTGTTTCAATATTGCCACTTCCATCTGTCTGGTAGATTGGAGGCGTTGGCACCATAAGCTTGTTAATGTCAAAAGCGAGAGTTATGGTGTTATATGGATCTAAATCAGTTTTAAATGCAGATCCCAACCTGAAATTCGCAGGAATGAAATTTTCATTGCTCTCTGCACTGTAAGTTATTTTCTGGCCAATGTTAGACAAATGTGCTCCGAGTGATAGTTCAGAATTTTTACCTGACAGTATGAAGGGCTTCGTGTAGAATACTCCAAAATCGACAGCCACAGATGTTCCAGCTTTGGCGTCGGGTGCCCCAGTAATATTTCCGGCAAGATTAGACCAGATAAATCTCAAGGTCACACCTAAACTTAATCTTTCAGATAATTTTCGGGAATAGGTACCATCAAAAGCAAGCTCACTTGGATTTTCTACTCCGTTTGGATTTGCAAACTCATCATAAAGGGCTATTTCTCCTAAATCGAAGTACCTAAAGCTTGCCCCAAAGGCTTGGGTTTGATCAATTTTTTTGTAGAACGATAAATAATTTAAGGACATATCGTCAACAATGTTGCCAAGCCATGGAGAATAGGAAAAAGCAAATCCCATGTCTGTGTCAATAAAAGCCAGTTTCGCATTATTCCAATGAACACTGTTGGCATCTGGAGAGGTGGCAACCCCTACGTCGCCCATAGCTGATGCTCTACTATCAGGTGCAAAGTTTAAAAATGGTACTGCTACCGTAATTGGATTTCTTAAACTGTCTTGACCAGAAATAAATGAAGACTGTCCAACAGACTGAAATGTCACTAAAACTAGAAGAATTGTGAATATCTTCTTCTCAAGATGATTCATTCGAATGATTTTATAAAAGGATGCCAAACTTAACATTATCAGATGAATACCGATTAAAATTTTGAATAAAAGTGCTGATTTTCAAATAACTAAGTGCTAATCAATTTACAATAACGAGCTTTTGAGTGATTTCTTTTGTCGCTCCATCTAATCTGCTCTGAATTATCAGCCTCGAGTAATAGATTCCTTGCTTCAACGCTTCTCCAGAATTTGTATTGGCTTCCCAAGGTATTTCTACACTCCTCTGACTGTTTTCCAATAGGACTTGACGCTTACTTACAACCTCACCTCGAGAGCTATACACTAACAATGAAACATATAAATCTTCGTCTTCCCTGTCATGTTCAAAGGAAAAAATAGTAGAACTGGTCACAGGATTTGGATAGGTGATTGGATTATATATAAATAAAATTGGTTCAGATGAAACTGTGAAATTTATTGTCCTCTGAGATGAATTATTATGCGTGTCCCACACTCTCAGTATCGCTGAATAACTACCTGGTTTCAGATCTTGCAATGGATAAACAACCGTTCCTTTCTTGAAAGTATTGGATTCTGCCGTATAGAAATCATTGAGATTGAGAATTTCATTGGCTATTGTTAAAGTAATTCCTTGTACCACTCCGGAGGCAGTAGTAGTAATCCCACTATCATCTTCAATATTTGCAATAAGCAGAGGAGATGCTCCCACCCGATCTCCATCAACAAATGACGAATCATTCATGTATGCTTGTAAGGCAGGTGGTGTGTTATCTATAGTTGGACTCGTATTTGAGCCTCCAATTACAAATGATCTTGATGAGCCCCCGGCATCAATATTGTTCTCTTCATCCCATGCATAAAGACTCATTTTGCCTTTTTGATATTGATAGGAGATATTTTTAGGCACTACAAATGAAAATGTAAACTCACCCTCTTCTACACTTGCCTCACCTCGAAATAATGCATTGCTTCTCAATGAATAACTATAAGGTGCGCTTTCTTGTCCGTTGGTTTTGAATGTTTGCTTCACGTCAAAAACCCCAACTACCATCTTTCCATTAAAATCAGACTTAAGGGCGCCCTCAGAACGTATCTCTCCGGTAAATGTGATTTCTTCAAGGGCGCTCAAGGTATCCAATTCGGATCCAATTTCATTTAGAACAATATCTAGTTTCGGATATGCGGGCATCATCATGGGATCGCCCAACAAAGTAAAATTTCTATTGACTGGTCCTTCAAGTCCTTCATTTTTGGTTAGACGGATCACGTCGCCTAATCGTAGGTTTTGATTGCCTTCTTTTCGGAAAATATTCTCGTGAAATGCCTGATTCAAGCTGAAGTTTGTACTTGCAAAAACAGGACGTGAGGTCGTAAGCAATGCAATACCTCCACCTTGCTCCAAAAGCAACAATTCTTCAGCACCCGAAACTCTTATAGGGTCATCGTAGCGACCAAATTCACAAGTAGCCGTAACAAAGATTGGTAACCTATTTCTATTGGTAAGTTGATCGATATCTGCTTTTGTAAGAATCTCTTCTTCCATCCACAGTCTTTCGTTGCCATGGCCAATGTAGTTTACCACGAACGTTCCGTTTTTGATTCTTGTCTTTAATGCAGAGTTTGCCTGAGGGGATTTCTCTGATGAACCCGAAGCTTCTTGAGTAAAAGCGTCCAGTAACACCTTATTAATATTGTATTGAGCATAAGTAGTATCTATTAGTTCAGACAAATCCTCAACGTGTCGGGCATGCACATTTCCATCACCATCATCAGCAACATAGGTCATTTCGCTTCTCCATTTTCCCAAGGTCTTTGGATTGGTGCAGTAATAAATGATCTTGTCTACCATTGCTTGAGCTTCGTCTTTTGTTTTGGCTGGCAATCTTCCTACACCGATCTCTAATGTGTGATCTCCTGCAATAGACTCGATCCACTCTCCTTCATCATCTTCCAAGAATCCAAAATAATCATCAGATGAGTGGCTGAAAATGGGATGAAAACTTTGTCTTGATTCATAAGTAGGAACATAATTGGAATTGTTTGGAATACGATCTTTATAATCGTACGAACAGTCTCCAAATAGAAGGAGGTATTTAAGTTTTCCTCCATTTTCATACTCATGCTTTACATAATCCCGTATTGCAGAAACATCTTGTCTGCCAGAAGAAAATTCATTGTAAACTTCACGAGTCGTCACTACCTGGACGTCTAGTCCGTCATGATCACGGTGAAATTGTGCCAGCTGCTCTGCCTCAGATCTAAATGCTGGATTTGTAACTATGACACCATCGAAACCAGTGGTTCCTTTTATGTTTTGGTTGGGAACACTTCCAAAAATAAATGGAGTTGGGAAGTCATCTCCAGCGTGTGCTACAAATTCTTCAACATTCGTAGACTGGCTTTGAAAAATTGCTTTATTTCCCTGAACCGTGAATTGTTGAGACGTAATATTGATCGGATCTGTCACATTCCATATCGTAGCACCAGAAGCATTTGAGACTTCATATCTTATAAGTTCTCCGACGTTTTGAGTCCATCGAAAGTCAGTCTCATTATTGATAAGATTTAAGTTTCGTAAAAATGTCAGATGAAAAAAATCAATAAACCCTCTTTCGCCTGAAGCATTCCCATTGAATTTAATTTCCATGTTAAATGCTGCAGAATTTGGAAGAGTAAATACACCTTCTCCCTGTCTGGCTTTTATCGAATACGTAGTTCCAGGGCCGTCAGGCACATCATCAATAGCAAGGGATCCGAAAGAACTACCTCCTACTGAAACATCAAAAGTGGCATCTTCTGAAGATTGATTTATCGCGCTTAGATTTAGCTCAATTTCTGAAGCGAGTCCATCAATTTGATAATTAAACGATTGAGATTCTCCATTGGTAATCGTCGCGCCGTACCACCCTCTGCCTGAAGAAATCAAGTTGATTTCATCTTCTTCGAAAGTGATAAAATCATTGAATAACGTAATGGTTGATGAGGCTATTCCTGCCAAACTGGCTGTGGCCCCAATTCGTTTCCCATCCGCACCATCAATATTTAAAAAATAGTAGGCTGTATCTGAATAAATATTTTTCTCATGTTCAAACCCGGACTCTGTCCATATCGCCTTGTCTGGACCAATCCCATAGAAAAGGAGATAATCATTCTGATCAAAAGATCCATCAGATTCTCCTGAAACGAAAATGGCATTTTCAAGCAAGTCTTTTGGCCGATTCTCAGAGTTAGGCTGAGGGATGATTCCTTTTAAACCATTCCCGTAAATTTTCATCTTTCTCGGATCAATCGAACCTGAAATACCAAGAGCAGAAAGTGTATTAATGTCAATTTTCTGGATACCAGTCTCCGTAATTCCTACTTTATACCATGCACCTGTAGCTAGCACTGAAGATTGTGTGAATCCCAGATGAAGACTTAACAGACATAAAAAAGGAAGAATCCTTCTCATCGATATGGTAAACGCATACTTCACGCCAAAAATTCTATGTTTTCTTTCTTATCAAAAAAGAAAAAACTGATACAACTATATAAAAAGGAATTAAAAATGGAATAAATGTCCATTGGAAGACTGTAGCAAGTATCAAAATCCCCATAAGGAGAATCCATCGTTCTTCATTTCCTTTCCAGCCAGATGAAGAAAATTTCAGTGCTATTAGTCTAATTGGAGATACTAAAAGAATGGCTGAGAATATACAGATACTTATCAGGGTGTATTCATATAGTTCAAAAGAAACGAAAGTTAAAGAGGTAAGCATTATTGCATTTGCTGGCGTAGGAAGTCCCTTAAAACTGTCAGATTGTGTTTCATCAATATTGAATTTGGCCAATCGAATCGCGGAAAAGATTGCAATAATAATAGCAACCCAATAAAATTCAGAACCAGATTGAAGCAGCCATTGGAGCATGAAAAATGAAGGTAGCAAACCAAAGGAAACCAGATCTGAAAGAGAGTCGAGTTGCTTTCCCATATCAGACTGAACTTTGAGAATTCTTGCCGCAAATCCATCTGTAAAATCCAAAAGACCTGCAATTATTACAAAATAGAATGCGCTTGGTTCCTTATTGGTGAGTGTATAATAAATACCTGCACAACCTATTGCCAGATTAAGGCACGTCAGCAAGTTGGGAATTTGTCGTTTCATGCTTTTACAAATGGGTTGTGTGTTTTTTCGTGTCCAATAGTTGTTGATGGGCCATGGCCAGGCAGTACTTTGACATCTTCTGGAAGTGTATACACTTTTTCTTGAATATTTCGAAGAAGATCGTCGTGATTGCCACCAGGCAAATCCGTTCTACCAATACTTTCCCGAAACAAGACGTCTCCACCAATGATCACTTTAGCGTCTTCATTGTAAAAAATCAGGTGACCTGGAGAGTGGCCGGCAACTTCAATCATTTTTAGCTTGATTTCATCCAATATTAAATCGTTTGCCTCAGCAAGAAATTCATCCACTTCAGCATGTCTATAGCCCGCCATCCCCCATTGCGGAGCGTAAGCTGGTACCGAATCGAACACCTCCTTTTCGTTTTTTGGAATTTTGAGAGGCACCTTATATTCAGTCTTCAGCACATCATTGCCCAGCACATGATCAATGTGACAGTGGGTATTGATAATAGCCACTACCTTAAGATCATTCATATGAATGTATTCTTTCAACTCAGCTACTTCGTAATCTTCATAGCAACCAGGATCAAAAATCAGGCAATTACCCTCATCGGACGATACCACATATGTATTCTCGTAAAACGGATTGAACACAAAAGATTTTATCTTCATCTGATTAGTTTTAAGCTTTTGAGATTGTAAAAGTAAAGTGCGGATCACAAAGGTAGATTATATCATCGTAGGGCAAGGCCTGGCAGGATCATGGCTTGCCCTGGAAATGGAACGGAGAGGGCTGACTTTTGCTGTGATAAATGAAGATAAAGTCAAAATTTCGTCTAAAAAAGCTGCTGGAATTTACAATCCCATAACAGGAAGAAAAATGATCAAAACATGGCGTGCCGATCAACTTTTTCCATCTCTGGAAGATGAATATAGAAATATTGAAAATCTTACCGGCAAACACTTTCTACATCCTATTTCAATTTATCGACCTTTTAAATCTATCGAAGATCAGAATGACTGGGGTGGTAAGGTGGCTGATGAGTCACATCGAAAATTCCTGAAGGAAATGCATGCAATGTCACTGGGGCTGACAGGTGTTCATGACGAATTAGGAGGCATTATCATTAATCAATCGGGCTATGTGAATCTCCCTGAGATGCTCCTTGCTGTTCAGAATTACTTATTGAATAAGGGACTGTATCATAGTGAAGTGTTTGACTATGAAAGAATGGAGCTTAACTCTGATTCTGTGAATTATAAAAATTACTCTGCAAAAAAGATAATTTTTTGTGAAGGATCATTGTCAAACAATCCATATTGGATTTTGCCTTTTAAACCTGTGCGAGGAGAAATTATTGATATAACCTGTGACTTAAAATCAAAATACATCATCAATCAAGGCGTATTTATGATACCGAAGGCAGATCGATTTACCGTAGGATCTACCTATGATCATAATAATCTATGCTACGAGCCACAGGAATCGGGAATCAAATCATTGGAAGAACGGTTAAAGAAATTATTTTCTGGGAGATATGAAATTCTTGACAAAAGGGCTGGAGTGAGGCCAGCCACTCATGACAGAAAACCGTATATAGGTTTACATCATAAGTATAAAACATTAGGTATTTTTAATGGTTTTGGCACGAAAGGTGTTTCTTTAGCACCACATTTCGCAAAACATTTTGTGGATGTTTTACAAGGAAAAAGTGAGATAGACGAAGAAGTACATGTTCAAAGGGTTATTTAAATACATTATTCCATTCTTTCTGATGGTAAGTGTGGCGTATGGCCAACACTATACCACGCCTTTTGGGCAAAATAGGATCCAGTACAAAAACTTTGACTGGTATTATTACAGCACCAACAACTTTGATATTTACTATTATCCTGGTGGTCAGGAATATGCACTTGAAGCAATCAATTTCTTAGAAGATGAGTTCGTAGAACTCACAGATAGACTTGGCTATGCTCCGTACAGCAAAACCAAGATCTTCATTTACAATTCTATCCATGATTTGCAGCAGAGTAATGTGGGCATAGATGGTGCAGTTTATACAATTGGTGGTCGAACAGAATTTGTGAAGTTGCAGCTAGAAGTTGCCTATCCAGGACAAGCTCATCAATTCAAGGAAGATCTTATCTACAAATTGGCAAGTACTCTAATCAATGACATGATGTATGGAGGAAGTCTTGCAGAAATCTTTCAGAATAGCTATTTATTGAGCCTTCCTGATTGGTTTATTGATGGCGCTGCGCGATACATCGCTTATGGATGGTCTAGAGAGATGGATGACTTTTTGCGTGATTATATGAGCAGAAAGAAAATTAAAAAACTAAAGCGAATAGATGGAGAGTCTGCATCAATTGTAGGCCAAAGTATTTGGAACTATATAGCAGTTAGGTACGGGAGAGGCAACATTGCCAATATTTTGAATCTCACGCGTATTATACGGAAAGAGGAAAATAGCATCGCAAATACACTCGGTGTCTCCTTCAAAACATTCATGGCGGACTGGCAAAATTATTATTTGCTACAGCGACTGGAAGTAGAAGAAAACTATACATCCGTTGGTGATGAACGCTTGCTTCTAGATATTAAAAATTCAAAAGAACTAATTACAAGTACTATCAGCTTTAACAATGATGCTGATAAAGTGGCATATGCACTTTTGAAAAATGGCAAATATCAAGTTTATGTAACGGACTTAATTACCGGGCAGACTAACAAAATCACTAGCGGTGGATACCGAATAAGTGGTCAGGACATTGATGATCACCTTCCTTTACTCAATTGGCAAGACAATTTCACCTTAGGAGTAATCCTTTTCAAACGAGGCTTTCTCTATTTGAACACCTACAATTTGGAAGATAAAACCAAAGGTCAAAAGCCACTAAATAGATTTCGACAAATAGAAAGCTTCTCATTTAATGACAATGGCAGACTAGCAGTCATTTCAGGTGATATCGACGGACAGAATGATGTTTTTCTAATTGCTATGAACAGAAATGCACTCCGCAGAATTACACGTGATGTTTACGACGATCTTGACCCTGTCTTCGTACCGGGAACCGCAGCGATTGTATTCAGCTCAAATCGTGTAAGTGATTCAGTAAATGTAAGTGACGTTCCTCTGGAAACGTTGGATAAAAATTTCAATCTATTTGTATACGACCTGGATACTACATCAACCAAATTCCATCGATTAACCAATACCTATAGTGAGGATAGGAAGCCCTATGCTAAAAACATCAATGAAATTTATTACTTAAGTGATCAACAAGGAATTTCCAATCTCTATAGATATAACCTATTCGATTCTATCACTACACAGATCACTAATTTTGATAGGAGTATTATCAGCTATGATCTTCACTTCAATCCTGATCGGATGACATACTCTATGTTGGGCCAAGGTGAAGAACGAGTATACCTCGACTCTTTGACCAACCTTTCATCAAGTAAATTCACTACTGAAACACCAAGAAAACGTAGGGAAAACGCCATGCTTGTGGTCTCTCGGGTGCTCAACAATTCTGTAAAAGAAGTGGAAACAGAACCTGTAAAGGATGAGCTTGATACGGATGACTTTCAATTTGAAGAAGATTCTGATGCCGATAGTCTCTCATTAGAGAATCCCAATTGGATAGATACGGACAACTACGAGTTTGAGGATGACTCAGAGACGGCATTTGAAACGGAATCATTTTTCAGTAAATATCAAAGCTTCGAACAAGAGAATGAGCGAATAGGGCCTATTCCATACAATCCCAGGTTTACATTCAATAATGTAATTACTTCTTTCCTCTGGGATCCATATCGCGACTTTATGATGTTCATGGAAACGGAGATCAATGATGTTCTTGAAAACTACAAAATCAAAGGCGGAGCGCTGATCAAAACTGACTTCAAACAGGGAGATCTGTTTGCTGAGTTACAATACCTGAAATACTGGATGGATTTCAAATTAAGGGTGGATAGAAAAACTTATTTACTGGAAAATCAGAATAACTTTTTCCGTCATAAATACAAGCTAAATAGATTTAAACTGACGGCAGCATTGCCAATCACGCATACATTTAGAGTAGAAGCCTCCCCATTTTTTACTGAGACCTCTTTCACAAATCTCAATTATCTCAGCGTAACCAATCAAGCAACAGATCAAGCTATTAACAGTCGCGAAAGGTATGCTGGCGGAAGTATCTCATTTATTTTTGATAATACCGTCGAGCGTTCATTCAATTTATACCAGGGAACACGAGCTCTAATTGAGTATACATCGCACTTTCATACGAGCAACTCAAATATGAACTTTAGCAACTTGAGGGTGGACATCAGGCACTACCAAAAAGTTCACAAAGAGATCACATGGGCAAATCGACTACTGTATGGTAAGCAAATGGGGCCAGCTCGAAAAGATTACATGCTTGGTGGTATGGACAATTGGCTATTCGCATCATCTGACGTACAAGGAGAACAAGATCCATTGGCAATCACAAATGAAAAAGATAATAGCGACATACTTTTCAACGAATTTGTTACGAATCTGAGAGGTTTAGATTACAATGAAGCGTATGGGTCGGACGTCCTTGTATTTAATAGTGAATTGCGTGTGCCGCTATTCCTCTACCTGACTAACGGGCCAATCAAATCCAATTTCCTGAGAAACTTCCAGCTAACCAGCTTCTTCGATATAGGCTCGGTCTGGACCGGATCTCCGCCGTTTAAAGATGGACGTCCTATCACACGTAGATTTGAAGGAAACCCATTTTCAGCTGAAATTGTGAAGTTTCAAAATCCATGGCTTGGCGGTTTTGGTTTTGGTTTAAGAACTGTTCTTCTGGGTTACTACATCAAATTTGATGCAGCACGTCCATATTTGGATGGCGAGGTAAAAAATTACAGATTTTATTTTACCCTTGGCCTAGACTTTTAGTCCAAAGATTACCTTTGCGCCATATGCAGCAATCTATGACAGGCTATGGACGTGATGAACGTACGAGTCAAAACCTACTGATCAAAACTGAGATCAAAGCACTAAACAGTAAATTTTTAGATTTCTCGCCCAGATATCCTAAAGAGCTGAGTTTCAGAGAAGGTGAAATTAGAAATATGGTAACGGAGCACCTGAAACGAGGTAAGGCGATGTTGACTATCGAACTTGAACTTGCAGATGATACTGCTTTAGATGTGCAAGTAGATGAAGCAAGATTCAAAGCTTTTTATGAGAAATTCAGCAAACTCACCAACCAGATAAATGGTGAAAGTTCTGAGTTGGTAAAGCTTGCACTTCAAGCCCCTGACGTAATTAAGCAGCAAGAATTAGATCCTGAATCTCTACCGTGGAAAGACATTAAAGCAAGTTTGCAGTCGACCATAGACCAATGCATTGATTTTCGGAAAAATGAAGGAGAAACGCTAACTAAGAAGCTTTCAGAATATATTGAAAACATTCGAAATGGTTTAAAAAGTGTAGAAGCAAACGATGACAGTCGCTCTGAAAATATTCGCTCGAGAATTCAGAAAAATCTTGATGAGATCCGTGATAAAGTTCAGGTAGATGAAAACAGATTTGAACAAGAGTTGATTTTCTATATGGAGCGATTAGATATTTCCGAAGAGAAAGTACGACTAAAGCAACACCTTGATTACTTTGATGAAGTAATTGTAAAGGAAGAATGCGCAGGAAAAAAGTTAGGCTTCATATCTCAGGAAATAGGAAGGGAAATAAATACCATTGGCTCCAAAGCTAACCATGCTGAAATTCAGCGTACTGTCGTGATGATGAAGGATGAGCTTGAAAAGATTAAAGAACAGAATTTGAATATTCTATAAAAAAACCCGCCTAAACGGGTTTTGCTTTCTCATTTTTTTCAAAAAATGTTACCTAATAGAAAATTCTACTTTGGTTTGATCCCAAGCGAAAATCACGTCTCCGCTTTTCTCTATTTCAAAGGTTAACATTTCAACCACATCGTCCGTACTGGAAGCTTTCACTTTTACTCTCAATACATCGTCTGATTCTTTATACTCATAAGCACCCCATCCATCCCATTTTTTATTAAAAATGATGGTCCACTCATCTTCTCCTGGGATGGAAAATAATCCATATTTACCAGCAGGAAGTTTCTTTCCTTCTACCGTTACATCCTTAGAAAGTTCGATCCAGGTAGACTCATTCGCTCCAGTTCTCCAAACCTTACCATAATCTTCAAGTCCACCGAAAATATCACGTCCTCTTTTGGATGGACGACTATAATCAATGGTGATGGTCGCATCGCCAACTTTTTGAGAAACCTGTGCTGGTGGGCTTTTCCTTTTTTCTTTGTCCTTTTGAGCACTGGCAGAAAATACCAGTAGTAAACTTAGCGCCAGTGTGGCTACAACTTTTAATGACTTCATAATGTGTCTTATTTTAAGATTAATTGTATTCTGATGAGTAAATCTCACTCTCTAAATGTCTTGTTATGCACGGAAACAACAAGTTTTTGTTCCTTCTTCTAACACATTTATTTTACAAACTGCGCATAAAGTCACCAATGATACATCGAAGAAAATCTGAGGCCTATGGAATGATGAAAGTGTCAGATTGAAGAATTGCTTAACTTTCTTTAAAATTAAAAGCCATGAAATACATACTTGGAGTAGTCATTGTTATCATTCTCGGGGCTGTGATATTCTATCAATCAGGGTCTGAAGTGAGTAAAGAATTTCAGCCATTGGTTAAAGCCATTGATTATAAAGTCAAACATATTGATCAAAATCATCGGATCAGCATCATTGAAGACGACTTTATTCAGGCGGACTCTTCTTATAAAGTTCGAGGATACTTTAGCGGAAATAGCCTCATTAAACTCGTAGGCATCATAAAGACACCTCATTTTGAACGTGATGACTATTTCTACTTTGAAAATGACGCGCCCATTTTCTCAGGACATATGATGAACTTCATGGACGACCGACTGGCGGAGGAATTCAAATACTATTATCAAGACGGAGCAGTGGTAGAAAGTCTATACTGGAAAGATTACTATGAACCAGGCAAACGCTTTCCACATGAAACATTCGAAGAGTTTAATCCGAACATGGATAGCCTGATGAATGAAGAAAAGGGTCGGATGAACTTTTATTTGACCAAACTTGAGAAAGAAGGATTTGAGATTAAGCACATCAACGAAAACCTGGAAGCCAATAGTAGCCGATGACCTTAGCACAAGCGCAGCAGCTAGTAGACGAATGGATTAAGACAAAAGGCGTTCGATACTTCAATGAACTCACCAACATGGCGATTCTTACTGAGGAAGTTGGAGAACTTGCCAGAATCATGGCTCGAACATACGGTGAGCAATCATTCAAAGAGTCTGACAAGAATAGGGATTTGGGAGATGAAATGGCTGATGTACTGTGGGTGCTGATTTGCCTGGCAAACCAGACAGGCGTTGACCTTACAGAGGCGTTAAAGAAAAATCTGGAGAAGAAGAATAGCCGAGATGCCACACGGCATTTGGAGAATGATAAGTTGAGATAATGCTTATGGATTGATCCCAGCTACTCCGCATCGTAGTATTCCTGAATCTTTTCTTTGTCTTCTTCCGGGATAGATGGATCTGCTAAGAGTTGCCAGGCTCGCTGGCGCGAGTTGATCTTGTATTTCAGTAGGACGTTGTTTTCTTTTTCTCGCTTTCGAATGCGGCGAGTCATAATGAAAATCCCTACCTGGATAAGAATGACGACTGCTATGAGAATGTAAATAGAATTCATAGAGTTAACCTACGATTTCTCCATCCTCCAGTTTCGGCACTACCTGATATTCGTTCTCTGTCATGCAAAACTCCAGATCTTCTTCTATGCCGAATCCACTGAGTCGCTCTGCATGGCTTGATTGTTTGGCTATGCCAAATAGGTTTTCATGATTAGCTATGTACAGCTGATGTGCAACCAGAGCGGAATCTCCAACTGTTCCCATTTCCTCAACACATTCATCAATCAATGCACCTGCAAAAAGTGTATCCTCCAGGTTTGGAGTGCCTTTCCATCCTGCGCAATGAATGACTACATTAATCTTAGACTGAAGCACGTATTGAGCTATGCTTTCCAAGTTTAAGAAGGCACCAATAATAATTTCTTGAGCTTCAGCTGATTTGATTATTGCTTGAGAGCCATTGGTAGTAGAGATGGCAATTTTCTTTCCTTTTACCTCATCTGCCTGATACTCAAATGGCGAATTGCCCATGTCAAATTCGGGAACTTTGATCCCTCCGCGCTCGCCAGCCATTAAGTAACCTTTTTTACCTAATGCTTTAGTTTCTTCTACTTCACCAACGGGTTTCATAGATTCTACTCCATGAGCCAAACCGGTAACAATGCATGATGTAGCTCTGAAAATATCAACTACAACAACAATCTTCCCACTAAGCTCATGCTGATGGATCAGGTCGGGTGTTAAGCAAACTTCAATGGTTTTCATGTCAATATTATAAGATCTTGAAACAAGTTCAGGATGACCAAGGTTATTTCAAAAAAGGTGGTCTTGCGACCTTCGCTTTGATTGACTTGTCACGAATGATCACATTGATCTCTGTATCTGCCTTGCTATTTTCTACTGTCACATAGCCCATTCCAATTCCAACATTCAGTGAAGGAGACATGGTACCTGAAGTTACTTTGCCAATGATATTGCCCTCAAGGTCGGCAAGCTCATAGTCGTGACGAGGGATTCCTCTCTCGACCATTTCAAATCCAACGAGTTTTCTCTGAACACCTGCTTCTTTCTGAGCTTTCAAGTTCTCTGCATTTACAAAGTCTTTGGTGAACTTAGTAACCCAGCCAAGGCCCGCTTCTAGTGGAGATGTTTCATCCGTGATATCGTTTCCATACAGGCAAAATCCTTTTTCTAATCTGAGCGTATCTCGTGCGCCTAGCCCTATTGGTTTGATACCGAACTCTTTACCTGCCTCGAAAATCTTATTCCAGACATCTCTCGCGTCTTCTTTGTTGATATATAATTCAAAACCACCTGAACCCGTATAGCCGGTAGCAGAAATAATCATCTCATATCCAGCTAGGAATGCCGCCTTGAAGTGATAAAACTTTACTTCCGAAAGATTTACTTCAGTTAGTTTTTGAAGCGTCTCCACTGCCTTAGGTCCCTGCACAGCAAGAAGTACTAAATCGTCTGAAACGTCTTCCATTTCAACACCCCATTTGTCCTGACTTTTTATCCAGTTCCAATCTTTTTCAATATTAGAGGCATTTACTACCAACATGTATTTTTCCTCGGAAAATCGATACACCAATAAGTCATCAACAATACCACCTTTGTCATTTGGCAGGCAAGAATATTGTGCCTGACCATTGATGATCTTGGAAGCATCATTGCTTGTAACCCATTGGATTAAGTCCAGTGCATGCGGCCCTCGCAACATAAATTCTCCCATATGGGATACATCAAATACCCCAACACCTTCGCGAACGGTCAAATGCTCTTCTTTGTCTGAAGAATAGCGAACGGGCATATTATATCCTGCAAAAGGCATCATTTTACCACCTAGTTTTTCGTGCAGGTCATTTAAAGGGATTTGTTTCGTTTCCATGCTATTAGCTATTTAGTTTTAATCCGACAGGACAGTGATCTGATCCCATGTATTCATTGTAAATATGAGCTTGATCAACTTGTTCCTTCAGTTTTTCACTCACCAAAAAATAATCGATTCTCCACCCTACATTTCTTTCGCGTGCCCGATACTTATAGTTCCACCAGGAATATTTAATCTCATCGGGATATTGAAGTCTAAAAGTATCAATATATCCTTCACTGAGTAGTGCATCCAAACCGTCAATCTCGGTTTGTGTATATCCGGACTGCTTGTTGTAATTTTCTTTGCCACGTGCAAGATCAATCTCAGTATGCGCAACATTCAGGTCTCCGCAGATAATTACGGGCTTTTTTTCCTCCAGGCTGATGATGTATTCTCTAAAAGCATCGTCCCAGGTGGCACGGTAATCCAGACGCTTCATGCCTTCCCCGGAGTTGGGCGTATAAACTGTCACCACAAAGAAATTCTCGAACTCAGCTGCAATTACTCTTCCTTCCTGATCGTGTTCCTCTATGCCCATATCATAGAATATTTCTATTGGTTTTTCTTTTGATAGTATGGCAGTACCTGAGTATCCCTTTCGTTCCTTTGATGAGTTTACTGCAACTGTATATTCTGGTAACAATTGCAATGCAGTTTTCACATCTTCTGGCTGTCCTTTTGTTTCCTGAAGGCAAAGCACGTCAGGATCCATCTCTCTTACATCTTTTATGAAATCTTTCTTTATCATGGCTCTGATGCCATTTACGTTCCAGGAAACCAGATGAATTTGGGGCATTTAAGGAGTTGATTTTTTTGGTTAGGTGCGCAAAGAAACACCACACCTATTCATTATCCAACCTTACACCCGTTCATAACTTCACGTTGTGGCCGAAGCAGTACTACTTCCTTTTGTTCATTATAAATCCCCATGACTAAACACTCACTAATGAATGGGCCAATTTGCTTGGGTGGGAAGTTGACTACTGCTATGACTTGCTCGCCTTTTAAACGTTTTTTATTATACAGGTCGGTGATTTGTGCAGAGCTTTTTTTTGTGCCTATCTCCGGCCCAAAATCTATGGTGAGAATGTAGGCAGGTTTATGAGCTTCTGGGAATTCTTCAGCTTTAATAATGGTACCTACTCGCATATCAATTTTTTCGAAATCACTCCAGCTAATCATAGTTGTTTATACAGCTTTTTAAGGTTCTTATTTAATCTTGTTATGTGATACTCATTGCTAATATCGGTTCTTCTTTCCTCCAATGTCTCAATAAGCAAATTGAGGTGAGATTTGTTCAATACTTCTATTAATCGTTCTGTATATTGCCCCAATTGATTGGCAGGTGCTTTCATCAGTTGCTCTTGTATGAGTAAAAACATATCTGCTTGCAATCGATTTTCTTGATAGAGTGTGATCATGATTCGATACCCAAAATCACGAGTAACTACAGTGCCGGCATCCATTGCATCAATTATTTGAGGTAATGAATCATATAGTTTTTCTTTTTGTAAATGAGCAATATGTGAAAGTCCTATCATGCTTCCGAAAATCACTCGGTTGATCTTACTCTTTAACTCACCGATTAGAAAATCTGCCTGATTGGTTAACAGCTCGGGTGTGATCTCACCTATGTAAGCCAATGCAAGTATGGCATCCGCTTGTGCTCGTTGCCTGGGCCTGCTTTTAACAAAAAAAACAAGTTCGTCTACTTCTTTCACACCGCCAGTATCAACAATTTGCTTGGCAACCTGCTTATTAGGTTCCTGATCGTTTCGATCCAGTGCGTATGCAAGTTGATTCTGAATGGGCATCGTTAAAGTTTAGGCAAAAAAAATCCTGACTCTTTGGTCAGGATTAAATTTATGCTTTTCCCGGATTATTAGCTCGCACAGAATTCTTTCAATCTTCTGTTTTTGCCTGGCTCTCTTAGTTTTTGAAGTGCCTTCTCACGGATTTGCCTCACTCGCTCACGAGTAAGTCCCATAGCGTCTCCAATTTCCTCGAGAGTAAATGGATTGTCACATCCAATACCGAAGCTCATCATCACTACTTCTCTCTCACGAGCTGTAAGTGTTGATAGCGCTCGCATGGTTTCTACCTTCAAAGAATCGTTAAATACAAGGTTTCCGTCCGTAGGCCCTGTAGTTACATTTTCAAGAACATCTAGAAGTGATCCACTTTCGTCTTCCCCGAAAGGTGCATCCATTGACATTTGCTTTACTTCCGCACCTAGTGTGTTTCTCACCTCACTTGGCTTCATGTCCAAAATATCAGCAAGTTCTTCTTCCGTCGGCTCACGCTCAAACTGCTGCTCTAGCTCTGCATATGCTCTTCTGATCTGGTTAATAGCACCAGACTTGTTCATCGGTAGACGAACGATACGAGACTGCTCAGCTAGCGCTTGCATAATGGACTGACGAATCCACCATACGGCGTATGAGATAAACTTAAATCCTTTGGTTTCGTCAAATTTCTTTGCCGCTTTGATCAATCCAAGGTTTCCTTCATTGATCAAATCGTTTAAGGGTAAACTTCTGTTCTGGTACTGCTTAGCTACAGACACTACGAACCTAAGGTTTGCTTTAACGAGTTTTTCCAATGCCAGATCATCGCCCTCTTTGATTCGCTTGGCAAGCGTAACCTCCTCGTCCGGGGTAATCATTGGAACATTACTTACCTCAGTAAAATATTTCTCCAGGGTGTGGCTTTCTCTCCTGTTGGTAATCGACTGGGTAATCTTTAACTGTCGCATATTATCTTATTAAAAACTAATTTGTTATGGGTATAAAAAAGCAATCTGCAAAGATAGGCTTTTGAGCCGTGTATTTGCAATAGACTGCCTTATAATATACGACTAAAGAACCAGAAATTGTGTGTTCTGGTTTCAGATTTCTTTAATTCTGGTAAAAATTCGTCGAATATAATTGATTACCATTTTTATTTCTTTTCTACGAAAGAAAAATCATACGTGTTTCCCAGCACTCAAGGAGCGAATGTTCTTAAGTTTTCTATAAAAGTAAATACCAAACCATATTGCCGAAAGGCTAAACAGTTTATTGACCCAAGTGAACTGAGACCTTATGTGTGCCTCAGTTAAAGAGGCGAACGAAAACAGAATCTCTATTCCTAATCGAGTCACACCCCATAGTATCAGAAAAACGGCAATGACCTTGACGATTCTCCTCGAAGATTTATCCTTATTAACAAGCACGTAAAAAGCTCCACCTGCGATTAGTGTTCCAATTGCAAAAGGCAGCGGGCTGCCCAGTAGTAAATAATCTATTCCTTTTAGGAAAAATGCCATTCCACAGCCAATCATAGATATAGCATAGATTGGGTCAGACTTAAAGCTTTCTTTAATCGCCTCCATTTATTATTTCTTTTATCACGGCATAAACAAACATTGTTGACTCTGCCAGGTAATCAAAGTTGACCGTCTCATATGTATCTTCAGGTGTGTCTTTGTATGGAGTAGAGTCTCTCTTGCCATAGGCTTCATTTATCCCTATGGCTTGAAATCCGACTTGTCTGAACGAGTGATGATCTGTTGAGTTGATACTGGTAACGTATAGCGGGATACCTAACTCCAGTGCTTTGGTTTGATATGCGTTTTCTAAATCTGGTGTTGGTAATTCCAGTTCCATTTCCTTATTGCCGTCTTCATCCCAACCTACCATGTCAAAAGTGTGTACAGAATGAACATTAAAATTCTCAGCTTTCAAGAATTTTGCAAAAGCCTGACTCCCGATTAACTCTTCTTCTTCCTGATCAAAGAACACAATGATCACGTTCATCTTACGCTCTTCTAATGCATACAGCATCTTCCCAACACTAAAAATGAGAGTGGAACCGGTTGCGTTATCTATAGCACCCGGACAATCTAATTCAGTATCAAAATGAGCGCCAAGAACTACATAATTATCACTTTTGCGTGACGCAGGAATAACGGTATACACGTTTGCTCCTTTGAAAGGTGAAAAAAGCATATCGATCAAAGGGTTGAGGTTTGGCATTCGGTAACTCTGCCTTTTTGGCTTAAGTCCTATATCCTCAATTTGCTTGGCTAAGTATTGCCTGGCTACTGCTCTGGCTGAGGGTGTATCTCTAGATTTTAGAAATGAACCATTTTCTAAAGCGAACTTGCCTGAAAGTTGCCCAACCATCTGTTGCTGTTCTATCCTTAATAGATCTATTTGCCCCCTGACTTTGAGTGTTGAAATAACTAACAAACAGATTATAGCGACATGTTTTATCATTCGTAGCGGATAGAATTGACTGGGTTTGACTTGATTGTTTTATTACTTACGACCAATATCACGAGGCATGTTATAGTCAGTATAAAAAAGATAACTCCTAAAAAAATGATTGGTGAAATACTTACTCGATATTCGAAATTTACTAACCATTGATTGGCAAGCCACCAGCATAGAGGAACTGATACGGCTGAAGCTATTAGCAAGAATTTGACAAACTCGTGTACGTGCTGATTCAGCAAACTCAGAAACCCAGCACCCAAAATTTTACGTATGGCAATCTCCTTTCTACGTGCGACCACATTGTAAGATGCTAACCCAATCATACCCAATATGGCTATACAAAAAGACACAATAGATGCGCTGACAAATACATTTCTAAAAATCGCTTCCTTCTCGTATTCCCTTTGAACCATATCATCCATAAATTCCCATGTCATCACTTTGTTTGTGTCAAATTGGTTGTGGATGGTTTCAATTTTTTCGAGCGTTCTTATTGTATTGAATCCACTCAGCTGAACCACAATGTCATCCAGACTAACAAACGGATTGTTGTAATGGCCAATAACGACAGGCCCTATGGATTTTCGTAAAGAGCGATAGTGGAAGTCACTTACTATTCCAATTACCCTGGCGTTTAGATCATCATCGCCAATTTCCTGAATCTTAATGAATTTGCCAATCGCACCGATACCGCCATACTTTTCTGCTGCTGTCTCATTAATAATAACAGACGTGCTATCCTGTGCTTCAATTCCAGAAAAATTTGCTCCGGCAATTAGCTGCAGTTCTAAGGTTGACAGACCATCCTGATCCATGCCGTAATATCTCATTGGAACTTTTTCATCCGGCTTGTCTGCACTGTTTACTTCTACTGCGGTGCCCGATCGATAGCCGCTAATCATTCGGGTGAGACCAGTTACTTTCTGAACGTCTGGAATTTTTAGTAGTTCGTCTTTGATTTTGAGATAATTATGTCGGACCGAACCACTATTGATTTCAACCACCACTAGTTGTTCCGTATTAAATCCTAATGATTTGCTATTCATATAGGTATACTGCTGATTGACGATAATTAATCCTGCCAAGATCACTACGACAAACAAGTATTGAACAACAACTAAAGATTTTCGAAGCAGATCATTACCGGTAGCAGAAATGGTCATGTTTTTAAGGACATTCACCACGGAAAATCGGCTTAAGTGGAAGGCTGGATAGAAGCCTGCAAAAAGTGTGACTAAGATGATGGTGACTATAAAATATGGAAGTGATTCAATCAGGAATGGGGCTCCTAAAACCAACTCAATTCCTGTAAGCAAATTGAAATATGGCAATAGGAAATTCGTAAAAATCATTCCCAACAAAAATGAAAACAAAACCATCAGAAACGATTCAATTAAAAACTGAGCAGCTACTTGCCTTCCATGAGCTCCCATTGCTTTTCTTACGCCAACTTCTCTACTCCGTTTGATGTAACGTGCTGTAGAAATGCTGATGTAATTAAAGCAGGCCATCAGCAATATGATGAAACCTACAATTATCAAAAACTGAACTTTTGCAAAGTCTCCTTTTACATACTCATTGATTCGTCCATCAATACCTTGAGAATTGAAATGGAGGTCTTTTAATCCCAATAAATAGTGTCTATTAATGTCACTTTTATCAAGGTACTTGTCTAGCATATTTTCCACTTTTGTATCGAAAAGATGCTTGTCTTTGGAATCCTTCAATAGCACATAAGTAGCCACCGGGTCTCCATTCCATTCATAAAAGTACTTTTGGAAATTTTCTGAAACGTTTTGAAGAAAGACATCATAGTCCTGTGATAGGATAAATTCAAACTGAATGTACGAATTGGGTGGAATGTCTTTTAAAACTCCTGTCACGGTAAATCTTCCATAAAATTCCAGATCTACTTCTTTTCCAATTGGATCTTCAAAATCAAAATACTTCTGGGCCAATGACTCGCATAATATAATTGATCGCTTTTTTGCGAGTACCTCCTTCACTCGCCCTTCCTTGAGCTCAAAATCAAAAATCTCAAAGAATTGTGATCCTGCCACTATCCCCTCCTCTTCAAAGAAACGCTTGCCACCAGCTTCTACCCAAGTGGATGAAGTTGCATGAATTGTGACTGCATTTTCCACGATATCAAGATCTGTTCGTAGTGCATTAGATAACTGCCAGGAGGTCCAGATTTCCGGATCATCACCGTCTGCATTTTGATGAACCTGAATGACTTGATAAATACGTTCAACTTTGGAATGAAATTGATCAAAACTCAACTCATGTTTTACCAAAAGAAGGATGGTAAGAAAGACTGATAGTCCTAGTGAAAGACCGAATAGATTGATCACTGTGAACTGACGATCCTTAATCAAGGCGCGAAAACCGACTTTGAAATAGTTTCTTATCAAACCAAATTTCAGCCTTTCACTTTGCTTAAGATTTACCCTCCTAAAAGACCTGAAAACATTCCAAACCAAGAACAGATTAGCTTTTGCTCTGGATTGTTTCCCTCGAAATTGGTAGAGCTCCAAGAGGTCTCCTTCGATTTCATCAAGGTATTCATCCTTGCAAAACCATCGCAATAATTTCAACGGCCACTTTGGTGGAATGTGATTTATCATTCGTAGCGAATGGATTGAACTGGATTCGCTTTCGCAATCTTATAAATACGAGCCAAAACAGTAGTAAAGGATATGAAAAGCACCACAACAAATGCAATGATGAACAAGTCAACGCTCAAGTTGATGCGGTAAGCAAAATCTGCCAGCCAATCACCAAACATCCACCAGGAAGCAGGAGCCGCAATTCCCAATGAAATAATAAGTAGAATCAAATAATCTTTCAAAATGAGTGTAGCAATGTTCCGAAGATCTGCACCCATTACTTTTCTGATCCCTATTTCCTTGGTTTTCCTCTCGACAGTGAAGTTGATTAGGCCAAAAAGTCCAAATGCTGAAATGATTATTGATACAATTGAAGCAATAAGGATTATCGTGCTTCTGCTTTCTTCTGCTTCATAGAATCGTTCCCATTGCTGATCAAGGAAGTGTATTTCAGCAGGTGTGCCTGGATCAAACTGAGCATTTACTTCTTCTATATGTGAGATGGTTTCTTTTGGATTTTGACTGTATTTGATTGTGAAGTAATCAATGGATCTTACGTGATTATTCCAGTGAGTGATTAATACCGGCCCTATAGGCTCATATAACGATTGAAAATGGAAATCTTCCACGATGCCTTTGATCCGCATTTTGACAGAATCCCCATCAGACATTACCCAAATGCTTTCACCAATCGGCTGCTTGAAGCTCAGTGTTGCAACTGCTTTTTCATTTATTAAAACATACAGGCTATCCGACTTATCTGCACCTGTGAAATTTTCACCATCAACCAGGTTTATGTCGTAGGTGTCGAGCCAATATTTGTCGGCAGCATAGTGACTAAACTCGACAGGCTGATCCGTTAGATTTTTGCTTACACTTGCAACCGGAATATCTTTCCATTCTCCTGGAACCCTTGATGATGTGGACGCATTGATCACATCAGGATTTTTCTTGATGCCCGCGATAATGTTTTTGAAGTTACTCCGAGCTGCACCTGAGTTGATATCCAGCACAATGAGGTTCTGATTGTCAAATCCTAAATCCTTTGACTGTACATAGTTGAGCTGCCTGAAAATTACAATGGATCCAATAATCAAGAAGATGGAAAGCGCATATTGTACACCAACTAACCCTTTCCTAAGCAAGTCTCCCTTCCCTGAAAATGCATTTTTCATGATTAACAGGGAGCGTTTCAATTTTGAATAATATAGCGCAGGAAGCATTGCAGAAACCATCCAAATAATGATAATAGTTACAATGTGATACATGATAAAGTCTGCCGAATAGAGCATTGATAAACTGAAATCTTTATTGGCGATTTCTAGAAAGAATGGAAATAGAATTATGATAAGGACAATGGAAATAATGTATGCAATGGCCACTGTGATGAACGTTTCAAAGAAAAGTTGACCGATAAGTTGACGATTATTGGCTCCATTTATTTTTCGCATACTCGCCTCAAGCGTACGTTTAAGCGCCTGGACAGAGGAAAGGTTCACATAATTGAGTGCGGCGATGAAGATCACAAGGAAGCCCATCATCAATATCATGGACACAAACTCACGGTCGCTATAAGGAATAGCTAATAGTGGGGCGGGTCCACCATTTTCGATGTGAGTAGATCCCAAATGAACTTCGCTCAACGGGTGCAGGTAAAAATCAAACCTTTGGCGTGCCTCACCTTCCAGGTATTTGTCAATGAAGTTGTCCTTAGAGGCATAGATGTCTTCTGGAGTCGCTCCTTCTTTTAACAACACCCATGTTTGCATAAATTGGGTGTCCCAGTCGTTAAAAAAGTTTTGCCAACCTTCTGGCATTTGTGTCGGTTCTAAAACATAAAGTGAGGTGAATTCATAACTGGATGTGCGAGGCAAGTCTTTCATTACAGCGATAACTTCCACAGTTTCAAATCTTGATTCATCCACAACCTCTCCGACCACATCAGTTTTTCCAAAAAGACTCATCGCCAACTCCTCAGTTAAAACGATTCCTGTCGATCCTTCAAATTGCTTGTGTGGATCACCATCAAGTATTTCAAAATCAAGAATGTCAAACATTCCTTTAGTGACAATCGCCCAGCTTCTATCAGCTATCCTCGTATCGCCTTTAGCCAATACATGGGATCCGAAATAAGTAGTCCATCCTACTTCTTCAACAGCAGGAAAGTCAGTTTTCAGGGCATTAGCCAGTGGGTTTGGGCCAGACAGGTAATGATGCGCACCATCTTCTTCGGTAATCTCATGAACTACTCTAAATATCCGATCCTTTTTGCTGTGAAACTGATCAATATTCTGTTCATCATAAACGAACATAAGGATATAGAAAAGAATGGAAAGGCCTAGAGATAGCCCAAGAATGTTTACCAGGTAATGTGGTGTCTCCTTCCGAAATCTGCGGAAGTATATCTTCGTATAGTTTTGGTATAGATTCATAGTCCAATTGTTTATTTGAGTTTTTTTAAGGTTTATCCATCTAAAAGTTCGAATCACATTCCATACAAAAAAAAGCCTGGCAGATTGGAGTGAGTCGACAGATCGCAGATGGAACAGTTCGATCATATCTCCTTCTATTTCGTCTAGATACTCATGACGACAGTACCATCTCAGAAATCTGAGTGCCCATTTTGGTGGTTGCAGTTCTGGCATTATTAAATGTTAACAAATTGAAGCTGCGGGATCTTCTGGTAGATGCTAGTGCGTAAATCATGCGAAGCATCTAATACCTTTTTCCCAAGCGCTGTGACGATGTAGAATTTTTTTCTACGACCACCTCGTTCCTCCGTAATACCCCCAAAACGTGAGTCTACAAAACCCTTTTTCTCTAACCGTTTCAAAGCTACATGTATCGCACTGATGTTAATTTTCTTCTTAGTTTCGGCTGATAAAAACTCATGAATAGAAACTCCATATGCTTCATTATGCTGGGCAGCAACTGTCAATAAAACCAGTTCTTCAAATTCGCCTAATTGATATTCCATGGATAAAAATATTTACTTAACAAACGTGAATGTAATACATAAGTTTCACATTTGTTAAGTAAATGGAATGAGATCAATGGTATGCCTTGATTTATTTTGCTTCAGTAAGAATATCTGTACCCAAGTATTTCATTTCTGGCAGGGTGTACCAGCTTCTTCTCTGTGGGATTCTGATCCCTTTCACAGAAATTTCATCTCCCAATGTGATGAGTTCTCCCTTAGTCTCTTCCGCATCCTTGTAGAATTTGTATTGCAGCATCTGACCCGTATTTTCATCAATGTAGAAGTACCAGGTATCCTCCTCATACGCTACTCTAAGCACCTTACAGTTTTCTTCGCCCACTTTCGCGTCATCTGCAAGGGCAATTCCAGGAGTGCCCTTGTCATACAGTTTCATTGGAAGTCCCCACAAGTAGAGATAATAGTTACGAAGAACTAACGCACGTTCCTTATCATTATCTCCTTTTAATACTTCAGCCGCGTTGCCAATCACTTCATATTCTTCCTCATCATTCCGATTGATCTTCATATAACTTTTCGAATTGTCGAGGGTGATAATCGACGATCGATCAGGTCCATCGGGTCGGGTTTCTCTAAAAATGAATGTCGCTGAAAGGGTAGACCAGGTGTCTGTAGGATCGTGATAAGCAACCGATTTGGCGAGTACTTGATCAGCTAGGGTTTGAGTAAAACCAACGATGGGAGTAAGAAGAAAGAGAATGATGTTTAGCCGCATGTTGAGTAGATTGAATTCTTAATCATGGAAGTTAATAAAATGGATAAACCTGCGAAAACAGTCTGGCTATTTGGCATCTACCTGATCATCGAAGGAGTGTTTTTAATGCTAGCCCCTTCATGGGTTCTGGCAGCAATCGGTATTCCTGATCCTGAAAGTGTATGGCGAATAATTCTTGGTTTTGTAGTAGCCGTACTAGGGTACTACTACATCAGAAATGCAAAAGAAAATCTAATCCCCTTCTTCGGGTTCACGGTTCAGGTACGAATTATACAATTCGTATTCTTCGTTTGGCTCTACACTTTCGATAGAGGCAGTCTCGCATTAATCGCCTTCTCTTTCATCGAATTTGCTGCCGGTATGTGGACGTGGAGGGCTTTGAAATGTCAAGAAAAACCAAGCTGATTAAATAATGAGTCCGTGTGAAATTAATTTCAGATTGCCTAGAAAAATCTATTTTTTAAACAAAAATTAATTTTATCCGTTTTCATATTTTAAACAAAAATTAATTTAATTGATTAAACGTACAACTATCCCGGAATTAAAGTCATCTTAAAACCAAACACTAATGAATCTACAATTGGGAACACTTGAGGAAATGATCCTTATCATACTGCTGATGAAGGAGGAGACGTATGGAGTAGAAATTGCCAAAGAGTACAAGCACCAATTGAGTCAATCGATTTCTCTTCCTGCCATTCATGTGGTTCTGAAAAGACTAGAAAAGAAAGGATTTGTCAATTCTAGATTAGGCGCGCCTACCCCTGAGCGAGGTGGAAAAGGGAAGCGTCTATACCAAGCCACCAACAAAGGGTATGAAATAGCTCAGGATTTACAACATCGCAGAAATGAGATTTGGAAGACCATCCCCAAACTGAACTTCAGTCTTGCATGAATGATCGAAGGCATCCATCGAAATGGGCAAAGGGTCTCCTTGAATATTTTCTTCGACCAGACTATGCCGATGAAATCCTCGGGGATATAACAGAGGCTTATTACTGGCGTGTAGAGGAAGAGGGGAAATTTAAAGCCAGACTAAAATTCTACATTGAAGTAATCCGCTCCTTACGCCCAGTCAACTTAAAATCATTTTACCACTTATCTCTCAATACAATGATCTTCAGAAATTATCTCAAAATCGCATTTAGAACATTGATCAAAAGAAAGTCTACTTCTTTCATCAATATTTTCGGGTTATCGGTTGGTGTTGCTGCTTTCACTTTTATTTTTCTGTACACCTATCAGATTTTCACTTTTGACGATCATCATGAAAATAAGGATCGAATCTTTTTGGCCTACAAAGAACGAATTACCCCTGATGGTACACAAGCCACTTATGATACATGGATGCCATTAAAAGACCGGTTAAAGTCTGATTACACTCAAGTAGAATATGCAGCACGGTATTATACTTCGGATGCTAGCATTATGAAAAACAACCGATATCTGGAGGAATCTATTGTCTATACAGATTCGGATTTATTCAAAATCTTTACTTTCCCAGTAATCCAGGGAAACACCGCCAAAATGTTTCCTACCAAAAACTCGGTAGTACTCAGTAAGGAGCTGGCGCTAAAATATTTTGATACGCAAGATGCAGTAGGCGAGCATCTTGAAATCTTTCTACAGGACGAAGACACAACTATGAGATATCAGGTTTCTGCTGTTATAAGTAATCATCCTGACAATGCATCCATGCGGCCCTCTATAATAATCCCAATGGAAAGCATTCCGGTGTATCCGGAACTTGCCAATAGATGGAATGGATCGTTTCTGGAAACTTATGTACTATTAAAAGATCAAAAAGATGCGCTGGATTTAGAAGCAGATTTCCCAAACCTCATCGAATCTATTTGGGATACGGAAACCAGGGCAAACACAAACTTCAAATTACTGCCATTCGATGAAGTATTCGATACATTTTTTGGCGACTCATCTAATGCAAGAACACTATTAGGTATCGGACTTGGGATTCTTCTTATTGCCATCATTAACTTCATGAACCTGTCTACTGCTCAAGCAACTCAACGTGCCAAGGAGATTGGTTTAAGAAAAGTACTCGGGGCATTTCAAGGGCAGCTACGAACCCAATTCATTACAGAATCTTTTGTGATGTCTTTTATAGCATCCATTTTAGGGTTACTAATAGTGATTTTCACAACTCCACAATTCAATCAATTCTTTGATGTTACTATTTCATTGAATCAATTCAGCAGTCCGCAACTAATTGGTGGCTTTGCCTTGCTTATTACACTTTTGGGGATTTTAAGTGGAAGTTACCCTGCACTTTATCTTTCCTCTATAGGAGCCATTGAAGTGCTCCGTCAAAAATTAGGGATGGGGGGCACCTCAAGCTTTCGAAACACCTTAGTGGTCATCCAATTTGCCATTGCGCTCTTTTTGATTGCGAGCACAATCATCGTCAGCAGGCAAATCAACTACATGACAGGTAAGGACATGGGATTTGAATCTGATGGGGTTTTAGTGATCTCAGCCTCGCCAAGAAGCTTTACAGATCGTGAATCAGGGCAGGCCCGGCTAAACACTTTTAAGACGGAGCTCAAACACAAATCTTATGTATCTGATATTTCATCCAGTCGTGCAGTGCCCACCTCATGGAGCGGTAGTTTCACTTTTGTGAGACCAAATGATTGGGAAGGAGATCCGCTAAGAATGAGGTACACGTATGTAGACGCTGACTTTTTTGATATCTATAATATCCCCGTGAAGTATGGGGTTAACTTCTTACCAGACACAGAAGGAGATCAACGAAGTTCTGTGATTTTGAATGAGGCTGCCATGAACGCATTTAAGTTTTCTCCCAACGATGAAAATATCATCATCTTGGGAAGAGACACGCGTGTAAATGTGATCGGAATAGTAGAAGATTTCCATTTTGAAACACTTCAAAATGAAGTGGCGCCAACACTTATTTTTCACCGTGTTTCAGAAAATCCAGTGGCTCATAATTCCATCACCTTAAAAATGGACATGAGCAATCTGGTTGAAAGAATAGAGGAGATTGAAGCCATGTGGAATGAACTGGGTTCTACTCAAGAGTTCACCTATTCATTCATGGAAGATCGTGTGGCCGCTCTTTACGAAGAGGAAAACCGCTACCTCGGCATGGTTGGATTATTTTCAGTAATCTCAATTATGATTGCTTGTCTTGGCTTATACGGATTGACACTTTTTATTATTGAAAAGCGAAGAAAAGAAATCAGTATTCGCAAGGTGTTGGGAGCAGAAATTAAGACCATTCTTGGTATGATTTTTACTGATTTCACGAGGTGGATTGCCATTGCATTTGTAATCAGCGTGCCGTTTGCGATCTATTTTTTGAGCGAATGGCTGGAATCATATTACTATCGAGTTTCCATTTCATGGATCACTTTTATACTGGCTCTTGTGATTGTGTTGACGCTTGTTATTCTTACCGTAGGCTATCAATCCCTAAAAGCAGCCTCAGCAAATCCGGTTAAGTATTTGAAAGATGAGTGATTAGGAACTGCTTCTCGGAAGTGAGCGACTCACAATAAAAATGGCAAGAATGGCAAGAAAAGTTCCCATGACAAAAGGTGCCCCTGGGAAATAAATGTCATTCACTGGATTGGTGTAGTACCTAAATATTCCTGTCATCAGCAAGGGTCCCACAATCGCGGTTAAGGTCATAACGCTTGTAAGTCCTCCCTGCAATTCGCCTTGCGCATTTTTAGGTATCTGATTGGTCATAATCGACTGGAGCGATGGTCCTGCTAAACCTCCAAACGCGTAGGGCACAATAACGGCATAAACCATCCAGGATTGCGAAACAATACCCATCATTAATAGGCCAAATGCGTTGAAAGCAAAGCCGGTGTAAACGGCATTCGTTTCTCCAATTTTCTTAACAATAGGTCCGACTAAGCCACCTTGTACGATGGCTACCATTACACCAACAAAGCTTAGAGATAAACCAATTTCTAATTCTGACCATCCGAATTTTTCAATCGTAAAAAATGACCAATTTGCATGAGTGGCATTGCTGCTACATAAATCACAAAAAGCGCAACGACCAACCAGACGATTTTTTTATGACTCAAAATCCGCTTGAGTGTGCCAAATGGATTGGCACGTTTCCAGGTAAATGGTCTTCTGTTTTCTGTGGCGAGTGATTCGGGCACAACGAAGAAACCATAGGTTGCGTTGAGCAAGGAAAGTCCCGCAGCTGCCATGAATGGCACACGTGTTCCCAATTCTCCCAAAATCCCCCCAATAGATGGGCCTATTACGAAACCAAGTCCAAATGCGGCACCAATCATCCCGAAATTTTTTGCTCTGTTTTCCGGGGTACTGATATCTGCAATGTAGGCATTAGCAACTGTTACACTCCCTCCAAATAGACCAGAAATCATGCGCGCAATGAATAGCCAAATCAAGCTGGGCGCAAAGACTATCACAATGTAGTCCAACCCGAGGCCAATGAGTGAGGCGAGAAGTAATGGTCTCCTCCCATATTGATCACTTAATCCACCTAAAATTGGTGCTGCAAAAAACTGAACGATGGCATAGGTAGCAGCGAGCATTCCTCCGAAAAATGAAGCCTCACTCGTACTCAAACCTGTAATTTCTTTGATCAACGCAGGCACCACCGGAATAATCAATCCAATACCAATGATATCAATAAGGACGGTTATGAAAATAAAAATTAGGGCAGCTTGTTTCTTTTTCATGATTGAAAATGATCGGCATAGTTAATCCATTCCTCCTAAAAATGACAATACTTAAAAAACTACCTTTTTAGATAAGCGGTTAAATCTCCACATATTAAAAATTCCGGCAATTGTCAGTCCCAAGGAAAGCGCATACCAAACTCCATTCACGCCCCAACCAAAAACAAAAGCAAAAACATAGCCTGAAGGAATGGCAATCAACCAATAGGAAACGAATGTAATTATTGTTGGAATCTTGACATCTTGTAACCCGCGTAAGACGCCTAATCCAACGGCTTGAATTCCATCAGAAATTTGAAATGCCGCAGCAATTATAAGTAAGGTAGATGCCGTTCTTTGAACCATATCATTCTCTATATAAAGCGCTGGCAACGCATTTCTAAAGACGATGAAAGTCAGGCTGCATAAGCCCATGAATACAGTTACCAATCCAAACGATGAGAATCCAGCAATCCTTAGGTTTCTACGATCTTTCAAACCCATCTGATTACCAATTCGTATGGTGGACGCCGCCGCAAGCCCAGTAGCTGCCATATAGCTAATCGCTGCGAGGTTCAGCGCAATGTTATGCGCCGCAAGCGCCTCTGCACTTATCCAGCCTACCATAATTGCTGCCGTTGCAAAAGCACCAACTTCAAATACATACTGCATGCCTGAAGGCACACCTATCCTTAATAGTTCTTTGATTCCCTCCCACTTAAATTTCCACTCAAAACCGATACATTTCTTTCGAATCCACCAAATCATCAAAGCAAACATGATCATACGCGCTAATAGGGTGGCAATTCCAGCACCATTCAACCCAAGTGCCGGAGCACCAAGCTTCCCGTAGATCAACATGTAGTTGAAGAAAACATTTAGCAGATTAGCAAATACGGAGACTACCATAGGACTGAAGGTATCAGAAAGGCCTTCAGCATATTGCCGAAACGTTTGAAATATCATTAATGGAATTAGCGATCCGCACATAATGACCAAGTAGGAACCAGCAGCCTCTGCAACAGGTGTCTCTTGTCCAAAAAGATGTAAAATGTGACTTGCACCATAGCCCAAAACGAAAAGAACAACCCCAAGTCCAAGGTTCATGAAAAAGCCATTTTCAAGATACTTTAATAGCTTGCTGCGATCACTAGAATCTGTTGCTGCCACTTTTGGTGTAATGGCATAGCTTACTCCAATTCCGAAAAGCATTAAAACGTGGTAAATAGTACCAGCGAAAGTAGCCGCAGCCAACGGAATAACGCCCAACCGGCCCACCATAATGCTATCAGACACACCAACCATGATGTGGCCTAACTGACCAATAATCACTGGTAGTGATAGTATGATATTTTTTCGTAAATGCTCTTTAAGAGTCATCGCTTTTCGAATCAAGCCGCAAGGTAATATCTTAGATCATTAAGGCATCAGCTGATATTAAAATCGTGTAACAAATGCCTTTTTATTGTTAAAAAATTCTTCTTCTGGTGTTAAGTGAATTTAATAATCAAATTCACCCATTCCATCGCACTTTTCATTCCATTCATCTAATGGTTAGGTGATTACATTATCATTTGATAAAGATTTTAATAATTTGTATCTTTAATTACTAAACCACCATTCATGAAGACCTTAAGTATTAAGCAGTTAGCATTAATTATCATACTGCTACTCACCTCCTGTCAAGAAGACAAAATACTAGAAAATCCTGAGCCCTTTGATGAAGATATGTCAGCCGCAACCTTGATAGCGGACGAGTATTTTAATGACCTTGGAGGAAGATCAGATAAGTATGAAAGAGCTATTACTATCTTAAAATACAAAGACGGCCAAATTTATTACAATACAAATACAGATGATATAGAAGGATATCAAGTAGTCACAGAAACTACAGTTACCGCATATGTAGAGCCCGGTGAATATGTATTCTGGTATAGAGGCGGTGGTCTGGACGATCTTGAAGAGGTAGACTTTGACGAAGATGCAGAAGCATATCTTGACCAACTGCCTGAAGAATACAAAGCTGATTCGATGTGGGTTCTTCAGATACCTACAGAATATGATTCAACACATTCCGAATTAAAGTACGACATTGTGTACGAGTCCAAAGACAACGAAGGAGTTGTAATACGCCTGGATCCTAAAATTACGATTGGAGGTCAAACAGTAGTAGATCCGGAACCTGCCGAAGAAACACCTGAAGGTTGATTAATTAAGAAAATGATCAGTCAAAAACACTTCGTTTCCCTGACGCTTAGCTTACTAATTGGTATTCTAGCTTTTGCTCAAAATAAGATCAAGGCGGATAGTATCAAGAATGAAATAGCCAAAGGGATATTGTCTCCAAGTCAGGAGATGGAAGCGTACTATCGTTTACCTACTCATACCATTGCTCCTGATGAGAAACTCGAGTATGCAGAATACTTATTGGAATTAGCGGAAGAGGCTAATAGCCTCGAATATCGCATAAAAGCATACATGCAGATAGGCATTGCACATCGATTCATGGGGAATTTAGAAAGAGCTCTAGAGTACCTCTTCAAAAGTGCAGATGAGGCAGCAGGCAAGCAGCAATTCAAACTTTTTCTTGCAGAAGTTTATGGTGAAATATCGACTTGCTACACGCAAAATGGTGATTCTGAAAATGCTCTATACTATGGATCTAAGACTATTGAATTGCTCAGAGGATCAGGTAGGAGGCAGACACTTGCATTGAGTTTACTAAACTATGGTTATGATTACTATCTGAAAGGAAACTACGATTCTGCTATGGCCTACTACAATGAGTCAGAGCCAATATTAAAGGCCATAGGCATGGATTTGGGGATAGCATACATCATCGGAAATCGTGCGTTAGTTTTTTGGAAGCTTGGGGCAATTGAAAAAGGGAAAGAAGATCTCTTCCGAGCCATTGAAATGTTGAAACCAATGGGAGACAAATATGGTATGGCAGATTACTATAATCAGCTAGGTAATATCTACAAGGAAGAAAATAATGATGAAGAAGCAATAAGACATACCATGATTGGTCTTGAATTAGCAAAAGAAATTGGACTGAAGGAACAAGTTCGAGATGCGTCCAACCTATTGTTTCAATTGCATTTAAAAAAAGGGAATCTTACTGAGGCCATAGAATATCAAACACAATACTATGCGTACAAAGACAGTATTCAGAATCTGGAAACTACACAAAGACTAGGCGACCTGAGAACAGAATATGAGGTTGGGAGAAAACAAGCAGAGGTAGACCTCTTGCTTGAGCAAAAACGCAATAATCGAATCATTATGATTACTGGGGGCGTACTTCTATTAGCGTTTATCTGTCTTGTAGTGATCGTGTATTCCTACTTCAAAGCGAAGAACAGACTCAGCATTCAACTCGAAAAACAAAAAGATGATCTGGTTGTCTTAAACCACACCAAGGATAAATTCTTCTCCATCATTTCGCATGACCTTAGAGGCCCTGTGAACACCCTAAATGGATTGGTCACGGTATCTCAGCTTTATCTCAAGGAAGGTAAAGGAGATCAGGTGAAAGGCATGGTGAACAAAATGAGTGAGTCAGTGGACCGACTCACCAAATTATTGGATACACTTTTGAATTGGGCACTTCAGCAAAGAGGCCACTTTCCATATGTACCTGAACGATTGGATCTCGGAGAAATGGCTAAAGATGTCATTGAAATGTTTAGAGATACAGCCATGTCTAAGAGCATTCAACTCGAATTTGAAGCAGATGAAGCTTATCATCTCATGGTTGATAAAAATACGACCTCTACTATTTTGAGAAACTTAATTAATAATGCGATCAAGTTTACCAACACCGGAGGCCAGGTAAAGATTACTGCAAAAGCTGATCCTGACAATAGAAACTGCACGATCACAATTACTGACAATGGTGTGGGAATTCCTAGGGAGAAGCTTGATGGGCTCTTCACGCTAGATGAGACCATCTCTACTAAAGGAACTTTAGGAGAAACCGGACTAGGTCTTGGACTGCAACTTGTCTATGAATTTGTGTCCCTCAATAAAGGCAAAATAGAAGCCAAAAGTGAGCAAGGCAAAGGAACTACCTTTACTATTTCATTACCATTAGCCTCGGCATAGATTCATAACTTCAAGATTCTTGCAAGTCTGTAAATCGCTGCTACACTCAAACTGTCAGTGATTTCTTCACGATCACACATCATCAGAGCTTCCTTAAATGGAAGCTTTTTTATTTCCAAATCTTCAGTTTCTTCAAAAGCCGTCTCTCCTTCTGTCAACCCTTCAGCCAGATAGGCAAAACCGGTCTCATCCGTTACAGAATTTGAGGTGTGAATCTTGCAGATTTCTGTCCACTTGTCAGCCTTTAATCCAGTTTCCTCTTTCAGTTCACGTTTCGCCGATTCCAGTCTAGATACTCCAAGAGGGCCTCCTCCCATGGGAATTTCCCATGAGTATTCATCCAATGTATACCTATATTGTCCGACTAGCCAAGTGTTCTGATTTTCGTCGAGTGGAATGATGCCAATGGCCCAATTCTTATAATGCACTTTGCCATAAATGCTCTTTCCACCTCCCGGATTTGTAACATCATGTTCTGTAAGCTCGATCCAGGAATTGGAATATATTTCTTTGGAGCTATGGGTGATCCACGGATTTTTATCTTGCATTCTGCAAAGATAAAATGGAGCTAGCAACACTAGTCGGAGCTTAAACCAAGTTTTTTTCGAATCTCTCGATCTTTGTTGCTATTCTTTCCCCAGTAAGCTGACTTGATCGTGTTGATTTTTTTTGCTTTAGTGGTGAGCATTTCAGGATTACCAAAGCCACTCATGTAGGTCTCTTCCCAACCCAAAATTGCATATGGAAATGCTGATTCAAAATAGATAGAAAGTGATCGGTCAGCGTATTCAATCTCATATATTTCATGGGCCTTATCAGAATAATCCGAAGCTTCAACTGATGACAGTTTTGTGGAAGCCTTCTTAGCCTCCGCAGGTCTGTGACGCAATCTTAGATAAAACGTGGACGGAAAAATTTCAACTTCCCCGACAGGCAAGCTTTCTGGATTGAGTCGTAATCTTGTCCATAGCTCGTCTTCCATAATTACGTTAGGAACTGAAATATCAATGTCACCTTCGGACTCGAAGTAAGAAAATCCACGAAAACGATATCCATCTTCACCCAGGTTCAATTGCATCCAAGTATGTCCACACCACTCCTGAGAAGAGGTCGTAATCTTGAATGGATCAGGGTGTTTGTCAGCTGAAACCGGTGTGAAAGTGCTCATCATCATGGAATACGGATAGATACCTGTTAAAAATTTCTTTGTCATATTCAGTTTCATCACGCTAACGTTATCCGAACTCTCATCTCTCCAATCGTCAAGCTTTACCTGCTTGCTCTCAGAAAATGGCTCGGTGACAAACACCAAAACAGACTCTCCGGCATGAATCTCTCCATAACGTGCTTGCTCCAGCTCATAGCTGGTTATTTCAGCTTCTCCAGCATACCAATAGCTATTGAAATCTTGGGGGGTTTCGTCAGATACCTCTTGCGAATTGGAGGGTGCACATGCAATGAGCGAAATCAGTAGAAAGGAATACATGAAATTCTTCATATTGGATCGGTTTATAGATATAAAACTAAAAACAGATGATTTGTTCCAATTATCGAACACGTACTTTTGCGGCATGAATTATCTATCGGTTGAGGGTCTTAGCAAGAGCTATGATGAAAAGAAACTTTTTGAGAATATCACTTTTGGACTGGATCAAGGACAGAAAGCAGCACTGGTAGGTGTAAATGGAACAGGAAAGTCTACCCTAATGAAAGTAATTGCAGGGATCGAAGCACCTGATAGAGGAGTTGTTTCCTTTCGGAAAGGCCTAACAGTCTCAATGCTTCCCCAGCATCCTGAATTCAATCCCGATGAAAAAATCATTGAAGCGGTTTTTGCAGAGGACAAAGAAGAACTCAATGTCATAAGAGATTATGAGCAGGCGATGTTTAAAATCGAGCACGATCCCGAAAATGCACCAGACTTGACTCCAATACTTGAGCGAATGGACACCTTGAATGCCTGGGAATATGAGCATCAGATTAAAGCTATTCTTGGTCAACTTGGCATTCATGATCTGGAGAAAAAGATGGGGGACCTTTCTGGAGGACAGAAGAAGCGAGTGGCGATTGCACAAGCACTCGTGGTGAATCCAGATTTTCTCATTCTGGATGAGCCCACAAACCATCTGGATTTGGCGCTTATTGAATGGTTGGAAGGCTATCTGGCTACTGCCAATCTCACGTTATTGATGGTGACTCACGATCGCTATTTTTTAGACAGAGTTACAAACGAAATCCTGGAAATAGAACACGGCAATATCTTTAGATATAAAGGCAACTATAGCCAGTTTTTAGAAAAAAAAGCAGAGCGAATGGAGATGGAAGCTTCCTCCATAGATAAAGCCAAAAACCTATTCAAAACAGAGCTGGAATGGATGCGAAGACAACCTAAGGCTCGTGGCACCAAAGCAAAGTATCGGGTGGAAGCCTTTCATGACGTGAAGGCAAAGGCTCATAGTGCAATTCATAGCCAAAAGATGGAAGTGAACCTGAAAGGCGAACGTCAGGGAAAGAAGATTCTGGAGTTAGACCATGTAAACAAAAGGTATGAAGATTTGAATCTGGTCAAGGATTTCAGCTATGTCTTTAAGCGAAGAGAAAAGATTGGAATCATCGGACCAAATGGGGTTGGTAAGTCTACGTTCTTGAATATACTTTGCCAGAAGATAAAGCCAGATTCTGGCGATATCGAAATCGGTCAAACTACTAAGTTTGGCTACTATACACAGGACGAAACCATCTTTGATCCCACCAAGAAGGTATTGGATATTGTGAAAGAAGTAGCTGAGTATATTGAGCTTGAAAATGGCAGCCAGGTATCCGCGTCTCAGCTACTCAATCAGTTTATGTTTCCACCGAAGATGCAACACAACTTTGTTGGAAAACTGAGCGGTGGAGAAAAACGAAGATTACAACTTCTCAGAGTACTTATGGCCAATCCAAACTTCCTTATTCTGGATGAGCCCACGAATGACCTGGACATCACCACACTCAATGTGCTGGAAGATTACCTTCAGAACTTTGCAGGCTGCCTGATGATTGTATCTCACGATCGATACTTTATGGATCGACTGGTCGATCACTTATTTGTGTTTGAAGGAAACGGAAAAATCCGTGACTTCCCGGGCAACTATACCGATTATAGAGCCAAAGAGGGAGTACCGGTGGCTGAGCTTCCTCCACAGGATAAAGAAAAACCAAAAGCAGTAGCAGACGCAGCAAAGTCACAATCAAGGAAGCTTAGCTACAACGAACAGCGCGAGTTGGACCAGTTAGATAAGGACATTCCCAAATTGGAAGCCAAGAAAACAGAACTTCAGGAATCACTTAATTCTGAAACCGAATACGAAAAACTGCAAGCCATCAGTGACCAGATCAAAGCAGTGGAAGCTGATCTGGAGAAAAAAGAAATGCGCTGGTTGGAGTTGAGTGAGGTTTGATTTTTTGTTTGTTGTTTAGGATTTACATGATTACCGTAACTACCTTTGGATCATTATAAGGGGTGCCGAGCTGCAAATGCAGTAGAAACGGCTGAGATCATACCCATAAACCTGATCCGGATAATGCCGGCGTAGGGACGGATCGAGATGAAAATCATGATCAAGTATGATAACCAATAATGAAGGGTCCCCGCTCTTCAATGGTTAAATGTTAATGTTTTAAACAATGAGAACTTTATTTCTATCAGCACTTGTGCTGATGTCAGGCCTTGCTTTTGCGCAAGATAGTCTGAAAACTAAGGAGCTGGACGATGTGATTGTCTATGCCACACGTGCTAATGAAAACACGCCCACTACCTTTTCGGAGATTTCAAGGGAGCAAATAAGGCGTGTGAATCTTGGACAAGATCTTCCTATGCTATTAAACCTATCACCATCTTTGGTCACCACCTCAGACGCAGGAGCAGGAGTAGGTTACACAGGATTGAGAATCCGAGGGAGTGATGCGACTCGCATCAACGTCACCATGAATGGAATACCTGTAAACGACTCTGAATCGCATGGAGTGTTCTGGGTGAATATGCCAGACCTGGCTTCCTCAGTGGACAACATTCAGATTCAGCGAGGAGTGGGCACATCTACCAACGGAGCTGCCGCGTTTGGTGCTTCAGTGAATCTTCAAACCAATGTGCCTTCTCAAGATCCGTTTGCAGAAGTGAATAATAGCTTTGGATCATTCAACACACGAAAACATTCACTGATTTACAACACCGGTCTATTAAACAACAAATGGTCATTTGAGTCGCGCCTATCTAAAATTACTTCTGATGGATACATCGATCGAGCCGAATCCGACCTTCGATCTTACTTTCTTTCTGGAGGCTACTACGGAAAAAAGACGATTTTAAAAGCGCTGGTTTTTGGAGGTAAAGAGGTGACTTACCAAAGTTGGTGGGGAACTCCGCAAGCTGTGTTGGAAAACGATGCTGCTGGAATTGAAGCTGTTATTTCCAATAATGGCTATACACCAGAACAAGCGCAAAACATACGCTCCGCAGGAAGAACGTTCAACTATTACCTGTATGAAAATGAAGTAGATAACTACCAGCAAGATCACTATCAACTTCACTTATCACATAGTGTAACACCAGCATTTACAGTAAATCTTGCCGGACATTATACATATGGACGGGGGTACTTTGAACAATTCAGAGAAGGTGATGATTTTTCGGATTACGGACTAAATGATGTCACCATCGGTGATAGTACATTGACCTCAACTGATCTGATCAGAAGAAGATGGCTGGATAACGATTTTTATGGCACCACCTTCGCATTTAATTACCTGAAAAACAATCTTGAACTGATGCTAGGAGGTGCCTGGAATAAATATGATGGAGATCACTTTGGTGAAATCATCTGGTCTCAATTTGCCATCAATAGTGATATCAGAGAGCGATATTATGATAATGTAGGAGAGAAAACCGACTTCAATGCTTACCTGAAAGCCAATTATCTATTGGCTGATAACCTCAACCTTTTTGCAGATGTGCAAGTGCGTACTGTTAAGTATCAAACAGAAGGCATTGATAATGACCTGCGCACGCTAGACACAGGTGATGATTACACATTCTTCAATCCAAAGTTTGGAGCTACATACATGTTAAATGAGCAATCCAATGTGTATGCCTCTTTTGCTATTGGCAATCGTGAGCCAGTTAGAAACGACTTTGTGGATGCGCCCAATGGAATAACACCGAAGCATGAGACACTTAGAAATCTTGAAGTTGGATATCGCAGATTTGGTCAGGCTTTTAGCTTTCAAGCCAATTACTACCTGATGGATTATGAAAACCAACTCGTGCTTACAGGTGAACTGAATGATGTAGGATCCAATATCCGTCAAAACACTCCCGATAGTTACCGTACCGGTATCGAGTTAGTAGGAGCCTATCAATTTACAGATCAGATAAAATGGGAAGCCAATGTGACCTTGAGTAAAAACAAGATCAAAAACTTTACTGAGGTACTTTACAATTACGGCACCAACTTCGATGAATTCATTGTAGAGGAAACACAATTCAAAAACACTGACATCTCATTCTCGCCTAGTGTAATCAGCGGAAGTCGATTGACATATTCGCCATTTGAAGGATTCGAAGCAGCTCTCTTAAGCAAGTATGTTGGCAAACAATTCCTGGACAACACCAGCAATGATGCACGCAGTATTGATGCTTATTTTGTAAATGATTTGAGACTTAGCTATGAGTTCAGTTTAGAATCTTTGAAAAAGATAAATGTGAGCTTATTAGTTAACAACATCTTGAATGAAGAGTTCTCTTCAAATGGGTACACCTTCGGTTATGCTGGTGGTGAATTTGTTGTCAGAGAAAACTATTTTTATCCACAGGCTGGAAGGAACTTCCTTGTGGCATTAAATCTGAGATTCTAAAAAAAATCATACGGTGCGATGCTTAATATCATAGGTATCGCACCGATTGAAATCTTACTTTGGGAGCATGAAAAAGCTTACTGTTCTCAAGATAGTTTCCATCCTTCATATTATTTTGACTATAATATGGTCCCTCTGGTATTATAGTGAATTGAATGACGGTAAGGGCTGGGGGCTTTTATTTAGCTTGGGCTTGGCTGCCTTTGGCATAATAGGACTTATTGTCAGTTGGATTGTAGGCTTTATTTGTAAAAAAACGATTCAAGCACAACCGCTACGGATTCAAAACACCATCGAAGCTGCTCTAGTAGTTGGTTTTCTGGTTTTTGTGGGGCTCTATTACTAAGTATTAAACATCATGATCAATTACCACTTTCTCCAATTCAGTGTTAATTCTTTCAATTTCTTCTTTAGATAACACAAAGTCCATGCTCTTCGCATTTTCACTTGCCTGATCTGCATTTCTAGCGCCCACTAAAGCTGCTGTAATACCGGGACGTTGGACGGTCCAGTTGATCACTAACTGAGCCAGAGATACGTTATGATCCTCGGAGATTGGTTTGATTTTCTGTAGAAAGTCGTTGGTCCTGGATCGATTCGGTTCTTTGAACCATTTAGTCCCGGGACGATGATCATCTCCTTTGAATTCATAATCTGCTGTGATTTTCCCTGTAAGCAAACCCCTCTGCAAAGGGCTATAGGCCAAAATACCTACATTGTCCTCAACACAAAATGGAACTATGTCCTTCTCAATCTTGCGATACACCATGCTGTAAGGTGACTGAGTAGATGCCAGATCAATGACCTTTTCGGCTCTTTTCATCATCTTGACAGTATGATTAGACATCCCTATAGCTCTGATTTTTCCTTGTTGCTGCAACTCTTTGAGAACCTCCATGGTTTCTTCAATCTGCGTGGTAGCATCCGGTCTGTGAATCTGATAAAGATCAATATAGTCTGTTCCCAATCGCTGCAAGCTGTCTTCAACCTCTTGAATAATTCCATCTCTCCCAGCATATGCATACACTTCATACGACTCACCGTTTCCTTCCGCATTGAAGTAAAACTCACCTTTCGTGGTTTTCCAGTTGATCCCAAACTTCGTGAGTATTTCTACATTATCTCTTCCAAGCTCCTTAATCGCTTTTCCTACCAATGACTCGCTATGCCCATACCCATATATAGGCGCCGTATCAATGCTAGTCACACCAGCATCAAAACTGGTTTTGATTGCTTCCATCGCCTGCTGGTCGTCATTGCCGCCCCAGGCCCAGCCGCCAATGGCCCAGGCTCCAAACACGATGGGAGAGATTTTTAGATCCGATTTTCCGAGTTGTACTTTGTCCATAGTACAAAAAAACAAAAAAGGCAGGGAATGATTCCCTGCCTTCAGACTAACTCAAAACACTACTTATTGCGGACTCATGCTCTTCGCTAAATCCACTAACTCAATAAATTCACTACGGTACCCAAAAGCATCTTCTCCTTTTGAAGATCTGGCCATCCTCAACACATCAGCATATCTCAAATCTCCTTTGTATTCGGAATCTCTAAGCAACATTCCAAATCCAGCTACTGCCATTGACCAATCCAGATTATTACTTGACTTTCTGATTTGATTTTGAACTACCTGAGTAATCAGTTTGCTCTTATTTCCATCAGGCTCTTTGTAGCGAAACTTAACTGTCAACAACTCATCAGAATCTGAGATCACCTGAGAGCTATTGGTCTGATATTTAAGTGGATCAATGTCTTTAACAAACTCACTCTCCACTCCTACCGGAATAATCTCATACAATGCCGTTACCGTATGTCCGCTCCCCAGCTCACCTGCATCCTTCTTATCATCATTGAAGTCTTCATCATTTAGCATTCTGTTTTCATACCCAATCAATCGATATGCTTGTACTACCGCTGGATTAAATTCAACCTGAATTTTTACGTCCTTCGCAATCGTGAACATGGTTCCGCCGAATTCATTGACCAACACTTTCTTTGCCTCCTTCATGTTGTCTATGTACGCGTAGTTTCCATTGCCTTTGTCAGCTAGGATTTCCATCTTGGAGTCTTTATAATTTCCCATTCCGAATCCAAGAACGGTTAAAAAAACGCCTTCTTTTCGCTTTTCTTCGATCAATCGCTCCATCGAAGCATTGCTTGAAGCGCCTACATTAAAGTCACCATCAGTAGCCAAAACCACACGATTGTTACCCCCTTTTACATATTGCTCCTTTGCTAATTTATAAGCTAGATTTATGCCTGCACCTCCTGCAGTAGATCCTCCGGCTTGCAACTGATCAAGTGCGTCCATAATCTTCTTCTTATCATTCCCATCGGTTGGTTCAAGTACAACTCCGGCAGCTCCAGCATACACCACAATTGACACTTTGTCTTGCGATCTTAGCTCGTTTATCAATAGCTTGAATGCTGATTTCAACAGTGGAAGTTTGTTTGGCGCGCTCATCGAACCCGAAACATCAAGCAAAAACACAATGTTAGATGCGGGTAGATTTTCCAATTCTATCTTCTTTCCCTGAAGCCCAATCTGAGCAATCAAATGCTGACCATTCCAAGGTGCCTTGGCTACTTCTGTGTTGATCGAAAATGGATCTTTTCCAGATGGGTTCTTATACTCATAGTTGAAGTAATTGATCATTTCTTCAATTCGTACTGCGTCTTTCTCTGGCAACTGCCCATTGTTGATAAATCTTCGAACATTACTGTATGAAGCGGCATCGACATCTATCGAAAAGGTCGATAGCGCATGATCCAGTACTTTTCTAAAACCATTTTCCTGGATCGTCGCATACTCTTCTGTGTTGTGATTTTTTTGCTCATATGGCATAATACTCACACCAGCTGCTCGCCCTCGGAGTTGATCGGCTACCGAATAATTAAGTGAGCGTTTTTCCGCTTTTGCTGGATAGCCTATCACAACTATCTCTTCAAGGTCATTGACGCTGCTTGAAAGAGTTACATCAATGATTTTCCTTTTTCCGATTTTGATTTCTTGAGTTTCAAATCCGATATAAGAAAAGACCAATACTGACCTTTCGTCTGGCACTTCGATCGAATAAAATCCATTCATATCCGAAGTGACTCCACTAGTTGTTCCCTTGACGATCACATTTACACCAGGTAGAACCTGACCAGCATCATCGTAGACAGTACCATTTACATACCTGGCATTTACATTGAATGCCACCAACATTGATAAGATGATTATAAAATTTTTCATGTCGTTTTCATTTGATTTGATATTGAGATGCAGACATGAAATAGATTCCATAAAAAATTTTTTGTTTTTTCTCGGAACTTAAAAAAATTGGAATGGATTTCTCACTGCGTTCGAAATGACCAGAGACTTCCTACTACTTGTCATCTCGACTGAAAGGAGAGATATTTACTCCTTTGTCAAAACTCAAATCCATATCGCCAACTGATGAGGAAATCCTTTCTCAATACCGAGCAACAGGTGATCAGGAGTTATTTGGAAATCTGTTTAATACCCACATGCACTTGGTGTATGGGCTTTGTTTGAAGTACTTAAAGAACCGTGATGACAGTCAAGATGCTGTAATGGCTATTTATGAACATACCAGCTTAAAATTGCTAACCACAGAAGTACAGCATTTCAAAAGTTGGCTATATATGGTAAGTAAAAATCATTGCCTGATGGAATTGCGTAAAAAGAATCCGGAAGTTCATGCGGATATTTTTATGGAATCTATTGAAGCTGTGCATCTTAATGATGAAAAGATAGAATTAGAAAAAGATCTTGAAGCATTGGAAGCTTGCATTGAAGAATTAAAAACTGAGCAAAAGCACTGCGTCAAACTCTTTTTCCTGAACAAGAAAAGCTACAATCAGATTCAAGAAGAAACAGGAATAGATTTAAATAAAGTCAAGAGCTACATCCAAAATGGTAAGCGTAATTTAAAAATGTGCCTCGAAAGCAAGAATGTCAGAAGATAAAAACCATAGCGAACAATTTGAAAAATATCTGAAAGGACAAATGAGTCCTGAGGAATCACATGCTTTTGAGCGTGAGGTTCTGAACGACCCATTTGTACAAGAAGCCTTGGAAGGTTTTGAAACAAATGGCGAAGAAGCCCTTGCCGATCTTGCCAAACTAAAAAATCAAATTTCTTCTCGCCAGAAAGCACTTTTTCCTCTTATGAGAGTTGCTGCTGCTATTACTTTGCTAATCCTCGGCTCTTTCACAGTCTACTTTTTCACCAACACTATCGAAGGTGAGCTGCTAGCTACAGAAGAAGAGCCTATGGAAGAAATTGTACAAAGTAGTCCAGAACCAGATACGGTTAAGCTTCCAGTAAGTAAAGAAATGATTGTCGAAGAATTGATGAAAGAGGATACTCAACCTAAGACATTCAACCAGGACGGACTGAAAGTAGCAGATCAAGATGAGGAAGTAGCAGAATTGGCCATTGAGGAAGAAGAGCCCCTAGAATTGGTTGTGGAGCAGATAAATGCTGAGGATGTCGCCGAAATTCAAGAAGCAGAGATCTCCGACGAATTGGTTGTCGCTGATGAAAAAGACGCCGTACCTGCGCTTCAAGGCCGAGCTGCAGGGGTTCAAGTGAGCCAATTCAAAGCAGATTCATTCACGGATTCCGCTGATCTGGATGAGGTAGTCATTACTGCACAGCCTCTTGTTGCTAAAAAGAGTGAGCTGAGTAGCAATACAAGGGCTAAAGCAGAAAAGTCTAACAAAAGATCCAAGTCTGAACCTGTAGCGGCTCTAAGAAGTGCTTCCGCAAATGACATGGTTTCAGGTGTGGTTATTGATGATACAGGAGAACCATTACCAGGAGTTAATGTTGTGATAAAAGGTACTACTACAGGCGTTATCACTGACATGGATGGGCATTTTGAGCTGCCAAAAACAGATAATCAAACGTTGATCGCCTCTTTTGTAGGATTTGAATCACAAGAAATAGAAGTCGGAAGCAGGTCGTATATAGACGTTACCCTCGGTGGAGCTACAGAGCTACAGGAAGTTGTTGTGGTCGGCAATGGCACTGAAGCTAGCAATCAGGAAACCGGTTATTCATCCGCACAGCCGGTTGGGGGAAATCGAGCGTACAAAAAATATCTGAACGAAAATCTGATCTACCCGATGGCAGCCAAAACCAATGAAATTGAAGGGACTGTCCTCTTGGAACTCACCATTAATTTAAGCGGTGAAATTTCACATGTTTCAATAAAGAAAAGCCTTGGATATGGCTGTGATCAGGAAGCAATCCGACTTGTGAATGAAGGTCCAAAATGGAGTGCTGCTGAAAAAGATGGAATCAGAATTGAGGATAAAATAACAGTGCGAATAAAGTTTAAACTTGATCGTTAAGCACCTTCATGACCTCAGATTTGTAGCTCCTTCCTATGGGAATTTCTGTACCTCCCACCTCAATAGCTGTATTTGAATAAGCAGAAATTTGCTTTACAGAAATGATGTAGGATTTGTGAACTCTAAGAAAGCAATCTGCTGGTAGCTTCTTTTCCAGGTAGCTGATTTTCTGGAGCGAAACCAATTCTTTCCCATATTCAGTTTTTACACGCACATAATCTTTCAAGCTCTCTATGTAAGTGATGTCTTTCAGGTAAACCTTCACCATCTTTCGATCGACTTTTAAGAAAAGAAATGGATCACTTTCATTTGCTCCCTCCGAAGCACTTTGAAGTATTTCTACATGAGAATTCCCATTTTCCACGACTTTATTAATGGCCATTAAAAAACGATCAAATGCTATGGGTTTGAGCAGATAATCCACCACATTAAGTTCGTAGCTTTCTACCGCGTATTCACGATACGCAGTGGTAAAAATGACCGAAGGAGTTGGGTTCAAGGCCTTCAAAAATTCAATACCTGTAAGCTTAGGCATCTGTATATCCAAAAAGAGGAGATCAACTTTTTCCTTCTTTAAAACATCAAACGCTTGCACCGCATTACCGCACGTGCCTACCAGTTCGAGTGAATCTACGCGCTCTACATACGATTGAAGAATCTCAATAGCCAAGGGCTCATCATCTACTATCAGGCACTTAATAGACATAATTATAATTCTAATGTCAGTATGATAAGAAATGAATCGAGTGAGTCATGCATCTCAAGGGTGTGTTTTTCAAGGTACAAAAGCTCTAGTCTTCGCCGGACATTCTTCAACCCAATGCCTTGCTTATAATTGAACTGATCATCCCTTTCTTCGTGCTTACTTTTACTGTTTTCAACCTTCAAGGTTAGCTTCTCCTCTTTCAGCTCAAGATCAATGCTCACCCAGGCTTCATCCATTTCCTCACTCACACCATGCTTGAAGCTATTTTCAACGAACGGAAGTAACATCAAAGGTGCCACACGCATCCCGCCAGCATTGCCCAAAATATTGAAGGAGATATTCAGCCGATCTCCGTATCTTATTTTCTCCAAAGAGATATAGTCCTTAAGAAGTTTTACCTCTTTTTCTATCAATACCGTATCAGCAGTACATTCATAAAGCATGTAATTGAGCAGATCAGAAAGCTTTAAAACCACCTCTGGAGCATCTTTAGATTTCTTCAAGGTGAGAGCATATAAGTTGTTAAGCGTATTAAAAAGGAAGTGTGGATGTACTTGCGCTTTAAGAAAATTAAGTTCTGCTTTCAGCTTTTCTTCAACCAAAAGTTGGTTCGACTTCTGCTCTCGATACCAATACTTGAACCATTTTATTACAATGGCTAAAACCAAGACAGGATAGATTTTAGTTGTATTCTTCAGCATCTTTCCGAAGTTCAAAAAATGCGGTTCATAGCCATTATCCGGCCAAAATATTGGATCTTGAACAAGCACATAATTGAACCATAGCAGCACACTAAAAAGGAGAATGAGTAAAATCAGATAAATGGCAAATTCAATATATCTCTCCTTGAAAAGGAACTTTGGCATCAAATAATACAATGTGAAATACACAGCAGGGATCTGTAAAACAGCATCTGTCAGGAGGATGAGATATTGCCTTCCATAATCTTCTTCAAAACTTCCATACACCAAAGCAAAAAAACTGATAAACACAATCCAGAAAACCAGGTGCCAAATGATCCTTGGCGGTTTAAATAAAATATTTTCCAGCTTGATCCTACTCATAATTCATACCTAAACGCCCAAACTTATATATTCCGTTTCAAAATCGAATCCACATCGACAAACAACAAGCTAATCCTGCCAAACAACCTCCAAACAAACCCAAAATGCGCTAGTGACCACTAAGGTGAACTTTGGAGCATGGATGATGTCGTATAGCTAAAAAAGGTCCAATAGGGCAACTAAGGATTTATTAGCGGGTATACGGACTCAAAACTTAACATCCATGACTAAGCTTATATCGTCCATTTTGTTCATTCTCTTCAGCATCCATCTTCACGCACAAGAGACTCGCCAAAACTTTCGATATTCTATCAATAAGACTACACAAACAATCAATGTTGATGGTGATGAGAATGATCCTGCGTGGGCTAGCGTCAACCATATTCCAAATTTCATCAACCATTGGCCTTTAGATTCTGGTAACGCAGACGCTCTTACCCAAGTCAAAGTCACGTACGACGAGGAGTTTCTATATGTTTTAGCCATATGCTACGACAATGGCAATCGTGTAGTGCAATCACTTCGTAGAGATGATGATGACGGACATTGGAACAGCGATAATTTCACCTTTGTAATAGATCCAATGAACAACAAGCAAAATGGATTCATGTTCGGGGTAAATGCTGGTGGCTCACAGATAGAAGCACAGTTAAATGTAAATGGCCCCAGAACTCGATATGATCAAAACTGGGACAACAAATGGTACTCAACAGTCAGAAGCTACGCCGATCACTGGACGGTAGAAATGGCCATTCCCTTTAAAACCTTAAGATATACACCTAACCAATCTGAATGGGGTGTCAACTTCATTCGCGGAGATATGGAACGAAATGTATATTCAACATGGACTCAGTTTCCGCTCAATTATGGTGGTATCGATCTGAATTTCATGGGTACTTTAGATTGGGACGAAAGTCCAAAAAAAGCGAGCGGGAAAGTGGTGCTTATCCCCTATTTGTCTGGAGGTACTCAACGAGATTTTGAAGAGGAAGAGCAACGCAGCTATCAGAAGAGTTCAGATGTAGGGTTGGATGCAAAAGTGGCTATCACTGGATCTCTCAATCTTGATCTGACAGTAAACCCGGACTTCTCCAATGTTGATGTTGATCAGCAAGTCACCAACCTTTCCAGATTTAGCATATTCTTCCCAGAGCGTAGGAATTTCTTCCTTGAAAACGGAGATATCTTTTCCAACTTTGGTAGTTGGCAAATTTCGCCTTTCTTCAGCCGACGAATAGGCCTTATAGATGGTGAGCAAGTTCCGATTCTTTATGGTGCACGACTGACTGGAAATGTATCCAGGAAAACACGAATTGGCTTGCTAAATGTCCAAACCGATGATTTTGATTCAATTGCAGCTCAGAACTATTCTGTAGCTGCCGTTCATCAGCAGGTGTTGGATCGATCAGTAATCAAAGCCATTTTCATAAACCGAGAAGCAGGTGGAAATTTACAAGAAGGTCAGTTTGCGAGAAATGGGGGGATAGAATTTGCCTATCTGTCTAACAATGGCAAGTTTGGTAACACTGTCAGGTTCCATACAGCAATCACTCAGGAGAATCTGGATGATAACCACTTTTACGGATTCGGTGGAAATTACAATAGTAGAAACCTTCGAATGGGATGGTCTTTGGACGTAGTGGGAGAAAACTACATCACTGAGCTCGGATTTAACCCTCGGTTGGAAAATTACAATGCCGAAACTGAGGAAACCTCTAGAAAAGGGTACACGCGAATAAACCCTTGGGTGAACTATCAATTTTTTCCTGAAAACGGAAAGGTGAATTCTCATGGGCCAGTCTCCTGGTTTAACATTTGGTTGAATCAAGATGGAACAGGTGTCAATGAGAGAGTAAACGGATTAGGCTACAATGTGAATTTCAAAAACACTTCGTGGTTAAGACCAAACATTGTTTACAGAGAAATAAACTTACCAGTACCTACAGCGCTGCTTGGAGACGATTTCGAGCCATTGCCTGTAGCTAACTATCAGTTTACACGTGCAGATATTCGATACAATACAGATCGCAGAAAAATACTGAGTGCTAATCTCATTTTTGGATTCGGAAACTTCTTCAATGGCACTCGAATCAATACATCTACCGGCCTAAACTTTCGAGCTCAACCCTGGGGGAACTTTGGAATCTCTTACGATTATAATAAAGTGCAGCTGCCGGGTGCCTATGGTGAATCAGATTTTCATCTGCTCAGAACCAATGCCCAAATCAGCTTCTCTAATTCAATGTTTCTTACTTCCGCAGTTCAATTCAACTCGCAAAGCGAAAATTATAATTTCTTCACCAGATTTCAGTGGAGGTATCGCCCAATGTCAGATCTGTTTTTAGTGTATACTGACAACTATGAGATGGATGGGCTGGGCTTAAAAAATCGTCAAATCGTATTTAAGGCTACTTATTGGTTGAATTTATAGCAACAATCATCCGATCTTTCCCCTGCATATCCTTATGTAATTGGATCTCTGTGTATCCAACCTTTGCCAGATATGCCTGGACTTCCATTCCAAATCGCTCATGGATTTCAAAGTAAAGCTTACCTCCTCTTTTCAGACTCTTCATCGCAAGATCCGCGATTCGCTTGTAAAAAATAATTGGATCATTATCGGGTACAAATAGCGCTAGTTCTGGTTCATATTTAAGCACGTTTTCATGCATCTCTAACTGATCACTGATTGGAATATACGGAGGGTTGCTTACAAGAATATCCAGATTGTTTTCGGCAAGCACTTCATTCAAAATATCACTCTTCACTAGATTTATTTCTGATTGAAGCTTTGCTGCGTTCTTGTTTGCAATTGCGATCGCATCATTAGAGATATCCGTACCAAATACATCCCCATTCAGTTCTAAAGCCAACGTAACTGCTATACAACCAGAACCGACACCGACATCCAATATTTTAGGATTTAAAACCTTATTTTCTCTGATAACAAGCTCACAAAGCTCTTCGGTTTCAGGTCTGGGAATTAAAGCTCCGGGAGCGATCTCAAATTTTCTTCCATAGAAATCTGCAATGCCAGTAACGTATTGAACAGGCTCTTTTGCGAGCAATCTTTTCACTAAATCATCAAGTACTCCAGATGATACCTCTCTTCTTTCATCAGCAAGTATATCTGGACGTTTTATTTTAAATACATCCTCAAGTAGTAGGTATGCGATATGCTCGGCTTCGCGCCGATTATAAACTTTTTCCAGCTGTTTCGCTGTTTCTTTCCAGATTTGCTTGACATTTTGCATCTCAAAGCGAAACTACACATTCAATGGATGATCTTCGATACATGAAACGCGCGCTCGAGCTTGCTGAACTAGGCATAGGCCATGTTTCTCCCAACCCGATGGTTGGCTGTGTAATCGTTCACGATGGTGTGATTATTGGCGAAGGTTATCATCAAAAATATGGTGAAGCTCACGCAGAAGTCAACGCTATCCAATCTGTAAAAGATCATTCATTACTTCCGGAAAGCACTGCTTACGTGACCCTTGAACCTTGTGCTCATCAGGGCAAAACACCTCCTTGCGCAGACTTGCTGGCAGAAAAGAAGCTAAAACGTGTAGTGGTTGCCTGTAGAGACCCGTTTAGCCAAGTGAATGGGAAAGGTATAGAAAAGTTAAAAACAGCTGGGATTGAGATAAAACTGGGGATCTTAAAAGATGAGGCTGAAGCACTTAATAAAAGATTCTTCACTTCGGTTCAAAAGCAAAGACCATATGTCGTTCTGAAATGGGCTCAAACTGCTGATGGATTCGTAGCACGAGAAAATTACGACTCCAAATGGATTAGCAATAAACACTCCAGACAGCTTGTCCACAAGTGGCGAACTGAAGAAGACGCTATCCTTGTAGGAAAAAATACTGCAATCTATGACGATCCATGGCTTACAGCCCGAGAATGGGTGGGTAGAAATCCCATTAGAATATTACTTGATAGTAACTTGGAAGTTAAAAAGTCAAGCAATTTATTCAATGCGGATGCAACCACCTACGTTCTCAACTCTTTGAAAGAGGAGAGACAAAAAAATATCGAGTGGGTAAAAACTGATATGAACAATCCTTGGAGTGTCCTAAGACAACTACATGAAAATAAAATTCAGTCAGTAATCATTGAAGGAGGATCGCAGGTTTTGAACTCTTTCATCAATGAAGACTGTTGGGATGAAGCACGTGTATTTATATCTGAAAACACATTTGAAAAAGGTATTTCTGCTCCTATAATTGAAGCGCCGATTGAAAAAGAAGAATCAGTTTTTAACGATCAATTAATCACCTACAAAAATTACCATGGCTGAAGATTTAACCATACTGAGAGAAGCCGACAAAGAGGCTAAGTATCAATCCCTGATCCCGCAAATCCGAGGGCTGATGTTTGGAGAAAAAAACCTGATTGCAAATCTGGCTAATATTTCTGCGGCTCTTAAGGAAGGTATGGGCTTTTTCTGGATTGGATTCTATCTGGTGGATTCTGAAGATGAGCTTGTGCTTGGGCCATTCCAGGGACCGGTAGCTTGTACACGGATTAAAAAAGGTAGGGGAGTTTGTGGTTCCAGCTGGCAAAGAAATGAGGTATTAATTGTACCCAATGTAGACGAATTTCCAGGCCATATAGCGTGCGCCTCTGCTTCCAAATCTGAGATCGTGTTGCCTTTGCAAAAAGGTGGTGAAGTTATCGGTGTCTTAGATGTAGATAGCGATCAGCTAAATGACTTTGATGAAACAGATAAAATCTACTTGAAACAGATTATTGATTTGCTTTTTGTTGGCTGATGTAGAAAGGAATGGCTTGATAGCAAAGTCTTCCCTCTTTAGCAATTCCAGCAACAATAAAATAGTAGAATCCCGATTCTAACGAGGTTTCGAATGCTAAATTGATTGGCTTTCCTTGTTTTAGCTCCAATCTTGGTTTGAACAAAAGAAGTGAGGAAAATGATACTTCTTCGCTACTGATTTTTATTTCTTCATCCAAAGGTTGATCGATACCTTTCAGCATTACTACATTTCCTGTCAATGGAGGAGTTAAATTCTTATTGACCGTATTAACTTCAATTATCCCTCCATTTCCAGCTTGGAAATACCTTCTCAGAGTCTTGAAGGAGGCTATCACTCCAATAGATTCTACTTCATCCACTTCTAAGCCCAGAACATAATCGTAATCATATGTAGGAATTCCATTTACTAATAGCATAGGTGGCACCCTTAATTTGGTGGTACTTTCGAGCGCATACATCCCAAATGTATTTCCTCTAACATGTACTTTTGGAACAATATCATTAAATACCTGAAACATAGACTCACTTGTGTACTCGGCAGGCCTCACCTCTCGGTCATAGTATTTGCTGTAATCGCTCTTTTCTGTAGAATTAGTGTTGTCAAAATCAAACGGTTTGAAAGCATCATTAATTACCATGTTTACCAACTCTCGCTTTGCAGAAGTCATTTCTGATCGTGAACTATTATTCACAGAGTTCCAGGATTTATTGATTAAATCAACCTGAATTTTTTCATGAGTCTGCGGAGAGAATGACAGAAATACTCCATAGAATTCCGATCGGAATACGTCCGCTTCTATTTCAAAAAATCCTTGTTCATTACTTTGCCCAGAGTAAAATTTATTTACAGATGGCACCACCATCATGAAAGAGTGGTTAGCTAAAATCTTTCCTTCCCAGTCTTTTAGGAATCCTTTTATCAAAACTCCTTCACGCGGTGGCTGAGTAGTTGCCGAATTGTTTGTGAAGCTTTGAAGGCGCGGTTTTCTATTAGTAATGAAAGCATTCAATACAGCATCATCGGTATCATTGATTGATGAGATAATAGCAGATATTTGCTGGCTGGTATTCACAGTATCAGCCAAATCTATCTTGACCAGTTCTTCCATTTGAGAATCCTTTGCAAGAATATCCTTTAATGGATCATCATTGCTTCGTTCATTTATTCGAATTGGTATTGCTCCAATGTTTTCATATTGATTGTGAATATTCAATTCATAAGTGCCTGATTTAGTATTCTTTGGAATTGGAATTTTTATTGTTCCAAATCCCTCCACCATTTGCATATTCCTTTCAATAAGTGGCAATTTTTCATCTCCCAAAAACAACGAGATTACTTCCACTTTAGAAGCATCACTTTTTAGAACAGTGATTAACATTTGCTCTCCAGAGAAATAGAAAGACTGATCTGTAACGATGTGATACTTGCTTTGAGCTTGTGCTACTTGCACTGCAATCAACAGTACGATTTGAATGACTGCTTTCATTGATCTTGCCAATAGGTTGGTTTTTGAATATATGCACCTGGAAAATTTGCACAATCGAAACAATAGCTTGGAGGAAATCCAGGCCCACCTACTCGACTGCATATATCAAAAGGCTCTGGTGCATCTATATTCGACGGATATACAAATACTCTTTTGTCCACCTTCCCATATGCACCAAAAAATCCTAATATTATCTGGTCTGGGCTATTCAGATTTTGAATGTTTCCAAAAATCTGAAAGGGTTGAGGATCGAAAACTGAGCCTGTAGAGCTTCGCTGTTGGTTTATTTGAAAATGAAAATCATATGCCTGCTTGTTCATACTATAAAGGATAGCCTTTAGAGAATATCCAGATTTGAATTTGGAATCAAACAACAGTTCACCAACTGTTACTTCATTTATTGACCCAGTATTAATTTCTTCATTAGTAAGAACTGCTGAGAAACCATTATTCTGTTCATTAACATAACAATCGTATGGTGTTTGAGTCAAAACCGTCTTATACTCATAAGTTGCGTGCCAGGTTATGGCGGTAAAACTACTCTGAGTAGCATAGTCCACATTACACAAAAATTCTACGGTAGGATTTCTCAATACCTCACCATCATCATTAATCGTTACTCGTTCACTTTGTCTGAAGTAGACAGAATCTAAGCTTGACTTTGCCGGAATTAGCTGAGGAGTGGATTGAAAAGTATCTCCGTTCAATTCTACTGTAAGCGTATAAGAACGTCCAACTTGACCAACAAATGCTGTACTTGTCCGATAGCTTCCAGGTGATAGTTCACTAAGTATAGTTTCATTTCCCAGATCATCTATTATAGCAACCGATGCATTTTGCACTTTCTCAAAAATTACAATTTCATCATTAGTGAATGGCTGAGATTTAGTAATCGTAATCACATGTGGCCCGCTCTCATCTGTAATGAATCCATCGATGACCAAGTATTCATCATCAGACGTAAATTCTAATTCTACTGGCTCCTGACAGCCCAGAAAAATGAAGATGATATATTTTAAATACCGTTTCATCAATTGATCCTTAAGTTGTAAGATATGGATGGGAACATTCTGCCAAGTACAGATAATTTATATGCAGTTGGTGAACTTGTAGCTCGTTCTCCGATGAAAACAGAATACGCATTTCTTCGGCCATAGACGTTGTAAAAGGATAATATCCATCTTCCTTTAAGCTTTTTGTCTTTCTTATTGGACTCTTCCAGTGTCAATGAGATGTCAAGCCTATGATAGTCAGGAATTCGATATTGATTACGTTCTGCAAAATGAGTTACCAAGACGCCATTGGAAATGTATTTTACATCTGGCCCAGTAAATGGGATTCCTGAATTATAAGTGAAGTTCATTCCAAGCTGCAGTCTCTTATCTAGCTGATAGTTGGTAGCAAGCACAAACTTATGAGGTCTGTCGTTTTCTGATGGATAATACTTGCCGTCGTTTATGGTTTCATCGCCAAAAGTACCTTGGATTCTTTTTTCAGTTTTAGAAAGCGAGTAGCTCAACCAACCAACCAGTCTTCCTTTCACTTTTTTCACTAGTAGTTCTGCGCCTTTTGCTCGACCATCACCACTCAGTATTGCTTGTTCAGGATACGAATTCAAGAAAACTGTCGTGGCGTTTTTATAATCTATCAGGTTATGGATTTTTCGATAGTAAATCTCGAATGAAGTCTCATACATGCCTGTTTTACTGTTTCTGAACAGACCAACAGAGACTTGATCATTTCTAAACGGCTCATAAAATGTATCACTTGCTTTCCATATTTCAATTGGAGTTATGGAGCTTGAATTGGATAAGGAATGGATGTATTGATGCATTCTATTATAGCTCAATTTGACACTGTTCTGACTGTTCAGCTTATATCCTAGTGATAATCTGGGCTCCAGATTAAATGCCTGCGCAATGACCTCTCCAGAGGAGTATGATCTGGTACTCTCTAAGGACTGTGGCGTTCTTGATCTACTTTGATCATATATACCAACCTCGCGATCACCAAGATATTGATACAGATTTAGCCTTAATCCATACTCTAAAGAAACACGATCATTGGACAGTTCGTGTTGGTTATGAGCGTAAACAGCATGAATTCTCAAGCGCTCATCTTGAGGTGTTTCAACTGCCAGTAAAGCCTCATCTCGTTGCTCAAAAGTACCAGGGCTAATAGATTGATCCGAGAACTTATAGCCAGCAGTAAGTTTTATATCCGTAGATGGTTCCCAAAATAGCTTTCCTTCAAGGGATCTATCTTCAATTCCATTCTTTAATCGATAATTAAGGTTAGGAGCTTCTCCATTTATCAAAAAGGAATATTCTGATACGCCTGCTATAAGACGTGTCGACACTTCTGGATTAAAAAAATGATCCCAATTCAGATTGATTGAAGTTGATATCCAGCTATATGATGTATCTGATCGAAACTTAAACTCGTCAAAACTTCTGTAACCAGAAATGGAAACTTTATTCGAAGAGCCTAATCTAGTGGACCACTTTACATTAAAATCATTGAACCGTCCTTCACTATCTCTTACCTGAATATTCTTTTGTTTTCTCAAAATCCATGAGGTATAGGATATTCTTCCAGCTACCAGTAGACTACTCTTGTTTTCTATCAATGGGAATTCTGCAGAAATTTTACTGGAAATTAGCCCAACGCCTAAACCAATTGATCGCTTAGTATATGATGGTTCTTTTGTTGTAATATCAAAAACTGAGGAAGCCCTCTCTCCAAAATAGGCAGGAATTCCACTTTTGTACAAAGTAGCTGACCCTATGACCTCCGAATTGATATTGGAAAAGAACCCGAATAAATGTGACGAATTGTAAATAGTAGAACCATCTAACAACAGCAAGTTTTGATCACTATCTGATCCTCTAACATTAAATCCCTGTGTACCTTCTCCGCCAGTTGATACCCCAGGAAGCAATATCACACTTTTTATGACATCCACTTCTCCATATAATGAAGGTAGTTTCTTTACAATTTCCATTGAGATCGTGTTAGTCCCCATTTTTGCGCCTTCTACATTTTCCTCCACGCGGCTTCCACTAACGGTCACTTCATCTAGTTGTGTAAGTGATTCAAATAGATCAATGTTAGCTTCTCCATTTGACTTTGCCAATACCATAACCTCAGATTCATTAAATCCTAAATATGAGGATTTCACCGTATAAAGACCAGGGAGTAGAAGCAACTTAACCTCACCATTTTCATCAGAGACCCCGCCCTCCCCAAGTTCCTCAATGTAAACCTGAACGCCTATGAGTGGTGATTGATCAGTTCCGTTTACGGTTCGAAAGGTAACTTCACAATATTTGTTATCTGTAGGTTCTGAATCAATTACAATAACATTATCCCCATACTGATCAATCAGGTTTTTTTCATCAACAAATAACATTGGATTTTTCGGGATCAGAATTATGTATCTTCCTCGATAAATAACAGATAGACCATTTTCATTTGAAATTTGATTGAGAAGTTCCGTGATGCTTCCTACATGTCTTTCATAGGTAACTTTTTCTATCCACTGGTTCTTATAAAAGATTTCATAGTCAGTATTCTCTTCAAGTGAATCCAAAAGGGAAATGAATGAAAATCCATTTCCTTGCTGGGCGGATAGTGCATATCCCAGCACCAATGATAGTATGAACAAAAATCCTCTCACTTGGCGAATATATACCATTGACTAAATAGTGAGTATATGTTTAATTATGTTAATATCAATATGCAAACCGAAGGTATACTGATGACAAAGAGCATTTAGATAACTATTTTTGCAGCGTGTCAGATAAGGTGAAAATAAGGCTGAGCTTTCTAGGAGCAATTATCTGTTGGCTTCTGTTTACCGGTTCCAGCATTTACTTGTTGCTAGTGCAGAGTTATGACATGAAGGTGGACTTTTCCAACTTCTTTCCTCAGCTGTGTTTTACCGGATTTGTCCTTACCACTTTCGCATACTATAGGTACATCATAACCAAAGCAGATAGTCTGAACTTCACTGATCTTCTATGGAAGGTTTTTATCACCGGGCTTATCACCACGCTGATCTCATTGGCGATACAGCTTTTCTTCTCAATTTTCGCAAGTACAACGTTGGTCGAAAGTCCGCTTACTATCAACTTCTTCTATAATATTCTTGTGGGATTGGTAGTGATATACATGGTTTCGACCTTGGTTGTTTGGAAGCGACTCATTCTCTATCAAAAATCCAAAAATCTATTGAAGCTTTGGGGCTTTTTTGAAATCGCACTTATGGCTTCCCTATTGTTTGATTTTTGGGGAATTCAGTTTGGAGAACCCTACTTTCAATTATCACTCGTCATACTCGCTTTATTTTCTATTATCCTGGTTTTTAACCTCAAATGGGTCGCGTATCTCAACTTTAAACAAAAGTGGAAGGGAATCTTATTCATTCTTCTATCTGGAATCTATCTCTACCATTTTCTGCTTAAGCTCAGCTGGTTTGTGGCAACAGATATGGTCATAATGAACTTGCTGGACAGGGTTTTCATTTTAGGGCTATTTGCGTTCTTATTCCTTTATGCTGTCATTTCAATACTAGTGACATTATTCAATCTCCCAACGTCATCTGTATTTGAACAAAAGCTCAAAGAAGCGCTGGATTTCCAAAAGCTTAGCCAATCTATTCCTCGAGGGGAAACAAAAGATCAGACCTACGAAATACTGCTTGAAAGTTCAATGAGCGCCGTATTTGCCGATGCTGCTTGGCTAGAAGTCAAGGAAGAAGGAGGAACCAATCAAATCATCAGGAATCTAAAGGATGAAGAAGTCAATGAAATAAAGTCGGCTATAAAAGGTGAAACAATAAAAGCAATTTTAAGACTTGAGCTTAAAAACGAAGTGAATCCTGGTAAATTGACTGACGATCTTAAACATTCCCAGTTCAAATCCATCATTGCTTTGCCTATCATGGTTCAAAATAAACAAGTTGGATTTATTGTTCTTCTCAATGAAGTCTCTGAAGCTTTCAACCGGGAGATGGTTAACATTATTACCACCTTCGTAAATCAAGCAAGTGTTTCTTTAGAAAACCTTTCACTCATTCAGGAATCCATCGAAAATGAACGATATAAAGAGCAACTGAAAATTGCTAAGAATGTTCAAAAGAGCCTCCTTCCAAAAGCGCTCGTCAACAATGATCACCTCACCGTAGCAGCCTTTTCCATGGCGGCAGATGAAGTTGGTGGAGATTACTACGATATTTTAGAGTACCGTGAAAATAGATTTGGACTCATTATTGGAGATGTCTCGGGTAAAGGAACAAGTGCCGCTTTTCAAATGGCTCAAATGAAAGGTATATTTCATAGCCTGGCCAATCAAGGGATTTCCCCTTCAGAATTTAACAAGAAAGCCAATATCGCTCTCAGCCAATGTCTTGAAAGATCCTCCTTTATCACCTCTACGTATTTTGACATAAATACTGAAGAGAACATCCTCACGTTTTCTCGAGCTGGACACTGTCCCAGCTTATTTTACTGTAAAAATGAAAATACCGTAGATTATCTAAAGTGTGATGGCATGGGATTGGGTATGGTAAGAAACTCAAGCTACGAGGATTACGTTCATAGCAATACAATGAGCTATCATGCTGGTGATACGCTGCTTTTATATACAGATGGAATCACTGAAGCAAAAAATCAAGACGGAGAACAATTTGGTAGCGATCGTCTAAAAGATTCGTTTACCACCCATGCCTCCAAAGCACCCGACCAAGTAAAAGAAGGAATTAAAAATGACCTCTCCCAATTTATTGGAGAGATGATTATCGACGATGATTATACATTGGTAGTCGTCCAATTTAAAGACAAAAAGAATGACTGATATAAGTACTGAAAATACAGATGGAATTCACTTCATAACAGTGAATGGAGAAATAGATGCCGGTTCTAGCATATATCTGGATAATGCTTTAAAACAGGCAATGGACAATGGAGAGAAGAAAATTATAGCTGATTTGTCGGGATTGGACTATATCTCATCTGCAGGTTTGGGCGTATTTATTTCTCATCTAGACGAGTTTAAATTGAAAAATATTGAGCTGACACTATTTGGAATTAATGAAACTGTGAAACAAGTCTTTGATATTCTCGGTTTGGAGAAATTATTAACTATAGAAAAAACTAAAGAAGAAGCGATCAAATCGTTTGATGAGTAGCAAATTGACCATAGGGTGTAACAAGGACGAACTGGTTCGAATACGTCAGTTCACTTCTGACCAGCTAGACGAACACAATGTTCCGGATCTTCAGGCGCATAAATTAGTGTTGGCTGTTGACGAAGTATGCGCCAATCTCATCATCCATGCCAATGATTGTAATCCTGCTAGTAGGATAGAGTTTAATATTGACTTCAAGCCAAAGCAAATAATATTCACATTCAAAGATAGAGGTGTAGGCTTCGATATTAATGAATACAAATCTCCATCAATGGAAGAACTCATATCCACGCGAAGACAAGGTGGATTAGGGCTGATGCTTGTAAAAAGAATAATGGATAAAATTGAGTTCTCTACTGAAAAGAATCACAATATTTGCAGGCTTATTAAAATGTATCCGTAGGTGAGAAATATCCTCATTTTCAACATATTATTATTTTCTAGTTGTCAGTATTTCCAGCCTAAGGAAGAGATTTCTGAGCCGGTGATTGCTAGAGTTGGTGATAAAACACTTGTCGCATCAAACCTCTATGGATTGATTCCTGTGAATCTAACATCTACCGATAGTGCGATTTTCGTTGAAAAATTTGTATTAGACTGGGTGAAAAAGCAATTGATGATTACCAAAGCTGAAGAAGCAATAGACTTCAACGAAGCACGCATTCAGCAGAAGGTGTTGGATTATCAGTATGCACTTATGGTTCATGAATTGGAAAAGAAACACATTATTGCCAACCTGAATGAAGATGTGAGTGAGACTGAAATAAAAGAGTACTATCAACAAAAGGCTGAAAATTTTGTACTCAGACAAAATCTAGCTAAGTGCATATACTTTAAAATACCATCAAAGGCACCTAATGTTTGGCGATTTAGGAGAAACCTGAAAAACTATCCACAGGACACTACGCAAATTTGGGAATATGCCAACGAACATGCTATTAAAGCTTTTGTAGAAGACTCTGTTTGGGTAAAATTTGACGAAGTGTTACTTGAAACACCTCTAAAAGAAGTAAATGACAAAATAGCTTTTTTGAAAGCAAACAGCTCAATAGAGGTGTCAGATGAAGATTTTATTTATTTCCTTAAAATTTTTGAATATAAAGTTGTGGGGGAAATAGCCCCTTTAGAGTTTATAAAAGAGAGCATAGCAGATATCATCATCAACAAGCGAAAAATTGCTCTAAAGAAGGAGCTGGAAAAGAAAATTTATGAAGAAGCAGAACAGACAAATGCGTTTGAGATTTATAGCAATTAGTGCGACGATTCTATTCTCGCTATCCTCATTGGCACAAACTAATGAGGTAGCTATCGATAAGATCATTGCCAAAGTAGACGATTACATTATTTTAAAATCTGAACTGGAACGTTCATACCTTGACTTTCTCTCCAGAGGTCAAATGAGAGGAAGTAACGCTAAGTGTCAGATTCTCCAACAACTCGTAGTAAACAAAATGCTAATGGCTCAGTCTGAGATCGATTCCATTTTTGTGGATGATTCGGAAGTAAACGCTAGCTTGGATAGACGAATGTCCGTAATGGCACAACAATTTGGCGGAGAAGCAGAAATAGAGCGGGCATATGATAAAAGTATTGAGCAGATAAGATCGGAGATTTTCGACAATATCAAGGAGCAATTGACCATTCAGCGGATGCAATCTGAATTGACATCAACACTGAAAGTCACCCCTTCCGAAGTGAAAAAATTCTTCAAAAACATTCCACAAGACTCATTGCCATATTTCTCCACCGAAGTATCTATAGCCCAAATAGTAAAAGAGGCAGATCCGGGAAAAACACAAAAGGATAAAGTACGGAATCTGATGCTGGACCTTCGAAGTAGAATAGAAAATGGAGAATCATTTGCGGCTTTAGCCAAGCAGTATTCGCAGGATCCGGGATCTGCTGCCAATGGAGGTCAGCTTGGATTTTATGGACGAGGTGAACTTGCTCCAGAGTATGAAGCTGCGGCACTTTCAATGAAACCTGATGGATTATCAATGCCGGTAGAGACACAATTTGGATTTCATCTAATCCAACTTCAAGAGAAAAGAGGAAATACTTATAAAACTCGTCATATATTGATCACTCCGCAGCCCAATCAAGATGATTACGTTCGAACCGAAAACTTCCTCGATAGCTTACGGAATTTGATCCTTTTAGATAGTATGACCTTTCAATCCGCAGCTAAAGAACATTCAGATGATCAGCTCACTTCCTCAGCAGGCGGCTTTTTTCAAGATGAAACTGGAGCATTAAGAGTCTCAGCTGAAACACTAGATCCCAACATCTTCTTTACAATAGATACAATGAAGATTGGTAATATCACTAAGCCTATTCGGTTTCAAAAAGAAGATGGAAGTTATGCGTATCGAATCATTTATTACAAAAACAAAATTGCTCCACATCAGGCTAATTTGAAGGATGATTATCAAAAGATTGCATCTGCTGCCCTTGCTCAAAAAAAGAACAATAAAATTTCACTTTGGTTTGATAAAGCCAGAGGCAACGTGTTCATAGAAATTGACCCTGAATACGATTATTGTAACATCACCAACTAAATTTCGATTAAGAGTAGAGCATACCAATAAAAATCAAAATATATGGCAGAAACAAAGGATGTTAAACTTGCTGATGAATTGGCTAAAGATTTTATAAATCTTGAGACTGAGATTTCAAAAAAAATTATCGGCCAACCAGATGTCGTAAGACTATTAATTACTTCTCTTTTCTGCAACGGACATTCTTTACTGGTAGGAGTACCTGGCTTAGCTAAAACATTATTGGTTCAAACTGTTTCTCAATGCCTGGGACTAGATTTTAACCGCATTCAGTTTACTCCAGACTTAATGCCTTCGGATATCCTTGGTGCTGAAACATTAGATAAAGAACGAAATCTCAGATTCATCAAAGGACCTATTTTTTCAAATGTGATTCTCGCTGATGAGATTAACCGAACGCCTCCAAAAACACAGTCTGCGCTACTGGAAGCTATGCAAGAGGGTGCAGTTACGATTGCCGGCACCAACTATGATCTCGATAAACCATTCTTCGTATTAGCTACCCAAAATCCCATTGAGCAAGAAGGAACGTACCCGTTACCAGAAGCACAGCTAGATCGATTTATGTTTATGATAAAATTGGATTACCCTAAATACGATGATGAGATTGAGGTGATAAAAAGCACAACATCTGATCTAAAGGAAGAGGTGAAAGAAGTAATTAGTAAAGACATGATCATCAATTATCAGCAACTTGTAAGAAAAGTACCTGTTGCCGATAACGTATTTGAGTATGCGGTAAATCTTGTTACCAAGACTCGACCAAATGGGGAGAAGGCAGATCCTATATCAAAAGAATACCTGGAATGGGGAGCCGGACCAAGAGCAGGTCAGTTTTTAATTCTTGCAGCAAAATGCAATGCTCTCATCAATGGAAAATATTCTCCGGATATTGAAGATGTAAAATTGGTGGCAACGCCAGTGCTCAGACATAGAATAGTAAGAAACTTTAAAGCTGAAGCTGAAGGAATAACGGAGGAAAAAATTATTTCCGATCTCCTCTAAAATTGCTTCAAGAAGCGCACATCGTTTTCTGAAAAAAGCCTTAAGTCATCAAGCTGATACTTCAACATAGTTACTCGTTCTATCCCCATTCCAAAAGCAAAACCACTATACTTGGTCGAATCGATTCCGCAATTTTCTAAAACATTAGGATCGACCATTCCAGAGCCGGCAATCTCTACCCATCCTGTTTGCTTGCATATTTTACATCCGCTTCCTCCACAAATGAAACAGCTGATGTCTATCTCAGCGCTAGGTTCTGTAAAAGGGAAATATGATGGTCTCAATCTTATCTTGGTATCCTTTCCAAACATTTCTCTAGAGAAATGATAAAGTGTATTTTTAAGATCCCTAAAGCTTATATTCTCTCCCACAACCAGCCCTTCTACTTGATGGAAAAAGCAATGTGCTCTAGCAGAAATAGCCTCATTTCTATATACCCTTCCTGGCATGATTGCACGAATAGGAGGCTTCTTATTATTCATCAGCCTTATTTGAACATTCGAAGTATGAGTTCTTAGCAAAACATCAGGATTTTTTTCTATGAAGTAAGTGTCCTGCATCTCACGAGCTGGATGATTCTCAGGGAAGTTTAATGCGGTAAAATTGTTCCAATCGTTATCGATTTCCGGGCCATCTTCTACATTAAAACCTTGCCTTTCAAATATTTCAATTATTCTGCTTCTCGTTTGTGAAATTGGGTGAATTGATCCTTCAGATCCAAATGTTCCAGGAAGTGTTACGTCAACATTATATCTTGTATTTGAGGAGACTCCAACCGAACTGGATAATTCCTTTAACTTAGATTGTGCTAGATTTTTTAACTTATTCAGCGCTGGGCCAAGTTCACGTTTTTGCTCAGAAGGCACTTTCTTAAACTCGTCAAAAAGATCATTTATCACATTGTTTCTGCCAACAAACTTGAGTCGGAAATTTTCTATATCCTCTTCAGTCTTCGCAGTAGCATTCGCTATTTCTGAAATAAATGATTTTACCTTGTCCAGCATCTTCTAATTACAATTCAAAATGAATTGCAAAAATAGCAATTATACTGAGGTATGTGATTTGCTTAATTTAATTTCTGGAGGAATGATTTTAGCAAGTCGTTTAGCTTCTCTTCTAATAACCTTACGATCCAATATAACGCCCAATCCAACGGTTACACCTGTCATCGAGAGCATGATCCAAAGCTCACCAATGGATTGAAAAAAGACTGCAAACGAAATAATAAGGATGTTATATGTACTAAGACAAGCAGTTGATTGCGCATGATTCAATCCTAACTTTAACAATACATGATGAATATGATTACGATCAGGCGCCAAAGGAGGACTACCGTTGATGAAACGGATGATAAAAACTCTAAGCGTATCATACACAGGAAGTACAAACAATGCTAAGCTTGTTGCTACAGGAGATAAAATGACTGATGGAGGGGCAGGGGTAGTCAAAAACTTGATCATTAATGCTGTAAGCATAAACCCAAAAACCATTGATCCTGTATCGCCCATGAAAATTTTGGAGGGATACCAATTATATAATAAAAATCCTAATGATGCCCCAGCAATAGAAAAAGCAATCGCAGAATCCATAATATGTCCGCTTTGAAATGCTGCCCATCCTAAAAATGATGAAATTATTAGCGCAATACATCCGGCTAATCCATCTATACCATCAATTAGATTAAATGCATTGGTCATAACTACAATGACAAATATTGAGAATACTTCATCCCACAACCATGGGAAACTGCTAATTCCAAATAATCCATTAAATCCTTCAATCTTTACACCTCCAAAGAATACAACCAAAAAAGCTGCAAATATTTGTACGACGAGTTTATGTTGTGCCAATAAGCTTGATAGATCATCCCTTACTCCAAGAAGGAATATCAGTATGGTTCCTCCCAGGAAATACTTCTGAGTTGCTAAATCGGCAAATGAGATTGAAATTAGTAGCGCTAGTATTATCCCTGCACATATTCCGATACCTCCTAAACTAGGTGTACTAATTCTATGAATCTTGCGCTTATCCGGTCTATCTAATAAATCTATAGATCTGAACACCCTAATGATAACAGGCATCATGGTTAGCGTTACTAAGAACGAGGTTGCTATGGCGAGCGGCAGTGTCATTTTATTTTTATGGTAATTTAAAACCAGTTCAAAAATGTTAATTTTTATAGGGATTTTATAACTATTTCGCCAAATGGACGATTTTCATAGTTGAAATACCATTTCAGAGCTCCTTCAGCTTTTTTTGCCATTCCCAAGCGGACTGCATCATGGTATCCAGATCGCATTCGGCATTCCATTTTAAAACAGAATTAATCTTCTTTGTGTCAGCAAAAATCTTTTCAATATCTCCCAATCTCCTACCCACAATTTCATAATTTAGATTAACACCTGATACCTTCTCAAAAGATTTAATGACTTCTAATACCGAATGTCCTGTACCTGTACCAGCATTAAAAATATCGTAGCTTTCATTCATATTTTCTATGTATTCCAAAGCTGCAATATGTGCTTTTGCTAAATCTACCACATGAATGTAATCTCTAATGCAGGTCCCATCAGGCGTATTATAGTCGCCACCAAAGACACTTAATTTTTCTCTGATACCTACAGCAGTTTGAGTTATAAATGGAACTAAGTTGTTTGGAACTCCAAGAGGCAGTTCCCCAATCAAAGCACTAGCATGAGCACCTGCTGGATTAAAATATCTCAATGAGACTGCTTTAAACGATCCATTCGATTTACAAAAATCTTTTATAATGGCTTCACAGATTTGCTTTGTATTTCCATATGGTGATTCAGCTTCTTTAATAGGAGATAATTCTGTAACTGGGAGATTGTCAGGCTGACCATAAACCGTACAAGAAGATGAAAACACGAATTGATTTACATTATACTTCTTACTCATCTCGAGCAAATTCAAAAGTGAAATCAAGTTGTTTTGATAGTACTTTAACGGCTGATCAACTGATTCACCTACAGCTTTATGTGCAGCAAAGTGGATGATGGAATCGATTTTCCTTGTAGAAAAGATAGGCTCAACTGCTTGAATATTTATCAAATCATGATTGATGAAGCCAATCTTATCATTCGATATTTTTTCAATTTGATGCTTAACATCCTCGTGAGAATTGGAAAGATTGTCAACTACTAATACTTTATATCCATCATTAAGTAGTTCAACACAAGTGTGGGAACCAATAAATCCCAACCCTCCAGTCACCAACACATTTTTCATTTTTAATAGGCGTTTTGATCACCCTTTAAAATAGATAGGGCTGTTAATAGAATAATTTTAAGATCAAGTATCAGAGACCAATTCTTGACGTAAAATCGATCGAGTTTAACACGTCCACTCATATCACTTAACTCAGATGTTTCTCCCCTGAAGCCTTTGGCTTGTGCCAATCCTGTAATTCCTGGCTTTACAGCATGCCTTTGCCAGAAACGATCTATTTTTGGCTGGAATTCTTCATTCAGTTTGATCGGATGTGGTCGAGGGCCAACAACAGACATATCCCCCAAAAAAACATTAATGAACTGCGGTAATTCATCAATGGAGGTTTTTCTAAGGATTGTACCAATTTTGGTTATTCTGTTATCGTTCTTTGTAGCTTGCTTAAACTCAGCATTTTTTTCAAAACTCATCGTACGAAACTTCCAACATACAAAAAAATGATTGTCTTTGCCGTGTCTTTTCTGCTTGAAGAAAATGGGGCCATTAGACTCCATCTTGATAAGGAAACCAATAATTGGAACCAGCCAGGATAGAATGAGTATAATAAAAATGCTTGAAAACACTAAATCAAAAATCCGCTTAATAAATTTATTAACAAGGCTATCAAGTGGTATCGAATTAACATTTATTATTGGAATACTTCCAAACTGTTCAATTGAAAGATTATAGTTGGAAAGCCGACTAAACTGAGAGATTAAATTGACTTTAATCAAATTATTTTCCGCAAAATCAATGACATCTTTTACTTGCTCGTCTTTTAGATGTGGAAGACAACAAAAAACAATATCAGCTTCTTGCGAGATTGTAAACTTCTCGAAATTTACTAAGCGTTCATCTGCTTCTGAGTTATCATCAACAATTCCAACTAGTTGGTAGCCAAGTTCTGGAGATTCTGTGAAATACTCTGCAAGCGAATCAGATAAATCTCCTTTTCCAATTATTACAACTTTACGAATATTGTATCCCTTTATTCGATAATATCTTATTACGTAATGCCAGATACTTCTCCAAAATAATATTGTAATCGTAAAAATGAGATATGTGATAAAAAGATACTTTCTAGAATAATCAACGGGTTCTAGTGCAAACCATAGAGCAAATACAATTGAAAGGTTTATGACCAATCCAGTCAATACCTTATTCAAATGATCCAATAGTCTAGAATTTCTATTAATCCGCTGGAGGTTCGAGCTGAAAAAAACTCCTATCCATATAACATTGAGAAGAAGCTGAAGAATTTGATAATCATTGCCAGGAATCAAATATCCAAAACGATATAGACTCGACGCAAATATTCCAATATTTAAACACGCTAAATCTATTAAGAGAAATAGTATGGGAAAGTATTGAGAATATCTGTGTTGCGCTGGCATGAACCTTATTATAGCACAAATATAGTAGCTATAGTAGCATACTTTCGTACTATATTCGGATCATTAGATTGTTCCCAGTCTTCTAAAGAGGATTTAAGGTTGTATTTAAAAACGTATCCAGCACTCAATGCATTTTGAGGAAATATATTGGTACTGAAATATAATTTTTGAATTCTTCTATGATGAATAGAATTGGTTAAGCCCATAGCATTCAGCATTTCAAATCCTCTGGCAATTAGTAATAATAATTTATATGGGATTATCGGATTGAAAGACCTAATACGAAATACTTCCTTGAAGATTTCTATTATTTTTTTTATAGATTGATCTTCAGGGAATGCCAAATTAAAAATATCAGAATCTACATTTTTAGAAGTTAAGAAATCAATAAAACTGACTAGCTCCTTAACATAAATTGATGACTTAATAGTCGTTGATTTACCTACATACGGGAAAAATCCTTTTTTTAAAGATTTGTAAAGCCTTGTGAAATTAGCATTTTCATTTTCTCCAAAAACGACGGCAGGACGAACTACTTTAATTTTTCTCTTGGATCTTTTCTTCGCCTTCCAAGCAAAAAGTTCTTTTTCCCCAAGTAATTTGCTAATACCATATGCTGTATCTGGTGAGGTAATAGAGCTTTCATTCCTTTGATATTCTCCAGCTTTATATACCATCATTGTGCTTGTAAAAATTATTTCCTCAATGCCTAGTGAATCACAAAGTTCAATAACATTGATTGTGCCTTGATGATTAGTCTCAAAATACTGATCCCATTCGAAACCAGGCTCCTTACACAATGCTGCCAAGTGTATACAATAGCTGTAATCCCCTTCAATTTCCAATTCTTCACATAATTTAGAATTACGAATATCTCCTATCTTATTTTCAATTTTAGAATGTTTGATGGTAGAAGGATTTAAATCTATATTAATTATATGATCAACTTTAGGATTTTCTAAAAGAGATTCTATTATGTGCGTCCCTATATAGCCTGACCCTCCCGTAATTATTACATTCATCTATTCCAATAACTTTTATTCATACTAAGCCTTTGTTTGATACCTTTTGGTAAATGAGATTCTATTCCTCCAAGTTTAAATGCTATGAATTTTAGAATATTTCTAATTATTGCATAAAATAGTAAATAGGCTTTACCAATTTTAATTAGATATTTTAATTCTGAAACCGCATACTTAATTCCTTCTCCTCCTGCTCCGCCAAACCTATCCTTTATCCAACTTTCTCTTGAATAAAAGACACCAACATCGAAATATCTTTTAAATTCTTCAGTGAATGTATAGTTGTGAGAATGATACACAGTTGCATCAGCCGAGTAAGCAACTTTATAATCTTTTAAAATCATGCGAGCAGCAAGGCTCATATCTTCTGCAAAGATGGTATCATCTGGAAATTTGCCACAGTCGTAAAAGAGTGATCGTTGATATGCTGCAAAAGAATTTGACATAAAAGCAACTTTAATCCCAATTTCATCAATATTTATCTTCGATTTAGTTGAAGAAGCAGAAGGATAATTAAATATTCTTGCATGAGCTTCAATCGCTTTAGCCCCTTTTCTAGGTAATTGTCTACCACATACTGCACCAATGTTAGAATCTTGAAAGTAATTTACAATAGTCAAAATGGAATCTGTGGACTCAAGAATTGCGTCTTGAGTTAAGTAAACCAAAATATCAACAGAATCACCGAAATAATCAGCACCAAGATTTCTTGTCGATCCATGATTAAACTCCTTATTTGAGATAGATTTCACTTCAAATCCAGCATCTTTTGCCAGAGCTACCGTATTGTCGGAAGATCCAGAATCAATAATGAGAATTTTCAATCTAACAGACTGTGACTTGACTGCAGATATCCACTCAATCCACATACTTCCAGCATTATATGTCGGACATACTAACCCGATGGTTTTGTCAAAATCTGCGTAATTGCTAGGGCTCATAAACTAGCTAATTTATTGTATACTGCTTTTAGTTCATCAAAATGTGTCTCTTTCGTTTGAGGATCTTTCCAGTACCTTAGATAGGCTTCTTTTCCGAGTTTGGATACAATTTGATCTGATTTCAAAGTATTTATTTTTTCCGTAAGATCATTTACGTCATTGCTCTTAAATAAGAGTCCAGTCACTCCATCTTCAATTAATTCTTTTGCTGCACTAGTGTCTGCTACTATTGAGGGAATTCCAAGTGAAGCAGCTTCCAACACCACGAGCCCTAGAGTTTCATACCATACAGAAGGAAATATTAGCACTCTCGCCTTATTTAAATTGTCAATTACATCGGGTCGTGCTAGCCACCCAGTAATCTCAATTTCGCTAAACTTCTTTTTGATATTCTCTTCTAAAGGACCTGATCCAATAAGCATGGATTTGACATCCGCCATTTTAGTTGCTTCGGCAAAGAGAAATGGCCCCTTTTGAAAGTCAATAGACCCAACAGCAACATAAGATTCATTCTTGGCTACATTCACAGGGTCATGCATAGACATGTTGATCGGGTTTTTTACTAATTGAACATTTTTAAATTTATGATACTGAGAAAGGATATTATAGCTAAAATGAGATACTTTTATAAACCCGTTTACTTTTCCGGGTATGCCTGAAATTCTTTTCTGCACAAATTGCCTGAGAACTCGCCACATTTTGTGGTAAAATGACTGCTTATCACAATTGGAAGCTAAACAAGACGCAGACATAGGTTTTAATTTGCATATCTCACGCTTATTGTAATTGTAAAAAGCTCCATTTGGACAGACAGTGAAATAATCATGTAGGGTAAGAACGCTTTTAAATTTCATTTTACTCATTGTTGGAACAAACGATGAGGATAAAGATTTGGTCCACCCATGTAAATGAATGATTGTACTATTATTGTCTAATGATTTAAGTAACAGCTTGAATTTTAACTTTGCTCTTTGATTCCAAATTCCCTGAATTAATGCGATCGACTTTTTCCCGTCTCCAATCGGTTTCTGTCCGAGGCAAATTATTTCAACATTACTTTTTTCTAATACTTTATCAATTGGACCTACCGATGAAAAAAATATAACACGATATTTTTTAGACAAGGCAATTGCTGAAGAAATTGCTACTTCACTAGCTCCACCATTTACATATGCAAAATCATTAACTATAATGATGGTTTTAATTTCCATACAGAAAGAAATTATGGTCTCTGGCGAATTACTTTTGCTGGATTTCCTGCAACTATTGAATTTGGTGGCACGTCATCTATAACAATACTTCCAATAGCAATTTTAGAATTATCCCCAATATATATACCTCCAAGAATAACTACATGAGCTCCAACTTCAACATTATTTCCTATTACTGGGCTCGGTCCTTGACTTCCATCTTTTTTCATTTTGCAGCCTATAGTTGTAGAATGTCTAAGATGTACATTATCTCCAATAATTGTGCTATCATTTATCACCAAAGCAAATCCATGTTCGATCTTCAAACCTTGTCCCACTTTTGTAGCTGCTCTTATTTCTATGCACAAAAAATCTTCAACAAAAATGCGATAAGTTGCCATAAGTGGTATTCCACAAAACCATAAGAAGCTTTTTTTATCTTTTGCGAAAAGGTGCACCAAACGGAAAAAGGCTAGGATGAAAATAAATTTTGGATTGCCTTTATTTCGAGCTTTATCTTGAAATAAATACTTTAACATTTTGAAATAACTCTATCAAATGCAACTGCAAGCTTTTCAATATTCTCATCCTTCAATACACTACTATCTGTATATGGATCGGTCCAATAACCTTCCCCTGAATTTTCGAATAAATCTTCCATTGCAATTTCATCTTTTTTCGCATCTTGCTCAGTGGATATCGCTTTTTTTACAAGATCACTTAGATCAGAAATGTTCTTGCAATAAGAAATTGTTGATAAATCATTAAAAAATAAAGGTGAAAACATAATGGCGGGTTTGCCAAGTAAACCAGCTTCATATGCCGTTGTCCCTGAAACAGTAAATACTAAACTTGACTTTTCCATAATTTCAAAAGTACTTGTAAATGGATGGACTATAACAATACCTGGTATTTTTCTTATTTCTGAATAAAATCTAAGAGGCTTCGATCCTAATTTATTCGGATGCTCTTTTACAATTAAAGTAAAATTAAAGGGTAAAGACCGCCTTAGATCTTTAATGAGTTTTACCTGGTCACTAAAAAAAGAGGCGATTACATCAATGGAGTTCTCTGGCTGCACATGTATTCCGTAAAAGGCAATTTTTGTATTTATCGAACTAAGCGACTGGTATCTATATATTTTTCGCAAAACGAAAGAATTGAAAACTCTCTTGAGATTATAAGAAACTCTTTCCCGAAGAGGATGGTGTGTCAAGTGATTGATAGATCCTCTTCTATACTGAGTCAATCTTTGTCGAAGGGATTTAACAATTCGGGGTATGTTAAAAATCTTATTCTTGTTATTAATAGTGAAATACGATGGAAGATCTCTTTCAGTTTTGAATCGAATAAAATATTGACTTCCTAAAGCACGGTCTTGCTTATTATTCATTCTAACCAGCTCCGATTTTAAATAACCTTTTGTAAATACTACCCTATCACTTGGATACCTCATATGATTAGGAGATATAAATTCAATACCGTGAGCTTTAGTTATTATGTAAAGAAGAAGTTCATTAAAATTGGTCGGCTCCCCGAAAACGACATTCATCTTATTATTCAATAAGAAATTTCTAATGTCTCTGTAGTAGAGAAAAACATAGTCATCTATGTTTTTCATGTTTGAGTGCATTAAAAACCTGTCCATTATTATGCTTTGAAAAATATTTAAATCAGCAATGTTTTCATCATTCACAACATCAGTTATCAATTCATCTTTTTCGGCATCTGATAAAAAATCTGATTCCTTATAAATTAGCTGAAGGATTTTATGCTTTTCAATACCTTGTTCAAGTAGGTATGTTGTCCAAATTTCATTTGTCGTTATCCAAAAGTAGTTATTAGATGGAGGGAGTTTTTTGCTTATAGCGTCAAAGACTTTCGTCAAATCAAAAATTGAAATAAATAAAACATTCTTACCCTCCATTGTGATTAATTGGTTTGTATTTTTATTCTCTTATAATTGTCATGAATGAGAAGCGTAATTCCGAGTAAAATTATAACTCTAAGCACATTCGATAGCATAAAAAAATTACCGAATGCTCCGCCCAATATCATAGATAAACAAGTACTGTATAACACATAAATGAGATACAATCTAAACAAGCTTCTTTTAAAGTGAAGTTTCTTAAAGATCAGTAGAAGAATCGCTATTAATCTTCCCAAAACAAAAAGGACGGGCAGAACCAAGACTTTGGTAAATGTGGCAATTATAATAGCAGGAAATGCTCCTGTGTACATATAATTTCCTTTTAAAATTTCATAAATAAAACTCCCATTTGCCGACTCAATCATTAAATATCTCAATCCCGTATATGACTCTTGAGTTCTGAAAAAAACAGCATTCAATTCTTCCATCAAATGGCCACTATCAAATTGTCCTTCGACAATAATATCTTGAAACGTTTTCCACCAAAGCTCTCCTTGCAAAACAAAAACCCGCTGAAATAGATATGAGAAGATTTTATATTTTCCATATGATTCGCTTGATAGTGAATACGTATTACTTTGAATAAAAATAACAATCAGAAAAAAACCAATTGAGGCAAATCCTATTTTGAATAGTCTTTTAAATGAGATAGAATCAAACACTCCTAGAAAAGTTGGTGAAATGAGGAAGTTTGTGATGATGCTAAATAGTGCTGAAAATTTATTTCCCGCAAGTATGAAGAAAACAATAATCGATATTAATTGGAAAAAAGACCACCCAGCTTTTTGTCCCATTTTCTTTCTTAGCCCATAGTTGAGTCCAACTAAAAATGAAATCAACAGGTAATTTCCCAAAACAATGTTAATTATTGGAATCTCAGAAACCAGATCCCAATAAGATGCTCTATCCATTCCCGATAAAAGGGGAATACCAGTAATTACAAATGAACTATACACTATTAAAACAAGGATGTTGATAGAGAAGTCTAGCAATTGTAGCTTCTTAGGAAGAATGAGTGGCTTATCTATTATCGGCGTAATGGAATAGTCCCTCTTTTTTAAATATGAAAATATACCTTCAAAAAATACAATATTGCAAAGAACCAAAGCGCTTGTAGCGAATGATTGAGTAGAAGTTATTCTCAATTCAAAAATATATGTGCCTCCAAAGTCAAGGGCATAAACAGAGGATAAAATCCACGAAGAAATGATTATTAGATATAATAACGGAAATATATGTGCTCCTAGTGTTCTAAAAATCCTTACCATATAAAGGATATAAAGAGCAACCATTAACGTATTTAATAATATCACATAAGACATACTGTCCATTAAATTTTCATTATGCCTCTTACACGATTCCTGTCTCTCTTACTCAGTACAAAAAATAGTGCAATCAGAAAATAAAAAAACAACAATGTCGCCATTTCAACACCAAGCATGAAAAAATTTCCTGGATCAAAAAATGATTTGATTGGAATACAAAGCAAAGCAAATAGAATAAATGATAGTAGTGGTTTCCTAATTTCAATCCAAAACTCTCTCTTTGAGATGTTGTACATGCTCATTATTTTCAAGGTATACGGTAAAAAAATAACTGCATGAGAAATTGTCGTCCCTAAAACAAGACTTAAAAGACCAAGTCTAGATAATAAAGATAGGCTTACAACAATATTAATAATACTCCCAAATATCGAATAAGGTAATACTTCTTTAACATAGCCACTACCAACCACCATAGTGGATCCAAACGATGTGAACTGACTAAATAGAAACTGTATAAGAAGTATAATAGAAAGAAGTGCAAGATTTGTATACTCTTCTCCTATCCACAGCCTGATAAATTGATCTGCAGCAAAAATCGAAACAATTACAAATGGAATGATTATCATCATCTTATACTTCGTTCCTTTAATAAAAAGAGATTTAAGTGCATTGTCATCCTTGGCTGCAGATAAATTGGAAGTTATTGGAACAATTGTTGAGTTAAGTACTGAGCTGATTGAGGTCATCAAATTAGGCAGTTTAACAAGAATATTGAATTTAGAAAGATAAGCTATAGGCATGAAAAAACTGATAATTAACTTATCAGTAAAGTTGTATACAAAGCCTACGAGCTTGCTTAGAAATAGATATTTGGCAAAAGAAAAAAGCTCTTTTAGTACACTTCTTTGGAAAGAGATTTGAAACCTCAAATTTGATGGAATAATTCTTACTGACACTACAAACTCAATTAGGCACTTGAGTATAAATAGTGAGTTGAAATAATAAATGTATTGCAAAAAATCATTCTCACTCTGAAACTGAAAATAAATCAGTAAGAAGTTAGCTCCCACATATATAACGTTAATTGTTTTTAAAGCGGCAAACTTATGGACTGATGTCAGGGTAGCTCTTAGGCCTAGAGACAAAAATTGAAATGGGAATTGATATATATATACCATTAAAACATTTCTACTTAAATAAATAAGCGGTTCAGAGATATCGAATGGGAAAAATTCTGTTAAGTAGAATGTTACAAACAGTAAAGTATAAATGGCAACTCCTATAATAGTATACAACACGAGTCCATTCCAAAAATATTTTGAGAAGCTTTTATAATTTTTTAATCCATCATACTTTGCAAGGAACTTTACTAGTGCACCTTCCAGACCTAAATCAAAGAATGAAAGAAATCCGCCGACTGAAAAGACTACTATTAAACTGTATATACCAAATACCTCCTCACCCAATCTTCCTAATAATATTGGAACAACAAGAAATCCGAATAAAATACTTACCGATAGATCTATACCGTTAATTAAGGTGTTTTTAGCTATCTTCTTACTTAAACTCACTTTAAAATAGACTCTAAGTAAGAAATCACTTTTTTGCCAGTATCACCATCAGGATCATTAAAATAAAGCTTCAATAATTCATTTCGCGATTTTTCATTCGGTATACTTTTAAATTCCGAACTGATATAAGCCGAAATTCTGTCAAATAATTGGGTTTCCGATTGTACGATATCAAAAACATCAAACTCATGAAATGGTAGTATACCTTCCTTAAAGGCTTTAACATCCGAAGTATAAAATGTATATATCGTAGGTTTTCTAAGGACAATTGACTCAATAAGAGCTGTTGATTGAAATCCCACAACTAAACTGGAATTGATCAAAAGCTGATTGGACGACTCAGCACCTGCCAACACTATAACATTCTTTACTCCTGCAAAAAAAGATTCGATTTTATCAATGTCTAATTGTTGCGGGTGGCACTTCACTATAAAGTGAGTGGTTGGGTATAATTCAGCTAGCTTTTTTATTTGACTATGAGTGCTGCTTCTTAGTTCGCGCCATGAAAGTCCTTTTTCTTTTTCCAGTTCAGGTGTTATATAAGCATTCTCGAAATAGGTGAAAAACAAAACCTGATGTCTTGATTCATCCTCAAAAAGTCCTAGATCTTGCTTCTTTAAAGTGAACAAGAGGTCAGAACGTGGTTGACCTATTACTTTAATAAGACTGCTACTAATTCCCACATTCTCCCAGAAAGATTTTTGACGATCAGACCAAACAATAAACTGATCAGAAATTGGAGGAAAAAGATTTTTTATTTTCTCTGCGTGATGAAAATAATAATGCGGTGAAATTATCCCTTCCTTGTCTAAAACGATTGTCTCTATTTCTTGATTTTTTGCTGTATGAATAAATTCTCTGAGCCAGTAGTATAAATCAGACGGTGTTAGAATTAGATCAAATGGAATCTTACTCAGTAAGATCTTTAAAATATATCTGGAAATTTTCGATGCTTTCCTCCGGTTCTTAGTTTGGGTAGGGTCATCGTATGGAATGCTGGCAAATTTTATTTCATGTGGGAATGTAGAAATAATTGGAGCAAACAACTTTTGAGGTTCGATCACAAAAAAATGCACGCTTGATTCATCTTCAGCTGCTTTCAATGCAGCTATATCTTGATCAAAGAAATGGTTAATGACTAAAATAATTTTCTTCCCTTTAACCGCAGGCGGTTTTAAAAGCAGTATATACCATAAAGCTCTAAAATAATGATAGATATGCTTCGCAAATTGCAGCATCAATACATCCCCTCCACCAGCGGTGTACCTCTTTGTATATTTCGTTTTGCCGTAGAACCAATTACATCCTCATAGTATTTTGGATGTAATCCATACCCTGGTCTAATTGATCTGACATTTTCAGGTGTGAATTTTTCTCCTTTTTGAACGTTTTTTACAATAAACAGAGAACGTGCAAATTTTTGATTCTTTTTAACCTTTTCTGAAATTTCATAAGTGATATCACCCAATGATTCTTCTACGGAACGAACTGAATCTACCATGGACCTAAACTCCGTTGGGTCAAGGGAGAAATCGGCATCTGGCCCTCCTATTGACTTATCAAGTATGAAATGTTTCTCAATAACTCTTGCGCCAAGAGCTGTAGATGTAGTTGGCACTATGTTTCCAATAGTGTGATCTGATAGCCCTACAGGAATGTTAAATCTGGTACGAAAATCAACCATTGTCCTAAGGTTTGCCAACGAAATAGGAGCAGGATAAGAAGATGTGCATTTCAACAGAACAACATCCTGATTATCCATTTTTTTGCAAGCTTCTAAGGCTAATTCAATGTCATTTAATGTGGCAATCCCTGTACTTAGAATCATTGGTTTCCCTTTAGAAGCAGCATATTGTATTAAGGGAATATCTTGTATTTCGAATGAAGCAATCTTGTAAGCAGGTGCACCCAGACTTTCTAACAAATCAACCGAAGAATTGTCAAAAGGTGACGAAAAGCACTCTAACCCTAATTTTTTGGCTTCTAAAAATAAATCTTCATGCCAGTCCCAGGGTGTAAAAGCTTCTTTATAAAGATCGTAAAGAGTTTTTCCATCCCAGAGTGTACCTTGATTTATTTGGAAATACTCATTATCACAATCAATGGTAAGTGTATCTGGAGTATATGTCTGCAGTTTGATTGCATCAGCGCCTGCTTTTTTAGCAGCATATATTGTTTTCAATGCAATTTCTTTGTCATGATTATGATTGGCAGAAAGCTCTGCAATAATAAAAACAGGACTGTGTTCATCTATTTTGTAATTTCCTATATACATATCAATTCAATATATAACCTTCACTCAGATCCGATGGCAGTGTAGTTCGAAGTTTGGATATCATAACAGCTCCATTCGGACATTTTACAACAATTCCGTGCTCAGTGTTAAGTATTGTTCCGTTTGTTTGGCTTGCCTGAAATCCGTAATCTGAATATACAACTTCATCAATTATTAATTTATGTGTCTTATAGAAAGAAAATGCTCCCGGATATGGGCTCGCCTGAGCTCTCACCCAATTCCTTATCCTCTCTCTTTGCCAATTCCAATCAATGAGGCCATCACCTGGTGTACGTTTTCCAAAATATGTGGCTTTTTGTTCATCCTGCTTTACTCTTTTCAGACTATCCTTTTCAATGTCTTTAAGTGTACCATTAATTAGCTCCGGATATTTTACTTTATATTTTTCTAGTAAATCGCCACCGGTATCATTTTCTTCTATATCTATAGAAACTTGTGCTACAATATCACCAGAATCACATTCTTCTTCAATGACATGGGCGGTAATACCAGCTTTACTTTCGCCGTTGATGATTGACCATACATGGGGAGTCCTTCCTCTATATCTTGGCAGCAATGAGCCATGTACATTCAAGGCTACCAAAGTTGGCCATTGAATTATATCATATTGAATAAGAAACAAATAGTTGACTGAAAGCAGCACATTTGGCCGGTCCATTTTTAAGAACTCGCTGGCACGTCCTTCACGAGGGTTGCCTACAAAGCATGGTAGAGATAATGAGTTACACTTCTTAATTATTTCTTGAGAATTTTTATCAGTAAATACAGCGGTTATTAAATAATCATTTAGCAGTTGCTTAAATAATAAATATCCTAAATGTCCGCTAATTAATAATGCTATTTTCATTGACCGTTTAGCTTAGAGTATATCACAACATCAATGAATGTATTTTCAAAAAAGCAATGATCTTTTAATCGAGCATCTAAAAAGAAATCTTGCTGTTCTAAAACATCATACAAATGAGGTCTTAAATCGAATGCGTAGACAAATATTTTATTAAAAGCTAAATCTTTAAAAGCTACTTTTTCAATCAGTTTTAAATACTGTTCCCAGTTTATTCGAAACTCAGAGTTTTCTAGTTTGGTATCCATTATAAAAGAAATTTCGGCATTTTTATCTATCCAATTTATATGAACGAGTCCTCCATAACCTATGCACTTTTCTCCCTTCATAAATGAAAAAAGAATTTGGTTTGGATTTTCAGCTTTGAATAAGTCCGAAATGATATTAGAAAAGTAATGATCCTGCTTTTCTGTAGTTAATGGTTCACTTTGCCTGAGGTGATAAATCTGCTCGTTTCTCCAGTTCATTATTTCGTACCTATCTTCCTCCCTTATAGGCACAATAGAGTAATTGTCATTTGAATAAACTTGCTTGTTAAGAGCTTCGTAATGCCTCATATTTTAATTCTGCAATTTTCCAATCACTGATATTGTCAATATCTTGAACTTCTATTTCTTTCATGAGGATACTAGAGGTATTCTCAGAAATAAGAGTAGGTTGGCTTTTGAATTTATCAACATTAATCCAATAGAATTGTCCTGCGTCATGATATCGTTCATCCAAATCTTGAGATCTAGTTTGTGCATATTCAGGCCATACAAATTCAATATTTCCTAACTTATCGCTCCATTTAAGCGACCTTTGTATAGGGTATGCATAGCGAACAGTTGGAAACACCGTACTTCTTTTTTCTAAGCACATTAAATCGTATGCCTTTGTAAGATTCTCCACACTAATAAATGGAGCAGTAGGGTAAATACAACATACATATTCAAATTCTCGAGATAATTTTGCTTTGTAGGATTCAATCACTTCAAGAATGACATCTGACGTAGTTGCATAGTCATCGGAATTTTTACCAGATCTATTGAAGGGGACTATTGCTCCAAATTCTCTTGAAACATCCGCGATTTCAGCTGAGTCTGTTGAAACCATAACCTCATCAAAAAGTCCGCTTTTTAATGCGGTTTCTATCGAATAGGCAATAATCGGTTTTCCAAGAAAATTTTTAATATTCTTATTGGGAATTCTTTTGCTCCCACCTCTGGCAGGTATTATGCATAGGTTAGCCATAATATTCAAATACAGCATTGATTATAAAATCCAATTCATCCTCCGTAAGTGTTGGAAACATAGGTAAGCTTAAACAGCCTCTATAATACTGCTCTGCATTTGGTAAGTCTCCCTCTTTCCAACCAAATTGTTTATAATACGGCATCAGGTGGGTAGGGAAATAATGTATCTGGGCATAAATATTTTTCTCCCTAAGGAATTTATAAAGACCTAATCTATCTTCAACCTCCACCACATATAAATGATAGGCATGCCCTTCAAGTGAGCCAGATTGACTTATAACAAACTTTGCATTTTCGAAGGCTTTGAAATATTCTTTAGCAATATCTTGTCTCCTTTTTAGTCCAGATTCTGCCCGTTTTAACTGACTTTTTCCTAAAGCTGCTTGAATATCAGTTAACCTATAATTATATCCCAACTCTTGCATTTCCATATACCATTCGGGCCATTCGTTTTCGTCAGTATTTTGACCTAGTACTGTTGATTTATCGTTCTGAAAGTCTTTGGAGTCTTTTGTTATTCCGTGTGTTCTTAACTTTAATAATCGATAATACAAATCTTCATTATTGGTGGTAATCATACCTCCTTCTCCAGCCGCAATATGTTTTACTGGATGAAATGAAAATATTGCTAAATCTGCATACTGACCATTACCACAGTTCTGTTTTGTCCCAGAACTATCTAAAAAATATCCTCCTGGCGCGTGACATGCATCTTCAATTATCCATAAATTGTGCTCATCGGCTAGTTTCCTGAATGCTTCCAAATCGACAGCTCTACCTGAAAAATCAATTGGGATTATACCTGAATATGTGCCAGCAGGATGGCTTTCAAGAAGTTCTCTTACTTTATTGATATCCAGCAAACAACTTTTGGGGTCTATGTCTACAAATTCAACTTCACCTCCGCAGTAGCGAATGCAGTTTGCTGAAGCAGCAAAAGTTATGGGGCTAGTAATTACTTTACTACTTTCATTTACTCCTAACGAAAGTGCACATAGATGAAGGGCGGCAGTTCCGTTTGCAACCGCAATGGCATATTTTGAACTGACATACTTTGAAAATGCATTTTCAAATTCGGCAATTTGAGGACCTTGGGTTAAGTAATTTGACTTCAAAGTCGAGACTACTGCATCGACATCTTCTGGCTGAATGTCTTGCTTACCGTATGGAATAACATCAAAACTCATATCTCAAAGCTAGAATCAACATGTTGTTTTATTAATTCCCTTAGCGATTCAACCGTTTCCCATTCAGTATTTTCACCAGAATTATAGGTGAATCCTTCAGGGACTTTCTTGGCACTAAATTCTTTAATAAAATCGTCTAACTTCCACTTATGAGTAGCTGGTAAAATTGCGAAGTATTTGCCTAAATCATAAGTATAAAAAGAATCTGAAGCTGTAATCATTTCTTCATGTACTTTTTCACCAGGTCTAATCCCAACCACAGGTTTTTCACAATTTGGCCCAATTGCCTCCGCAATGTCTAAAATTTTATATGATGGGATTTTTGGGACAAATAATTCCCCACCCCAGGCGTGTTTTAGTGCATGCATTACCATTTCTACTCCACCATCCAATGATATATTGAACCTTGTCATTTGATTATCAGTAATTGGCAATTCTCCTGAATCTCTTTTTTTAATGAAAAATGGAATTACAGATCCGTTTGATCCCATCACATTACCATATCGAACAACGGATAATTTAATTGGATTATCTCCCTTAATATTATTAGCTGCAACAAATAATTTATCTGAAGTTAGCTTTGTAGCTCCGTATAAATTAATTGGTGCACATGCCTTATCTGTAGACAATGCTACTACTCTGCTAACCCCTGTTTCTAAAGCGGCATGAATTACGTTTTGAGCACCTCCAACATTCGTCTTGATACATTCGTCTGGATTGTATTCGGCAATTGGAACATGCTTCATTGCAGCAGCATGGATAATGTAGTCCACCCCCTTAAATGCTCTTGTTAATCGTTCCCTGTCTCTAACATCACCAATTAAGAACCTTAAATTAGGAAAATCAGCAGATTGGAACTCTTGTGCCATTTGAAATTGCTTTTGTTCATCCCTAGAATAGATGATGAGTTTTCTTATTTCGGAATGATTTTTCAGTATGAATTTGGTCAAGGCTTTACCCAGTGAACCTGTACCTCCAGTTATCAGGATTGTAGAATTTTCGAACATACTAATACTATTTGTTGGTAATTTCTTTAATTAGGCTTAAAAAAGGTGCTTTAAAAATGACATAAATAGCCCCAATAGCTATTCCTGCAATTATCGAAATGATAATTACATAAAGCTTTCGCATATTACTTTTTTCAACCGGAACCTTCGTAGGCTCTAAGATTGTAAATGCCGGTGTTTCTTCTTTTACTTTTATTTTAGCTTGCTCTAATTGTGTCGCAAGACCTTTATAAACTTCAAAAGAAATGTTTACCTGATTTTGTAATCTTTCGAATTCAATACTCGCGGTAGAACTTGTAATATTTTTATTACGATCAGAAAATAATGCTAGTTCTCTTTGTTTAGTTTCGTATTCAATTTTAGCTTCTTCGAAGCTATTCTTAATAAATTTCAAATTCAATTGTGATTTTTCAGTCTTGTATTGTATTATTTGCGTGGTAAGTTTAGTTACGAGCATTTCTACAGTCATAGCTGCTGCCATAGCATCAGGCATTTTAGAACTAATAGTTATATTTCCTGTTTCTGGATCCACAGTTACTGATAGTCTTTCAGCGTACTTTTCATAAATTTTCCAATCATCTTTTGAAAAGCGAATCAGCTGATTAGTCTTAGACATTTCATCTTCTTTTGCAGATTGGAACAGTATATTTATTTTGCCCGGTAGGCCAAATGTATAATCAGCAATCATTCCTAAAATCGAAGGCTTATCAAGCTCTTTGAAATATTCATAACTTGAAATTACAGAATCAATATTTTCAAAATAGATTGGCGAATTAATCAAATCATCAATAAATGGAGTACTCTTTACTATCTCAGGATATATTTCTGGTGTCAATGAACCACCCCCTTGATTTTTTAAGTTTATGCCAGCTAAACCTGCTAATCCTCCAAGTCCTCCTAATTCAGGGCTAAATCCATCTTGACTCTCGGGCATGAGTTTGCTATATGTCGTATACTCTGCTTTTGAAGTGAATCCTATAAAAAGTCCTGATAAACAGAAAGCAATAATTACTTTTACTAGAAACCACTTCTTTGACCAGAGATGAGCTGCTAAATCAATCACACTAATTTTTTCTCCACCTGATATTTCTCTACTCATTTTATTGAATTAATCGGTCAATTATTAATGCTATCGTAGCTAATGAAGAACTTATCCCTAGAATTTCCTGAACACTGAGTTTCCTGCGTTTTTCTTTTTGAGGAATAATTACATCAGCTCCAGGTTTTACCTTTGGGAATTTCTTCAAGAAAAGAAAATTTTTGGTACGTTTTGCTGCTCCATTTGCATAAACAATATAAGATTTACTAACCTTCGCTTTAGAAGAAAAACCACCGGATGCGGAGACATATTTTTTAAAGGATATTCCATCTTGGTAGCTTACCGTATTTGGATAAAGAACTTCTCCTTGCACTCTAACTGTTTGTAGTTGTTTGGGCACACTTATCAGGTCTCCATCTCTTAATATTAAATCGTATCTAGATTTAGGTTGTTGAAGGATTTTATCTAGTTCTATTCCTATTGCTTGCCGTTCAATGAGTTCATTTGATCCTGACACAGAGTCTCTTACAAGTAGTCTCCTCAGCTCTTGTGCTCGAAAGATTCTTGCTTCTAGTTCGTCCGTTGACTCCTTAATCTTAAATGCCTCTGTTAATTCTTTTTCGTACTCAACTAGTTGCTGCTCAACTAGTTTATAGTTCTCCGAACTGTTGGGGTTCTCAACAATAAACTTTTTCTCTAATTCTTTTCTTTTAGCATCAATTAATGCTCCTAACTCAGCTTTATCAAATTCGGTTCGATAGTATTCGGTTCTTCTTATTAATCCTGCTCCTTCGGGGTATCCATACTTAGTTAAACCTCCTGCTCTATTTATTAAATCCGAAATTTTATCTTCATTCGTTTGCAAAGCATAATATCCAGGAAAATTCACTTCTCCTTCTATTCTGACCACTTTATGTTGCCTGACATATGGTGTAGATTTTATTAAAACCAAATCAAAAGGTCTAAGAATAAAGTTTGATGCATCATCATTGATAGCCAAATCTCGATTAATTCGGAAAGTAAATATTTCCGAAGATTTGGATAAGTCCTGGTCTGAAGCTAATCGTCTTGCGACTTCTACTGTTGTAGTGCTAGCATCCTCTTTTAATCCCCCTGAAATAGTGATTAGATCTTCAACTGTCATTGAGTCTATATAAGGGAATTCACCAGGATTTCTGACCTGACCTCTTATTGTAATCAGTCGTTCTTCTGATAAATCAAAAATGGAAGAGATTTGAATAATGTCATCCGGACTTAGAATTATATCTTGATTTCCATTGACGATTTCACTCACATTAAAAGATATATTTTTTAATGTAAGGGTTTGAGATAATCGGATTATGTTCCCCCTTTGAAGGTAAGCATCCTCTCTCAATCCATTGGCTTTTTCGATTAGCTTAGCAAGAGTTATCTCTGGCGTCAATTGATAGTATCCTGGTCTATTTACTGCTCCGCTAATTTTTATTCTGTTTGAATATGTTTCCAGTATTTTTGTGACGTAGATAGAATCACCATCCATTATTTTCTCCAGTGAAAAGTTGGATTTGTCAATTGTTGCCACTTTTTTTTCCTTTTCCCCAACCCGATCAATTGTTATAAACTCCTTAAATGCATTATTGCTAAACCCTCCTGAAAAACTGAATAAATAATCAATAGTTTCGTTTTCTTTAAGCTCATAAATAGCTGGTTGCTTTACATTTCCAGCCAATTTAACTCTATTGATGTAGGGTTTCACGATTAGAACATCTTGATCTAATAGTTGTGGATTTTCATCATCTTCTCCCTCGTATAAGTATTTATAGACATCAAGTATTGCTATTTTTTTGCCTTGACGAATTATCTCAACTTCTCTAAGAGAACCATTTTTAGTTGGACCACCAGCATAATAGAGTGCATTAAATGCTGTAGAGAATGATGATAATTCATAGCTGCCCGGCTGAACAACATTACCTACCACGTTTACTTTTATTGAGCGAACTTGTCCCAAAGAGACTTGTATAAAAGTATTTGGATTTCTGCCTTTTAGCCCCGAATATATAAGAGATAGTTTATTGAAGATTCTATTTTTTGCCTCTTTAACACTGATACCACTAAGAGCGATTGGTCCTATCCCACTAATCAAAATTGTACCATCTGGGCTTATAACTTCTTGGTATGTTATTTCTGAGGCTCCATAAATATCAACTATTATTTCGTCCCCGGCTCCTAAAATATAATTCCTAGGGGTAGCTACATTTAGAGATGGCTCAAAAGACATATCAGCTGATTTAAAAATATCCATCCCAAAGATTTTCAATCGGTTGGATTTCACGGAATCTGGATTGTTTAAAAATGTAAAAAAGGAATATTCATCATCTTCTTCTGCAGATTCTCTTAAACGATCTGATTGTGTAACAATCGTAGCTTCATTATTTGCTTCGACTTGTAGCTGTCTTATCCTATTTCTAAGTTTAGCAATTTGAGTATTGGACATTCCACGCTGCTTTGCCACCAGCTCAAGTTGTTCAAGTGTAAGGCCGCTTTCTTTTGCTCGATCAAGAAAACGCTGCACTTGTTCATCAGTCAACTGATCGATGTTCACTGAATTCAAATCGCTCGGGGATAAATTATTAAGGTCCTGTGAAAGAGCTTGAAGACCACACAATAGTGCTATCAAGATCAAACTATACTTTAAAAGTTTCATGCAAATTGGTTGATTCCAAATTAAGAGGGCAAAGCTATAAAGTATGGATTTAATAAGTTCTCTTTATTGTAAGTTAATGATGTGATACCATCTTGAAGTACAACACTTCCTCCAGCTTCTGACACGATAGCATGCGCTGCTGCAGTATCCCATTCCATTGTCGGAGCAAAGCGTGGATATACATCAGCTTTCCCCGAAGCAATAAGTAAGAATTTGAGCGAGCTTCCTTTAGAGACAATATCTGCTTCAGTGAATTTACTTATATATCTCTCGGTTTCTTCGCTCATGTGAGATCTTGACGCCACAACTTTTACTCCTGAATCAGTTAATTTCTTTTTAGAAGTATTTAATTGTTCGACTACTCCGTTTTGATCTTTAAAGGCACCGCTTTTTTCCGCTGCCCAATATAAATCTCCTAAAACAGGTGGGTATACGACCCCCAAAACGGCCTTCCCAGCGTGAATCAAAGCTATATTCACTGTAAACTCACCATTTTTCTTAATGAATTCTTTTGTCCCATCTAATGGATCCACCATCCAGAAATAATTCCATTTTGAGCGCTCATCAAAAGAAATATCTCTCCCTTCCTCACTTAAAATTGGAATATTAGTTTTTTTAAGAACATTTACAATTGCTTTGTGCGCCGCTTTATCAGCTAAAGTCAATGGTGAATTATCTGCTTTAGACTCAACAGAAAAATCTCCGGAATCGTATATTTTCAATATTTCTTCCCCAGCTATACGTGCTGCTTTCTTGGCAATTTCGAGAAGATTGCTTAAATCAACTATCATATTATCATTCCGGCGGCTACCGTTTCGTTAGTGGCCTCATCAACCAAAATAATGCTTCCTGTATTTCTATTTTTTTTATACGAATCTATGAACAGAGGTTTAGTTGTCCGAATCTGCGCACGACAAATATCATTTGCTGTAATATTTTTATCCTCTTCATTCCTATGTAAGGAGTTAATATCCAGCTTATAGCGAATTTCCTTAATCATTGCTTTTGCTTCTGCAGTGGTGTGACGAATTGTATATTTTGTTCTTGGCTGTGGTCCTTTATTATTTAACCAGCAAAGCATCACATCTACATCCTGCTGCGATTCTGGTTGGTTGTTTTGACGGACAATCATATCACCTCGGCTAATATCAATATCATCTTCCAAAGTAATCGTCACTGACATTGGTGCAAATGCTTCTTCTACAGAGCCATCGAATGTGTCTATGGTTTTAACCTTAGATGAAAACCCGGAAGGCAGAACAGTCACTTCGTCGCCTGGCTTGAACACTCCTCCAGCGATTCTCCCAGCATATCCTCGATAGTCGTGATATTGGTCTGTTTGCGGTCTGATAACTGTTTGAACCGGGAAGCGACAGTCAATGTGATTATGATCGCTTCCAATGTGGGTATTCTCTAGCGTGTATAATAGTGTTGATCCTTCAAACCATTTCATATTCTCGCTACGATTGACAACATTATCTCCTTTCAGTGCACTAATCGGTATAAATTGAACATCCTTAACATCTAATTTTGAAGCAAAATTTTCAAAGTCTCCTTTTATTTCATCGAATTTCTCTTGCTTGTAGTCAACCAGATCCATCTTATTTACACATACAATTATATGTGGTATTTGAAGGAGTGATGCAATAATTGAATGCCGACAAGTTTGCTCAATTACTCCCTTTCTTGCATCTATTAATATAAGAGCAATGTTTGCGGTAGATGCCCCTGTGACCATATTTCGGGTATACTGAATGTGTCCCGGGGTATCTGCTATAATAAACTTTCTTTTTGGAGTAGCAAAATATCTATAGGCGACATCAATCGTGATTCCTTGCTCCCTTTCATCCTTTAGTCCATCGGTTAACAGAGCTAGATCCACTTCTGACGCACCTCTTCTCTCACTTGTTTCTTTTACTTGATCAAGTTGATCTTCAAATATTGATTTAGAATCGTAAAGTAATCGACCAATCAATGTACTTTTCCCGTCATCTACACTTCCTGCTGTTGTGAACCTTAGTAGTTCCATGTCCAAGTATCCATCCATCTTCTTTATTGATTATTGATTAAAAATATCCTTCTTTTTTTCGATCTTCCATTGCTGTCTCAGAGCGCTTATCATCGGCTCTATTTCCTCGCTCAGTATGCCTGGCCGCAGCAACCTCTTCAACAATTTTTTCTAAGTTATCAGCTTCCGATTCAATACCTCCAGTAATCGTAATATCACCTAGTGTCCGAAACCTTAGCTTTTTATTGACAACTTCTTCTTTATCATCAATCTGGATAAAATCAGAAATAGGTAACCATGTACTGTTTCTCCAAATAACATCTCGTTGATGGGCAAAATAAAGAGAAGGAATGTCAATTTTTTCAGCTAAAATGTATTGCCACACATCCATTTCTGTCCAGTTGCTCAACGGAAACACTCTAAAGTGTTCTCCAAAATTTTGTTTTCCATTGAATATGTTCCACAATTCTGGGCGTTGATTTTTGGGATCCCATTGGCCAAACTCATCTCTATGCGAAAAAAATCTTTCTTTAGCTCTGGCCTTTTCTTCATCCCTTCTTGCTCCACCTATACATGCATCAAAACCGTAATCTTCAATTGTTTCTAAAAGAGTAATAGTTTGAATCGAATTTCGGCTCGCATTCTTCCCTTTTTCCTCAGCGGCTCTTCCATCATCAATCGATTTTTGAACAGATCCGACAATCAACTTGGCTTCTAATTTCTTGACCAGATTATCTCTAAACTCAATGGTTTCAGGAAAATTATGTCCAGTATCAATATGGACTAACGGAAATGGAATCTTTGCTGGATGAAAGGCTTTCCTTGCTAAATGTGTAATACAAATAGAGTCTTTACCTCCAGAAAAAAGGATAGCTGGCTTCTGAAACTGCGCTGCCACTTCCCTCAATATATATATGGATTCGGCTTCCAACTCTTTTAGATGAGTTAGATTATAGTTCTTCATATGCTTATTTTAGGTTCTATTTCTTCAATCAATTTTTGTAGACAATCTGTAATTGGATTGATGGCTGTAGAGATTTGAATATCGGGATTTTCCGGCGCCTCAAAAGGAGATGTAATGCCTGTAAAATATTTTATTTTCCCTTCTCGGGCTTTTTTATAAAGTCCCTTTACATCTCTTTTTTCGCATACTTCCAATGGACAATCCACATATACTTCAATGAAGTTTTCTTCTCCCACCAATTTTCTTGCCGAATATCTATCTTCTTTAAATGGAGAAATAAAAGCTGTAAAAACCAGCACGCCTGCGTCAATAAAAAGTTTAGATACTTCCGCTATTCTTCGAATATTTTCTTTCCTGCTTTCATCGCTGAAGTCTAGATCGCAATTTAAACCGCTACGAATATTATCACCATCAAGAATGTATGTATTGGTTCCTTTTTTGAAAAAATAATCTTCTAGCCCACTAGCCAAAGTCGATTTTCCAGAGCCCGAGAGTCCCGTGAACCATACAAGTTTAGGTAGGAAGCCATTTCTTTCTACTCTATCAGACTGAGTAATTTTGTATGAATGAGGAATAATATTTTTCTTATAATCTTCCATCGATCAAATTTTTAGGTAGTATGCCTTTCACATCATATATGATCGGTGTTGAATTTCTTATCTCGTTCCAATCCAATTTTAAAAAGCCTGAATGAGCGACTGCCAGTATAATCGCATCGTAGTTGGAGTCAATACTTTTTTCAAGTGCAATTCCGTATTCTTCCTTTACTTGAAATACCTCGGCACTTGGATCGTAGACCGAGACTTTTACGCCGTAGGTGATGAGTTCTTCATAAATATCAATGACTCGAGTGTTGCGGGTATCCGGACAATTTTCCTTAAAAGTGAACCCCAGAATCAAAACTTTTGATTCTGCACTAAGTTTTCTTTTCGATCCCAAAAGTTTAATGACCTTTTGAGCTACGTATTGCCCCATCTGGTCGTTTATTTTTCTGCCAGACAGAATTACTTGAGGATGATGGCCAACGGACTCAGCCTTTTGAGTGAGATAAAAAGGGTCTACTCCAATACAATGTCCTCCTACCAGACCTGGCTTAAATGGCAGAAAGTTCCATTTTGTTCCAGCAGCTTCTAAAACTTCATGGGTATCAATCTCAAGTTTATCAAATATGATAGCCAATTCATTAACAAAAGCAATATTGATATCCCTCTGTGAATTTTCAATCACTTTAGCTGCTTCAGCAACCTTAATTGATGACGCAAGGTGAGTCCCCGCTTTTATAAATGAGTTATAAAAAGCATCAACTTTTTTACTGGTTTTCTGGTTGCTCCCGCTGGTTATTTTTAAAATATTGTTAATACGATGCTCTTTATCTCCTGGATTTATTCTTTCAGGCGAATATCCGCAGAAGAAATTCTCATTAAACTTTAAACCGCTTTCTTTCTCTAGAATGGGGACGCAAACTTCCTCGGTACAGCCTGGAAAAACTGTAGACTCGTATACAACAATATCACCTGATTTAAGTAGAGATCCTACCATTTGAGAAGCTGAAATAATTGGCCTTAGATCTGGATTTTTATATTCATCAATTGGAGTAGGAACTGTTACAATGTAAAAATTACACTGTGACAAATCCTTTGCGTCTTTTGAATATTCCAACAATATTGAGGCTTCAAGGTCAGTTTTTGTGACCTCTAATGTTCTATCTATTCGAGACTTTAGTTCATCAATTCTTATAGAATTGATATCAAAACCTATGGTTGGATATAACTTGCCACTTTCAACTGCAAGTGGAAGCCCAACATAGCCTAATCCAACAATTCCTACTTTAAAATCCATTCCAATAATTTAGTGGGCAAAAATAGAAGTACTTAGCCTAAAACCTTTTTCTGAAAATATTCGAGGGTTGGCTCTAACCCCTGCGCGCGAGTAAATTTCGGTTCCCAGTCTAAAACTTTTTTGGCCAATGTGATATCTGGCTTTCTCTGTTTAGGATCATCCTTGGGTAAGTCTTTATAAATAATTTTTGACTTGCTACCCGTTAGGCGTATGATCTCTTCTCCAAATTCATTAATAGTAATTTCTTCTGGATTTCCAATATTAACAGGTTGAGCGTATTCACTATTGAGCAGTCTAAAGATTCCTTCAACTAAATCGTCAACATAAGTAAATGAACGAGTTTGAGAGCCGTCTCCAAATGCTGTGAGGTTTTCTCCGCGTAAAGCTTGTGAAATGAACGCTGGTAAAACTCTGCCGTCATCCAATCGCATTCTTGGGCCAAACGTATTGAATATTCTAACAATTCTGGTTTCTAACCCGTGAAATGTATGATATGCCATTGTAAGGGCTTCCTGAAATCTCTTCGCTTCATCATAAACCCCTCTTGGTCCTACAGGATTCACGTTACCCCAATACTCTTCATTCTGAGGATGAACTAATGGATCTCCATATACCTCAGATGTTGATGCAATTAGCATCCTTGCTCCTTTCTCTTTTGCAAGACCTAGACAATTAAGTGTTCCAAGTGAACCGACTTTCATTGTCTGAATAGGCATTTTTAAATAATCTATTGGGCTTGCTGGAGATGCAAAGTGAAGAATGTATTTAAGATCACCTGAAACATGAACATACTTTGAAACATCGTGGTGTTGGAACTCGAAATCCTTATTTCCCATTAAATGAGCAATATTCCCAATATCTCCAGTTAGCAAATTATCCATTGCTACCACGTGATATCCTTCTTTTATAAATCTGTCGCAAAGGTGTGATCCTAAGAATCCAGCTCCTCCAGTAATAAGTACTTTCTTCTTTGACATCTTAAAAATCAAGTTTTGTTTGTTTAAAGGATGGTAAATTCTGATCTTTTTCTGACAAGATTATTTCATCTTCCGAAACTCCCCAGCTTATATTTATTTCAGGGTCGTTGTAAATAATTCCAGAATCGTGCTCTTTAGAGTACAATTCATCAACCAGATACATGAGTTTAGCATGCTCACTCAGCACAAGAAATCCATGAGCCATTCCTCTGGGTATGTATAATTGCTTCTTATTGTGAGCAGATAATCTCACAATACAATACTGGCCAAAGGTCATTGAATCTGATCTTAAATCAACGGCCACATCAAGTAGTTCACCTTCGAGACACGTAACTAGCTTGGCTTGCGACTTTTCTTTTGTCTGAAAGTGTAGACCTCTTAAAACTCCTTTTGAGGATCTTGATTGATTAATTTGTTTTACTAAAAAATCAATTCCTGTTGATTTTCTGAACTTTTCAGAATTGAACCCCTCATAGAAGTATCCTCTTTCGTCTTCAAAGATATCTGGCTCGACAATCAAGCAATCTTTCAAATTAGTCTTTTCAATTTTCATTTTTAATTATATCAAGGAGGTATGCACCATATCCACTTTTCTTTAGCAGATCAGCAAGTTTTTCTAGCTGGGCTTTTGAAATGAAATTCATTTTGTATGCGATTTCTTCAATGCACCCTACTTTGAGTCCTTGACGTTCTTCTATAACCTGCACAAAGTTTCCTGCTTGCATCAATGACGCAAAAGTGCCTGTATCTAACCATGCTGTTCCTCTATCAAAAACCTGAACATTTAGCTTATTTTTCTTAAGATAGAAGTTGTTGATATCTGTAATTTCAAGTTCTCCCCTTGCGCTTGGCTGTACATTTTTTGCTATTTCAACAACATCATTATCGTAATAGTATAGCCCAGGAACTGCATAGCTAGACTTTGGTTTAACTGGCTTCTCTTCAATAGAAATTGCTTTCTGATTTTTATCAAACTCCACAACGCCATATCTCTCAGGATCATTTACGTGGTATGCAAACACGACTCCTCCATCTGGATCTACACATGCTTGAAGCTTTTTCGATAAACCGGATGCATAGAAAATATTATCTCCAAGAATAAGTGCGACATTGTCATCTCCAATAAAATCGGCTCCTATTATAAATGCCTCTGCTAAACCCTTTGGTTCATCTTGAACCGCATATGAAAATGAGCACCCTAAGGCCGTCCCATCACCTAATAAATCTTTAAAAATTGGCAAGTCTCTTGGTGTACTTATTATGAGAACTTCATTAATTCCAGAAAGCATTAATGTGGATAGCGGATAATAAATCATTGGTTTATCATACACCGGTAATATTTGCTTACTCATAGCGTAAGTCAATGGGTGTAGTCTTGTTCCTGAACCTCCCGCTAATATTATTCCTTTCATATACTATCTATTTTTGTAATGTTCATCGTAGTATTTAAGGTAGTCTCCAGACGTCACATCATCAAGCCATTTTTCGTTATTAAAATACCAATCGACTGTTTTTTCTAATCCCTCTTTGAATTGCAAAGATGGTTCCCATCCCAGTTCTTCATTAAGCTTTGTAGCATCTATTGCATATCTTAAATCATGTCCGGCACGATCTTTTACAAAGGTGATTAGTCGACTTGAGGTTCCTTGTCGGTTTCCTAGCTTCTTATCCATTATATCACATAGAAGATGGATCAAATCAATGTTCTTCCATTCGTTAAAGCCACCAATATTATAGGTCTCGCCGATTTTCCCTTTCTCAAAAATTAATTCAATCGCTCCGGCATGATCTTCCACATATAACCAATCTCTTATATTCTCCCCTTTACCATAAACTGGTAGTGGCTTCCTATTTTTAATATTATGAATCATTAATGGGATCAGTTTCTCTGGGAAATGGTTGGGGCCATAATTGTTGGAACAGTTGGAAATAACAAATGGTAAATCATAAGTATTTCCGTATGCCCTAACAAAGTGATCTGAAGAGGCCTTAGAAGCTGAGTAGGGTGACTTAGGATCATATGGAGTCTCCTCTGTAAAGAAGCCTTCATCTCCCAGTGATCCATAGACCTCATCTGTTGATACATGATAAAACCTACGATCATTTTTACCTTCCCAAGCTTCCTTTGCTGCATTTAAAAGATTTACGGTTCCTACCACGTTGGTTTGAATAAATTCCATTGGATTGGAAATAGATCTGTCAACATGCGATTCAGCTGCTAAATGAATTACGCCGACAAACTCATTTTCAGAGAAAATCTTCTGTAAGAATTTAAAATCGCAAATGTCTCCTTTTATAAATTCATAATTTGGTTCATTTTCTACATCCCTGAGATTTTCTAAGTTTCCAGCATAGGTTAGATTGTCAAGATTGATGATTTTATATTTATCACTTTTAATAAACCTCCGGACTACATGAGAGCCAATGAAGCCCGCCCCACCTGTTATTAATATTACTGAATCTTGTACCATGAGAATGTATTATTCTATTCTAACTATTATTTTTATACCAATCCATTGCTAAATTCAACCCTTGCTTTACATCAAATTCTGGATTGTAGCCTATATCGTTCTTTGCCTTAGAAATGTCAGCTAAGCTATGCTTAATATCTCCCTCCCTTTCATCTTGATACCGAGCCTCTATTTTTGTTCCTTCGATATCATTAATAAAATCAATAACCTCATTTAATGTAGTTCTATGACCACACGCGATGTTGTAAACATTGTTATAACAATTAATAGGTGCTTCTAATGATTTAATGTTGGCTTGAACAGCATTGGCAACAAAGGTAAAATCTCTACTATGATTTCCATCACCATTAATAATTGGGCTTTTTCCAGAAACGATAGCCTTGATAAATAGTGGAATCACTGCAGCATATGAACCATTAGGGTCTTGTTTAGGCCCAAAAACATTAAAATACCTCAAGCCAATTGTATTAAGACCATATACTCTTTGAAAAACATCAGCATACAATTCATTTACAAATTTTGTGACAGCATATGGAGATAGAGGCTTTCCTATATTATCCTCTTTCTTTGGTAATTCATGAGAGTCTCCATAGGTAGAAGAAGAAGCAGCATACACGACCCGCTGTACTTTGTTGTCTACAGCAGCTTTAAATACATTTAAAGTGCCAGTGATATTAACTTGATTAGAAGTTAGTGGATCTTTTATTGATCTTGGTACAGATCCCAAGGCTGCTTGATGTGAAATTGCATATGCATGCTTAGCCAAGTTCGACAAAAGTTGATAATCTAAAATGTCACCTTCTATAAACTCAAAGTTCCTTGCGCCAACAAATTCTTCAATATTCTTAATTGACCCAGTTGCTAAATTGTCTAAGCAAACAACTTGATAATTTCTATCTAAAAGTGATTCTATCAAGTTTGACCCTATAAATCCTGCCCCGCCTGTTACAAGAATTTTCTTCATCCGCTTATTTATTTAGGCTATTGATTGGTATTTTTCTCTTGATGAAAATGATTATATTCTATTCAAACCTTGAAATTTTATGCAATGCTAAATGGAATGTGAAGTATATGCAAGGTAAAAGGTCGTTTGAATTTACCTTTGCATCCTGTGAATAGCGTCCTTCAACTTATAAAAAAAGACTTAATCGTTGATTGGAGACAGCAAAATCCCATAACTGGTATTTTGCTTTATCTGGCATCTACCATTTTTGCTACATACATGGCATTTAAAGGTTTCGTTTCTATTGAAGTTTGGAATGCGCTTTTCTGGATTATTCTATTATTTACATCTATCAATGCTATTTCAAAGAGCTTTATTCAAGAAGAGAGACGTTCTCACTATTATTTCTTCCTATGTAAGCCGACAGAAATAATTTTAGCTAAGCTTATTTATTCATTTACCTACCTTTTTTGCATCGCATTAATTTCATTGGTTATCTATTCTGTTCTTCTTGGCAATCCGATTATTAACTATGGTCTCTTCATCCTCAACATGATATTAGGGTGCATTGGTCTAAGTGCGGCGTTTACTATGGTGTCTTCCATTGCTTTTAGATCCAGTAATCGTTCAATTATGATGGCCGTTTTAGGCTTTCCAGTGATCATCCCAGTTTTAATACTCTCCATTAGCAATAGCTTTAAAATCCTTGACAGCTACATATTAGTGCAGATTCAAGGTAACCTAACCGCGCTCTTATCCGTCGATGTGATTATCATTGCGCTCACATTCGTATTGTTCCCTTTTACCTGGAAATCATAATGGGTTATTTACTAAAAACTGATTGGTGGAAATGGTTGTGCGTTGCTCTCTTGAGTTATACTGTGATTGGTGGATTATTCCTTCCTGTGCCAGAGCTTCCAATTCTTAATGAAACCATTCGTGTTCTTCATTTCCATGTTCCTATGTGGTTTGGGATGATCTTACTTTTCCTGGGATCTGTGATTCATGCCATCAAGTATTTGAGGACGGGAGATAATAAATCTGATATTTATAGTGTGCAATTGGCCAATATGGGTATTGCCTTTGGCCTGCTTGGAATAATGACAGGAATGATTTGGGCTAATTATACTTGGGGAGAGCCTTGGAGTAATGACCCTAAACAAAATGCTTCTGCCATTTCTTTATTAATCTACCTAGCCTATTTCGTCCTAAGAAGCTCGATTCAGGATCAACAGCAGAGAAACCGAATTTCAGCAGTATTTAACATTTTTGCTTTTTTTCTTATGATTCCGCTATTATTCATACTGCCGAGAATGTCAGACAGTCTTCATCCAGGAAATGGTGGCAATCCTGGTTTCAACGCATATGACTTAGATAGCAACCTAAGAAAGGTATTTTACTTTGCTGTTATTGGATGGACACTTCTGGGATATTGGATGACAACTATCGCTATTAGACTCTCACTTGTAAAACAAAAATTGGAAGATGCTTAAATATATTTTAGGAATTGTGATGCTCATTGGAACTCAATTTGCACAAGCACAGGTTGAAATGGCAGATGACTTTAGAGGTGAAGGGAAGATCTATGTAGTGATCGCAATTATCCTTGTGATCCTTGGTGGTTTTTTCTTTCTAATGTTCAAATTGGATAAGCGTGCTAAGCGGTTAGAAAAAGAAATAAAGGAGAAATGAAAAAGAAATATATAGGCGCTATTGTAATCATTGCCATCGCTATTACGATGATCATTTCAATGACAGGTGATGCGAGTACTTACGTGAACTTTGATGAAGCGCGTGAGCTTTCTGAAAAAGGATTTAAGAAAAGTATACATGTGGTTGGCGAGCTTCCTAAGACAGCCTCTGGTGAAGTGGTTGGAATTGAAGAAAGCCCAGACAAACTATCGTTCAAATTTGAAATGATAGATGAAAATGGACTAAAGCAGAAGGTTTTATTTGCAGAACCTATACCAACTGACTTTACAAGATCTGAGCAGGTAGTTATTGTAGGAGCTTATCAAGGAGATAAGTTCGTTGCTGAAAAAATATTACTCAAGTGTCCTTCTAAATACCAGGAAGAGCCTGAATTTACTAGTTAAATCTTCGGCTAAATCAAAGCCAGCATATGATACATTATTTTGAGGGACAGCTAGGCCATGCACTTGTAATTACCGCGTTCGTTACAAGTATTCTATCTGCATACGCATATTTTAGAGCTAGAAATCAAGACCCAGAGTGGACCGCCTTTGGAACTAAGGTTTTCTATATTCATGCCATTGCTGTGCTAGGAATAATTGGAACTTTATTCTATCTCATTACCAATCACTATTTCGAGTATCATTACGTATTCAGTCACAGCTCCAAAATTCTACCAGTCCATTATCAAATTTCTTGTTTTTGGGAAGGTCAAGAAGGCTCTTTTCTTTTGTGGATTTTTTGGAATGCCGTTCTTGGGGTCATTCTAATAAATACAAATAAGTTTTGGAAGGCGCCGGTTATGCTTGTCATGACACTCACTCAGATATTCCTTACTTCGATGATTCTTGGAGTAGTCTTTTTTGATTTGAAGCTTGGCAGTTCTCCTTTCATGTTATTGAGAGAGGTGATTGATGCACCTATTTTCAAAAGCAATCCAAATTTTATTCCTGAGGACGGTAATGGGTTAAATCCATTGCTTCAGAACTATTGGATGGTTATTCATCCGCCTACGCTATTCTTAGGTTTTGCTACTACGGTGGTCCCTTTTGCTTACTGTATCGGAGGCTTGATCATAGGGAAAAATAAAGAATGGATTCGGCCGGCCTTACCTTGGGCACAATTCTCAGCCATGATTCTCGGCGTTGGAATATTGATGGGTGCGTATTGGGCGTACGAGACTCTTAACTTTGGAGGGTATTGGAATTGGGACCCTGTTGAAAATGCTATTTACGTTCCATGGTTGGTTTTGGTGGCCGCAATTCATGTGATGATTGCCTATAAAAAAAGTGGTTCGGCTTTGAAGCTCTCCATGATCTTGGTGGTAACTTCCTTCATACTTATACTTTATGCTACGTTCCTTACACGAAGTGGAATTCTAGGAAATTCATCTGTTCATTCATTTACAGATCTAGGACTCTCAGGGCAATTACTCATTTACCTTCTGGTCTTTGTTCTGCTATCCATTTTTTTTATTGCCAAAAGATGGAAGGATATTCCTGCAACAAAAGAAGAAACTTCAACCTATTCACGCGAGTTCTGGATTTTTATGGGATCCGCCATTCTTTGTTTGATGGCTTTCCAGGTTTTGCTCTACACCTCAATGCCAGTCTACAACCAAGTAGCTGGACTTTTTGGATTTGACTTAAATCTGGCTCCGCCCACAGACATTTATGACGCTTACTCGCTACCACAACTCATTCTTTCAGTTTTTCTAGCTATTCTTTCAGGCACCGGACAATTTTTCTGGTGGAAAAAGATGGATGGTAAGAAGCTTCGGGAAGAGTTGAGAACTCCGTTTTTGATTTCATTGATAATTTCTGGAGCGATTATCTTAATTGGTAAAATAACAGAGCCCTATTACATCATACTTCTTGTTACCTGCACATATTCTATAAGTGCGAATGCAAAGATTCTAGCAGGCGTTGCTAGATCCAACATTAAACTATCTGGTGGGTCCATTGCACATATTGGCGTCGCACTAATGTTAATAGGGATTTTGTTCTCCAGTGGTTACTCTTCTATCCTATCTACAAACTATACTTCTATGGTTTGGAGCAATGAATTCCCTGAGGAAGTTAATCGGGATAATCTACTACTATTCATCAATGAGCCCAGGCAAATGAAGGAATACTCGATGATCTATCGAGGCGTAAGAAAAGAAACACGTGAGAAAGGATATGTTGATCAAAACAAACTGATCCCTACTATTGACCCTTTAAAGGTGGTGATGCTAGAATCATCGGATACGCTGACTTTGATTAGCCCTGAAAACAGCTATTTCGAAGTTGAATATCATTCTGAAGCAGGTAAACAGTTTACGCTCTTCCCAAGAGTGCAAATAAATAAAGCAATGGACATGATTGTCTATTCGCCTGATATTAAGCGAAAGCTAAGTGCCGATATGTACACACATGTACGCACATTCCCTGACCCGGATCAAGAACCCGATTGGAGTGATCCTGAAGAAATTAAAGTGACAATTGGTGATCAATTTTTTATCAATGATTATGTAGCCACTTTGGAACGAATGGAACCAATCTCTGAAATTGATGGTACCCCGTTATCATCTGGAGATGTGGCAGTAAAGGCGGTCATCAATGTTCAAGGTGAATATTTAAACTATAGCGCTGAGCCTGTTTTCGTGATTCGAAATCAGGAGTATGTAGGGCGGATAGATGATCAAGTAAATGATTTGGCTTTCAGGATATCCATTCAGAACATCATTCCTAATGAAGGTGCAGTAATACTGGCGTATCAAACAACTCAGAAGGATTGGATTATTATGGAGGCTGTAAAAAAACCTTGGATTAACTTATTATGGCTGGGCACTATACTTCTTATGTTTGGATTTTTAGTAGCAATCCGCCGCAGATACGTTGAATTTGTAAAAATGCGGGACAAGGGGGTAGAAGTATAAATTCCCTTTTTGAGCTTTTATCTTCTATTTTTACTAAATGAGCAAGGTAGCAATCATTGGGTATGGAAATGTTGGCTATCATTTGGCCAATCGCATTTCCTCAAAACGTCATGAGGTAACCATATTTTCCAGAAACCCTTCGGAAGAATTTGTTCTTTCAATCGATCAGTTTGATCCGGGTTCGTTTGAATTTATAATTCTAAGTGTTCCTGATGATATTGTAAAAGAAATGTCTGACCAGATCGAGACATCTGAGGCAATCGTCCTGCATACTTCTGGCGCTAATCCTGTTGCGGATCTAGCAAAACATCCAAAGCATGGTGTAATGTATCCTCTTCAGACATTTAGTAGAACCAAAGAAATTGACTTTACAACTTTTCCAATTTTCGTTGAAGGCTCGGATGAAGGTGAAAGAGATATCTTCACATTTGTAAGGAGCTTTAGTAATGATGTGAGATTATTAACTTCTGCTAATCGATCTAAGCTTCATCTTGCTGCCGTTTTTGCCTGCAACTTTAGTAATCACATGTTCCATTTGTCAGAAAGTTTACTATCAGAGTTAGATATGACTTTCCAAGACATTCAACCTTTGGTAGAAGAGACCTTGAGAAAAGCCATAGAATTAAATCCATCTCAATCCCAGACAGGGCCGGCAATACGCGAAGATGATGAAACCATAAGTTCGCATCTTGAAATGTTGAAAGATGAAAAATTGAGAAATTTGTATAAGCTCATTTCTGATAGTATTCGTGACAACAAGTGAACTTTCTTTCTAAGAATACCGTCGGTTTTTTGACTGCCAGTCGAATCCCCAATTTGTTTATTATTGGGCTTACTCAATTTATTACTGCATACTATTTATTAGATAAGCCTATAAGCATTCTAGTAAAACCCAATTTTTTACTATTCATTTTAAGCACTGGAATGATTGGGGCCGCCGGTTATATTATCAATGATTACTTTGATCAAAAAATTGATATGGTCAATCGTCCAACAAAGGTTATCGTAGGAACAACCTTTAGAAGGAGGTTGGCTTTAGTCTCTCATATCGTTTTGACATTTTCCGGTATAGCAATTGGCTTCCTAATAGACCCTTCCATTGGCGCTATTCATGTTTTTTCCGCTGGTGCACTTTGGACATACAGTGTGGTCATAAGAAGGTGGTTGCTTCTAGGCACACTTACGATCGCCTTCCTGGCGTGCCTAACATTGCTGCTGGTAATGGTCTACTTCCGTGAGTTTAACCTTCTGGTAGTTGCTTATGCACTATTCGGTTGTGTTATTATTTTCATTAGGGAGAGTGTCAAAGATATTATCAGTGCAAAAGGTGAGGTACAGTTTGGCATTCTATCCATTCCGATCGTTTGGGGAATTAGGGGTGCTAAACTCGCGATTTACCTGGCTGGAGTTGCTGGAGTTGCCATGCTGACTTTCTACTTATTATCCATACCTAATTGGCATGTTAGGTACTTTTTCTTTGCTATGCTACTCTTCGTATTCTGGATGGCATATCAACTAGCCAATGCGGACAAAATGAGGGATTTCAAATCAATAAAAGTATACATTGATATTGTAATACTTGCTGGATTAGTCAGTATGCTATTGATTTAGAACATTTCGATAATTGCATTAGCTGTGAATCCCCCTACTTTCCATGCAATGACACCACCAAGAATGACAGAATAGAGAAGCTTAAGAGATGTAGCTAGCAGAAATCCTAAAAATGAACCAAATCCTGACTTGAATGCAGATCTAATTCGATTTCCTCCATATAAATCTCCAACTATTGCTCCTGCCAGAGGACCGAGTACGATTCCGAATGGTATTGGAAGCAATACGCCAGCCAACATTCCAATCATACCACCAATAACTCCTGCCTTAGTCCCGCCAAACCTCTTGGTAGCTGCAACTGGCAGCGCATAATCAGCAACTGTAATAATGATTCCTATAATACCCCAAACTACAAATGATGTAGTGCTGAACTCAGTATCATTCGAAACTGAATGTGTCAGAATCATTGCTAGGTAAGATAGAACAGGTCCTGGAAGCGGAGGCAGGATAGAGAAAATGATGCCGCCAGCTATTAGAAGCACAGATAAAAGGATAAGAATTACTTCCATCAAAAAACTTTAAAAATTGTATTTTTTACTTCTAGCCATTCCGATTTAAGAATACTGTAAACTACTGTATTTCTTCTGCGACCTCCTTGTGTAGAGCGGTGATTTCTCAGTGTGCCATCGTGCGTAGCTCCAATTTTTTCCATAGCTCTTCTAGAACGGAGGTTTTTTTCGTCAGTTCGCAACTCTAGACGCTCAATGTCCATCGTTTCAAAGGCATGTCTTAACATTAAAAACTTCATGTGCTTGTTTATCCCAGATCCTATGTGTTTCCTACCAAGCCATGTCCACCCAATTTCGATTCCTTTCTCTTCCCAGTCTATGTTTCCATAGCTGGTGGCACCTATAATTTCATTAGTAGATTTAAGACGCACTGAATAGGTCATTTTGGCACCTTTCTTTGTCTCTAAGTGCCTTTGAGTCATCCATTTTTCCAATGCGTCAGGATTTGTTAAGTCCTCAGTATACCACGTCCATATATCTGAATCTGAACTCAGGTTTCGCATTTCTTTGATGTGATCAGATGTGATGGGTATGAGCTCAATTTTCTGATCTTCCAGTGTTACATACCATTCCTTCATTTCCTCTTTTTTGTCTAAAGAAAACATAAAAGTTAGAAGATTAAATCGTAATATATCTCAGAGAATTAATCATCAGAATGAATTAAATTCATCAGTACTGAAACAGACCATGTTCTGACTGAATAATCAATTCTTTTTGATCAGAGGGTTCTACCCTACCAATGACCTGAGCTCCCACATTGAATGATCGTGCAATCTCCACAATTTCATCTGCTGACTCTTCATCAACATAGATTTCCATACGGTGTCCCATATTAAAAACTTTATACATCTCTTTCCAATCTGTTCCACTTTCTTCATGAATCATTTGGAATAATGGAGGAATTGGGAGCATGTTATCTTTTATCACACGCACATTATCGACGAAGTGTAATATTTTGGTTTGTGCACCACCAGAACAGTGTACCATTCCGTGAATTTCCGATCGCAATTCTCTCAAAATCGATTTAATGATCGGGCCATAAGTTCTGGTAGGAGATAATACAAGCTTACCTGCATCTATTGGAGCGCCTTTCACTGCATCGGTTAGCTTCTTAGATCCACTATAAACCAAATCTCGAGGAACTCCCTGATCAAATGATTCTGGATACTTTTCTGCATATTCCTTATCAAAAACATCGTGCCGAGCAGATGTTAGCCCATTGCTACCCATGCCACCATTATACTCTTTTTCGTATGTGGCCTGACCATATGATGCAATTCCAACAATAAGATCTCCCGCTCTTATATTTTCATTATTGATAACATCAGCTTGCTTCATTCTTGCCGTAACAGTACTATCTACAATGATGGTTTTTACCAAATCACCAACGTCAGCTGTTTCCCCACCGGTAGACTTTATATTAATACCATTGTCGCGTAGCATTTGGAGTATTTCCTCTGTCCCATTAATGATTTCAGAAATCACCTCTCCAGGAATAAGGTTCTTATTTCTCCCAATAGTTGATGAAAGTAAGATGTTGTCAGTGGATCCAACACACAATAAATCATCTACATTCATGATGATAGCATCTTGCGCAATGCCCTTCCAAACACTGATATCACCAGTCTCTTTCCAATATAGATAAGCCAGCGATGATTTTGTTCCAGCACCATCTGCATGCATAATGGTGCAATATTCAGGATCTCCAGATATGTCCTCAACTATCTTGCAAAATGCTTTTGGAAATAAGCCTTTGTCAATGTTCTTGATGGCTGAATGTACATCCTCTTTATCAGCTGAAACTCCTCGCTGGGCATACCTATCTGTCATGCGATATTTTTTTTTGCAAAGAAAAGGTTTTATCCGTTTCCATCGCCCGAATCCTTAAAGAATCGGTCGTATTCATCAACTGGTTCGTCTGGCGGAAGATCATCGTTTCGATCACGCGGATTGTACCTGAGTACTTTAAATTCTGTTCTCCTGTTTCTTTGATGCTCCTCCTCCGTTTTAGCCTTCTTGATAATCAGCTGAGTTTCGCCGTAGCCTTTCGCTGTGATTCGTTTAGCTTCGACTCCTTTGTTAATGATGTAGCTAACTGCCGACTGAGCTCTTTGCAAGGAGAGTCTTAAGTTGTAATTATCGTCGGCACGATCATCTGTATGAGAACCAAGTTCAATGTAAATCTCCGGATTGTCATTCATTATTTGCACCAGACTATCTAGAACTAATGCGGCGTCTGGACGAATATCGAATTTGTCTAAATCATAATATATATTCTCTAATACAACAGCTTTCTCCAACACGATAGGATCCATCATGATTTTGGTTTCAAAAGTCACATTTGTGATAAACTCCTTTAGTGTGGTTTTATCCACTGTCTTGCCTATAGTGGTAAAATCTTTTCGAACCGTGAAGTAGTCTGTTTTCTCTCCAATCAAATCATAATGCTCTTCCGGATAAACTCTAAAATTGAATTTGCCGTCTGCATTGGTAAAGGCTTCATCCAGCACTTCTCCATTATCGGTTGTCAAAGAAACTTTAGTGTTTGGTAAAACAATTTCTTCATCAGCATCATCGGTAGTAACAGTAGTGCCTGTCAGAAAGTAATTAACTACTTTCAGATCTGGATCATCATTGACGAATGTGTAGATATCATCGTCTCCCTTTCCTCCTTTTCTGTTAGATGTGAAAAAACCTTTGGTGAGATTGAATTGGTAAAGTCCAAAATCATCCGCAGAAGAATTCATTGGTTTGCCTAGATTTTCAATCCTAACATGCCCACCTTCTCTGACAGCTCTAAAAATATCGAGCTTCCCAAATCCTGCATGTCCATCTGAAGAAAAGTACAAGCTGCCGTCCTCACTTACGTATGGAAATACATCGTCTCCGGCACTATTTATTTCTGGACCCAGATTTCTCACATCCACCCATCTGCCTCTACGATTTACTTTGGCTTGATAAAGGTCTGCTCCACCGTGCCCTCCTGGTCTGGTTGAGGAAAAATAGAGCGTGGTACCATCAGGGGAAAAAGCTGGTGTTGAATCCCAAGCATCTGCTACATTTATGGAAAGAGGTACAGGTTCAGACCACTTACCGTTCCTATATCTTGTAAAAAATAGATTTACCTCACTGTATCCTTTTGCTTTTCCGTCATTTCCTTTCGCAAAAATCATTGATGTGCCATCTGGTGAAATAGCCACGGAACCTTCGTTGGTATCTATATGATTTATCATTGGATCGAGTGCACTCAATGTGCTTAAGTTAACATTTGCTCCTTTTGAGGCTACTCGGTAAATATCTGTAAAAGGTGTCCCTGTGGCTCTGTAAATCTTAGCCACATCGCGATTAGACGTAAAGTACAGGAAATTACCGCTAAATACTGGTGAGTATTCAGCTCTTTCGGTGTTTATATCATCCAAGTTTTTGACACGATAATAACTCTGATTTTCTTTCAAATCGTCAATCTTTCGGAGGTTATGAATTTCTTTTTCTGCAAGTGCCTTAATCTTCTGATCACGTGCACGTGGGACGTAATTATCTAAAACTTTTTGAGCTTCTTCGTATCGCTGTTCTACTTTCAAGCCTTGGGCCAGATAAAGATTTGCAGCTTCATCAGGTGCTCCTTCTTTGATGGCAGCTTCGTAAAATGGAATGGATTCAATCAATCGGTTGGACTTTCGATAAGCGTCTCCCACCATCATATTTTCTTCCGGCGAATTTTTTACGGGAGAATCGCCCAGCTTGGATATTACTGCGTCAAATTCAGCATTATTCATGCTTTTTTCTAGTGAACAACTAAAAAGGAAAAGGACTAAAAACAGATATTGAGTAACTCGCATACAGAAATAACGAAAATTTTGCTCGGATGATTTGTCCGAAATTAGTTAAACCTGAAACAAGAAGCGAACTAAAAGCCCTATTGGAAATATCGATTTAACCATGTGGCGCTGCTTTCTTGTAACCACCTGGACTTAAATTCAGCAATATTCTGAACTGTATTGTCAAAAACCAGCGTATCAGGTGTAATCACTTTTTCCCTTGCCTGAGCCTTTAGCTGGTTAAATGGATAAAGATTTATCTTATCATTTTGAAGAAATGCAACCTGACTTGTGGTCATAAATGAAATATTGAGAGCTGATTCTAGTGCTTTTATGAGATGGACTGAAGCGTCTATGCTGCACCCGCTTGCCTGACTAAAAGATTCATCGACTGTGATAACCAAAAATTGATCATACTCAACTTGAAATGAAGATTTCAAATCTTGACCATGTGCTCTCCATTGAGTTAAAAACTCTTCAGTTTTCGTTTCAACAATCTGAACTTGCTCTTTAGATAATTTTCGCTCTGCTTGGTATATCCACAAGCGAGCATTGTTCGGCATTTCTTCAAATGGAATAAGCATATCAATCCAAACCTTCTGATTCGGCAATGAGTTCCGCCAAGTCTTTCACTGCTACAGAATCTTCTTTTTCCTTGCTCTTCACACCATCAGTCATCATGGTCATGCAAAATGGACATGCTACCGCTATGGTATCTGCTTTCGTTTCCAAAGCTTCTTCCGTACGTTCAATGTTAATTTCTTTATTGCCTGGCTCAGCATCTTTAAACATCTGAGCACCTCCAGCCCCACAACATAATCCCTTCGTTTTACATCGTTTCATCTCGACTAATTCTACATCCAACGCTTCTAGAACTGCTCTAGGCGCAGAATAAACATTGTTGGCTCTTCCTAAGAAACAGGAATCATGATAAGTGATTTTGCGTCCTTTAAATTCTCCTCCTCCTTTTAGTTCAACTTTTCCCTCATTTATTAATTCCTGTAAAAACTGGGAATGATGAACAACATCGTAATTTCCTCCAAGTTCCGGATATTCATTTCTCAGTGTATTGAAGCAGTGTGGACACGCCGTTACAATCTTTTGGATTTCGTAACCATTTAACACTTGAATGTTAGCCATCGCCTGCATCTGAAAAAGAAATTCATTCCCTGCTCTTCGCGCTGGATCACCCGTACACGTCTCTTCAGGTCCTAATACTGCAAACTTTACCCCAACTTTATTCAAAATCTTTACAAATGCCTTTGTTACATTTTTGTATCGATCGTCATATGATCCTGCGCATCCTACCCAAAAAAGGACATCAGGTTTTTCTCCTTTGGCTATTAAATCTGCTACGGTTGGTATTTGTATTTCGCTCATTTTCCTTCTTTTAATTCATTTGACCAATTGAATCTGTCTTGTACACCGAATTTCCATGGCGCAAAATTTGTTTCTACATTCTGAAACATGGCATTCCACGAGTCGGGTGCAGCAGACTCCTCCATTGCTACATATCTACGGGTTTGTAAGATTATATCCAAAGGATTGATATTTACCGGGCATGCCTCGACACAGGCGTTGCAATTGGTGCAAGCATTAATTTCTTCTTTTGTGATATAATCACCAAGTAAGGATTTGCCATCATCTAAACCATTCTTTCCTACATCTTCAAGGCGATCCCGAGTATCCATCATTATTTTCCGTGGGGACAGTTTCTTACCCGTGAGATTGGCGGGACATTCAGATGTACAGCGACCACACTCTGTACATGAATACGCATCCATGAGGTTCTTCCAAGTAAGATCATTCACATCCTTTGCACCAAATCGCATTCCTTCCGGTGGAGGTGTTGCTTCTCCTTCTAAAGGCATGCCAAGCATGATCTTCACCTCGTTGGTGATTTCATTCATGTTGTTCATTTTACCTTTTGGCTCAAGTCTGCTGTAGTAAGTATTAGGGAAGGCTAGAAAAATATGAAGGTGCTTAGAATAGGTCACATAGAGTGCAAATGCGAAGATTCCAATAATATGAAACCACCAAGCTATTCGTTCAATCATTATAAGTGTTCCATCTCCAAACTGATCCATCCAACTAAACATCGCAGAACTAAAAAAGAATGAGTTTGTGATAGTGTAATGGTCAACACCACGTTGCTGCAGAATTTGATCAGCACCATTCATGGCAAGGATCGCTATCATAAGCAAAGTTTCTATAATTAGAATAAGATTTGCGTCAAGTGATGGCCATCCTACCATTTCAATTTTTTTGAATCTATTTATTCTGAGCACATTCCTTCTAATCATAAATACTACGCAGGAAAAAATGACACCAACTGCGAGGAATTCGAAAAAATTTATCATTATCGCATACAGGCCTTCCAAAATTGGTGCAGCCACTCGATGTGTTCCGAATATCCCGTCAATCACAATTTCCAGAACTTCAATATTGATGAGCACAAACCCAACATAAATAAGCAGGTGAAGCAATGCAGGTATCGGGCGTTTAAACATCTTCTTTTGTCCAAACGCAACTAAAATCATGGTCTTCAGGCGTTCACTTTTATTACCTGAAAGATCAATGTCTTTTCCTAGATTGATATTCTTAGAAATCTGCGAAATTCTTTGATAAATGAGGAATCCGAAGAATCCAGCGATGAGTACGAAAACGATTTGAGGGATATATTCCATAATACTTTAAAAAATTCCTGACACGAACTTCAATTTAAATTTTGCCTTTTCAAAGAAATACCTACTTTTGCCAACCCAAAATTTGGTGCTGTAGCTCAGTTGGTAGAGCATCGGACTGAAAATCCGTGAGTCGGTGGTTCGAACCCACTCAGCACCACTTTTTTGCAAGCCACTCTTTCTAGAGTGGCTTTTTTTATATCTCCAAATACTAAATCCAAGAGTGTGTGAGCGGGACGTTGCTCCTGCAGCTCCCCGATCGATCCTCTCAGCACGATGAATTAAAGATAAAACTATCACTCAACTGGTAGAACTCTTTTTAGATTTTAAAATAATTGCAAAATAGATTCGATTCAACTAAGTAATTCTTGAATCTCTAAGTTAAATCAATTCCAGCTTTTTAGTATGCATGCATACTAATTTTCGAACCTTATAAATTAGTTTCCGTTTTAATATACCAATCGGTATATTTGTATTATGGCTCGAAACCCGGAACTTACTAAACAACTAATCATAGATAAAGCATTACCAATATTCAATACGAAAGGGTATGCTGCGGCATCTATCTCGGATATTACTGCAGCTACGGGTATTACTAAAGGAGCTATTTATGGAAATTTTAAAAATAAAGATGAAGTAGCTACGGCTGCATTTGAACTTGGTGTTGAAATTGTCACTTCAGAAATTAGAAAACGTGTAAAGAAAGTTCATACTGCACCAGAAAAATTAAAAGCGATTGTCGAATTTTACCAAGAATATATCAAAAAGCCACCGATTCCTGGTGGCTGTCCTGTATTAAATTCATCTATCGAAGCTGATGATAGCTTGCCTTTTTTGAGATCTAGAGTGATTCGATCAATTGCACTTCTAAAAGATTCCATTATGAAAATGGTTAACAGAGGTATTCTAGAGGGTCAAATTAAGCGGGACGTGGATGCTGAAGAATTTGCTAATTTTTTTTATTCAACAATAGAAGGAGTCATATCACTGTCAAGAATAGAAGGTGATAGTAGATCCTTCTTTTTTGTTAAAAGATTTGTCAATAGACAAATTGATGGGATTTCAACATAAAAAAATTTAATCACTAAAATACCAATCGGTATATTATTATTATGGCGACACTAATTGAAGTTAAAGGAGAAGACATAAGCAGACCTAAAGAGCGACCTGCAAAATCAAACTGGAAAGTTGAATTAATAAAAAAAGGTTTAGGTGTTCTTCAACATGCTTCTCCAAAAAAATCAGCCGAAATCATCTGGCATTACTTTACTATACCAGGTCGCGTACGTTTTTCCGAACCCCAGAAACAAATCTTAAAACAATCAGAGACCTTCCAGACTAGTTACCGAGGGGATATAATCAAGTGGCATCGTTGGGGAGAATCGGGTCCAAAAGTATTACTCTGCCATGGTTGGAGATCCAAAGCTGCTGATTTTAGAAGAATGATCACCTCACTTGTAATGCAAGGATATCAAGTCGAAGCAATAGATATGCGTGCACATGGGCTGTCTCATGGGAAACAAACAGCGCTACCTGAATTCAGAGATATTATCAAACAACACATTGCTAAGAATGGACCTTACGAGGCAATTGTAGCTCATTCGATTGGTGGTCTTGCAGTTAGCATTGTGTTAAGTGAACTTGGTGAAGCTCTTCATCCAAAAAACCTATTTGTAATTTCTGCTCCTCCATATGTTAGGTACTTTTTCGCTGATATGGTGAACGAGGTTGGGTGCAATGAAGCTGTGTACAATGCAATGTGTGGATTGGTTAAGGAAAAGTATCATCAGCCGATTGACTATTTTGACCTTAGAATAAAGACTAACCACTTAAAATCTATCAATACACATCTATTCTATTGTGAAGATGACCAGCTCGTACCATTTTCTAAAGGTGAAGAACTGGAAACAGCTTGGCCTCATGCTTCATTTATACATGTAAAAGGACTTGGACATTATAAAATAATAGCTAATGATTCAATTATTAGCTATATCACCAATGCAATAAAATAGTAGACATCAATGTCACTAATTTCATGACAGAAACAAAAGATATCGCAATCCCTTTACTGTCATTTTGAAAATTTCATAATTCAACAAGCATTCCGATATTTAAATTATGATATTTTCAATAATGATTATATAAATTATGATATTATTATTATTGATTTAATATTTTTATTAAATCAATAATAATATGATTATATATCATTAATTTCATCAGCTTGTATTGTTGAGAAATAATGAAAAATCTGAGTCATTCGATGTATTTGCCAGAACTAGAACACGATGCCTGTGGAATTGGTTTTGTTGCAAACATCAATTGCGATCGATCCCACCAAATAGTTTCTGATGCAATTCTTATGTTGGAAAACATGGAGCACAGAGGCGGAGTTGGGTCTGAACCAGAAACAGGTGATGGAGCGGGTATAATGACTGAAATTCCTTATGACCTTTTTGATCAAGAAATAGGAGATTATACACCCCGACTTACTCCCAAATCTTATGGCGTTGGTATGCTCTTCCTCCCTAAACCTAAATGGGAAGAATGTCTGGATAAGCTAAAATCTATTCTTGATGAGCAAGGATTCGAATTGATACACGTACGTCAAGTGCCTGTAGACAACCTACACGTTGGACCAACTGCCCGTGATAATGAGCCTAACATCGTACAGATTTTTCTTAAACATGAGGAGCTTGCAGAGCGTGAATTGGAAAGAAAACTCTACATTCTAAATAAAGTAGCAACCAAACGATTGTCCTCTGAGTTTTCCGATTTTTACATCTCCTCATTGTCTTGCTACAAGATTATATACAAAGGCCAATTAAGAACTGATCAACTTAAAAGTTACTACCTGGATTTACAAAATCCAGCATTTAAATCTGCCTTTGCAATAATCCATTCTAGATTCTCAACCAATACGTTCCCAAGATGGAGTCTCGCACAACCATTCAGGTTCATTGCTCATAATGGGGAAATAAACACCATTCGAGGCAATGTGAATAAAATGAATGGAAAATCTGCTTTGCTCAAGTCTGATGTTTTCACCGATGAGGAGATAGGCATGCTACTTCCGGTGTGTAATCCCCATTTCTCAGACTCTGCCAATCTTGATGAGTTAGTAGAACTCTTGGTAATGGGGGGTAGATCATTGCCTCACGCACTTATGATGTTAGTTCCAGAAACATGGCAGTATAATAAGAGCATGGATGAACATACAAAAGCATTCTACAAATACAACGCATCCATCATGGAACCTTGGGATGGGCCTGCCGCATTGTGCTTCACTGATGGAGACGTAATTGGTGCTACATTGGATAGAAACGGGCTGAGGCCGTGTAGATATTCGATCACTTTTGACGGCAGACTAATTGTTTCAAGTGAAACCGGTGCACTTCCAATAGATCAAAAAATGATCAAGGAAAAAGGCAGACTGCAGCCTGGAAAAATGATCGTTGCTGATCTAGCAAATGGAATTGTCAAATTTGACTCAGAAATCAAAAATGAAATTGCTAAATCCAAGCCATACCTTGAGTGGATCAGGAAACATCGAATCAAATTACGATCCTTACCGGGTCCTTTTGCTGACCCTAAATTCCTCGACGCAAAAAAAATAGCTGAACTTCAAAAAGCTAATGGATGGACACAAGAGTCCATTGATCAAATACTACTCCCTATGAGCCTGCGAGGCAAAGAGCCCATAGGTAGTATGGGATTGGAAATTCCGCTTGCAGCACTCAGTAATAAGCCCCAACATCCGGCAAATTTTCTTAAACAGTTTTTCGCACAGGTAAGTAATCCTCCAATCGATCCTATTAGGGAGCGAATGGTAATGTCACTTTTCACAAGATTGGGAGAAGGTGCCAATATACTATCCGAAGACCCACAGCATTGTCATCAAATTCACATCACGCGACCAATACTAAGACCAAATACATTCCTCAAAGTACTAGAACTCGAAAATCAAGGTTTCTCGCATCAAATCATTAATTGTGTTTTCAAGGATAATGAATCCTTAGAAGATGGAATAAAAAGAATTTGCAGAGAATCTGAAGAGGCAGTTGTGTATGGAGCTAAGATTCTTATCCTAAGTGATGCCGCACAGGACCAAGATCACTGCCCAATTCCTTCACTATTTTCAATAGGTGCAGTGCAACACTACCTAACTGAAAAGAAGGTACGTGCGCAAACAAGCTTAATTGTTCATGCCGCTGACGTTGTTGAGGTTCATCATTTCGCTACTGTGATAGGATATGGTGCGAGTGCTGTTATGCCCTACCTCTCCTTTAATCAGATCAAGCAATATGCTTCTGAGCATGAGTTAGATTTTAATGAACTCTCTGATAATTATGCGAAAGCCATTGGGAAAGGTCTTCTAAAGACAATGTCTAAAATGGGCATTTCGACGCTTCAGTCCTATCAAGGTGCTCAAATTTTCGAAGCAATTGGGCTCGCGAATAATGTAATTAACACTTGCTTTAAAGGGACAATCTCCAGAATAGCTGGAAATGATTTCAACCAATTTGAAGAGGGTATACGTGTTAATAATAAGAAAGCTTATAAAGACCTCTCAATTGATCATGGTGGCATTTATAGTTGGAGAAAGGGCCAGGAAAAACACCTAATTGATCCGGAAACTATTCATCTTCTACAGAAAGCAACTAAGCTTAAGGACTATAACCTTTACAAGAAGTACGCCTCTCGAATTAGTAAACCAGAAGAAGGATATTTCAACATCAGGCATCTTCTCAAATTCAAGAAAAGGAGCTCAATTCCGCTCAAATCAGTAGAGCCTATAGCAAATATTCTCAAGCGATTTGCTACCGGAGCTATGTCTTTTGGTTCTATTTCTCACGAAGCTCACACTACACTTGCCATTGCAATGAATCGAATCGGCGGTAAAAGTAATAGCGGTGAAGGGGGTGAAGACAGTATTCGATTTGAATCGAAGGAAAACGGTGATTCTGAAAAATCAAGGATCAAACAAGTGGCCTCGGGACGATTTGGTGTTACATCCAATTACCTCAACAATGCAGATGAAATACAGATAAAAATTGCACAAGGTGCAAAGCCTGGAGAAGGAGGGCAACTGCCTGGACATAAAGTAAACAAATGGATAGCCAAAGTACGAATGTCTACACCTGGTGTTGATCTAATTTCACCACCTCCTCATCACGATATATATTCTATTGAAGATCTCGCACAACTTATCTATGACTTAAAAAATGCTAATCCTGCTGCTAGAATAAATGTAAAATTGGTAGCACAAGCTGGAGTAGGTACGATCGCGGCAGGTGTAGCTAAAGGTTTTGCCGATGCGATTTTGATTTCAGGCGCTGACGGTGGAACCGGTGCCTCACCACTAAGTTCAATCAGGCATGCAGGATTACCCTGGGAAATGGGGCTTTCTGAAGCTCACCAAACACTTGTGAAAAATCGACTAAGAAGTCGAGTGGTTTTGCAAGCAGATGGCAAGATGCTGTCGGGAAGAGATATCGCTATTGCTACACTTTTAGGTGCGGAAGAATGGGGTATTTCAACAGCAGCGCTGATCGCTGAAGGATGTATAATGATGCGTAAATGTCATCTCAATACATGTCCGGTTGGCATAGCTACCCAAGATGAGAAACTGAGAAAACTTTTCACTGGAGACCCAGAACATGTAATCAATTTGTTCAAATTCATTGCAGAAGAATTGAGAGAAATTATGGCTGAACTAGGTTTCAAGACTATCAATGAAATGGTCGGACAAAGCCACTTGCTTGAACAGGACCAATCGATTGACAGCAAGGGAATAGATCTTGCCGCAGTCCTTCACCATGAAAGCACCAATGATACCTTCTACAGATCTAGAAGACAGCAATCTCAAATAGATTATGTATTAGATCGTAAAATTTGGTCAGATGTTGAGTCGGAAATTAAGCAAGGGTTCGTAGCTGCCTATGAATATGAGATCAAGAATACTGATAGATCAGTTGGAGCAATTATTTCCAGTCATATTTCGAAAAAATATGGAGCAAATGGACTTTCAAAAGATTTGCTCAAGATCAAATTTAAAGGTCCGGCAGGACAAAGTTTTGGTGCATTCTTAGCAAAAGGTTCAAAATTTATATTGGAAGGAGCCGCCAATGATTATGTAGGCAAAGGACTTTCTGGAGGCAGGATCATTATTCACCCACAAAGAAATGTACGGTTTAGGGCAAGGGAAAATACCATAGTTGGCAATGTGACATTGTATGGAGCAACAAGCGGCGAATGTTACATTAATGGCATTGCAGGTGAGCGTTTTGCGGTTCGTAATTCCGGAGCTAAAGCCGTAGTAGAAGGTGTAGGTGATCATGGCTGTGAGTATATGACCGGAGGTACAGTGTTAGTTCTAGGGAAAACAGGGAAAAACTTTGCTGCAGGAATGAGTGGTGGCATTGCATATGTACTTGATGAAGCTGGAGAACTAGCTAATAATTGCAACATGGAAATGATCATTTTTGATCGATTAGACAGAGATGACCTAACAGATATCAAAACATTATTGGTAAATCATTTGAGGCATACTTCAAGTAGTCTGGCACAAGAAATTCTACTTGATTGGGATCGGTATCTCAATCACTTGGTCAAAGTAATTCCAATTCAGTATAAAGGGGTACGAGAAGAAGCCAAATCTAATATTCCAATGACACCGGTCTATTAAAAAAATTAAAATGGGAAAGCCAACAGGATTTATTGAATTCGAAAGAGAGTTGCCGATGAATGAGTCAACAACTGAGCGAATAAAGAAGTATGCAGAATTTGAATTGGAATTCTCCGAAGAGAAAACTTCTCAACAAGCTTCCAGGTGCATGGATTGTGGTGTTCCGTTTTGTCACTCAGCTTGCCCATTGGGCAATAAAATTCCGGATTTTAATGATGCAGTGTATAGAAATGAATGGGAAGAAGCCTATCGAATCCTCAAGTCAACCAATAATTTCCCAGAGTTCACTGGACGAATTTGTCCTGCGCCTTGTGAGGGTTCTTGCGTACTAGGAATCAATCACCCTCCTGTAACTATCGAGCATATTGAAAAAAGCATTTCAGAAAAAGCATTTGAAATGGGGTGGGAAGTTATCCGCAAACCAGAAGCTGAAACAGGGAGAAAAGTAGCCATCATTGGTTCTGGACCTGCTGGACTGGCAGCAGCAGATCAATTAAATCAAAAGGGACACATAGTGACAGTCTTTGAACGTGATGAAAAAGCCGGCGGATTGCTGCGATTTGGTATACCGGATTTCAAACTAGACAAAGAGCTAGTTGATAGACGTATTGATATTCTTGAAAAAGAAGGAATCATTTTTAAGACGGGAACCAATGTAGGCGTAGATGTATCGGGGGAAGACCTTTTGAAAAACTATGATGCAGTTTTACTTAGTGGTGGCAGTACAATTCCTCGTGACTTGACTATTCCCGGAAGAGAACTAAAGGGTGTACACTTTGCGATGGAATTTCTCACTCAGCAAAATAGAGAAGTATCAGGAACGACGGTAGATCATAAAATATCTGCTCATAGCAAAGAGGTTGTGGTAATTGGCGGTGGGGATACAGGCTCAGATTGCGTAGGTACCAGCATTAGACAAGGGGCTAAAAATGTACTTCAAATCGAAATAATGGATAAACCACCATTGAAACGATCTGAAATTAATCCCTGGCCCGAATGGCCGATGATTTTACGAACTTCTTCTTCTCATGAGGAAGGTTGTGAACGTGATTGGGCTATCCTTACCAAAGAGTTTGTCGGCACTAAAAAAAATCTAACTGGATTAAAAGTAGTTGATGTGATATTTACAGATGGAAAACTGAAAGAGAAGGAAAACTCTGAACGCATCATCCCTGCTGACTTGGCGCTTATAGCCGCCGGATTTATTCACCCACAGAAAGAAGGATTGCTAGAACAATTAAATGTAGGTTTAGATGAACGTGGCAATGTACAAACGTCTAATTTTCAATCCAGCAAAGAAAAAATATTTGCTGCCGGAGACATGAGAAGGGGTCAGTCTCTTGTAGTTTGGGCCATTGCTGAAGGCCGTCAAGCAGCTTCAGCTGTACATGAGTTTCTTTCGTCCCAAAATTAGCCTGATAGCATCTCTTTCTCTATAGCCATATGCTGTTCTCCATGATATCCAATGTCCATCCCCTCAAGTTCCATATCTTCAGTAATCCTTCCCCCTTTGGTAAAGTATGCTGCCACTTTGTACACAATGAAAGTCCCTACACCTGAATATAATATCGTCGCAGTTACTGACTTAAGTTGAATAAAAAACTGCCCAGGATTTCCATAGAATACCCCTGCTGATAATGGATCAATCGCTGGATTAGCAAGTAATCCTGTAAGCAATGCTCCGGCAATTCCAACCAGACCGTGCATTCCAAAAGCATCTAATGTATCATCGTGCCCAAAGTATTCTTTTAGTTTCACAACTCCGAGGTATCCAATCACACTCCCAACAGCACCAAGAATTAATGCGCCAGGCACTCCAACAAATCCTGCTGCAGGTGTGATACACACAAGTCCGGATATTGCTCCCGAAGCAACCCCAATTAATGTTGGCTTTTTAATTATTAACATTTCAATTAAAAGCCAAACAATACCTCCTGCACAGGCCGCAACATTTGTAACTAACAAGGCATTCGCTGCTGATGCGTTTGCTCCATAAGCACTGCCACCATTGAATCCGAACCACCCAAACCATAAGAGAGCTGAACCTAAAATCATAAACTTAATTGATGAAGGCCTTCTCTCCTCATGCAAATTGACACGTCTTCCTACAAGTAAAGCAAGAATAAGTCCGGAGACGCCCGCATTGATATGAATGACTGTACCACCGGCAAAGTCTAAATCGCCGTGAAGGAATCCTTCTGATCCCCATACCCAATGACAAATGGGTGCATAGACAACAATAATCCAAAGCATCGAAAACCACATCCAAGTAGAGAATCTTATCCTTTCAATTACGGAACCACTTACGATAGCCAGAGCTATGGCAGCAAAAGTTCCTTGAAAAGCAACATCAAGTAGCTTAGGGATGTTGGCGCCATCAACGATATCTGTGACAGATATACCATTAAGCAGTAAATAATTAAGACCTCCAATAAATTCGTTTCCTGGTGAAAAAGCCAATGAGTATCCAATGATTACCCAAACTAGCGATCCTATTAAATAGGCCACATAACTCATTCCTACTGTATTCAACACGCTCTTGCTCTGCGTGAGTCCTCCGTAAAATAATGCAAGGCCTGCGGGAGTCATCAGCATCACTAATGCCGTGGACATGAGCATCCATGCCGTATTTCCTGTATCTATCGCGCCCCCATCTTCAGCAAAAGACAAAATAGGTAGTTGTATGACAGAAATAAAAAGCAAAACTCTCTTAAATCTAAATTCTTTCATAATAGCGGCTTAAAATCCATCTTCTAAATTAACCACTTGTAAAAAAATATGCTTAGCAGGCTTTGTTTTTATATCATAATAGATGAAAGTTTACATTTCATTAATTATAGGTATAAAAAAAGACCCTTAAAATAAATTTTTACTATTTTAAAGGTCTGATTGTTGAAAAATTTTTAACTACTAAAATCCGCTATTTAACTCCTTTAATGCCCATTACTTCTTTTGGACTTAAGTGTCGGAATTTGCCCCGCGGCAGGTTCTTTTTGGTTAAGGAAGCAAACATGACTCTGTCCAGCTTCTTAACAGTATAACCTAAGTGTTCAAATATTCGGCGAACAATTCTATTGCGGCCAATGTGAATTTCTATTCCTAAGACCTTACCATCATCGCCTAAAAGCGCAAGCTCATTAACAGTAGCAGGTCCGTCTTCCAAAGTGACACCGTTCAAAATAGATTCGAAATGATCTTTTGTAATTGATTTATCTAACTCTACCTGATAGATCTTTTTTACTTTATGTGATGGATGTGTTAGCTTCTTAGCAGTGTCACCATCATTGGTAAATAGCAGCAATCCAGTGGTCTCTTTGTCTAATCTTCCTACAGGATAAATTCTTTCATCACATGCTTTGGAAACGAGTTCCATCACAGTACGCTTCGCATGCGGATCTTTAGTGGTGGTAACAAAGCCTCTTGGCTTATTTAATAATACATACTGATGAGTTTCAGATTTCAGCTTTTTCCCCTTATACTCAACTGTGTCGGTCATTATTACCTTGTAGCCCATCTCGGTAATCACCTTACCATTGACCTTAACTTGACCAGCAGAGATTAGGTTATCTGCCTCCCTTCGAGAGCAAATCCCTGCATTAGCAATGAAGCGATTCAATCGAACCTCTGCAGGCTTGTGCGTTTCCTTTTTGTTGGGTCGTTTCATGAAGGTGGTTAGTTCATCTAACGTTATTCTTTCTCCTCACCAATTGCATTTTCCTCGGTATTGAAGTCTTTTGGTGTAGGTAGCTCTTTCAAATCGTTTATCCCAAAGTAATCCATGAATTTTTGGCTTGTGCCATACAAGATTGGCCTACCTACACCTTCAGATTTGCCTTTGATTTCAACGAGCTCCTTTTCCAACAACTTTTGAATCGAGTAATCACAACTTACACCTCTTATTTGTTCTGCTTCACTCTTTGTAATAGGTTGCTTGTACGCAATAATGGAAAGCGTCTCCAAAGCAGAATTTGAAAGTCTTTTTTTGGATTGTTGCTTCAGCAAAATGCCAATACTGGCCTGATATACAGGTTTGGTTAAGAATTGATAACCTCCTCCAGATTTTACCAATTCCATTGCAAAATCATCGCTTCTGAACTTTTCTTCGATTGTATTTATTCCTGTGGCTATGTCATCAACGGGAACATCTGCATCAAACATCTCCTTCAGGCAATCCTGTATTTCTTCCTCAGTGATTGGTTTTGGCGAACAAAAAACTAAGGCTTGTATATGATTAGCCAGATAATCCACTATGATTGTCTGTTCAGCTTCGCATCAATACTTTGAGTTGTATGAGGAACTGCTCTTAGTCTTTCCTTCGAAATTAGCTTTCCGCTATCCACACATATGCCATATGTTCCGTTTTTGATTCGTACAAGAGCATTTTCAAGATTGTTGATAAACTTTTGCTGACGACCAGCAAGCTGGCTTAGGTGTTCTTTTTCTGCAGTATCAGCACCATCTTCAAGTGTTTTTACGGAAGAAAAACTATCGCCGCTATCATCAGACTCTCGAGTAAGTGAGCCTTTAAGTGTGCTGAGCTCTTCTCTTGCTTTTTCAAGCTTTTGAAGAATCAGATCTTCAAATTCTTTGAGTTCTTCATCAGAGTATCTAGTCTTTTCGCTCATAGTAGGTGAAGTTTATAATCTAACAACGTAAAAATCAAGCGAAAATACTCAGGAAGAAGCACAAAAAATAATTGGATAAATCCTAATGGCTTTGTCTGAGCTAGAAATCTCTACCAACTACAACTGTTTCCTTAATTATTTCAGAATTTCCGCTACTATCATATATTTCAAATATGATCAAATGGTAACCCATACGAGCTGTTTTTCCATCGTTGGTATCCCCGTCCCATCGCAAAAATCCACTTGTGGATAGCAAAACTCCTTGTGCAAGATGCTTTACCAACCTTCCTGTCTGATCGTAGATGTTAACGTTTGCAAACTGTCCTGGTTGATCAAATTGGTAATTGATTGTCGTAAAATCACGTCCTGAACCTGTATTACCTGGAATGAAGACCTCTGGACTAGCAGTAACCCTTCCAACTGGAGTATCATTCTTGAATGATTGAGAATTAGCATAGCCGGGTGTTGCAAATCCTTCTGTACTACTTGCAGATCGCCAATTGTTCCCATTATTGGTCGATTCCTCAAAGGAAACACGCTCTAGTGAAACACCATCTACACTTTCTAGCAGATTGTAGTGGTAATCATCTGTATAGGTAAAGGTTTCTACCACTGTTTCAGACTGATCAATCAAAAGTACAGTGCCTTGATCATTAGGATAAGAAGGAATGGTTGTCACTTCAAAAAAATTGACTGAGCTTCCTTTTGGATAATTGGACAGCAAGATATTTTTATCAGTTGTGAACACAAGGTATTCGTTAGGGGCAATTACTAGCTCATTAGTAGTAATGACATCAATATCATCAACGTTTCCCTCTTCATCTAAATTTCCCAACTTCCAGTTTTTTAGACTTATATACTTTTCAGAATCATTATAGACTTCAACGAAATCCACGCCATTGGATCGTGGATTAAACAGTACTTCACTCAATTTAATATCCTCAACATCAGCTTGAACAGGTAGCGCAAAAACTGCTTCTCCTGGTTGAATTTGGTTAGAAACACAGTCAATCACATTTGTAATGATTAAAGAGTAAGCTATACTTTGCTCCAAATCAGAACTCAGGGAAATAGAGATTGCCGTCGGATTATTCACATTGAATAATATCTGCTCAACATCAACAGATGGATCAAGTGTTGCGACCACTGAGTTAACACTTTCTGGGTCTATCTTCTCATCAAAGAGAACCAGGATCGAGTCCGATGAAATCGCAATTGCAGAAACGATTTCAGGTCCGAAATTGTCTGGGATAACTTCAGAAACTGAGTTAATCATACCAGGTGTACCACCTCCAATATTCTGAGAGCTTACCCAATTGTTCCCATCTTCCAGGCATGGGTTTGTAATGTCACGCATTTCTAATGAGTAGCCTCCACTTGCTTTATCCTCACTATGCCAGCTTGGATCATATTTCAATGAAAATATCAACTCATCGTTCATTGAAATTATGAGTTGCTCTCCGCTGTTGTTTAGCGATGGAAAACCTGAGACGCCTATTACATTGCCCGAAAATTCTGAAGCTGCAGAAGTAGTAGTTAAGACATAATATTCACCAGGATTCAACATGCTAGCTGGAAGGCTCACAGTTGAGCTAGCATCCGTAAAACTGATCCCAGCAATGGATAAAATGTCGGTTGTTGCATTATAAATCTCTACAAACTCCCGGTTTGGTAATTCTACCTGAGGATCCGGGTCAAACATTATTTCTGTGATAATCAACTCATTAAATGAAGGTGCTCTTCCCACACCAAAGGGAATAGTTGTTTCTAGTATTTCATTTCCAGCACAATCGGTCACATTTGAAAGAGTAAAGTCATAGAGTACACCAGCTTCGATAGTTTGATTAAATGAAATTTCAATAGCAGTTGGAAATTCTCCCACAACGTTCACTTGATTTATGGTAACTCCATTGGAAATTGAATAAGTCCCACTCGCCAAGCTGACCGCATCCATGACTTCTGAAAAGTTAATGATGAGGTTAGTGCTAAAATTATATGACTGCACTATTGGGGACTCGGTGTCAGGTGAGTCATTAAATACAGAATTTACTCGTCCGGGTGTGCTCCCAGAAATATCAACTGAAGGTAAGTAACTGTCTAGAGCCAAGCATGGATCATTTGGATTAATCAATTCCATTGAAATCCCATCATCTTGTCCTTCTTCGTACGCTAAAAAAGCGATTTGAACATCTGAGGCACTCGTAATTTCTATCTGATCATCTGAGTTGTTGAGAGTGAGACTGGCTATTGATAAAGTGTTTCCGAATGCGGAATAATCTATGGAAGCATCTTCATCATAAATGATCAAATACTCTTCCGGTCGAAGAATAAATGACGGTAAATCTTCAGAAGTCGACGATTCGTCACTGATGTTCCAACCAACCATATCGATAAACTTATTCGAATTGTTGTAAAGCTCTATGAAGTCATCGTTGTTATTCACTGGATTGGACAGAAATTCATTGATTAAAACATCTCCTATCAGTGCCTCTTCTGTCTCTATATATTCAAATTGTTCAGCGTCGGAAGACACATTTCCGGACAAATCCTGCACTCCATTAACGGATAAAGTTCTATTTTCTCCAGAAACCAATGGCTCTACAACTAAATGGACCAGTTGATTAACTAAAATATCCAAAGTAGCCGAGATAACCGAGATGCTGCCATCGATGGAATAATTGGCAATATTCTCTGCAGAAGTTTGATCTAATACTTCGCTAAATGTAATAGCTAGCTCTGTGTTAGAAACAACAGCAACTGATCCTATCGTGGGTGGAGTCGTATCAGGTGTATCATCGAAAATGGAATTTGGTTCACCTGGTGTACCACCATCTGGATCTATGCTCAATCCGTAATTATTATCTGAGTAGTCAGGTCCATTCGGGTTGATAAGCTCCGCTGAGATACCACCTGTAGAACCTTCAAACGATTTGGAATGTATCTCTGTAGCATTATCGTCTACCAGAACTATGTTATCCAGGGACGTATTGTTTAGGCTTAAAGTTGTTATTACAATAACGTCTGTAAAAGCTCCGAATAAACCTACATCATCATCTTCAACTACTATCACATATGCATCCGGTGCCAGTGTGAACGTCGGCAATGATTGCCCATCAAGCGTCCAATTTTGTAAATTGAAATATTTGTTTGACCGATTGTAAAGCTCTATATATTCTGCGTCTGGAAGTGTGGTGACAACTGGATTAGGGTCTGGCATAAACTCGTTGATCACTACATCAAACGCTACAGCTTCCTCAAAAACCAGGTATTGGAAGCTATCTTGACTATCCGAAACAATTATATTTCCACTTAGATCTTCAACATTATTTATGGTGATATTGTATGTACTCCCATTTGTTAATGCAGAAGTCGTGAGATGCACAAGTGAATTATCAGCACCATCAAGGACTGCATTACTTATTGACACAGACCCGTCTAATGCATAATTTCCTATGTTTTGGGCGGTGGTAAGGTCTACATCTTCATCAAACTGAACTTCTACTGCTGTTTCAGAAATGGCCGTTACTGATTGGATGATGGGGGGATCGGTGTCAGCAACTGGGGTAACAGTTCCACCAAAATCATCAAAATAAAATCCATTATCTCGTGTATTAGCAGTATATCTGATTTGTAACCCAAAATGAGTGGCCGAATTGTAGGTATTATCAGTGGAATTTCCTTGACTCGTTGAGTTTACCTCAACTTCCCAAATGCCTAGTTCGGATCTGCTTACTGCTACATCGACGAAAGCTTGAGAAGTTAACTGTTGAATTGTTCCTGATAATGTCAGCTCAGTGGAGGTTCCTGCATCTTGCCGATATAACCGCACTTCATTGACATCAGAATCTGGATACCGAAGCTCAACATAGTATCCGTTAACATCTCCATTAAGATCAGAAGAATTACTCATTAAGTAAACCCTGGAAGTATTATTGGAGTTTGTTGATGCTGACCCGGGTTGAGAGAAAGCTATCCTCATTCTAAATGCCCATTCAGCAGATGAAGAAGAAAGATCTAATGAATTGGGTGTACTTAGGTACGATCTTCTAGTTCCAGAGCCAGAATTAAGATCTTGGCTTCTCAATTGATTGTCAGCTTCGACTATGTCAAACGCATCATCCGTTCCAAAAGTACTGGTTCCACTCCACGCAGGATTTGTGGTAAAATCTCCATCACTAAAATCGTCAGTAATTTGCCCTATTAGTGACAAACTAAGTACTAAAGAAATCATGCATAAGATCTCTCTCATAATTTCAACTTTATAGTCTATCGTAAAGGTAGAGTTTGATAATGATAACTTCCTAGAGCTCGGTCGTAGCTCTTGTTCCTGATACTTTCAGTCCACCATCCAATATCAACTTTCTTAACACCCATTCCATTGGAAAAACCATCACTGCTATACCCACATCAAATGCGAACTCCATAACGGGCGTACTTTCGAAAGTTAAAAAGGTGCTTATAAGTGCCTGCATAAATTGGATGATTATAACCAAAGTTAAAATACTCAAACCGTGCTTAACAAAACGGTTGACGGGGTTTGATTCACTCAACCTTGAGGAAATAGCTATCATTATGGCAAGAATCAAGGCCTGTACCGCATAGAACCATGGCTTCTGCCAGTAGGGTGTTTCTACGGTAAATTCCAGCAAAGTTGCTTCATCTATTTGATCCAAGGCATCTCGTACGCGGACTTTAAGCTTGTAATCTCCCGGAGGTAAATAACTATAGTCAATCAAATTGGCATGTGTCCATTTAGACCATTCCGGATTTAACCCTTCAAGTTTATATTGGTATTCAGGATTTAAAAGACCTACATAATCTGGCTTCAACAATTCAACGCTTAGTGTATTTTGATCATGAGACAGCTGAATTTTCTTACTCACTCTCATTTCGCCATTCACGCTGAGTAATCTTTTTACGAAAATGGAATAGGACTTGTGCAATTCGGGAATCTGACGAGCAGAATAGGCCAACAATTGGTTATCATCCGTAATCAGCCAATACCTATCAAGTTTCTCATCATAATTGATGTATTTAAGATTAGGAAAAACACCTAAGTATTGAAATGCGTTGATACTGCCATCTGGAAGCAATAGATGCCAAATTTTACCATTATATAACCACACTCTACTTTTCTCATTATGTAAATGGTGATGTGGACTACCAAGTTCTTTCTCCAGCTCCCGGTCTTTTACAATGCGATCCTTCTCACGGTCGAGCTTAAAATATCCTTGAGAATTAATGAAATAAAGTACATTGGAATGTTCCCAGATGCTCAATTCGTCATAAAACTTATTATTGATCTCATAGCTGTGTGCAATTTCAAAGCCTTCATCTGTTATACTCCCTTGATAAATATGTGATGTGCCTGCAAGCCATATATCACCGGCATGATCCATATAAACATTGAGAATTATGTCTTCAAAAGCTTGCCCCGATATTTCAGTCCATATATCAGTTATGAGCTCGTAATACTTTAGAATTCCACGCTCAGTACTAATAATTAGTTGGTTGCTCTCTGGTACCAGGTATGCATATCGAATAGCCTCATTTATCACCAATTGAGCTGAATTTCTTGTAATCTCATAGATGCCAGTATGACTAGTAGCTAGAATTCGATCCTTTGCTTCAAGCAGCTGCCGGAACTTACCATCAGTTCCTGGCACGTGATGGAATTGATAACTCACACCAGTCACTACCTTTTCTACTCTTCTGATATATTGAGATCTATCCGTTTTACCTTTCACTACGGAAGTACTTTGAATCGAATTTGAATCGAATTTCTTCTTAAACGAGCCCTCTTTTTCTCCTGACTTTCCAGTATCATTAGCGCGATCTTTTTTCTTAAAGAGTCCATTTAAAAACCCTTTCTTCTTTCTCTTCTTCTTCTTTGTTTCCTCCTCTTCTTCTTGTATCTCTTCTTCTTCAGGTTCAGGAGCTTTAGCTTGAACATTTGACTGCTTAGTAGTGGATTTACTTGGTTGTTTCTTATCAACCTTTTGAATGATTACTCTACTTCGATACGAGGTGTCTTGTGAAAAGTAGTAGACACCCAGACTTGTATTAATCCATAGATCATCCCTTATGCGCTGAACCTCAATCAAATTACCTTCCAAGCCTGGAAAATTGGTGTAGCTATATGCTGGGAAGAGTGGAGCGATTCGTGTCAGTCCAAACTCGTGTGCAACCCAAACCCCCTGATTATTATCAGCGTACAAATCATGGATTTCATTGTCAGGCAGACCAGAATGATAATCTGTTACTTCAAAATACGATGAGTCATTTACATGCAAAAAGAAAACACCAGATTCAATAGTCGAGCAGGCAACGAGCGAATCGTTTACCCATTCCAAATCAGTAATCACAACATCCGCTTCCTGCAAGCGATTGTAATGATGATGTGGTTTCATTTCTCCTTGCTTTCTCTGATACAATCCACCTTCCAGATCTACCGCAAATTCATTGTTCCCATTTGGTGATGCACTTACTAATCCCCACTGATTGGTATAGGTTCTAAGTGTATCAATTTTTCCATTGATCGCTGTAAGTACCAAGTCATCATAGGTATTGATATAAAGCGTATCGGAATATAGATATCCATTCAAAAAATCACCTTTAGCCAACTGTATTGTCTCTTCAGACTTAGGTGAATGTTGATAGATGCTATTATCACTTAGGAAATAGACATAATCTTTAGTTGAAAACGTTTGTAAAAAGTGTTCAGATAAGGTATCGCCGGATAAAATAGAGATATACTCATAAGAGTTATTGATATAATCCAATTTTCCAAAACCACCTAAACACCCAACGTATACGATATTCTCCTCCGAGATTGCCAATGAGAGTGCGGAGGAGTTGGTGCGATAAAAATCCCATTCAATACCATCATACTTCAACACACCAAACCGATTCGCAATACATATAAGCCCATTTTTATCGGCTTTAATCTCAAAATTGATGTTATCAATTTCAGAATGCTTTGGTGAGTGGTGAGTAAGAATGAAGTCTCCAGTTTGTGCCATGATTGACATGCTAGCCAACAAACACATGTAAAAAATTGAGGCTTTTATTTGGCGAATATTTACTCTACCCATTCTGATTCGATTAATCTTTCTGATACTATTAAGCGGAATTGAAACATGCCTTACTAAAGTTTTAGCACATTTAGCGTTTGCAGTGATGTCATTATTCGATGATCTAAAATAGCTTTCAATTAGCCCATTACTTACCTTCGACGCTATATAAAATTAGTAGTTTTGTGTTAGATAAATTAGAATCTTACTTAAGTACAATATGAAGGTTGCAGTAGTAGGAGCTAGTGGGCTGGTTGGCCAAAAGATGCTCCAAATCATGTCTGAGAGAAATTTCCCTATACATGAACTTTTACCAGTCGCTTCGGAGCGATCTGTAGGAAAAATGATCTCTTATAACGGGAAAGATTATACAATCATTTCCATGGAAGATGCTATTGCGGCCAAACCGGACATTGCATTGTTTTCGGCAGGTGGCTCTGTTTCACTTGAGTTCGCACCAAAGTTTGCAGAAGCTGGCACAGTTGTAATTGATAACTCTTCTGCGTGGCGCATGGACGCAAGTAAAAAACTAATTGTACCGGAAGTAAATGGAAATATCCTGCGTATTGACGATCGAATCATTGCCAATCCAAACTGTTCAACGATTCAAATGGTGGTGGCATTAAAACCACTTCACGATGCATTCAAAATCAAGCGAGTTGTAGTCTCAACTTACCAGTCAGTGACTGGCTCAGGTAAAGGTGCGGTTGACCAGCTAGAAGGGGAACGGAATGGGAAGGACATTAAAAAAGTCTATCCACACAAAATTGACATGAACGCACTTCCTCATATTGATGTGTTCCAAGAAAACGGGTACACTAAAGAAGAGATGAAGATGGTAAACGAAACCATAAAAATTATGGGTGATGATTCCATAAAGGTGACATCAACGTGTGTTCGAATCCCTACAGTAGGTGGGCATTCTGAAGCAATAAATGTAGAATTTGAAACTGAGTATACTTTAGAGCAAGTGTATGCCATTCTTGAAAAGGCTTCAGGCGTATCTGTCGTGGACAACCCAGCCAAGAATGAATACCCAATGCCCCTCAACGCTCATGATAAGGACGATGTATTTGTTGGTAGAATCAGAAGAGATGAAACCCAACCTAAAACACTGAATATGTGGGTGGTTTCAGACAATTTGAGAAAGGGAGCGGCTACAAACACAATTCAGATTGCTGAATACATGCTCGAGCATAGCCTTGTTTATTAATCGGCATGGATGAGCTTATAGATTTTCTAAAGAGAGAAGACGTAAAGCAATTCATAGCAGAAAATGTAGAAACTGATGTCAATCGACTCATTTTAAATCCTCCAACAAATTTTAAGGAGCGAATAAAAGACATTGCATCTCAGATTCTATCCAGACAAAAAGCTAAGGGTAAACTGGAAGATTGGGCAAATAACTTTGACCTTATCATGCCTCCCCCCCTTTCCATAGAGCAAGCTTCTTCAAAAGTCACTTGTGAATATAAAAAACTGCTAGTTTCTGGAAATCATCTTGTTGACCTAACAGGCGGCATGGGAGTTGACTTCCTTGCGCTTAGTGATTCTTTCGCACAGTCAACTTATGTTGAGAAAGACCCGAAGCTCTGCAGCATCTTCACGCACAATGCTGAAGTACTTGGAAGAAATGCCAAAATTCTAACAGAGGAAGCGTCTGATTTTTTAGCAAAATTGGACTCATCCGAAAAACATATTTTTTTTGTTGATCCGGCGCGAAGAGATCAAAACAAAAGCAAAGTTTTCAAAATTGAAGAGTGCTCACCCAACATAGTTGAGCTTCTTCCCTTGCTGCAAGGGAAGGCAATTAAAGTTTTGGTCAAGTATTCTCCGCTTCTTGATATTCAATCAATTGTCAAAGCTCTCCCAGCTATTAGAGAAATTCATATCGTTTCTGTCAAAAATGAATGCAAAGAGCTTTTGATTTTAATCGATTTTGATTTTGAGGGAGACGCCGAAATCCGTTGTATGAATCTGGGAAGCGGTCACAATCCGTATTCATTTTACTTAGACGATGAGAAGGTGTTGAAAATAGAACTAAAATATTTAGACAAATACCTTTTTGAGCCGAACAGCTCTATTATGAAAGCTGGCTCATTTAAGAAAATCGCTAACGATTTTGAGATCGATAAACTTGCAGAACATACCCATCTTTATACCAAGCATGTTCCGGTAAAAGGATTTCCGGGGCGAACCTTTAGAGTAGTAGACGAGGCAGATAAGAAGAACATTAAACAATATGCTCGAGACGGAGTGATTAATGTGATTACACGTAATTATCCCATCTCAGCTTCTGAACTTAAGAAAAAATGGAAACTCCGCGATGGCGGGAAATTCTTTTTGATCGCTTTTAGAGATAAAGATGAAAAGCCAAGAATGGTTATTGCAGATCGCTTTGATCCTTTAATATAATTCTAAAGACTGAGCCCTTTCCTAGTACACTTTCTACTTCCATTTCTCCGCCTAAACTTCTGACAAAATCAAAGCATAAGGCAAGTCCTAATCCATTTCCTTTCTCACCGTCGGTTCCGTCGGTACTCACCAAACCTCCTTTTATAATATTCTCCTTTACCTCAGATGTCATGCCTATTCCATCGTCAATCACCTCTATTACTTTCAGTTTTTCACTTTCTACAGTATTAACTTCAACTGTAGAGTTTTCATTGGAAAATTTAATTGCGTTGACTATTAAATTTCGCAGCAGGATTCGTATGATGCCAGGATCTGAATGCACATTAAAGTTCGCTGTAGAATCAAAAGTCAATGTGATTTTTTTGTCTTTCAAACGTTCTGCTAACTCAGTTTGCAAATCGACTATCACGTCGTGTAGGTTAAACGATTCTTTTCTCAAATGCTCACCTTCCATTTGGCCTTCTGCCCAGAGGAAAATATTATTAAGAAGGTTCATAAGATTGGAAGTTTTATCTCTTACCTCTGGTAAAACGGGTTCTATTTCTTCTTTGCTAATTAGTTTTTGATTGAACATCTCTATCACTGAAGAAACCGACTGTATGGGTGATTTTAGATCATGCGATATGATAGCAAAAATCTTGGATCGAAAAGCATTTAGTTTTTCTAGTTGTCGTTTTCGCATTCCAAGTTCTCTCACCACCATAATGATAATGGCAATTAAAATGGCTGCAATCAAAAGGGCTACGACCAATCCCTGAATAATTAATTGGCGTTGCTCAGCCAGCTCTTTATTTACGGTGTTCTTTGATTCCAAAACACGCATTTGAAAAAGTCGCTGATAGTAGGAAAGTAGCTCTAACTCATTTACTGTAGTTATACTTTGAACACTATCAAGATATTTTTCATGCAAAATCTGCTTTTCAAAGGCCTCTTGATACCTATTTAGTTTACCATAACATTTAGAAAGCGTTTTACTTGTTATATAAATCAATTCCTTCACACCACTTTGCATCGCAAGATTAAAAGCTAGCTCTGCGTGTTTGAGTGCTTTCTCAGTATTTTCCATAGAGAGATCCCATTCTGCTCGAAGTTGATTTGCTCGAATAATTCCTCTTATACTATTGAATTGCCGCGCACTATTCATAGTGAGATTTATCAAAGAATCTGCCGATAGGCTTTTCCCTTCTTTGAATGAAAGTTCAGCAAGGTTGAAAAAATAAATCGAATGTAAATGTTCAAATTTTGGATCCAGAAAAAGCGACGCTGATCTCAAGTAATGATGAGCAGAATCAAAATAATTGAGATCCAAGAATGCCTTTCCAATGTTATTATTAATTGCAAAAAGACGGAATGTGTCTTTTTCAGTTTTTTGAATCGCCAGCTCCGACCTGTAATAGCCAATGGCATCCAAATCAAGTCCCGAAGCACCATAGACGTTACCTATATTGCCAAGATTTTTGGCCATGATTCCTACAAAATTGTTTGATTCGGAAATTTGAAGAGATTCCTGAATCTTCTCAAGCGCCTGCATTTGATTCCCCAATGACCAATGTGCCGACCCGATTCGATTTAAGCTTAATGCTTTGAGTGAGTCATCTTTAAGAGAGTTTGCTAAATCGTTGGCTTCTAGTGCGAGATCCAAACTCTTTTGCGGCTGATCATATAAGAGAGAATCACAACTTCGAATCAGTACCGAAATTCGTTGCAGATCGTTTTGTTGGGCTACAGTTTCCGGCAATAGACCACAAATAACAATGATAAAGGTGAGTTTGGTGAGTTTCACTTCGTTAAGATAGTTTACCCACCAAAGATATCACAAATCAAAACCTTCCGAACCGGAAGCTAATCATCGCAGTTGTTCCCGAAATATCTTCATCCTTAACATTTTCCAGTTCCGTTCCCGAAATATATCTATAGGTCATTCCAGCTCCGAGGCGGAAATACTTAGTGATATTAAACTCTACCTCTAATCCAGGTTCGGCAATAAAGAAGACTGTATTTTCGACTGTAAATTCTGAGTCTGCAGGATTATTCGTGAAGAAGTCTTTATCGACAACTTCAAGTGAGCCCGCTCCAAGTATTATCGGAATACTAATATGAATCAGTTCGCGGGGAGCAATGGTTCCCCCAATCATGATTCCCCCATATCCACCTTGCAGATTTAGTTGCTTTGGAGTTGTTTGGCCAGGAACAAGGCCCTCAAATTCGACGTTTGTGACAAGGCCATATCCTGCTACGCCAAATAAATACCTTCGATTTATAATGAAACCGCCATACGCGCCAACAAGCAACCCTCGCTCAGACATAAGATCACTCACCTTAATATCTAAGGCGCCAAAGGCATTTAAATCATTGTTTTTGCTCAACAGTGACTTCACTTCTTCATCTTTTGGGTCATTGGTGTCTATATATTTCTGACTAAATGAAACCATGGAACAAAGAATACATATTGAGTAAAGTAGCTTCTTCATGGTATCAGAAAACATATTTAAATGAAATGGCGGCATCCCAAAATCTGGCTTTGGTATGCCTCATGCCTATAAAGTTGAAATATGGCTTGATATCAAAACCGAATGTAGCGGGAACTTCCAACCAACGATATTCTATTCCCAGACTCGCATCTACTCCCATTGTGAAGAAGCTCTTTTCTTCATAGATAAAGGCATCACCTGCCGCATTGGAAAGTGTTTTTGCTAAATCATTAAATTTTTCGTAGCCAACATGTCCACCAATACCATAGTGCAAGTAAAAACGATCATTGAAAGAAAATTCCATCGGTTGATGAAAAAGATACTGCGCAGTAAACTGCATGCCGTCATTTCTACCGCTTAGAATTAGTTCTACAGCTTCATCATCTGTGATAAACTTTTTGAAGGTCAACCCTGACGTATGACCAAGCCGGATACCTCCGGATTTTTCGTACAATTGCTGGCCTGCTGATGTAAAAGAAATCAGCACAAATAAGAAGGGAATAAATATTTTCATGGGCTTCCGGTGGTGACGGTGCATTAATCTTTGTCTACGAAAATCGGAGTATCTTTTATTGCGACAATTAGCTCACCACCATCAGCTTCTACTATTAGCTGACTGTGACGAGTGTTGGTGTTTCCAACAAAACCAGAAAGGGATATTTTACCCTCATCCGAAAATATTTCTTTTTGCATGGTGAGCATGCTGTTTGGAAGTATCATTTGATCTACTGGTCCTTTGATGTAAGTCTTTATATAAGATGCTTGATTTAGTATCAGGTTAATATCAGTAGATTTCCCAGTGATGTCGATGCTGTTAAAGTCTTTGACAATTCGGCTGAGGTAGATATCTCCATAGCTAAAATCTAGTCTGGCAGATCCTCGCAAAAGCTCTGATGTGAGATTGGTGAAAGAGCCCTCGCACATGATCTCATTGGCGTCTAAAAGATGAATTTTATCGTTTCGTGAATTCAGTTGAATTCTCCCGATTTTGTCAACACGAATCTCTGAGCTACCACTTTCAATATTCAAATTATTTGCTGCATCAATGGCAATATCAGAACCTCTCAAAGTGAATATGCCGTCATTCAACTTTCCAAAGGAGGCTTTCCCAAAGCTATGTTTCAGGTTTAATGTAGAAGTAAGATTACTTGCTTTTATATCTCCATGAGAAATGTCGATATCAACTCTACCATCCAGATTGGCCATGTATAGATCACCATATTTGTTTTCAACACTAAGCATCACTCCCTTTGGCATCCACACTTGATAATCTACCTTCAGTTTGTTGCTTCCTAAAGCACCTCCTACCTCATTGATAACATTACCGAAAATCCCTCCACTGGTACCGATCTCTGTTACAGCAGATATTACACTTCCTACCTTTCTGAATTTTACATCCACACGAGACATGGATTTTGAAACTGCGGATGAGTTTTTGCCTTCTGCGCGTACCACAACTTCAAATCGAACTGAATCCAGGTTCCACGTTCTAACTATTACTTCTCCGTATTTACTAACAACTTCAACTTTTGCGTTTTCAGGTACCGCAAATGAACGTTCGAAATCACGTTCCTGCCTAACCTGTGCTATCAGTGGGCTCGCAATCAATATGGCAATCAATATGTTAAAGCACTTCTTCACTCTTCTCCTTTTCTAACTCTTTTATTATCTCTTCCAAAATCTGCAACTTAAGTTGATAATTTTCCATCATCGCAGTTATCACTTCTTGATTATCCACATTGTCTTTTAAGTCAGCCTTTAGCTCAGCAAATGCGTGATCCATTGTGTTCAAATCCTGCAATATACGATCGTCTTTAAGCTGGCTCTTCACCAACGTTATTTTTTGACTTATCTCTCCATTATAATATCTCTCTAATTCTGCGATTTCATTAGTTGCCTGAGATATAGGATTTAGGAAAAAGATGGATCCAGCAATAATAAAAGCAAAACATGCCGCTATCCCGGTTATCTTCAATGGGTCTCTTTTCTGATGCTTCTGGACTGTGTTATTCTTAATCTCTTCCCAACCAGAATCTGTATTGAAAGGATAAATCTCAAATTCGTCCCGCTTAGTATCGATGTGGTCTTTTAAATTATCCAACATACTGACTCCTTTCTTCTTCTAGTATCTTTCTTATTCGTGCTTTTGCCTTACAGTATTGTGCTTTAGATGCGGATTCTGTCACACCCAAAATCGTACCAATTTCCTTATGATCATAACCTTCAAATAAATACAAATTCAATACTGCTTTACATCCTTCAGGCAATAAATCAATCGTCTGCATGATCTGAGAAGCCTGAAATTGTGTGTACTCAAAATCATCTTCCTCTTCTTCAATAAAATCAGAACCTTCCTCCAACTGCGAGGTATCTAGCTTCTTTTTCCTAATTGCATTGATGCAGTTATTCACTACTATACGTTTAATCCAGGAACTAAATGTATTGACCTCTCTCAGCGTTGGTAGTTTCTGAAAAGCATCAATGAAAGACTCCTGGAGTATGTCTTTCGCCTCTTCTTCATCACCCATCATCCTACGACAAATATTGTACATAGCCTTGGCATACAGACCGTATAGAGACGACATTGCCGCCTGGTCTCCCTGCTGACTTTGCACAATCAGGTGCTTGTGGATGGTGTGTGTGGTGCTCACGTTCATTGTAAAGACAGCGCCTTTTATCAAAGGTTTCTAATTCGCGGGAAAAAGATGTCTGTTTTTTCTACAAATTTAGATGATATACGCTTTACTCAGAACTAGGTTAATTGGACCGTACTAGTTTATAAAGATTTGAGCCATTCTTTGGCTTCTTCCAGGCTTTCAAAGTGTTGAGTAGTAAATTCACCTCCTCTTCGAGAGTCTTCGATTTTTTTTATAGATATTTTGTTCAGTGCATTGTCCCCAACAATCACAGCAGATGTTCGGAAGCCCTTTGCATAAGCCATTGGATACCATTCCTGGGCTAGCCAGGCCTGGTTTTCTTTGCTTACCACTGATGCATTACGATTATCAGCAATCACCATTCTGGTTTTATTCTCAACCAATAAATCAAGTGCGAAATTACAGGCCTCCATAAACTCTTCAGGTTTAGAAAACCCATTCCAGACCAGTCTTATACAATTTGGATTCTGTTCATGATAGATTTTGCAGTGACTCTTATTATACCTTAGGGAAGATGTTGACATAAGCTAAGTGTTTACAAATAATTTCAACTTCTTTCTGTCAATCTTTCCACTTTCTGTTTTGTGGATTTCAGCCACAAACTCAATGTATTTGGGGACCTTAAATTTAGCTATTTTGCCAGCACAAAAATCAAGTATATCGTCCTGAGATAACGTATCTGACCGCCCCACTACAATGGCTTTTCCCACTTCTCCCCATCGGTCATCTGGAACACCAATTACCGCTACTTCATGGATCGATGGGTGAGTTTGAAGCAACTTCTCTACCTCCGCAGGATACACGTTTTCTCCGCCTGAAATGAACATGTTTTTGATCCGATCTTTTACATAGTAATAGCCTTCCTCGTCCCGAACCAGTATATCTCCTGTTCTAAACCACCCATCTGTAAAAGCTCCTTTAGTGGCCTCTTCATTGTTCCAGTATCCAGGAGTAACCACTGGGCCATTGAGCCAAAGTTCACCTTCTTCTTCATCTTTCGCTTCTGTACCGTCTTGTTTCATTAGTTTAACATCCACAAAAAAATTGGGTGTGCCAATGGATCCAATTTTCCTCATAGCATCATCGTGATGGAGGGAATAAATATTCGGACCCGCTTCCGTGAGTCCAAAACCCTGTCTGATAGGTACACCTTTCGATTCCCACAACTCGATCAGGTATAGAGGCATAGCCTCTCCTCCAACAATAAAATAACGAACAGATTCAAGTCCAACCTTACCAAACGACTCATCATCAGCCATCATCTTGAGCATGGTGGGAACACCCATAAATAAGGTTGCTTCTTCATCTTCCAATAGATTCAGGACTGTAGTAGATTCAAATTTTCTTAGTAATGTGAATGATCCACCCTGTAGAAGAAATGGCATTAGCAATACGTTCCATCCTCCGGTATGAAATGGGGGCATGCAAATAACAGTGTGATCCCGAGAGGTTATATCCAATCGTGTTTGTGTGTTTATCGCATTCCAAAAAGCCATTTTGTATGAATAGATAGCTCCTTTTGGGAAACCGGTTGTACCAGAAGTATAAATAATGAAAATCGGATCGTCATCGTTAATATCATTCGGATTGAACTTCTCTTCTCCCAGAACTTTGGAGAATTCAGATAAAAGATTATCCATTCCCCAGTAAATGGAAGGCTTGCTTACCAATCCATCTGAATCCAATAATGCGCTAAATTTTTCTTCTGAGATCACCAATTTTGGATTGCAATTGTTCGCCATGTAGCAAATCTCTCTTGATGAAAGGCGATAGTTCAAAGGAACAATGATAAATCCCAGCTTCATTGCGGCTCCTAAAAGTACAATGTATTCCAATCTAAACTCGGACAATACCGCCACCCGATCACCAGGCTGGATACCTTCAGCCTGCAATCGTTTTGCCAGGTAATTAGACAGATTATTGAGTTGTCGATACGTAAGACTATCTCCTGTTTCAGCATCCGAAACAGCCACTTTTATGGGAGCATATTCTGCCCATCGCTCTATCCAATCTTTTCGAACACTCATTACACTTAAAATCTAAATGCCGCACTGGCAAATGCTAATCCACCACCGGAACCAATGAAATAGATCAAATCTCCTTTTTTCACTTTCTCAAGTTGGACAGCTTCATCCAACGCCATCGGAATACAAGCTGATCCGGTATAGCCATATTCGTGCATTACCGTGTGTGCCTTATCTTTCTTCAGTCCCAGTTTATCAAGAGTGGCCCAAATACTATTAATATTGATCTGGGTGAACATGAATTGATCCACGGCCTCCACTTTTGTTCCGGATCTTTTTGCTAGCTCAAGAGCCATATCAGACCATACTTCAGGATTCAATTCACTTGGAAATCGTTTGACAAATTTTAGAAGGTGATCATTATTTTCGACCACCTCTCGAGTCACAGGTTGAAAAGTACCTCCTGCATAAATGCCCATCCAGTCACAGTATTCTCCTTTGGTTCTCAGTTCGCTTGCCAGATAGCCGGCTTCTGAATCTTCTGTTGATGACAATATTATCGCTCCTGCTCCATCAGCAAACAGATTGCATGTTTTCTTATCGAGCTTATTCAGATACTTGCTCATCGCGTATGCTCCGATGACCATTACTTTATTGTAGTTGTCGTCTGCTTTAATATACTTGACCGCTGTATCCAGTCCAATGACAAACCCTGCGCAGGCAGAGTTAAGGTCAAAAGTTCCGGCATTGGTCATGCCCATTTTGTACTGAACCTTAGAAGCGGTAGAAGGAGAAATGTATTCAGGGGTGTCCGTGCATACGATCAATAAATCAATATCTTCTGGTTTTAATCCTGCACGCTCCAAATTCACTTTAGCAGCCTCGATACAGAGATCGGCTGTTGACTCATTCTCATCGCACCATCGGCGGTTTCGAATATGCACATTGGCTTCCAGCCATTCTGAAACATTTTCTCCTAAAATTTCATCAAAATAGGTATTGGGGATAATGTTTTTGGGAACATACATCCCAGTTGAAATGATCCTGGCGTTTCTCATATTATACAGTCATTCCGCCGTCCACACTAATAGTTGCTCCATTGATGTAACCGGCTTCTTCCGACGATAAAAAGCAGTAAGCATTGGCTATGTCTTCCGGCTTGCCCAAGGTTCCGGTTGGTACTTTTGATTTCATCATGTCAATGACATTGTCCGGCATAGCCATGACCATATCGGTGGCAATAAACCCTGGCGCTACGGCATTCGCAGTTATCCCTTTTCTGCCAAGCTCTCTGGCCCACACCTTTGTCAACCCAATAACGCCAGCCTTGGTGGCCACATAGTTGGATTGACCAAAATTTCCATAAATACCAACAACAGATGACGTATTTATTATTCGGCCATATCCTGCTTCAGTCATGTGTGCTTGAATGTGTTGGCCACAATTGAAAACCCCCGTAAGGTTTACGTCAATGACCTGCTGCCACTGCTCTGGAGTCATTTTTTTCAGTGTGGCATCTCTTGTAATTCCTGCATTGTTAATAAGGATATCAATTTTCCCATGCTTTTCAATGACAGCTTCTGTGGCCCTACCTACAGCTTCATAATCTGCGGTATTCACTGTATAAAACTCCCCATTAATCTCGCTGGCCAACGTATTACCCGCCTCTTCATTCAGGTCCCAAATAATCACTTTAGCACCTTCAGCGGTAATTTTTTGACAAGTGGCTTTCCCAATACCATTTGATCCACCAGTAACGATGGCTACTCTATTTTCAAGTCTTTTCATTTATCTCAGTATTTAAAGGCCGATAGCAAAAAGCTACCGGCCTTTGTTTTTGCACAACTCTACTACTTATTTTCCTGGAAGGTCTAGTTTTAATTCTATGCTGTAAAGTCTTCCAATGAATGGTGAGGCAGTAAACTCACGATACTCGGTATCAAATAAATTGGTCACAGCTACTGATCCTGTTAATGTATCTGTTATTCGATAGCCTAGGCCTAAATCAACATTCACAAAACCCGCTAATGGACCATAGTTATAAGAGTCTGTACCTCGAGCATCTTCTACAATCGGCGTACCTCTGTATGTAAGATCCTGAGTTTCAGCAGCAATCTGGAAGCTGGAGAAATAATCGTATTCTTCTACCCATCGAAAAAATACATTTCCAAAGATTCTATCTTTATTGTAGTTGAATCCAAAACTTGCCTTGTTCTTAGGTGCATTTACAAGAAGGTCAAGCTTATTTACTGTTCCATCACCGTTAAAATCATTCTCCAAATCATTTTCATCTATCGGATAATCAAAATACGAATAATTGAAATCCAAGGTAATGTTTGAATTTACCAGATAATTCAACCCAACATCAAAACCATAAGTATCGAATTTACCAAAGTTGATATAGGTAGCAACTAATCCACCATAGACTCCGTAAGCCGACTGAACATCTTCAATTGGAGTATCTCCTCTATGTGTTGTTACCCCAACCACTGTTACAGGGCTCAAGAAATTCTCAGAAATATTATAGTAGGCATTAACATCTGCATAAAGTTTTTTGGATCCAATGTTTCCTTTGTAGCCAATCTCGTAAGTCTGAAGCTTTTCAATGGTTTGTTTTTCCACTTCTGACCCGTCAGCTAAAGTGAATCCTTCAGCGTTTCCAAGGATCAATCCACCAAACAGATCTCCATACATGTTAAGAATGGTAGGAGCTGCTACTCCCTGACCGTAAGTCGCTCGGAATGTCCCACTTGCTATCGTCTTGGTCAAGCCTAGTTTAGGCACAAGGTTAAACCCATACACCTCATGGTTATCTGCTCTAAGGGCAGCTGTTGCTTTAAATCCTGAGCCAAAGCTGTATTGTCCCTGACCGTACCAGCCAATTTGGCTTACAGTGATAAAATCATCTTCATTTTCATCCAGTAAGTAAGTACCGTGAGAGTTTGCAAAATCCTTTTGATACTGAACTCCTGTTACAAGGTTGAACGCCCCCCAGTTGTTATTGTACTGAACTTCTCCGTTCCATCGTTTGGAGTCATCGATAAATCTTGCCCCACCGTCCAATGACGTTGAAAAAGCTTGATCATGGGTAGCTCCTCCATCTCTGGCAGCATAATACGCCTTTGTTCGATCATCCAATGAATGTGTATCACGGGTGTCGCTTAAGCTTAGGTATGCTTGAGCAAAAATTCTTGGCGATACGTATCTCATATGGAATGTTTGAATTTTCCAATCGACAATCTCGTTTCGTCCAACATTCGTTGGAGATAGGTACGTACTGTTGCTCGCATCATATGAGAAGATCAGATCAGAGTCATCGTTGAGCGAGTAGTACATACCCAATCCTCCTTTGATGAATTCAAAACCATTATCCAGGTCAAGTTCTTCGTATCCTTCCTTACCAGGGTTTCCATCTCTGTCTATATATACAGAATCTGCAAACTGGAACTCGTCACCTCGGGTGTATTCAAAATTCAATTTGAAAGCTAGCTTGTCATTTAAAATCTGAGCGTGACGTAAACGACTGGTAAAAACACTTTGGTTTCCGACACCAAGTGCAACAGTTGTTCCTTCAGAAGCTCTCGGGTCCTTGGTTATGATATTCACTAATCCATTGTGAGCATTGGGCCCATACAGTGCCGAGTTTGGTCCAAGGATTACTTCTACACGATCAATGTCTTCCTTAATCTGAGGGCTCAATGGACCAAACGGGAGTCCAGTAGCTACCAAACTAGAGAATCGACCATCGGTCACCTGTGTATTTTTTGCGTTGAAGTTGCTATTGAAACCGCGAACATTAATACCAGTTCCAACCACACCTGAGCGGATATAATCTACTCCTTTTAATCTTGATAGTAACTCACCTGTGTTAAATGAACCCCATTGTTGCAAGTCTCTGCTTGAGATGATTTCGATCGTTGCAGGTGTTTCTGTAATCTTTTCAGGCTGTCGGCTACCTGAAATCACAACCTCTTCACCGAATACGGTTCCTTCTTCCAGTTGAAAATCGATTGTTACAGCTGATCCGCTAACGGATACTGATTGTTCAGTAGCCTGAAAGCCTACAAAACTTGCAACCACCACGTACGTGCCGTTTGCCAGCCCTTTGATTTCAAACTTCCCACTTGGGTCAGTAACATCGCCAGTTGTAGTCCCTTTGATGACCACATTAGCTCCAATGAGTGCTTCGCCGGTCTCACTGTCGGTGACAGTACCGGTAATGCTTCCCCGTTGAGCAAATATGCTCACAGAAAGCAGCGTTAAAACGAGGGTTAAGTACAGGTTTTTCATAACTTTAGTTTGTTAGCATTTGTTTAACAGCTCGATTGAAGCACGCCGGATTATCCATTTGTAACATGTGTCCGGCGGCTTCAATCATTTTAATTTTCACATTAGGTATTTTATTTCCCACCTCAGCCACATTCTGTGTGGTCATTCGCGCATGTAGGTATCTATTTGGAATCAAAAAATCACTTTCACCAAAAAGTACATAGGTTGGAACCTTAATTTGATTCAAATCATCAAAGACTGGATGCGATAGCATTCCTTTGACTCCCTTTTCTCTTACTTTGGTATATTCTTTAAACCATGAAGCTTCTTTGGCATTGATCCGGTCCTGAATCATTTCCTCAGCCAGCGGTGGCATATTCACAAAGTTGAACTTGTAAGCAGCACGTATTTGATCTTCTGTGTGACTCATTAAAACTGTGGCACTTGAGAATTGCTTCAGCGTTGTGGCCTCTTCCTCGGAAAATGTTTCAAATCCTGCCGGAGCAGCTAATATCAATTGGCTCAGCCATCGTGGGCTTTTTAGTGCAGCCACTATACTGACCTGTCCGCCCATGGAATGTCCCATCAGAATTACATTATCCAGATCCAGTTTTTTTACAAACGCGTCGAGCGAGCGAGCAAAAAAGTCCATATAATCTTCCTCATCAAAATCTCTCAAAGTAGACTGGCCGTATCCGGGTAGATCCAGCGCTATGCATCGATATGTATCGCTTAACCCATCGATAGATGGATACCAGTTTTTGATGTAACCACCCAGACCGTGTACCATGACAATAACGGGTGCATCTTCAGGCCCTTCATCCACATAGGCAATTTGTATTTTATCGAAGATGGTTTCTTTTTTAACTGCATATTTATAGTCTGGCATGAATTCATCTTTTTGAGCAATAGTGAACTGCGCTAAACATAGGATCGATAAAGTGATCAGGCTGATTTTCATGCGATCAATACTTTTTCTCTTCTTGACTTAGCATACGCATACAATATCAGGCCTAAAACCAAGGATCCTAAAATAGCAAGCGTCGATGCGATAGCTGGATTTCTCACCTCTTCTTGCATATAAGGAGTGAGCCTTCCATAGTACACTGAAAAGTGAATAACAATGGCCGAGATTGAACTTATAAATGGAATATGTACGGGCACCTGCTTTAAAAACGTCCCAAAAAGGACGGGAACAAAAGCTGCAGAGAAATAGGCGTAAACACCATTCTGAGCAAAAATTCCTACACTTAAATCTGGAGATATCAACTGTTGCCAACTAAATGAAAACGATACCACCGCAAGAAACACTATGGTAAGTCTATTTAGAATCACAGGCTGAATTTTAGGCTCACCAAAAATGGGCTGAATCACATCCTGCGTGATGGTTGTACTTAGACTTTGAATCAAGCCTTCTAAAGTAGATAGACCCGCAGAAATCAATCCCATTACTACAATAATTCCAATCCCAGCTGTGAACTTTTTAACTACATATGCTGAAAGTACTCCATCGAGGCTGAGCAGGCTGCCGTCTACAGTTAGATTAGGAAATTCAAGTCTGGCATACAGACCTACAAAAACTACGAGGAAGAAAAGGAATTCAACAATTACACCTACAATCAGGTAAGTATTTACCTGATTGTCCTTTTTTAGTAGGAGTGATTTTGTTATGATATGTGGTTGACAAACGATGGCAATACCCACAACGATTTGACAAAAAATTATCTCGAAGTAATCCCTAAACATGGGGCTAGCTGGGTTGGTCCCTTGTGTCAATACTGGGTCTATTGTTTTCAGTTTTGCCAAAAAGCCATCAATGCCATTTGAGAAATGCTCAAAACCAGACGTGAGCAAAATGAAGGCAACCACAATCATCAATGAGGCCTGAATCATATTGGTATACACCATGGAGTTAGCTCCACCAAACATCATGTATCCAAACACAAATACCACCGCCGAAATGAGAACATATATTTCTTCTACATTTAATGCCTTTGACAAGAGCTTACTAAGGCCTACACATATCAATACAATGAATGTGATGAGTAACAATGAAACGAAACCGAAAAAGAGCGCATAATTTTTATTCTTATATCGACTTCCAATCCACTGTGCCATGGTTAGTGCTTTTACTGTAGTCCCAACCTTCCTGAAACCTTTGGTGATTACGATTAGTGAAACCAGTGCTGATATGGAAAGAACTAGTCCAAATGAAAGAAATCCGCTGATTCCATAATACGCGATAAATCCAGGATTAATAATAAAAGTCGCTGCACTGGTCATGGAAGCCGCAAGTGCAAGTCCTACTGCAATTGGGGAAAAAGCTATATTGCCTAGAGCGTAATCCGAGATGTTCTTCGTCTGAATAGCACCTCTAATCACAAAGAAGAGAATAAGCGCCATGTAGGCGATAACTGCTATCCAAACATATTCAGCAAAACTCTCTGAAGCCATTTTTTTCACTTAATCCAGCTACCAATTTTTGTTTATTCGATGGGTTTGGCAACTGAACTCAGGTGAAAGAAGATTTTTTTAAGGTGAACAGAACCTTTGTCGTGGTGAAGGGAAAATCCTCAATAAATCGCTGGATTTTTACGCAAAAAACAAAACAAACTCTCGTTAAGCCGCAGAAATTAAGAAATTCATATTATTGAGAGTCGTTTCATGAGATCCTCTCGATAGGTTTTTCCGATGGGGATGTTCTTATCCGAAATCTGAATATAGTTATCCTCAATGGCCTGAATGTGCTCAACATTAACAATGTATGAACGGTGCACTCGCATAAATTTTGACACTGGAAGTTTTTCTTCAAGCGTCTTTAGTGAATAGCTCAAGATATAGTTGCTCTGCTTTGTCATCAAGATGGAATAAATATCATTAGCCTCAATGTATCTCACATCTTCAAATTGGAGTTTTTCCAGCCTGTTTTTCACTTTCACGAATAAGTGCGACTCGCTAACCACCGTGTCTTCTTTATGGTTTCCTGCAGCCAGATGATGTCTATGCAAGGCAATTTCGATTGCCGATACCAGCTCATCATCGTCGAATGGCTTAATCAAATATCCATCCGGATTGGTGAGCTTGGCGCGCTCCAGCGTCTTTTGATCTCTGTCAGAAGTCAGATAGAGAACTGGCGTGTTGGTTTTGTTCTTGATTAAGGATGTTACCTCAATGCCGTCCATGAGACCAGCAAGATTGATATCCATAATCACTATATCAGTTGGTTGTTGGGTGAGTGCTTGCAGCAGCTCCTCCCCGGATTCACTGATCCCTAAAACCTCATAGCCTCGCTCTTCAAGTGTGATAGTTAAGTTCTTTGCTACCACAAAGTCATCCTCAGCGATGAGTATCTTAGTTTTTCCCTCAGACATTCTTCAAATGTAATCGCAAATTCACAACTAAGGCTGTCGAGATTATATTGCAGGTTAATATTGACTTTGAATGTGAAAAGACTTGCAATAATCATATTCGTTCTTCTCATCTTCAAGAGTGCTTATACACAAGGACTTTTCCTGGATAGCCTATTGAAACAGCGAATTGACTCTTCCGAGTTTAATAGCGAAAATTGGTATTGGACGAGTTATGCTCTGGAAGAAGAAAATAGTTTTGTAGAAATCCCTGGGTGGAGTCACATAATTGTTTATGATGGAGATAAAGTTCATCGGAGTGGCACACTGCTTCAAGGAAAGAACAAAAGCTATTTTTCTTATAAGAATATCATACAAACAGAAAATGATTTATTGTTAATAAAGCTAAGAGGGGACCATCCGCTTTTCGAATTGGAAAACTCGCCGATCTCACATTTTACATCAGCCTCTTGGCGAATGCAGGAACGGCAAAGGTTGATTACTCATGGTCTATTTTTCGGGATTTTGATAGTGATGGCTCTTTATAATTTAATGATCTATATGGCAGTAAAAGATCAGAGTTATCTCTGGTATGTATTGTCCATTATCGGCTTTGGTCTCTATATGGCTTTCTACTATGGATTTTCGTATGAGCATTTCTGGCCTTCGAAACCGTATTGGAATGCATACTTTTTTGCTTTGATAATTCCCTTGACCAACATCAGTCGAATACTATTTACAAAGACATATCTCCACACTGATCAATATGTCCCTAAATGGAATACCTTCTTTAAGGTCATTCTGATTCTGTATCTTCTACCGATACTCATGTGGTGGGTTAGCTGGTTCGAATTAAGGGATTGGTTAGTTGAAACCAATTATGTCATCGGATTACTTGGTGCAGTAACGATGACTGCTATCACGCTAACAAGTATTATTGTTTACAAACGAGGGTACAAGCCAGCTCTTTGGTTTTTAGTTGCGTTCGCACTATTTAATATCGGCGGTATCCTTTTCATTTTACGCGAATTACACTACCTATCTGACAATTTTCTTACAAGGTATATTGTTCAAATTGGTGCCGTTGCGCAGGTTGTCTTATTTTCTTTGGGGCTCTCTGACAGATTGAATAGAACGAGAAAAATGCTAGCGATGGAAACCATTGAAAAAGAAAAAATAGCGAGGGAAAAGGAAATGGAAAAGAAAAAATTGGCGGAGAAGCAAAAAGACGAATTGGAAACTCAGGTGAAAGAAAGAACTAGTGAATTAGAAGACATACTCCGTCAGTTAAAAATATCAGAAGGTGAATTAAGAGAACTAAATCAGCTCAAATCCAAACTATTTTCTATCATTTCTCACGAGCTCAAAAGTCCACTCACTACTGTAGATTCTTACCTTAACCTTTTCATCAATCATTACAATAAACTATCTCCAGAAGAGATTTCAGAGCTTAGTGACAAAACTCGTTTTTCACTGCAAAATCTAACCTTACTAATGGATAATCTACTCTTGTGGTCCCAATTGCAGCAGGATAGCCTTAGTTTCAATCCTATCAAAGTTGATTTAAGAAAGGCAATTGACAAGTCAATTAAGTTGTTTTCGCTTATGATCGAACAGAAAAAGATTCGTATTGAAATAGACGCTGCTATTGATGAAATTGTACTCCAGGCGGATAAAGATATGACTGAATTTGTGGTGAGGAACTTAATTCACAACGCTATCAAGTTTACTCCTAAGAATGGTCGAATTAAAATGAGTGCCAAAAATGAAGGTAAATGCTCCAGCATATCAATCATTGATACTGGCATTGGTATGACTAAAGACATGATTCGTCAAATTTTAGAACAAGAAGAAGGCTTTACGCGTACTGGAACAGAGCAAGAAAAAGGGTCAGGTATTGGCTTGCTAATGTGTAAAGATTTCATCGAAAAGAATGGAGGAAAACTTGAAATTAGTACTGATAAAGGAACCAACGTTACTTTTTATTTGCCTCAACATATACCGCATTAAATATTCCTTTTTTAAAAATTTTGACTTGTTTTTCGCAAAAGCCCGAACTTAAAACACTACCACGAATATTAAGTAGTTTACGAGTCTCCAGCCTGGTGGAAAGTCTGAAAAACCAGAGCATAATTTTTGAAAGGAATTGGTTTGTGCGCTCATTATCGAAATCTACGATTACCAATCTACCTTTGTTCTTCATGAACTTCTTACATTTTACAATTGCATTCTGAAGATTGTATCTATTGAAACAATCAAGAAAAAAGGGACAAATGATCACATCATATTTTTCATCTGTTTTAAAAAGTAGGAAGTCCTCCTGAATAAAATTGATCGCGCTATTTACTTGTCTATTTTTGGCTTGGTGAATCATTTTTCGAGATTTCTCAACATAGTCAATTGACTCACACAGTGGTAAATGTTCAAGAAGCTCCCCCGTGCCTCCCCCAATGATCAACACATGATCAGTATCCCTAATATTCTGAAGGTGTACCAATTGAGCTTTTAGCAAAGACTTGCCAAAAACCAGTTTGGCAAGCTCATCATAAAAAGTTGCAATGAAATTAAAATCATTCACAGCCATTCAAAGAGAATTGGTACTAAAAATACTCCATCGCCAACAGCACGATACAGCTTATTCCTTCCGAAATACCCTGAAAAAAGAATCATAAATCCATAAATGCTAAAACCAATGAAGAAATAGATATGCGTAATATCAATTAAAAGGAATGATAAAGCCAGGCCTATTGATATCAACAATAGCATCATTCTCTCAAGTTTGATTGCATTCATTTGGGTAGCAATTGACTGAAATCCATCCTTTTCATCTTCGATTTTTTCATACCAGCTGAATATCGTCAAGTTGACGAATGTCAATAAGAATAAAAGCAAAAAACTAGTCAAATGAAATGTCCAGCTTAAGAACATTGGCACCATTAAAATACCCATTGAATAAACTAATGCCACGTATAACTCCTTAGATAGCCATCTGGATAATCTTTGCTGAACCAATAAATAGATAAAGGAAAAAATGGCGAGAGCTAAACCACCGAGAAAAATAACTACCGGAATAAAGAAAATTAGTGGAGTGATTCCGATTAATAACAGGACAAAAACAATTATCAGTGTTTTTCGATGCGTTCTATGAAAAACATAGCGCTCGCGAGTGGAGGATGCTGAATTTTCTGCATCTCGCAAATGATCCGCAGTGTAAATAAGCCAGACTGTGGCGGCTAAAAGCACGTACACTTCCCAACCTGGATTGACCTGAAATTGGGCACAAAAAAATCGGAGCAGTATTACTACTCCGATTACAATATCTAGGGATAAGATTTGAGCAAACCGATATGCTCGGCCAATCATTACGATTGAGCCAATGCCTCAGCTCCGCCAACAATCTCAAGGATTTCCTTAGTAATGGCAGCCTGACGCGTACGGTTGTAAGTCAATCTTAGTTCTTTGAGAAGCTCATCAGCATTTTCAGTCGCTTTATCCATTGCTGTCATTCTTGCTCCGTGCTCTGATGCATTAGATTCTAACAATGTTTTGTAAAACTGAATTTTTAAAGACTTTGGAACTAGTTCCTCAAAGATGAATTCTTTTGAAGGCTCGTAGATGTAATCCACACCTCCAAAATTCTCTTCACTTTCTTCAACTTCTATTTCCTGAATCGGTAGGAATTGCTCTTTATTTACAATTTGTGTAGCCACATTCTTGAACTCGTTATAAACGATATCCACTCGATCATATTTCCCATCGATAAAGTTTGCCATGATCATTTCAGCTGCCTCCATAGCATCAGCAAAGTTCAGCTTCTCTATCAGGTGTGAAAATTCACCTATCACTTGGTACTTCCTTTTAGAGAAATGCTCGAAGGCTTTCTTCCCTATTGGTAAGATTTCCAAATTCCCAGTTGCTTCAGATTCACTGTACTTTTCAGCAATTAGTGCTTTTGTTATTTTAAAAACACTACTGTTGAAAGCTCCGCACAATCCTCTATCAGAAGAGACCACCACAATCAATACTTTGTCGATAGGACGTTCTTCTGAATAAGGACTATCACCAGAGTCTGCATCTCCCGCTGATACATTCTGAATAATTTCAGAAAGCTTCTGAGAATATGGCCTCATTTGAATGATACGATCCTGGGCACGTCTCAACTTCGCAGCCGCCACCATTTTCATGGCTTTAGTGATCTGTTGTGTTGAAACAACCGACTGAATCCTACCTTTTACTTCTTTAAGATTGGCCATCTGTTCTTATTATTTTTTGTATCTAGAAGCAATATCTTTAGCGATTTCCTCTGTTTTGGCAACAGCTTCTTCACTCAACTTACCCGCTTTAAAGTCGGCCAATGCACTTTTACCAGTTGTTCGCATAGTATTTATGAATTCTACTTGAAACTCTTTTGCGTTGTTTACTGGCACTGGATCTAGAAATCCTTTCGTAGAGGCGTAAATGATAGCAACTTGCTCCTCCACCGGAACTGGAGAAAACTGAGGTTGCTTTAATATTTCCTGATTTTTTCTACCTCTGTCAATCGTACGCTGAGTAGCTGCATCTAGATCAGAACCAAATTTGGCAAATGCCTCTAGTTCACGAAATTGGGCTTGATCAAGCTTCAATGTACCTGCTACTTTCTTCATTGACTTTATCTGGGCATTACCTCCTACTCTAGATACTGAAATCCCAACGTTAATTGCAGGTCTGATACCCGAGTTAAATAAATTGGTTTCAAGGAAGATTTGACCATCAGTAATCGAGATTACGTTGGTAGGGATATATGCAGATACGTCACCTGCTTGCGTTTCAATAATTGGAAGTGCAGTCAATGACCCACCACCTTTTACTTTTCCTTTCAACGATGGAGGAAGGTCATTCATTTGGCTAGCAATAGAATCATCATTGATCACTTTTGCGGCACGCTCAAGAAGTCTTGAATGAAGGTAAAATACATCTCCTGGGTATGCTTCACGTCCCGGAGGTCTTCTTAGTAGAAGCGAAACCTCACGATACGAAACTGCTTGCTTAGAAAGGTCATCATAAACAACCAAAGCAGGTCGACCGGTATCCCTAAAAAATTCACCAATCGCAGCTCCCGTAAATGGTGCGAAGAATTGCATAGGAGCAGGATCAGAAGCAGACGCATTAACGATTACTGTATATTCCATTGCCCCAGCTTTCTCCAGCTGTGCCACTATTCCTGCAACTGTTGATGCTTTCTGTCCAATCGCTACGTAAATACAAAATACTGGCTCTCCTTTATCGAAAAATTCTTTTTGGTTAATGATCGTGTCAATAACCACAGCAGTCTTTCCCGTTTGGCGATCACCGATTACCAATTCTCTTTGACCTCTTCCTACAGGAATCATTGAATCAATAGCGGTGATACCCGTTTGAAGTGGCTCACTTACTGGCTCTCTGAAGATTACTCCTGGTGCCTTTCTCTCGAGTGGCATTTCGAATGTTTCTCCAGTGATCTCTCCTTTTCCATCGATAGGGATACCCAAGGTATTAACTACTCGACCGCACATACCGTCTCCAACTTTGATCGAAGCGATCTTACCTGTTCTTTTTACAGTATCGCCTTCGTTTACATTACTTGAATCACCAAGAAGTACAGCTCCAACGTTATCTTCTTCCAGGTTTAGTACTAGTGCATTCAGACCATTTTCAAACTCCAAAAGCTCTCCAGCTTGTGCGTTTGCTAGTCCGTAAATTCTAGCTACACCATCACCTACTTGCAGTACTGTACCTACTTCTTCGAGCTCAGCTTCGGTTTTATGACCAGAAAGTTGCTCTCTTAAAATTGCTGAAACCTCATCAGGTCTTACTTGTGCCATAATTTTATTTGTTTAGCCTGTCGGCTTTAGTGTTATTTATTTTTCGAAAACTTCAGTTTGAGTTCTTTCAATTGGCCGCTTACGCTATCATCAATCTGCCGATCTCCAACTTTAAGAATATATCCACCTACTATCTCAGGATTTACTTTTTCCTTCAATAGAGGCTCTTTACCCGTAATGTCTTTTGCTAGTTTCTCGAATGCTTTTTTCATTTCAGCATCCAATTCAATACTTGTCGTTACTGATACTTCAGCCAATCCTTTCTTGATATTATACAGATGCAAAAATTCCTCGGCAATATCTTCCAGCAGACTCTCACGATTTTTTTTCGTGATAATGTCAAAAGCCTGAAGTGTGAGCTCATTCACTTTACCTGAGAAAATCTTCTTGAGAATATCAGCTTTTCTCAAGTGTGGTATAATTGGACTCTTAAGCATTAGCGAGAAATCTTTGCTTTCTTCACACACGGCCTTGAAAGATTCCATGTCTGCTTTAACCGCATCGAGGATTTTCTTGTCTTCAGCCAACTCTAAGATTGGTGTTGCATATCGAACCGCTATTCTGCTTACAGACATCCTTAATTAACTTTTACGTCTTTGATAAACTTGCCAACCAAAGCTCTCTGAGACTTATCATCCGAAAGTTTCTCTCGAAGAACTTTTTCTGCTATCTCCAGAGATAATGAAGCAACCAAATCTTTTACCTCAGTTAAAGCAGCTTTTTTCTCCACTTCAATAGCTTCTCTTGCATCCTGGATCATCTTAGAAGTGATGTCTGATGTTTCAGCCTTAGCATGATCAATAATATGAACAGATTCTTCTTTAGCCTCTTTTAGAATAGCATCTCGCTCTATTCGTGCCTCTTGAAGGAGGTATTCATTGTCAGCTTTGATTTGCTCCATCTCTTCTTTTGCATTGTCAGCAGCTCTAAGAGAATCTTCAATCTGATGCTCGCGTGCCTTAAGCGCACTTAAGATTGGCCTCCATACGAAGCCTCGTAGGATAAATAGTACTATTAGGAAAATGATCAGTTGCCAAATGATCAGTCCAATGTCGGGGGTAACTAATGCCACGATATATAATATTTAATAGTAAATGTCTTTTTTAAAAACCTGGCCATGCCACCTAATGTGGTCATAGCCAAGTTTGATAAGGATTAATTTCCTGATCCAGCCAATAGTCCAACTACAACGCCGAAAAGAGCCGCACCCTCAATAAGGGCTGCTGCAATAATCATTGCTGTTTGGATTTTACCAGCTGCTTCTGGTTGTCTTGCAATACTTTCAGTAGCTCCTTTACCGATCAAACCGATACCAAGACCTGCTCCCAATACTGCTATACCTGCTCCAATTGCTCCCATGATTTATTATTTATAGTTTAAAAATTGGTTCTAAAAAATTAATGATGCTCCTCTACTGCTTGTCCAAAATATAATGCAGATAAAAGCGTAAACACATATGCCTGCAACACGGCAACAAATAATTCTAACATATTCATCACTGTGGCAAAAACTGCCCCAACTATACCAATCGACAAACTTTCAAAAATGAAAGCTAGACTTATGATACTTAGAATTAGTATGTGACCTGCTGTGATGTTCGCAAATAGTCGAATCATCAATGAAAATGGTTTGGTGAAAATTCCAATGATTTCTACCGGCCATAGAATAAGATAAAGTAGAATCTTACCTGCCCACGGCATGGATTTTCCTAAAGGATCCACAATATGCAGCCAGTAGGTTTTTCTACCTGAAAATGTCGTTATTAAAAGCGTAATTACAGCAAGCGTAAGCGTCACCGAAATATTTCCAGTAAGGTTAGCCGCTCCTGGCAATAAGCCTAGAAGGTTTCCAAACCAGATAAAGAAAAATACAGTTAGTAGGAAAGGCATGAACTTCCCATACTTAGGGCCGATGTTTTCTTTGGCTATATCATCCCTGATAAACATGATGATAGGTTCGAAAAATGATTGAATGCCACGCGGCGCTCTGCCTGCATTTTTCTTGTATCCCCTTGCTACAGCGGTGAATACCAATATCAACAGTGCCGCATCAATGAATAGGAATAATACATTCTTCGTAATTGAGATGTCAAAAACATGAGCACCACTCTCTAGCGTTATGTGATCATGATCCATTATGTAACCATTAAATGGGACTACTTCCTCATGATTATAAAAATTGGATGATGAGAAGATATCAAGACCTTTTTCTTCCGAATACACAATAACCGGAAGGTGCACGGTCATTCCGTGATATATTTCCCACACATGAGAATCTGAAATGTGATGGTTGATCAACTCACTCGGATCGAATTGCTCATTTTCTCCATCGCCTTTAGAGCCACTATCGGCCCAAACCAGACCTGGCAGAATGAGTAGCAATAATGCTAAAAACTTGTTGATTTTCAGAAAGTTAGATTGCCTCAAAATTGCGCCTATTTTCATCGGAGATTAGTTCGTTCCTCAATTTCGGCGCAAGTTAGTCAATGCCTCAACTATTTCAAAGATCATGTATATCAAATAGAGGATAATAAACTGGACTACAAGATTGAGCTTATCAGGCTGTGAGTAAATAAGCACAAGTACTAAAACCATGGAGGATAACAGCCTGACAACAATTTTCACCATGGACATCTGCACCTGCCATTCTTTAGGAGCCCATCTATCGAGTCTAAACAGGACAAAAGCTTGCGTGGCAAAGAAGAAAACCATCAATTGAAAGGCCGGATGAAAATCAATACTTTCAGAAAAGAAATACTCAACTAATAGTAGTGCGGTAGTTATTGCAACTAATGCAAGCCATTTCATTTTCATTTTAAAGACTTTAATAGGAGCCAAATAGTACCCGCAATTGCAAGAAATGTGGCAATCAAAATAATGACGGGACTCGTAGAAAGGTAATCGTCCAAATAATACCCACCCATAATTAAGACAAGGTTCAAGACGATAAGTTCCAAAACCAAGGCATAATACCTCATGAAAGACCTATCCTCTTTTTTAAAGTGGTTGTCAGGCTTTGAGGGCTTGAGGTTGATCTGCTTCTTCGGGCTTTCCAATTTTTATCTCTTTGCTTTTAACGCCCATTTTACATTTTCCATTAAAGGTAGCACCTGATTCAACAAGCAATTTATTTGTGATGATATCACCATCAATAGTTGCTGTGGCTTTCAGTACTAATTGCTCAGTTACTTCAATTGTACCAGTGATGTGTCCAGCAACCTCAGCGTTCTGAGCTAGTACACTTCCATCAACTTGAGAGGAATGACCAAAAGCAGCTTTGGATTTGGTTTTAATATCCCCAACCACTTTTCCTTCTACACGAATGTTACCAAAAGTTTCAATACTTCCATTTACGATCGTGCCTTTCCCAATAATATTACTAGAGTTACTTAACTCCTCTACTTCTTTTTGATTCTTGTTCAACATAGCGTGATTTTATAGTGCAATATACTCTTGTGGGTTTACAGGGTTACCATTGTGCCATAATTCTAAATGCAAATGAGGCCCTGAAGTAAGTTCGCCTGTATTCCCGATAGTGGCTACTACTTCCCCAGCAGCCACAAAATTACCAACGTTTTTAAATAATTCCGAATTGTGTTTGTATACAGAAATTAAATTGCCTGGGTGTTGAATAGCTAAAATATAACCTCCATCCAGTGTCCATGAAGACATTATTACAACACCGTCAGCAACAGATCGAACAGGTTCATTCTCTTGAGCAACCATATCCACACCATAATGATCGCTTTTAGGGTTAAAAGCATCGGTAATTATTCCGTCCAGTGGACTAAATAGATAAATATCCCTTAATTCATAAATATTTGATGATACTGCGATGGGAAGCGCCGTGATATCAGCCAACTCCGAGTCTTCAAACTCAGCTCTAAATTGAGAATCTAATGGCTGTATTGTTTCACTTAACTCTGCTGGCTGCAAATTAGATTCCAGGCTCACTTCTAAAGTCTGATCTATTTCTTCTCCGGCTATAATTCTTCTAACATTTTCAATGTAAATATTCTTATTGCTGACTTCTTGCTCTAGTGAATCAATTGTCATGGATAGTTCTAAAACCTGACGATTAGCCTCCATTTGAGCATGTCTTGGGTCAAGCCATTGCTCCAAAGCAACAGTAACTAAGTACACAGCCAGGGAAAGTAACAATAGGCCTACCGCCGCTAGAATAAGGAAAAGCCTAGCATAGTTGAAGCTAAAAGTTGTCTTTTCAGCAAAATTCTCTTCATTACGGATAATGAGTAGATATTTATTCGTCAGCCAATTGCTAAATGTTTTTCTTGCAGCCATAAAAAATTGCAAATTAAGCGCACAAAGGTATGCAATCAACCCATGTTTTATCTTTACACCAATATCAATTTCATTGCGTTATTAATTGAACCAGGCTAAATCTATTTTGAAGAATTATTTTCCCATAATCGTATTTTTTATTGTAACAGGTTGTTCTCCCTATAAAAACAATCCTTTAAGCAATTCATTTCATGACTTAACTGCTCATTACAACGCTTATTTCATTGCAAATGAACGAATGAATGAAATAGAGAAAACCATATTTGAAGGTCAGCAATGGAATTATAATAAGGTTTTGCCCATCTATGCACAATTTGACACCACTACTTCTGCGTCACTAAAAATACAAATTGAAGATTGTATTCAAAAAGCTTCAATTGCCATTCAAAGGCACCCAAATAGCAAATGGGAAGATGATAGCTATATACTAGTAGGAAAGGCCAGGCATTACGCTTCAGAATTTCCCGATGCAATAGAAACATTTAAATATGTAAACACACACAGTGAAGATGACAATGCGAGACATTATGCACTTACCGAACTGATTCGCAGTTTTACAGAGTTCAATGAATATAAGAATGCTGTAGCAGTTACCGATTATTTAGCAAAGGAGAAGCTGAGCAAGGAAAATCAGCGGAGGATGCATCTTAACGCCGCATATCTCTATCAGAGAAAAGGTGATCAAAGCAAAATGGTTGGTAGTCTTGTGAAAGCCGAAGAATTGCTTAATACTGCTGATAAAGCTAGAATTAACTTCATAATTGGTCAGATTTATCAAGAATTGGGTTTTGAAAGTGAGGCCTTTAGATATTACAAAAACGTATTAAAAAATCATCCAAACTATGAACTCGAATTCTACTCTAAACTTTATATGGCTCGAGTTACGGAGCTTGCAGATGATAGTGACTTAAAAAAGATTCAGAAATATTTTAAGAATTTATTGAGAGACCCTAAGAATAAGGAATATCAGGATAAGATCTATTATGAACTTGCAGGGTTTGAACTTAAAAATGGGAATATTGAAGAGGCTATCCAGAATTACAAACTCTCCATTAGGTCAAGCCAGAATAATAACAGGCAAAAAGCATATTCTTACTTGAGTTTAGGAGAAATCTACTATGATACATTAAGGAATTTTGTTCTAGCAAAGAACTATTATGACAGCACTGTCAGCTCAATGCCACAGGATGAAGAGAACTATCAAGTCATAAAGGAAAGGCAAGAAATTCTAGTTGACTTTGTTAAGAATGTTGTAGTTATACAAAAAAATGACAGCCTACTCCATCTTGCTTCGTTGCCAGAAGACTCTGTACTTGCAATGTTTACTACTAAAATTGAAAGTGAAAGAACTGCACAAAAGGAACGTAAGAAAAAAGAAAGACAAGAAGCAATAAATCGAGCCAGGAGCATCACCCAAAGTAATGGGGATAATCTCATCACTACTGCATCTGTAGGTTCCGTTTGGTATTTCGATAATTCTAATGCTTTAAGTAGAGGGCGGAATGATTTCATAAGGAAATGGGGAGAAAGAGCTTTAGAAGACAATTGGAGGCGGAAGAATAAAACTCCGGTTATTGATCAGGAAGAAACTGAAGTCAATTATATATCGGAAATTTCCGAATCAACCGGTGAAGAAAAGGAAGAAGAATCAGTTGAGGAAGAGGCGAAAAAATTGATGGCTGAAATACCGCGAACGGCCGAAGCGCAAGTTGCTCTTTTAAGTGAAATAGAGGTTGCACTCTACAACTTAGGAAATATTTATAGCCTGCGATTACAGGAGGATGCAAATGCTGCTGAATCCTTTGAAACATTACTTGTTAGGTTTCCTGAAACTGCATATGAGGCTGAGGTCCTCTATCAACTATATCTTCTTTATAAGGAACTAAATCCTGATAGGTCTAAAGAAAAAGGGAAGCTACTAAAGCAAAAATATCCAGATACTATCTTCGCTAAGTTGGTGGATAATCCTAATTATCGAGAAGAGAGTTTCGCAATAAGTGAGCAGCTCAAAAAGCTTTATAAAAAATTGTACGGAAAATATAAATCCGGATCATTTAAGGAGGTTTTGTATTCTGCAGATAGTGCGCTGGCTCAACATCCTGAAAGTGAGTTTAGCGACAATATTGCTCTTCTCAAGGCATTATGTGTTGGTCAAACAGAGGAAGATCATAAGTACCAATATGTGTTGGGTGAGTTTATTAGGAGCTATCCTGAAAGCGAATTAGCAAGCTACGCACAAACATTATTATCAGCTTCCGAAAATTTTCAACAAAAACGGTATAATAGCGCGAAAGCCAGATTCATAGAAGATTTTAGTCAGAAACATTTATTCATAATTGTCTATGACATTAAATCTGATATGACAACAAAACTGGCTCCGTTAGTAGATGATTACCTAAAGAACAAGAATCTGAACAACTTAAAAACCGGCAACCTCATTCTTAGTGATGAAAAGTCAATGCTTTTAGTAAATGTATTTCCAGGAAAAGGCACTGCTGTTAATTTCCAAAAGTCATTTGAAGAAGAGACATCTCTAAAAGACACATTTAAGGGTATAAAGTTTGATGTTTTTGTAATCACAGAAGATAACTTTGATATACTTTATCGTACAAAAGACGTCTCCGCTTATCTGACATTTTTTGAAAAGCATTATAAATGAAAAAAATACTTAAAATCTCACTAAGAATCATCTGGATTTTATTCATTCTGGGAGTTATTGGTCTTCCATCTATTTTTATAATGGTCAAAAATGATGCCTTTGGTTGGTTTGGCGGCTTGCCTAGTTTGCAGGCACTGGAGAGACCTGATCCTGACCTTTCTTCAGAATTGATCAGTGCTGACGGAGTATCATTAGGTAAATATTTCAGAAAGAACAGAACACCTGTTACCTATGAAGAGTTGTCGCCAGAATTAGTAAACACACTCCTAGTAACTGAAGACGTGAGATTTAAAGATCATTCAGGTATAGATTTAAAGGGTCTGGCAAGAGCAATCGCGGGAAAATTAACGTTCTCCTTTCAAGGAGGAGGAAGTACACTTACCATGCAATTGGCGGAAAACCTATTCAAAACTAATAGTGCTGAACAAGGTTCGCTGTACAAGTCAAGGACATTGGGCCAAATAATTACCAAACTTAAGGAATGGATTATCGCCGTGCAGCTGGAGCAATCTTACACCAAGGAAGAAATTCTCGCCATGTATTTAAACACAGTAGAATTTGGCAGTAACTCCTATGGAATAAAAGTAGCTGCCAAAACATTCTACAATAAGTTGCCATCTCAACTAAACTACTCTGAGTCTGCAGTCCTCGTAGGAGCCATAAATGCACCGACAAGATGGAGTCCAATCCTAAATCCAGATAATGCTCATCGAAAAAGAATCGAAGTTCTGTGGAACCTACACAAATACAACCTAATTGATCGAACGCAATACGATACTTTAAAAAGTGATTCCATTCAATTAAACTATCGAGTTGAAAATCAAAACGAAGGATTGGCGACTTATTTCAGGACGGTAGCTAAAAACTATCTAATGCGTTGGGCCAGTGAAAATGGTTATGATCTTTTTGATGATGGCCTTAAAATTTACACTACAATTGATAGCCGGATGCAGCAATATGCAGAGGAGGCTGTTGCTGAAAGTATGGACACACTTCAGCAGATCTTCAATGAACATTGGGTTGGTGAAAACCCCTGGATCGATGATGAGAATAATGAAATTCCTGAATTTCTAGACAATGCTATTAAACGTACTCAGGTCTACAAAAGCCTTCGGTCCCAGTTTGGAGATCAGTCTGACTCGATTGAATTTTACCTCAACAAGAAAAAGAGGATGGCAGTTTTTTCATGGGAAGGTGAAATTGATACTGTATTCAGCTCATATGACTCTCTCAATTATTATAAACGCTTCTTACAAGCCGGATTCATGTCAATGGATCCTAGAACGGGTTATATCAAAGCATGGGTAGGTGGCATCAATCATAAATATTTCAAGTTTGATCATGTAAAACAAGGTAAGAGACAACCCGGATCAACATTTAAACCGATTGTATATACTGCTGCAATTGATAACGGGTACTCACCTTGCTTCCCAGTAGTTGACGCACCTGTCTCTTTTAGTTTGCCCGGTCAAGATCCGCCTACTTGGGTTCCTCAAAATTCTAGTGGGAAATTTACTGGTGAAGTGATGACAATCAGACAAGCAATGTCTCGCTCAGTAAATAGCATTACTGCTTTTATGATGAACAGAATAGGACCTTCTACAGTGGTAGACTATGCAAAAAGACTTGGCATTGAAAGTAGATTGGAAGCGGTTCCATCTCTCTGTCTTGGTGCAGGTGGAGACGTCTCTATCTATGAAATGGTAGGAGCCTATTCAACATTTGTAAACAAAGGAACTTACATCAAACCGTTTTTCATCTCGAGAATAGAAGATAAAAACGGTAATGTGATTCAACAATTTGTACCGGATGAACAAGAAGCTATTAATGAGGAAACCGCCTATCTAATGCTTCATATGCTAAAAGGAACTGTAGAGTTGGGGACAGGTAGAGCTTTAGACTATTCATTAAAATTAGATAATGAATTAGGTGCAAAAACAGGAACCACACAAAACGCTTCTGATGGTTGGTTTATTGGTGTCACGAAAGATTTGGTTTCAGGCGCGTGGGTTGGAGGCGATGACAGAAGCATTCGATTTAGGTATTGGGCGATGGGACAAGGAGGCCGAACAGCGCTTCCAATTTGGGAGAAATATATGATGAAGGTGTATAATGATGAAACATTGGGATACGAAAAGGGTTATTTCGAAAAGCCAACCAAGCCCTTGCGAACTGTAATTGATTGTGAACTCTATGAAGAGAACTCTAGTCCATCAGATACTGTTGATTATGATGTTGTTGACGAGGACGACTTTATGTAAATGCAATTTCAACGATTTTCGAGAGAGGAATATCTAAAGCTCCCGGATAAACCAGGCGTTTATAAGTTTTTAAACGTTGATGGAACGATAATTTATGTTGGGAAAGCCAAAAGTTTAAGAAAACGAGCAAGTAGCTACTTCACAAAAACTAATCTCGAAAATCGAAAGACCTATCGCTTAGTTTCCGAGATAAAAAACATTGAGTTTGTCATTGTTTCCTCTGAATTTGATGCCTTATTGCTAGAAAACAATCTCATCAAGGAGAATCAGCCTCGGTATAACATTCTTCTCAAAGATGACAAAAGCTTTCCAAGCATATGTATCACGAGCGAGCGCTTCCCAAGGATCTTTTCCACAAGACAAATTGATCATTCAAAAGGTGAGTATTACGGTCCATATACAAGCGTAAAAGCTATGAATGGTGTTCTAGATTTAATTAGAAAGATTCATAAAATTAGAACATGTAAATACAACCTATCAGAAGAAAATATTCAAAAAAAGAAATTTAAGGTTTGCTTAGAATATCATATTGGCAACTGCTTAGGTCCATGTGAAGGTTTGCAAAATGAAGCAGACTATTTAGAGGATATTGAGGAGGCTAAAAAGATTTTGAAGGGTAAAGTCGGTATTGTCAGCAAATCATACAAAGAAAAAATGCATACTGCGGCAACTGACTTAAAGTATGAATTAGCCCAATCCTTTAAGGTAAAACTAGATCTTCTAGAAAAATTTCAAACTCGCTCACTTATTGTAAATCAAAAAATTACAAGTACGGACGTATTTTCTATGACCCAATCTGAATCTCAGAAATCAATTTTCATAAACTACATGCGGATTGAAAATGGCGCCATAGTAAATTCTGAAACATTGGAAGTCAGGAAAAAAATCGAAGAAAACGATCTTGAAGTATTTCGCTTTACCATATTTGACTTGCGAAAAAAGTATGGCAGTTCCAATCAATTTATACTTACTAATACTGAGGTAGAACCTTGGGAAGGTGTTGAAGTTAGTGTTCCTAAAATTGGTGACAAGAAAAAACTAATCGAATTATCATTCAAGAATGCACTCTATTATAAAAAGGAAAGACTATCACAAAAGAGCACTCAGCCAAATGAAACCATATTGCAGTACCTCAAAGAAGATCTTAAACTTCCAGAATTACCAGTACATATTGAGTGCTTCGATAATTCCAATATTCAAGGAACAAATCCAGTAGCATCTATGGTATGTTTTAAAAATGGAAAACCATCAAAATCAAACTACCGCAAATTCAACATAAAGACTGTTATTGGACCTGATGACTTTGCATCTATGAAAGAAGTAGTAGGAAGAAGATATGCGCATCTTAAGAATGAAGGAATTAAATACCCTAATCTAGTGGTTATCGATGGTGGAAAAGGTCAGCTAAGTTCTGCATGTGACGCTTTGAAGGAGCTAGGTATATATGGAGAAATACCGATAATTGGAATTGCTAAAAGATTGGAAGAGATTTACTTTCCAGAAGATGACATACCGATTTATATTAGTAAAAAATCAACATCACTCAAATTATTGCAGCGCTTACGAGATGAAGCACATCGTTTTGCAATAACCTTTCACAGACAAAAAAGAAGTAAAGCTTCAGTTCAGTCAGCACTTGATTCGATTCCTGGAATTGGGGAAACCACCAGAGAAAAATTGATGAGAGAATTTGGTAGTGTTAAAAGACTTAAACAGTCTTCTGTGAAAGACTTAGTCAAACTTGTTGGTAAAGCTAGAGCAGATCATATTTTAAAGGCAATAAAAAAAGGAGATTTGTAGTCTCCTTTTTCAATCAAAATTATTTTCAGTTTAATTGTCTTTCACGCATCTGCAACTGTTTCTATGCCAGTCGCCTATGACACTATGGAATATTTCTTTAGAGCCCTTTTGAACGGAGATAAGTCCAGAAGTATTATCTGATTTTTTTTCTGCATCCCAGTAATTACCGCTAATTCCAATATTCTTGAATACACGTCCAGGATCTCCGAATCCGCCTAAAGCAAGATCGATTCCACTTTCTCCACCTTTTTGAAGTGCAATACCTGCGTTATGAATTCCTCCGAAAGTTTGAAAGAGCAATTTCCATTCTGCAATTGTTGGAACATGCCAACCATCAGGACAGGCAGCCTGTGCTGCTTTAAAAGTGTATAATCTTCCGAATGCTTCACAATAAGCCTCCTCATTTTTATAACAAAACGAATCAGGCACTTCATAAGCCAAGTTTTCTACCATCCATGTTCTTTTCACAAAAACACCGCCTTCAAGTTCTATATCAATGGTAACAATTTTGTAAGTTTTCCCATCTCTTGCATCGGTTAACTCTCCAAATTCTTGTGCGGAGACTACAACACAAACAATAAGAAAAAGAGACGAGAGTAAATTTCTAATATTCATCGTACGGTGGATTAGGTTAGGTTTCAAGTCATAAAAATTTAATATTCCCAAAGTTCTGATTCATACTCCATTAAATCATACTCATATTTTTGTTGAATAACTATGACACTCATAGGGTCTTCCGCCATTTGATCAGAGTACAATTGCCTAATATCTAAATCTTGTGGATTAGATATTTTAACAATTGGAGCATTAAACAGTCTTAGCTCAAAAGCGTCACTCATATTCATATGCTTTCCAGAGTTTAAACGGTTATAATATTTAGCTCTATCTGCATATGGTCCTCGGAACAGCGCAACTACATCATCATATCTGAAGTGAGCAACCTGTCGTTCAAATCCACCAGGATTATATAAAGACCCAGCATCTCTTGGTAAAGCGAGACTAAAAGAACGAATATAGTTATACATTCTTGATCTATTTCTATCAAAAATAACGTCTTCCTTGATATAAAGAACCGAAAACAAATCTTCCGGTATGGCTTCTTGTCTCGCTTCTTCCCCTTGTTCTTCAGTGGCTGCATCAGCACTAGAATCATCTCCAAATGAATCAAATCCTCCTGAATTGAATCCTCCACCAACAAATGGATTTTGCTCTCTTTCTACAGAGACGTTTGAAACAAAAATGATATCAGGCATAAAGTTTATGCATGAATCTGATCTATATGGGGTGAGTAATCCTTCATCTACTGCTTCAATAAGCAATCTTGAAACTTCGCCATTTAAAGAAAAGAAAGGCCTATTTTGCTTTTCTTTCATATCCATGCGCCTCCATACTGTTTTCTTAAACATCACTTGAGACTCTTCAACCTCTGGTTTAACCAAGGGAGCGAGTTCTTCTTGCGCGTATCCCCCTGAAACAGCGAGAGCAAACACAATTACATAACCTAATTTTTTCATAACACTTTTTTTCTAACAAGTTTATTTCAACGAAATGTTGATAAAACGTTGGAACTTTTGAAAGTCCTCAACCTGCTTTCTAAAGTTTTGTCGCTGAACTTTCTTTATTTCAATAACTAACTGGTCACCCTTCCTTCCATTCATTCCTCGTAGATTAATTTGTTCACCAGCTCTTATGGATCCTCTTCCTAAACCACCACTAACCAAGGTGATTTCAGCTTCCGAAACTCTAAACTTAGCATCATTCGGAAGGAATTGGGCAAAGCTTTCATCAGGTATGGCTCTTAAGAACAATTCAGGGGTCCTTGCTGCAATACCCTCTTTCAGGTTTACCTCACCAGCACTTGTAAATACTTTAATGTCCGGTGCAGGAATTGCTCTAACTCCAAATTCTCTAGACCCAATAACATTACCATTTGAAGAGACTGTTAGTGTCACTTTTTGTGCTCTTGGTACAATTGTTACCTGACCTGTTTGGGATCCCTTAATAGCATCACCACCCTTTGCCGAAAAAGATGGACTGTATGCCGTACCTAAGGCAGGAACTTGAACATCCAAAGCATTACCGCAATTATAATAGAGTGCGTTTACTGATTGACTCTGTATCTGAATTACAGGTCTTACAACATAATAATCAATTGTATCTCTAAAAGTTGTGTCAGTTCCACCACCCTGCGGTACTGTAATTTCAGCAATGATTTGCTTTCTGGCGTTACCGTTCTTATCATAGTTTCCAGGAGTAGCCGTAAATTCTACTTTACCAACCCCACCAACAACCGGAGCTTCCTCACCATTGTATTTCATGACCATTTTATCATTCAATCCTGAGGCAGAAGCCGCAATAAACATGTCTGCCTTGTATTTAGTGCCAGCAGCAACATATTGAGATTCTGGCATGACGACTGGTCTAATATCATCAAATGTCAAATCCTTAAGCCCGACTCTTCTAACTAAGAAATCAAGAGCAGCTGTCTCAAAACCCAAAACATTGGCCTGAAATTCACTAACTGTAGCTAGTGCTGCGTGTGTCGGTGACCCCTCGAATGCCAATTGTGACCATTTCTTTCCTTTCTGGTTTTCATCCTTACTGTAATATTCATCCTCATCAGCGTCTTTGGCCAACTTGTGGAAAGGTCGAAGTGATTTATCTTCTGCTCCGTTCTTTTTTAAGACTTCTTTCACGTAATCAGCGTATCCATTAAGTAACTCTTTCATAGCAGCTCCATGACCTTCTCCTCCTTCTTGAACTGGCATCATATAATGCCCCACCTTGTCATAATCAGTTTTTCCAATGATGAATCGTGCGTCTTTCTTTTCAGGGTTTTCATAGCCTCCAGTGATATCAATAAACTTCTCTTTGTAGTTTTTCATTTCTACAAGAACTCGCTCGGTTTCGGCTCTTAAAGCTTCTGCATCTGAAACAACCTTTTTGTCATCTGGACGATCACCCTTATCCTTGACAGCTTGTTCCATTCCCTGAATAGTTCGAATATTTCGATCTGATGTTTCTGCATTTGCACGTTCCAAACTTTCATTGATAAAGGCGAATTTGTCCAAAACTGTGGAACTAACATTCAGTGCCAGCAATGCAGTTAGCACCAAATACATCATGCCGATCATTTTCTGCCGTGGTGTTTCTTTTCCTCCTGCCATAATAGATTTTTTTTAAGGGTTTATTGTTGACTACCTCTCATCGCGGTAAGCATATTACCGTATACTTTATTAAGAGCAGAAATGTTCGAAGTAAGCTTGTTTAGTTCGGCCTGGAATGCAGAAGTTTCCTTGCCAGCATCAGCCATACTTTCTAGTGCACCGCTGATATTAGAATAGAATTTATTTAAGGCCTTGGTATGGCTTTGAGCATCTTTTAATTCCATTTCATACACAGCATTCAAAGCACCTAAACTTTTCGTCACATTTTGAACTTGGCTATGGTACTCCTTAGTGTCCTTTGTTGCATCAGCCATTCCTGACATGGCTTCCATTGCCGAAGCGTATGATTTATTCATCTCAGAAAGAGATTTAGAAGCAGACTTTACATTCCCGGCATATTCATTAGTAGCTACTGCTGCATCGCTAAGGTTCGACATTTTCTTCGCTGACTCAGCCATATTACGCATTCCATCACCTAAGCTTCTGATTAACTCTGGGCCAACCTTGGCTTCCGCCAACATTTTGTCCATTTGAGCTGATGCCCCTGTTGCCTGTGGCACTGCTTTTCTTGGAGCAGCTGAAGGTCCATCATAGTCGTCCGCTAATTCCGGATACACTTTTGCCCAATCTGGTTCAGCATGTTTTGGTTCAAATGCACTTAAAAAGAAAATAACAGCCTCTGTGGTGAGACCAACCCCAAGCATGAGGGCTGCACCAGGCATGTGAAGAATTTTAAACATCGCTCCCACGATTACAACTGCAGCTCCTATTCCATAAATTTTCGGCATTATAGTGGAATAGAGTAGCTCCTGAAATCCGCCTTTTTTGCTCATTGTGATAATATTTAGGTTAGTAATTTATTCGTTATTGATTATTAAAATTCATATCCTGATGATCTCCCAAGATAAGTCATTGCACATCTAAATCCTATGGATGCTCTTGTAGTATCCTGATGCTCAAATGAACGAGTACCTGTTTCGAGATAGTAGGCAATGTCCTTCCAAGAACCTCCTCTTATAACTTTATAAGGAATGTTGTCATCAAAATATGTAGGGTTTAAATCCCAAGTAAGTGGCATTGCAGATGGATTATAAGCGTCCTCACACCACTCTGCGACGTTTCCAGCCATATCATAAAGACCGTATTCATTCGCAAAGTATGTTCCTATTGGGGAGGTGTACGCATACCCATCATCGAAATAATTTCCTCTTCCTGGCTTAAAGTTTGCAAGCAAACAACCTTTTGCATTTCTAATATATGGGTTACCCCAAGGATACTTAGCCATATCTCTTCCTCCTCTTGAAGCATATTCCCATTCTGCTTCAGATGGCAATCTGAAATTCGGCATTACAGGAAGGCCAACACTAGATCTGTAATCATTTAAATATTGAGTTCGCCATTCTGAAAAATACTTTGCTGAATTCCAATCAACACCAACCACAGGATAATCATCAAATGCAGGATGAGACCAATAATACACTACCAATGGATCACCCATGTGGTGCGTATAGTCTCTCGTCCAAACAGTAGTGTCCGGCATTAAGTCAGCAATTGAGAACCCTGTAGGCAAATCAATTTCAGAACTTTCTTGAAGATTTTGTGTAAACTGTCGGTACTCATTGTTGGTGATTTCAGTATCGTCCATAAAGAACGCCCCAATCGTCACCTGTTTATTAAAATTTATTTGGGTAGCTGCTACATCTTCATCAGCCTGCCCCATGTGAAAAGTACCTGATGGAACTGACACCATTCCGTAAGGTCTGGTCATCTCCCATCCAAGTCTGTCAGGAGCTCCTATAAGCTCACCTTTGTCACCTTGATCACCACCAAAAAGCCCACATCCTGTGAGAATTATGGCACAGCAAAGGACAATACAATTTGAGATTGTAAAAACACGCATTTTATTCATAACACCTTTATTGAACATGCAAGTATGTAAAATAAACAAACTTTAGCAAGAATTATTGCACGATATTCTGCCTAAATATATAATCATAAATCGATTCGGAACAAGTTTTCCTTTCAATTTTGGATGAAGGCATTTACTTATTTGACTAAAAAGTGAACCTTGGGGTTTTCACCGCCTTCCGTCCGCCAAATACTAAATTGGGCAAATCGTAGCGAATGAACACCTCATGTGAGGTTGGCTCTTTAGCATCTTTATCCTTTATCACATAATCAAACGAATAACCTATCCGCAACTTATTACCTTCTAAAAAAGAATATCCTAAAAGAAGGCTCAACGACTCTGCTCTTCTAAAAGCAAGGCCACCCCACATCCGTTCCTGATAAACGGCAACTGCGCTAATATCGTATGTGTACGTATTTAAATCTGACCTAACCATTATAGTTGGATTTAAAACTAAATCTCTCATTAGACCTAGTGTGGTACCACCCATTAGAATGTAATTGACAGGAATTTGATTACTCGCCTGAGTGCCAAAATCAAATGTGGGTTGAAGAATATTTTCAATTGAGGCTCCAACGAAATAGTCTTTCCTAGATTGGTAATAGATGCCTGCATGTAAGTTTGGTTTTAGTTGAGATTCACTTCCACTTGGGATGAAGTTATCTCCCTGATCAACAAATCTATAATTTGTGTTTATTGAAGCCGCATTAATCGCTGGCATTAAACCAAAAGAAATTTCACCAAATGAAAATTCTTTCTTGACGGAAATTGAAATTCTGGCTTGTATTGAATTTAGTGGCCCTGTTTTATCATTTGAAACAGATATTCCAAATCCTGAGAATGTAGATTTAACTGGAACTACCAAAGAAATCAATTGCGTGGTTGGTGCGCCTCCGGGATCAAACGTTGCATCGTATCCAGCCCATTGGCTTCTATGGTGTGCTGCTGCGAATGCCTGATCTTCTGTACCAACCCATGCTGGATTGTAGTAAGATGGGTTGAACATATAATGATTGAAAAAGAAATCATTTTGTCCGTACCCAATATAAGAAACGAAAATCATCAGCGCAGATGATAAAATCTTTACGCTACGTTTCATATGTTGTATCTTATTCAAAGGCTATTTAATAAAGAGTGTGCGAAGCTGTGAGTAAAGCAAAACATCGACGCTCATTTGTATGTAAGTATAACTCTTACAAACTATATACCCTTATTTCCTAAGAAATGTTATTCGCTTCTTTGATATAAACTTCAATAGCGCCTGTCATAGATGGCGCATTAGGAAGAGGTGCCTGTATATCTAATATTAGATTAGCATCTTTAACAGCCTTCGATGTTGTTGGGCCAAATGCTGCAATCCGTGTCTTATTTTGTTTAAAATCAGGAAAATTCTGAAATAAGGACTCTATACCCGAAGGGCTAAAAAATGCAATGATATCATAAGTAACATCATCCAGATCGGAAAGATCAGAGGCTACTGTTCTATATATTGTTGCTTCAGACCATTCGTATCCATTTTCGCTTAGGAAATCAGGAATATGATCTGTCCTTATATCAGAACATGGGAAAATAAATTTCTCACTTTTATGCTTTTTAATCACATTCAATAAATCTTGTGCAGTACGTTCACCGGTGAATATTTTTCTTTTACGTATTACGATATACTTCTGCAAATAATTCGCTGTAGTCTCCGAGATACAGAAATATTTCATGTCAGTTGGAATCTCGATCTTGCTTTCTGTAGCAAGTTTGAAGAAATGATCAACGGCATTTCTGCTGGTAAAAATTACAGCAGTATGATCAAGGATGTTCACTTTTTGCTTTCGGAACTCCTTAATATCCACAGGATCAATTTCTATAAACTTGCGAAAATCAATTTTCAAATTGTATTTTTCCGCTAATTTATGATATGGGGAGTTAGGGTCAGAAGGTTCAGGTTGAGATACTAAAATACTCTTTACACTCTTCAAACGCTCTTTATCTGTTACTAAAAGATCATCAGTCGCACTCATGTAAGTCTCTACTTTTTGTGATTATTTGAAGAACCAACCCAGCAAAATAATGACAGGTATGATTTCCGTGGCACAAAGGTAGGAAATAATACTAAGTTTTTTACGTGGAGAATTATTAACAAATTTTAAAGTGAACCATAGTACAAACAGAATCAGCATCAGTGGGAACAGCAACATAAATCCAGAAGATATCCATGTGCGCGAGAAGTCGTTTAAAATAAAATCTATTACCAATAAAAGCAACATGGGGGTTAGTAGTACTAAATTGAAATTTAGGAAATCAAAAAGTTGATAATTTTTTAAGTCGCGGAAGCGAAACAGTCCGGCAACAATTGAAATAACCAACCACTTAACTATAAATAAAAGGAAGATTCCGGCAGAAATCTCAAACCAAATTCTGAAGAATTCAGGAAGTGTATTTTGCTTATCAAATACTCCATATGATAGAAGTGAATCCAGATATATTCCAACAAAGGCCAGTGTAAGAGAGTAAAAAGTGAGTACGTACATGCTGGGGCCGGTAAAAAACCCAGTATTGACAAATTCATATGCACTCGCTTTTAGCGTAAAAGATTTTTCTACTAAATACGCAATGCGAGAAGGGTATGCGGATACGATTATCCCCAGAAAGAAAAGAAGAGCTAATAAGACAATGATGACAAACTCCCTAAACTCACTTCTCAAATTGCGGTGGATGGGAATCTGATCTCTTATCACCATTAGCTGCTCAAAAATTACTAATTCGCATTTTAAACTTGCTAGTGAATTCTCAGAGCTAAATGAAACAAAAATGGTATCCGATTGAGCGTTCTGGAAAAATTTCTGAGGTGAATAAAAACTACAATCCCTAATAACATCTAAGAGTTTTCCATCAACCCAAATAAATAGCTCATTTGAGGAACATATTTTCATTATACCCTCTGGAATTCCATTCACAAAAAAGCCAGCTTGTTGAATCTTTTCGAGCGACGTGACTGGAAAAAGTTCACCCTCTTGATCGGTACCAACCATAACTTTTGTGTAATCTATGACAACAATAGTGTCTTGCTGAGCGACTGCCCTCATGCAAAAAAAACTACCAATTATGATTAGAAGTATCCTCATTTAGAATCTTGAGATGTATCCGAAGTGTGCTTTCATTGTAGAAAAAGAAATCTGCTGAACGTCTGATTTACCCATAGCCAGCGCAAAACTAAACTGACCCGCTGAAGTAGCTAGTGCAAAGCCCAAACCTACTCCAAAGGGTTGGTCTGATTGCGATTCTCGACTAGAAAATAAATGATCATAGAATATGTAGGCATAACTTCTATTTTCGAAAAAAGATCTGAATTCTGTTCGGCTCAAAATGTAACTCTTTGCAAAAATCTCTTTCTCATTAAATCCTCGTAGAGAACTTAGGCCTCCTAAACGATATAATTCATTGACAAGTAACTCGTCGTTTTGCAAAGTTCCTCCTTTAATTTGATGAAAGAAAGATTGCCTTTTTAATAATTTGAGTTGGTATGCAATGGAACCTTCAAACTGATAAAAGTTGGTTTGCGATTGGATGGTGTCATAGTATGAATCTGGAAGGCTTAAATTTTGTTGGATTATTTTTCTGCCACCTGAGGCAGAAACGTTCCAAACCATTCCTTTACGTAATCTGCCAAGAGATGAAAGATGCCCTTTTGATAGCTGCACAATATACATTTTGCGCTTAAAATCTGCTAGATCAGATTCGCTAATCGATTGTATATCTGTAGTTAATAATGTCCCATTAATGGCTTCATATTCTAGAAAAATCTCTACTCGTGACGTAATGAATGAATGGATTCCAAGACCTGTCTTTCTGGTAAGGAAAGTTGTGTCCTGTTTTAATAAATCAAGACTGAAAGAAGGAGAAACCTTGGATGCCAGAAAAAATGGATGTTTATAAAAAACACTTAAATTCTGAGACTCTACCGCAAAACGTTCCCAGGAAAATTTAAACTGCTTGCCTGATCGAAATAGATTTTGAATATCTAATTCTAATGTCCCTACAGCTGTAGTTTTACCGTTCTGTACTTGTTGTAACCCAACGACTCCCTGAAAAGTATTTGAAGTCTCTTCCTTAATATCCAAGAATGCTTTGGCTTTATTGTCTTTGAAGGAAAGATCAGTAGGGCGCTGAAGGCTGAGGAATGATGATCTTTCTACTTTCTGAGCTATAAATCTGTAATCTCTTTCGCTGAAAGGATCACCCGGTACAATATCCAACAACTGATAGATATACGAATGATTAGTATTCAATTCAGTAAAGAAATAGGAAGAGTCATATCTTATCTCTGGCCCTGTCTCAATCAACAATTTCCCTGTTATAAATTCATCCTCCAGGTCAATAGAATCTAACTGGACTGAAGCAAATGGAAATCCTCCATTGGCATGGAATTTTAATTGCTGTGAAAGGTAGAATTGAAGTTTTTTACCTGTGAACGAGGATAGCTTAGCTCTGAATTTTTCTCCTTTGTGCAGGTAGACATCTGTAAGTATTTCATTAGTCATCACAGAGTCTATTCCGACAAAATAATAACCTTGATTGATCCAGCTTATATGTAGTTTATTTACATGATTAGCTAGCTTAAGTGAATCTGCAAACTGGATCTCATCATACAACTTACCATCCACGTACAATTGCGCCTGAATCTGGGCCTTTGAGTAAAGCGTAAACACAAAAAACAATGGAATCAGGATTCTTTGCATGGGTCTTTGCAATTTAGCTTCAAATAATGGCAGGTATTTATATCCATATTCCTTTTTGTCGGCAAGCGTGCCACTATTGTGATTTTCATTTCAGCACAAATCTGAAAACACAAAATGAAATGGTGGAAGCGATTGCTCAGGAAATCATTGACCGAAAGGAATATCTAGGCGAAAGCATTCAAACGATTTACTTCGGAGGTGGCACGCCATCTATTCTTTCAAGTGCACAACTAATGCTCTTATTGGATGCTGTTAGAGAAAACCACACTATTGATAGCGATGCAGAAATCACGCTGGAGGCTAATCCTGAAGATCTTATTCATTCGAAGACTGTCGAGCTATTTGAGTTGGGAATCAATCGGTTAAGTATTGGTATCCAGACATTTAATGAATCAAAGCTAATGTGGATGAATCGTGTTCACAATTCAAATGAGTCAATCAATGCGTTTGAAAATGCCAGAACTGCCGGGTTTCAGAATATTTCCCTGGATCTTATCTATGCCATTCCTGATCATAGTAATGAAAGATGGGAAGCTGACTTGAAAGCTATCACGGACTTAGATCCAGAGCATATTTCTCTCTACGGCTTGACAATTGAAGATAAAACTGTTTTCCATAAGTGGGAACAACAAAAGAAGCTGGTACAGGTACCTGAAGATGAAGCTGCCGGTCAATATTTATTTGCCATTGACTTCTTAAAAAGCAGAGGATACGTTCAATATGAAGTATCAAATTTTGGTAAGGAGGGATTTCATTCCAGACATAACAACGCGTACTGGTCGGGTGTCCCCTATTTAGGTGTAGGTCCAGGTGCACATTCATTCGACGGTCAATCAAGAAGGTTCAATGTTCGGAATAATTCTAAATATCTGAAAGCTATTCATGATAGCAATTCATATCATAAGACAGAGCTGCTTTCTAGAATTCAGCGAATAAACGAACAAATCCTGACGCAGTTGCGAACGGCCAAAGGGTTGAATTTATCAGTGCCACAAAATGCCATGGGTGTAAATCTTGAGGAATTGCATGCAGATTTTATTCTTGAGATCAGCGAGCGGCAATTGGCCGAAATAAAGAATGGGTTTCTGAGTTTAAAACCCAAAGGATTTCTAGTCGCAGATGAAATTGCATTGAGACTATTTTTCTGAATAGGTTCTTCTAGAAAATTAAATTCATCACCCACTCCCCTCTAGGGATACTGAGGGTTAAGCCCTACTTTTGCAGACGCTATGGACGCCACAACAAAAAAAGCTCTCCTTTTACTTAAGTCTCTCATCTTCCACTATCATGGATTGGATGATGAAGAGCGAGAAATGCTGGAGCATGCTGCATCCAAGATTCAAGGCAAAGAGGAGATGGAATGGGCCAACAACTTTATTTCGCAAGATTATCTCTCGGCGTTCGAGCGCTCACGCGAGTTTTTATCTAAGATTTTTACCAAGATGAGTTCTTCCGATCGAATCAAATACCTGATGGAAGTGTGGGAAGAGACTCACAAAAAAGGTTATGTAACTGAGATGGAGACCACAGCCATCCTTACGTTATCTAAAGACTGGCACGTTGAGAAGGAATTTTTGGAAGCGGTGAAGGATTAAGTCCTTGGTAAGGAAACAAAAAGGTTCAATAAATATATTATCACGAAGGAGAAAATTAAGAAACCGAGCTTTATAGATTCCAGTGCTTACCTACATCCTTATTTTTCAGCTTATTCAGTACGCTACAAACTCATCATCTCCCTAAATCTCGCCGACTGCCTTCGACTCACTTCAATTTTTTCACCTCCTTTGAGCTGCACCAATAGGCCACCATTGAACCAGGTATCGATCGATTCTACCCAACCTAAATTGATAATGTGTTTTCTGCTGGCTCGGAAAAAATGGCGATCATCCAGTCGCTCATCCAGCGCATTCAACGATTTGTGAATCATTGGCTTGAACTTGTCAAAATAGACTTTGATGTAGTTCCCGTCTGACTCAAACAAACGAACGTCTTCAAGTTTTACAAACCAACATTTATCTCCATCTTTTACAAAGACCTGATCTTTACTGCTGAGTTTCTGATCTTTAGCTTGCTTTTTCGAAGCCTTTATAGAAACCTTATTGAGGCTTTCAGTGAGTCGCTCAGGTTGAATTGGTTTTAGTAAATAATCGAGTGCATTGTATTCGAAAGCTTTAAGTGCAAATTCATCGTATGCTGTCGTAAAGATCACTTGCGGCACACGTTCCATCTCTTCCAGCATTTCAAAGCCAGTTTTACCTGGCATTTGAATATCTAAAAACACTACATCCGGGTCGTGCTTTTCGATCTTCTCCACTGCTTCATCAGGATTGGCGGCTTCATCTACAATTTCTATCTCAGGATGACTTGCCAACAGTGACATCAGTTCCTTACGAGCTAATCGTTCGTCATCTACTATGATCGCTTTCATTAATTATTGGTTTATTCATCCAGCTCTATTGTTGAACCATCTCTAAGAGGTAGAATTATGGTAGTTAAAACTGTGATTTTATTTTCATTCTTAATTTCAAATTTGGCAGATTCTCCAAAAATCAACACCAGTCGTTTTTTCGTATTTGCCAGACCAAAACCCTCACTTACTTTGACATCCTTAGATATCTGTCCCGTATTACGAATATGCAGATGAAGTTGTTTTCTTCTGACTATTGTAGTGATACTTATTTCACCTCCATACTTCAAGTTAGATATTCCGTGCTTAATTCCATTCTCCACAAGTGTCTGTAGCATCAATGGTGGAATACTAAATTTTCCAGAATTGCGATCAATATCAAAGCTTGTGGTCAATCGTTCTTCATATCTAATTGATTCCAAGGCAAGATAATCCATTACGGTTTTTAGCTCCTCCATAAAAGGTATGAGCTTTTTACGATCACTGATGAGGGAGTTTCGTAAAATGTGTGATAGTTGAGTAATCGATTCCTTAGATTTTCTTGGGTTTTCATCCACCAATGCTCGGATACTGTTGAGTGCGTTAAAAATAAAATGTGGGTTTAGTTGGGCTTTCAGGTTCTTTAGTTCAACTTCTCTGGCAGCGGTCTCTGCTTTGAGTGATTTGTTATATCGCTGTACGTAGTGAAAAGCGAAATAGAACAGACACCAGATAAAATAGATAACCCAATAAATTACTGTATTAATCAGAGCAGTGACCAGCATCAGGTCACTACCTGAGACCGTATTGGTGAAAAAGTCAAGTATTATGAGGTAGACATAGTTCAATCCACTAAGTCCAAGCGTGACCATAAGTAACCTAGGAATTAAATGAGGTAAACGAAGATCAAGCCAGTCGAGCTTTATGATTATCCCGCGTAAAAAGTGAGTTGTGGCAACAAAATAAATAACCTGATATAGTATGCCAATGGCTTGAATAAAGTCGAATCGTTCCGCTATTGTATAAAAGAATATTTGGATGAAGCCATAGAATCCCCATCCCAATATTTGACATAGCCAATAAATCCTTGCTTTGGTCATCTGCAGCTAAAACTACACAAGGTCGGTTGATTTTGTTGGCACATTTTCATGGAAGAGATCAAATGTGGATGAATGGTTTTAACAAATTTTTAACTATTCCTTTTATCATAATTAATGATAATTAACAAACCTGCACAGTTATTCGTCGTATGGTAGAACAGGACTAAACTCAAATTTTAAAAGGACTAAAATGAAATCACTACTGTTGCTAATAGCACTTGCAGTGTCCACAATAGCTGGGTCTGCAGAAGTATCGGAGCAAGCCAATCAAGGATTGCGCATGCAATTGGACACCGACCTTGTCTTCGAAAAAATGGTCAAAGTATATAATTATGAAGGCTCGCTTGTAATAGAAATCCCATTAACAGATGTAGCTAAAAATGATGTTTCTGTAATCGATAATATGATCTTGGAAGAGAGCGACTTTGCGTTTGATTATCAGGGTGATTATTACTACTTCGGGGATTCCGAATATATACAGGCAATTGTTAATTAAGTTCTTCTTTTAGAAACTTGGCAGTATAGCTTTTTTTCACCATGGCGATCTCTTCAGGAGTGCCCTGGGCAATAATTTGCCCACCGGCATAACCTCCTTCCGGACCCAGATCGATGATGTGATCTGCAACTTTGATAACATCCATATTATGCTCTATGATGAGAACAGTATTGCCCTTATCTACAAGCTTTTGTAGTACATCAAGCAGATGTTCTATATCCTGAAAATGTAATCCAGTTGTCGGCTCATCTAAGATGTAGAAAGTCTTGCCTGTATCTTTTTTCGATAGCTCCGTAGCCAACTTCACACGCTGTGCTTCTCCACCTGAGAGCGTTGTAGCATGCTGGCCTAGGGAGATGTATCCAAGCCCAACTTCATCCAGTGTTCTCAGTTTTCGCACGATACGGGGTTGCTTCTCGAAGAAGCCAACAGACTGGGATACGGTCATATCTAGCACGTCCGATATTGATTTTCCCTTGAATCTAACTTCCAGAGTTTCTCGATTGTATCTTTTCCCTTTGCATGTTTCGCAAGGCACATGAACGTCGGGCAAGAAATCCATTTCGATGAGCCGCATACCTCCTCCGCCGCACGTCTCACATCTCCCCCCCTTCACATTGAATGAAAAACGCCCAGGCTTGTAGCCTCTGATCTTCGCTTCTGGAAGCTGAGCGAAAAGACTTCTTATTTCAGAAAAAACACCCGTATAAGTAGCTGGGTTTGACCTAGGAGTCCTTCCAATAGGCGACTGATCTACTTCAATCACTTTATCAAAATGATCAACTCCTTTTACTTTTTTGAAAGGGAGGGGCTCCTGGCGGCTTTTGTATAAATGCTTTCTAATGATCGGATAGAGCGTCTCATGGATAAGTGTAGATTTTCCACTTCCAGAAACTCCAGTAACTAAAATAAGATTTCCAAGTGGCAATTTCAGATCTACATTTTTTAGGTTATGACCTGTCGCTCCGTAGAGTTCCAGCCATTTTCCATTTGTCAACCTGCGTTTTGGCGGAATCTCAATTCTTCTCTTCCCATTTAGGTAATCAGCAGTAGAGCTACCTAATTTCAAAAATTCCTGGGGAGTCCCTTTTGCAACGATCTGACCTCCGTGCCGCCCTGCTCCTGGCCCAATATCTACAACTTCATCCGACTCCATCATCATGTCTTTGTCGTGTTCCACAACAATGACAGTATTACCAAGGTCTCTGAGGTCTTTTAATGCTTGAATTAACTTTACATTGTCTCGCTGATGAAGGCCAATGCTTGGCTCATCCAATATGTATAGCACATTGACCAACTGAGTTCCTATTTGTGTTGCCAATCGAATACGTTGTGCTTCACCTCCGGAAAGAGTTTTGAGCGGTCTATTCAGGTTGAGATAATCTAAGCCTACATCCAGGAGGAAGCCAACGCGTTTTCTCAGCTCTTTTAACACTTCGGTTGCAATTAGAAGCTGTCGTTCATTCAGTTTCTCTTCTACATTTTCAATCCATTCTCCAAGTGAATTGATATCCATTTGTGCAAGCTCACCAATATGCTTATCTGCTATTTTATAGTGAAGTGCTTCTTTCTTCAATCGGAACCCATCACATGCGGGACAGGTCCTGGTATCAGTGAATTCTTTAACCCAAGCTTGAATTTTTTCGGTACCGCCATCTTTTTGCTTTTCAAGGAAGTTGATGATTCCTTCAAACTTGGTATGCCAATCAGTACCTGGATATTTGACCGAACTAACAGCAACAGGCACACTATCGCCATATAGCAATACGTCTATTATTTCTTTAGAAATCTTACTGATTGGTGTAGAAAGATTGACTTTGTTTCGCTTAAGAATAGCTTCAATCTTTTTGAATATCCAGATATCTCTATATTCTCCAAGAGGTGCAATGCCTCCTCTGCTTATACTCAATGAATCATCAGGTATTACCGATTCTCTTGAAATTTCTTCTATAATGCCCAAGCCATTGCACTCAGGGCAAGCTCCATATGGAGAGTTGAATGAGAATGTGTTTGGTGCTGGGTCATCATAGGCCAGACCAGTTTCCGGATCCATCAAATTTTTGGAAAAGTGTGAGATTTCATCATCTTCCTTCTGAATCATCATCACGCCATCTCCATGACGTAAGGAGATATTTACTGATTCTCTAATTCGCTTTTTATCCTTATCAGACACTTTGATTCGATCGGTTACAATTTCGATATCATGGGTCTTGTACCGATCAACCTGCATTTTGGGAACTAAATCCTGAACTGCACCATCGACTCTGACTTTGGTGAATCCTAACTTCCGAATTTGGACAAAAAGTTCACGATAATGACCTTTCCTTCCTTTGACGACAGGAGCTAAGAGAATGAGTTTTTGTCCATCAAGATTCTTTAGAATCATATCTATGATTTGATCCTCTGACTGACGAGTCATCTTTTTACCAGACAGGTAGGAATAAGCCTCACCTGCTCTCGCATAGAGCAGCCGGAAGAAATCATAAATTTCAGTGACAGTTCCTACTGTAGACCTTGGGTTTCTCGACGTGGTTTTTTGCTCAATAGAGATCACAGGACTAAGTCCATCTATTTTATCGACATCAGGCCGCTCCATGTCACCAATGAACGCTCTGGCGTAAGCACTGAAGCTTTCCATGTATCGCCTTTGACCTTCGGCATAGATGGTATCGAATGCAAGAGATGATTTGCCACTGCCGCTGATACCCGTAATTACGATCAGCTTATTCCGTGGTAGGGTCACATCTATATTTTTAAGGTTATGCTCCCGCGCACCTATTATTTCAATGACTTCCTCTCGCTTCTTCAATGTGCTATATGTAATTAGAAGTTCGGGCTTAAGTTGTATTTACTGTAGAAGTCATCAATCACTTCTACTGCCTCAGTTGCAGTGTCCACTACATTAAAAAGTTCGAGATCTGCCGGACTTATATTGCCTTCCATTTCGAGCATCGTCTTTTTAAGCCAATCTACCATACCGGTCCAATATTCTCTGCCAACAAGTACGATTGGGAAACGTCCAATTTTTTTGGTTTGAATAAGTGTTAATGCCTCGAAAAGTTCGTCCATGGTTCCGAAACCTCCTGGAAGTACAATGAATCCTTGCGAGTACTTTACGAACATTACTTTCCTCACAAAGAAATAATCGAAATCGATGCTTTTGTCTATGTCAATATAGATGTTATTACTTTGTTCAAATGGAAGGTCAATATTAAGACCTACAGATTTTCCACCTTGAGCATTAGCTCCTTTATTACCTGCTTCCATAATACCTGGCCCACCACCTGTGATCACACCATATCCATGTCGTACTACTTTAGCCGCAATTTCTTCGGCCACCTTATAGTACCTATTGTCAGGCTTAGTTCGAGCAGAACCAAAGATAGAGACACATGGGCCAATCTTACCCATTTTCTCAAACCCCTGAACAAACTCTCCCATGACTTTAAAAATCACCCATGAGTCTGCACTTTTGATTTCATTCCAATCTTTTTCTTTGAAGGCTTCCAAAATACGAGCTTCCTCTTCCTTGCTTATTTTTTTCTTTTCTTCCATAGTCTAGTGTAGTAAATCTTGCAGAGCATCGTCTAACGTTGAAAATTGAAAATTAAATCCTGTGCTTTCTACTTTTTTGCTCGACACACGATTGCCTCCTATCAATATATCTGCCATTTCCCCTACAATCAATCGGAGCGCAAATTTAGGAACATTCGGCAGCCAAAGTGGCTTTTTCAAAATAGATGCAACACGCTTTGTGAATTCTTTATTCGTATACGGATTTGGTGATACACCATTAAAGACACCTTCGCTCGACTTTTCCAGGGTGTGCGCAAATATTCCACATAAATCCTGCATGTGAATCCAGCTCATGTATTGATCGCCTGATGCAAGTGGTGCGCCAACCCCATACCTTATTGGTTTCATTAGCTCAATCAAAGCTCCACCCTTTTCGCTTAAAACGATTCCGATTCGCACTTTGGATACCTTGATGTTCAATTCACTAAACACATCTACTTCTTTTTCCCAATCGGCAACAACATCGGCCAAGAATCCCGGCCCTTTTGGACTTGTCTCATCCATGAGCTGGTCTCCCGTGTCCCAACCATAGTAGCCAATAGCTGAAGCCGATATGAAGTGCTTCAAGTTGGGATTAAGTTCTGCTACTTTGCTCTTTAATAATCTTGTTGAGTCAATTCGGCTCTTGTATATCTCTTTTTTCCATTCTTCAGTCCATCTTTTGTCCGAAACGCCAGCTCCGGCAAGGTGTATAATCGCATCTGCGGAGGTGACAGCTTCTTCATCAATTTCATTTTTTTTGATGTCCCAATAGAATGTCTGGTAGTGTTTTTGCGTTGGGTTCCTTGACAGATGGGTGACTTTGTATCCCTTGGAGGTTAGTAGATCACTTAGCTGGTTTCCTACAAGGCCTGTTCCACCTGTGATAAGTACCGTTTTGATTGGGTCGTTTAGATTTGCTGAAGACATGAGAAATTTCGTTTATAAACATACTCTTGGATACGTTCTTTTGTTCGTATTCTCATTGACTTTTGCACAAAAAAAGTATTCTTCCAAGGCTGCTTCTTCCCAGTTGACACTGGAAGGTAAAACATTAACTGGTTACACAACAAGTTTTGATTTCGCACGTGAAGATGTAAGAAAAGGTTGGTGGAAGTTTGCCAGGGAATTTGGTAGTCCTCTCAATATGAAGACCTACTACAAAGTGACGATCCCTTCGGAAAGAACAGATGGCAATGTGGATCTGGTCATCTATACGCAAAGTAATGACGGTAATGGAGGTACAATGTTTTTTCTCGGTCTGGAAAACAAAACATATAAGGATCAGGCTTTAACCATGATTTTAGATTTCAAAAAGAAATTTTACATCAATGATCTTTTAGCACAGATTGAAAATAATCAATCAAAGTCTGAAAAGTTAAGTGTAGAATATCGAGATTCTGTCATTGAAAGTAAACAGCAGGAGCTTCTTGAAAAGATCGCTGATTTAGAGAGTATAAATCAAGAACTGAAGGAACAGATAAAGAAGATTGAGAAAAGTTAGGTCAAAAAGTAAGCCTCTCTCGAGGCTACTTTTACTCTAAAAAACCTACTTTGATTAAAAACTGTACGTGTATTTCAATGTGAAGAGTCTGCCTGGGCTTTGTCTAGAGAACAATTGTTCCTGATTATCTGATTTATACACCAGTTTATTGGCATCATTAAGCACATTGGATACTCCAAGGCTTACCATCGATTTTTCATTGATATTTTTTGACACCTTGAAGTTTAGCGAATGAAATGGCTTTGTGAAAACTTCTGGTACTCTAGCGGCACTTATGTAAGTCAATGTTTCGCCTTGAACATTGTATGAGAGGTTTGCGGACAGGTCCAGGTTAGGTATTTCATAGTTCAAGAATGTATTGATTGAGAAAGGAGCCTGTAGACTCAGGTTTCTGTATCGATCCACTCCTTGCTCTGTTCCCCTGAAGTTTACTTCACTTTGAAATTCGTTTTCACCTGTTTCGCTAACGGTAACTGTGGTTCTGTCCACCTTGGAAATAGTGTATGAATAATTTCCTCCGATCGTTAGATTATCTAATCTGTCATTGATAAAACCAAGCCTTTTTATGAATTCGATCTCTGTACCATACGCTAATGCAGAACCTACATTCCTAGGTGTTACCTGATTGGGGGCTACCTCGAAAGCTACAATTGCGATATGGTTGGTGAAATCTTTATAGAAGAATGAAAGTGAAGCCATCTCGCCTGGAGTGAAGAAATATTCCCATCGTAGGTCATAGTTTAGAATTTCTGCCTGCTTGGTATCAATGTTTCCAATGAAGAATATTCCCGTGATTGGATCGGCAATAAATGCTTCTGACTTTTCTTTGAATGACGGACGCGCCAATGTTTTATTGAATGAAGCTCGTAAGTTCATATCGTCATTCACGTTGTAGATCAGACTCAATGAAGGCAAAAGATTTGCTTCGCTTAATGTTTTCTGATTTTCAACAAAAATTTGCGATCCGTCATCTTGCTCTACTACTCCAGTGTAAAACATATTGACTGTCTCCAGCCTCACACCGTATATTGATTTTAATTTATCTGAAATCGACATTTCATTCATCAGGTATCCGGCGGTAAGGTTTTGCTTTCCATCGTAGGCATTACTTGGATCTGTGGCATTTTGGATGAACAAGCCAGTCGGACGCTCAGGGCTAATTGCATTTTCGGGGAGCAGGTCGTTAGGATCTGTGCTATCGACATTGCTTGTCAACAGATTGCCATACGAATAGTTATAAACATCAAAATCTCTATCTCTATATGTGTAGGTCCCACCAAACTTGAGTTTGTTTTTCTTGTTAAGCACGAACTCAATGTCAACTCTAAAGCTTTCGTTTACTTCAGATAAATTTCTCCAGAAACGATTGATCAATCCTCCATTTCGGAAACCTAACTGACCTTCATCTTCATTAATGGCTGTTTCTCGATAATCCGGTTCATACTGCTTCGAGAAAATCAATGAGTTAGTCCATGAAAGCTTTAATCGGTTGTTCAATTGATGTTTACCGAAAAGGATGCTGTTGGTCATCTGACGCTGAACATACGTCAGGATATCATTGTATAGGAATGTCGGATTGTTTAGCGACGTATTACTTCTGGTTCTGTCAAGGGCTGAACTTACTCCATTTTGAATGTGAAGAAAGTTTGTTCCAATCGTAGACTTCTGCGTTTTGGCTGCTAGGGACACCAAACCACTCCAAAGTGATTCGTTAGTAGAAAGGTCGCCTTTGGCAGTGTAATCTCTTACAAGCTCAACCTCCTCTCCAGTGCCATCTCTTTCATACCTTCTTCTCTCGAATCCTTCGAAATAGTTGATTCTGTTTCGGTAGGTGAAGAGTGCGTTGTATCCCCAAGTGAATTTTTTACCAACGATCTGATTCCTGTGACTAAACGAAAAGCTGGTGTTCATAGGACTGGTATTTCTTGTTCCAGCAAGTGTTGGGTCAAAGAGATTGGTAGTTTGATTATCCTGTGGAATTTCTAAACTTGAAGTCACTGGCAATTCCCTCTGTCCATTATCAAAACCAATGAAGTCTGTTGAAGATCCTTTATAGCTCAGGTAGTCTGAGTTGAAGTGCATGTCTGGATTAAAGCCGAGACTGAAAGAGATTGATGAGCTTTTTTCTTCTGGAAAACTTTTCGTTTGGATGTCAATAAGACCTCCGGTAAAAGAGCCGGTTAAATCAGGTGTGAAAGTCTTGTAAACAAGTACGTTTTCCAAAATTCCCGTTGGGAAGATGTCGATCTGAACATCATTCCTATCCGGATCCAAACCTGGAATTATCATCCCATTGATTGATGTTTTTGTGTAACGATCGCCCAAACCTCTGACATAAACATATTTGTCTCCCTGAACGGAAACACCAGTTACCCTTTTCATTGCCCCAGAAAGATCACTATCTCCAATTTTTCTGAAAGTGGCAGAAGAAATTCCATTCAATGTGTTGATTGATTTTTTCTGAACCAGCATGACTCCTACTTCATTGTCCCTGACAACCTGTGCTGTTACCACAACTTCCCCGAGTTGCTGGACATCCTCTTTCATTACAATTTCCAAAACGGTTGATTCTCCGTCTTCAATTGCAACATCTTCGATTACGATGTTCTGGAATCCTACAGATTGGAAAACGATGGTATGTGTGCCGCCAGGTAATGATAAATTATAGTTTCCATCAAAATCAGCTACAGCTCCAACTGTGGTTCCTTGCTTAACTACTGTAGCACCAAATAGTGCCTCGCCAGTCGTTTCATCTACTATCTTCCCTCGCAAATATCCTTGCTGGGCGAATGTTGAAAGTCCTATACAAAGCAGGAGAAAAGTAAAGAGCGTTTTGTTTTTCATTTCAAAAAGATTAATGTGATTCCTCTATATGTCAAATAATTTGAAACAGGAAAATGCATCTTGGTTTAAATCAAGATGCATACTGATCAAAAATGTATGTCCGCCTAATCTATTGGTCAAAATCGTCGGTATATATTGCGAATGTTGCGTTCACAGTTGTGAATACGAGGTTTCCGTCAATGACATTTTGTGCTGCATCTTCCTCTGATTCCAAAGTCCCAGTATCGAAAGAAGCAGCGAGTTTAATTTGGCCTCCATTTGCATTTAGGTTGCTTACAATACCTCTGGCCTTAGATTTGAAATCGCAAGTGATTGAAGCTCCGCTAGCTGCCTGGATGGTTCCATTCGTAAGTCTGAAATCATCGGCGGTACCGCCCAGCAGATCTCCTTCTCTTCCGTCTACTTCAAGACCTTCATCTGAGTTTTCATCCACAGTAACCAGGTAGTTCGAAACTTCGCCTGAGTATGACTGATCGATATCAATTGCATCATCTCCAACTTGCGTTACTACTAAGTAATTCACATCTACATTGCCACCGAAAAATTCGATTCCATCATCACTATTTGCATAGATTTCGATGTGATCTATCGTTGTTCCTGAACCAACACCTCCAAGTGTGAATCCGTTGATTTCGTCTCCTGCCGCTGCGTTGATAACTGCTCCACCGTGTCTGATAGACACATACTGAATTGTGCCCGAATTGTCGCTTGCGTTTGAGCCCCCGTAAAGACCGTTTGTATCATCTGCAGGTACACCTTCAATTTGCGCAGGTACCGTTTCTTCTGAGATTGGTGCATTGCCCAAAAGTACCAGTCCACCCCAAAGTCCTTTATTATCTGCTGTAAGACTGCCATCGTCAGCAGTAGTTGTCATGATGATCGGATCTGCAGCTGTTCCCACGGCCATAAGTTTTCCACCTCTTGCCACCATTAGTACGGACGCATTTACACCTTCTAAATCTTTGTTTCCTGTAACTATAGTTCCTGCTTCAATCGTTAGAGTTGCTCCATCAAGGACGGTGATTCTCCCATCGAGTTGATGAACAACGCCAGCAGACCATGTGACATCTTCTGAGATATTGGCTGTATACTTAATAGTATCTAATACTTGCTGAGTTCTTGAAGACCCTTTAGTAAGCGTCCAGTCAAAATTTGAGTCGTTTACATCTATGCCAGCTGCTGTGGCATCAGTAGATACATTTTCACCAACTGCCGTTGCAACTGCTACCAAAGCTGCTTCTTGCTGCTCTGTAGTAGAAAGTTCAACAGGATCATCGCTATCACATGAAACCATCATTAATGTTCCAGTGATTAGTGTTGCTTTAGCAAATAATTTTTTCATTTCATTTTGCGATTTAAATGTTCTTGATAGATCAATTTCTATCGCAAATTTGAAATTCAGATGTTACCTGCGGTCGGTTTGGCTGTTATGAATGGGTTAAAGAATGCGCTGATCTGTTAAATAGCGATTAGGAATATTAAGCGAGTGTTATCAGATGGATCGTTATAAATAGAAAAGCCCATCAGAATGATTCTGATGGGCTTTTCTACTTAATATGCTGACTATTTGCTGATGTTGACCCTAGAGAGGATCGATTTTATGATATCGTGGGTAGTCACTTCATCTGCTTCAGCTTCGTAGTTTAGCAAAATTCTGTGATTGAGTACATCGTCAGCAATTTCCTTAATATCCTCAGGTAGTACGTAATCGCGTTGATTGAAGAATGCCATGGCCTTGGCTGCAAGGTTCAGATTGATCGAAGCTCTTGGTGATGCTCCAAACTGGATGTATTGCGCCTCGTCGATGAGTTTATAATCTAGAGGATTTCTTGTCGCGAATACGAGCTCAATGATGTATTTCTCAATTGATTCTGAAATGGTGACCTGATTAATTTCATTACGGATTGAGAAGATGTCCTCTTTAGTTAATACGGTTTCAAGCTGAGGATTGAAACTCATGTTGGAAATTCTTCTCATCACCTCCATCTCATCTTCTTTGCTCAAATAATCCACCTTCACCTTAAGCATAAATCTATCCACCTGGGCTTCTGGAAGCGGATAGGTGCCTTCTTGATCGATTGGGTTTTGGGTAGCTAAAACTAGGAATGGACGATCAAGCTTATAGGTTGTTTCTCCAATTGACACTGTCTTTTCTTGCATGGCTTCCAAGAGTGCCGATTGCACCTTAGCCGGAGATCTGTTTACCTCGTCAGCCAAAATCAGATTGGCGAAAATTGGTCCTTTCTTTACTTCAAACTCAGCTTTTTGCTGATTGTATATCATGGTGCCTACTAAATCAGCAGGTAGTAGATCCGGCGTGAATTGAATTCGTTGGAAATCTAATTTCAGAACATCAGCAAGTGCATTTACTGTCAAGGTTTTCGCCAGGCCTGGCACACCTTCCAATAAGATATGACCCTGGGTGAAGAGTCCGACCAATAATCGGTTGACCATATACTCCTGACCAATTACCACTTTGCCCACTTCAGAAATCACCTTTTGTATCTTCTCCTGGTGTTCTTTTCGAAGGTCCTTATCTAGTACTTGCTCTTCCATGCTTTTTCATTTGAGTTTCGCTTGCAAAAATATGATTTGCATTCAAATATTAAAGAACGATTTGAAGTAAGGAAAAAACTAAGGATTTTCGGTGTTAAATCTTGTTAACGTCGGCCGGCCTCCTTATAAATTTCCTGTTAAATGTTCTAATAATGAGTCTTGTTCCCTTATCGTAGGTAAAGTAGCTCCAAATCCAGTTGTTTAGGGTGATGAGTTTATTTCTGAACCCAATTAGGTACATAATGTGAACAAACATCCAAATCATCCAGGCAAAAAACCCTTTGAAGTGCATACCATTGGGCATATCTACGACTGCTTTATTCTTCCCGATGGTAGCCATTGATCCTTTATTAAAATATTTGAAAGGCTCCATTTCTTTCCCGGCAATGATATTTTTGACGTTTTTTGCCAAATGCCAACCTTGCTGCATAGCGACTGCTGCCACCATGGGGTGTCCTTGAGGAAATTCTTCAGATTGCATCATGGCCACATCACCAATGGCGAAAATGTTATCAGAGTCTTTCACCCTATTAAATTCATCAACTAATATTCTGCTTTTCTCTACCGAAGTAGCGTCCAATCCATCAACCACATTTCCTCTTACCCCCGCCGACCAAACCACTGTCGCTGTATCAATTGTGCCATTATTTAAGGTTACTGTATCTCCATCATAATCTTCCACAAAGGTATTGAGTTGTACTTCTATGCCCATCTTTTTAATGTAATTGAGCGACTCTTTGCCGGCAAAATCACTCATTCCATTAAGTAGACGATCCGAACCTTCAATCAGGTGAATTTTCATTTCAGAGAAGTCCAAATCCGGATAATCCTTAGGCAGGATATGTTTTCTGAGTTCAGCTAATGCGCCACTTACTTCTACACCCGTAGGGCCTCCACCCACTACCACGATGTTCATCATCTTCTCAAACTCGTTTCTATCCTGAGTCATTACCGCTTGCTCAAAATTTTGCAGAATATGACTTCTTACATCCAATGCATGAACGATTCGCTTGAGTGGCAGTACTTTCGGCCTAAAATCTTTCTTGTTGAAATAGTTGGTAACAGAACCATTGGCTAACACCAGATAATCGTAGGACAAGTTGCCTATGCTAGTCACTACTTCATTTTTCTTTGCATCAACTCCGGTCACTTTGACCATACGAAAAAAGTAGTTAGGATTCCCTTCAAAAGTTTTCCTAAGTGGCCCTGCTATGGAATCAGGTTCTAATCCAGCAGTGGCAACCTGATACAAAAGAGGTTGAAATGTGTGGAAGTTATTCTTGTCTAAAAGGACAATCTGTGCTTTACTTTTTCTTAAGGATTTAGCCAAATTTAGTCCTGCAAAGCCTCCACCTACAACCACAATTCTAGGTAGATCTACATCAGGAATGGCTAGCAAGAGATGAGCGGGAATTGGCATGATCGTGTTATTTAATTAATAAACAACTTCAACTCAGAATAATTCTATTTGTTAACATTTAAATGGACGAAAAAACGTAATGCATTTCTGTTGCAATTTGTGCACATCTGCCATCGTATGTTTTTGACTCTTCTGGCGTTCCATCAGACACTTTCGGATCCTCATAGAAAAGCTGGATTCGAGCCTCCGCGCCAGGCACAATCGGACAACCAGAATCAGCTTCGGAACAGGTCATAATCGCTGCAAAGTTTTCTTTCGGATTGACTGAATCACCAAACGTTTTGGAGAAGCAAATCATCGGTTTTTGATCCTCCGAAAATGACACCTTATACTTTGGGTTTTTCCCTTCGCCAGCCTGGATTTCAAATCCAGCTCTTCTTAGTGCTGCGACAGCATTGGGATGAAAGGCGGTGGCTTCAGTACCACCAGAAAAAGTAGATATCTCAATTCCGACATGACTTGCCAATACTTGTGCCCAAACCTGACTCAAATGACTCCTTCTCGAATTGTGCGTGCAAATGAAATTTAGCTTCGCACTTTCATTGTCTCGAATGTAGGAGGTCAGTTGATCCAAAATTGGTTTGCGCGAATCATCTATATGTGAATCCAGCGATGCTATATAGTCTTTGATTTTCTGGTACATAAGTAAAGGGCCTTACGGCCCTCGAAATTAACAACATCCAACAAGATCTTTTTTCTCTTCCGAGATGTCATCACGACCTCCCATTTTGTCATCGTCTTTTAGAAAATGATATACTTCCCATTCGTATCCATCCGGGTCTTTCACCCAAAACTTATCTTGAACAGCAAAGCAGCATGAAGTGTTGGTTTCTTCCAGTTCGATTTTCATTAATGCTTCAAGCTCTTTCTTTTTTTCAGCGAGTTCTTCCTGAGAGTTGACACGAATACCCATGTGTCCAAATTTCGGACTGGGTGATTTCGATTCTATAAATGAAATGACTAAGCCCGGATTTTCAAGTTCAAACTTGCTATATCCCTTCTCAACTTTAACAGGCTCCTGTCCGAACAGTCGTTGATAAAAGTTGGTGGTCTGCTCGATATCCTTGACATTGAGCCCGACGTGAAATTTAAATTGTTCCATTTTAATTGTATTTATAGTAAAGTCATTATCGTTATATCGTATTATTACGATTAATTTGAATAAAATTTTTCAACAGCAACTTTCTGGACTATAACTATCCAAAAGTCCTTGTAATCTTTCCTTCACTCCATTCCATACCTCCGAATTAATGCAATAACACATGGATGTCCCCTCCACAGTTCCTTTGATCAAGCCTACACTTTTCAATTCCTTAAGGTGCTGCGAAATCGTTGCCTGAGCCAATCCTAATTCCTCAACCAGGTCACTGTTAATACATTGGTTAGCCTTAATCAGATGCTCCAATATTGCAACCCTTGCCGGGTGAGCAAATGCTTTGGCTACTAATGCCAGTTCATTTTGCTGTGTTGTGAATAAATCTGTTTTACTAACTCCCATATCGTAATATTACGATGAATAATTTATTTAGTTCTGATTTTTTTAAAAAAATGATAAAAAGGAACCGATAATGCTGATCCAATCACGGGCGCCAAAAAATAAATCCATAGCACATCCAATGTATTAGAAACTACAGCTGGGCCAAACGAACGAGCAGGATTCATTGATGCACCGGTAAATGGTCCGGCAAAGTAGGCTGCCAAAAACACGACAAACCCAACCACGACAGCAATGGATCGCAGGTTATTGGTTTCTACGATCAGTAAAATTGAAAGCATAAGAGCAAATGTGATAAAGATTTCGATTAGGATAGTGGCCCCTATGCCACTTGATGGCATGGTTTCTCCATATGTTGGATTTTGCGGAAGTACCAACGATAAAAAGATGCCCGCAAGTAACCCGCCTATCAATTGAAATGGGATATAAACAAGTGCCTGCTTCTCACCATTGAATAAGTAAAACCCGACACTCACAGCTGGGTTGATATGAGCACCAGAAACATGACCAAAGCATAAGATCATTAAGGTGACAATAGCTCCGAATGCGATTGATATCCATATATGTGGAAGTGAGATCGCAATTGATCCGGCACCAACAAGCACCAAACAAAACGTACCAACCAATTCTGCCAGGTATTTTTTCATTATCGCAATATTACGATAACACTTTGAGGAGTGAAAATTTCTTAACTTAAACCTATGATCAATCTTGCAAAGCTGATTTTGAAGATTTTACCATGGTTACTCACTGTGGGATTGCTCGCGTGGATGCTAATTCAAGAGAAAATGAATTTCTCGCGTGAACGTATCACACAAATAGAGGCAAATACTCTTTTGACCAAAGTTGAGCAGATCGGAAAGATGGAGCTCGTAAAGTATAATTTTCAAGAAGTAACCGAGGTTAGAAAGATAGCAGGAGAAATTGATTTTAAGTTTTTTAAATATAAACCAGTCCCAGACTCAAAAGGCGTGCTCATCAGTCAGGGCAGTGCGGTTGGTTGCATAGACTTTAAGAAAATCACCCCATCAAACATTTCGGCATCAGGTGACTCTATTTTCCTTAGACTACCATCACCAGAAATCTGCTATTTCAAAATTGACCTTGAAAAGTCTCGATTGTACGATCTGCAAATCGATTACATGAGATCAGATGACCGTAAAAAATTTGTGCAAGAACTCTACAAAGTAGCTGAGCAGGAAATTAAAAATGCGTCACTTCAATCGGGTATTATAGAACAGACCAGGGAAAATGCTCACATTGTCTTGCGACCTATGCTAGAAACAATGACAGGAAAAGTTGTAATTCTAACCTTTGATCTGGATACAACTATTCTCGCAACAGATTAACATTCCTTTTGTCCAAACCCATAATCCAATTTATCATTGCTTTTGGCCATGAAAAAGTTTGTAGAAGTTCGTAAGTTAATTGCCGATAAAAATCCCACACTACTCAAGTGGCTGCCTGGATTTCTTATTAAATGGGTTGAAAGAATCATTCATCAGAACCGGGTCAACGCATTTATGTGGGCCAACCGTGACACCAACGCTTTTGAGTTTAGCGAAGCTGCCGTGAAGGAACTTAATCAGAAGCTGAGCATTAAAGGTGTAGAAAACATCCCTCCATATCCTGAGAGCTGCATATTTGTTTCCAATCACCCATTTGGTGGCATGGATGCCCTCACCATCCTTCATTTGCTAAAAGACGTACGTCCGGACATTACCTTCATTGTCAACGATCTGCTTATGGCCTTGACCAATCTGAAGGAGAAGTTTGTAGGTGTAAATAAGGTAGGACGCAGCGCGGCGGAATCGTTACAGAAAGTCGAGGAACAATTCGCAAGTGGCACTGCTACATTTCTCTTCCCCGCAGGGTTGGTGAGTCGAAAGATAGCTGGTGAGATTATGGATTTGGAATGGAAGAAGACGTTTGTGACCAAAGCCAGGAAATATAAGAAACCGGTGATCCCGGTTCATATAGACGGACGCCTTACGAAGCGGTTTTATCGCCTGGCAAGGATACGGAAGTTTTTAGGCATTAAATTGAATATAGAAATGTTCTTCCTTGTTGACGAGCTATTCAAGCAGGAAAACAAGGAGGTAAACATTGTAATCGGTGCTCCTGTTTTACATGAGAAGTTTACTCGGGATAAATCAGATCTTGAGTGGGCACAATGGATGAAGAAGGAAGTTTATAACTTGAAAGAAAGTCAAAAAGCATAAATGCACAACCAAGTAGATATCATACCGCCCGTAGAGAGAGAGTTGATTGAGCAAGAGCTTAATGCCGATCGATTTGTTCGCGATACCAATAAGGGGAACAATAAGATCTATATCGTCAATCATCATAACTCGCCGCATACCATGCAAGAGATCGGACGATTGCGCGAAGTTTCTTTTCGATATGCAGGGGGTGGAACAGGTGAAGAAGTAGACATTGATGAAGCTGACACTGGCGAACGCTGCTACGAACAGTTGGTAGTGTACAGCCCGGAAGATCACGAGATCATTGGTGGTTATCGTTTCATTACCGGGGAACAAGCGCTAAATCCTGAGTCTGGAGAATTTGAATTGTCAACCGCTCATTACTTTGACTTCTCAGAACAAATGAAAGTGGAGTTTCTTCCTCATTCAATTGAGCTGGGACGCTCATGGGTACAACCCAACTATCAGCCTTCCATTAATCCCAGGAAAGGATTGTTTGCATTAATGAACATTTGGGATGGTCTGGGTTGTTTGACTACACAGTATCCGGACATTAAATACTTCTTTGGGAAGGTGACGATGTATACAAGTTACAACAAGGAGGCAAGGGATATTTTACTCTCCTTTATGCAGCATTACTTTCCAAACAAACTCAATCTATGCCACCCGAAGGAAGAACTTTTTTCAAGGTTTGACGACTCACTTTTCAAAGAAAACTTTGCTGAAGGAATGGACTATCCGGAGGGTTTTAAGCTCCTGAATAAACTTCTGAAAGAACGAGGTGAATTCGTGCCTCCATTAATCAATATCTACATGAGTTTGTCATCTACTATGATGACATTTGGTACCGCACAAAATCCAGATTTTGGTGACGTTGAGGAAACTGCTATTCTCGTAACGATCGAGGACATTCATGAGGAAGTGATTGATCGCCACGTGAATTATTAATTGATCTAATAATACACATAATTGAATCTGCCATCGTTGTGAGACAGAAAGTATAAAGCCAGAGTTAGCAATATTGTAACCCACAATACAAATAGTATTCCTGCTAGCCTTTTATTGAACTTCCTTCTAAGCAAATTATACATCATGGTATGAGTAACGATTTAATTGCACGCATATAGTCTAAAACGGACTCTTCTTTCAAGACATAAAAGCTGAACATTACAAAATGAAGAGTGATAATAATTCCCAAATATTTGTTAGCGATATATCTATTTAGCCAGGCATGTAATGTGGTTTTCTTATACCGATTCCAAATGAAGATGGCGCCAGCCTGAAAGGAAGCCCATACGATATATTTCATGCTTATCTCATGCCAAAGCCCCAGAACAATCATAGTAATAAGAATAGAAATAAGTGCATTCCTTGACTTAGCAAGCAATGGATAAAACACATAATTCATACACCAATTGGATAATGAAATATGCCATCTATTCCAGAAGTCGGAAATATTTCTTGCAAGAAAAGGATAATTGAAATTTTCTATTATCCTAAATCCAAATAAGGCAGAAAGACCTATTGCTACATCTGAAAATCCGCTGAATTGTAGATAGGAGTTCGCTACAAATGCAAAAATATCTGTGTAGAGTGCTGCCTTTAAGCTTCCTGAACTATTTAAATAATAGATCAGCTCATTCAATTTGGTATTTACGAGATAGTTGGCCATGAAACTGACCTTGACCAAACCATATACAATCCTTTCTAATCCATAAGAAAATAAGTCTGGATTCCACCTTAGCCTATTGTAATCTTTTATAAATTCATTGAATTTGTTGATTGGGCCAACTACAAATGTGGGGGCGAAAAAAAGGAAACCAGTATACTCGGAAAAGCCAAAAATGGGTAGCGTTCCTTTATAGTTTTCTATTGCAAGATGGATTTGCTTAAATGAATAGTATGACAATCCCACAAAAGCAATACTCCACACATTTACTGCCTCAGCTATTTTATAGCTAGCCAGAACTATAACTATAATTACGATTGACAGAATGGTTGAGCTTCTTTTATTTGTGACCTTCGTAATGAGGATGTATTGAAGAATTGAGGTCAATGCAAGAGGAAGAATCGAAATAGGAGAATGAATAGCTAATAGCAATATTCCACTTAAGCTGATCAATAATGACTGATATCGCGGGAAGATCCAGTACAAAACCAGAACAGGTAAGCTTGCAGATAAGATCAGTAAAATAATGTTCATTGGTTTGAAAAATGCTTTTCTAGCCTATCTAGTAGCCAAATGCTGTAGCGTCTCTGACCTATATTGTTCATGTGGCCCTCATCTAAAAAATATGACCAATAAAACTCTTCTTCAAATGGTATGTAGTCCAAACCATACTGATCCAGGTAGTAGTTTCTCAGGTTATTAATTTCAGCATTAGCAGCAGTCTTACTAAGCGCTTCTATGAAAAGTGAAGGTCTTGGTGAGCTCAGCAGACCAATGTGTACTTCCCTTCTTTTACCTGCATTTAATACTTCTAAGAAAAATTCATTTTCGCTTAAAGAAAGGGCTCTTCTATACGACACTTGTACGTTTAAGGAGTCCATTGTATTTACTACACTGGGACTAAAGCAAAAATCTCTTTCTTTGGGCTTGCTAAAAATCGAATTCTTACCACGCTTCAATGTGATTTTGTAATCATAATAGGCATCACTTACTGTTCCTCTTTTAAAGCGTTTGAAATCAGTGAGCAGCATATGATCTTCAAGTAAGATAAGATCGGGTTGATACTTGATAAGCGAGTCAAAGAGATGAAGCTGATTAGTGAAATACGGTAGTTGAAACCCTGATTCATATATTTTATAAATATTTATTTTCCTAGATCCTTCTTCTGCCTTACGTGATTGATAGTCAATAAATGCATCGTGACACCATAGCGCATTTCGAATAACCGAGCTACCAACAACTACAACATGCCTTTCAAGAGGAAATTCTTCTATATTCTCTTTCAATTCCTGAAGCGCTTTTAGATTTTCTTTCTCGAATCTCTTTGCCCGCGTATCTAAAAAGATGGCACAGTATGAATATACAATCACATTAATTACAATAAAAGTGACAGCACTGATCACCCAAATATTTAATGGTGCATACTTCGATCTCTTGTTAAAATCATGGTTCATGCTCTGTAAGGATAGATACGACTCTTCGTATTGAGTTCATGGTGATAATTTCCGCGGTATTGAAAGACTTGTTAAACTCCTTTTCCAATCGAGTAATAAAATCGAGATGTGCTAATGAATCCCACCCCTCTAAGTTTTGAGAATTACTGTTTAATGTGATTTTATCAGGTGTAATATTAAACGCTTCAGATGCAACGTTGACAATGCGATTTTCAAGTTGATTTTCATGACTCTCTGGGAGGCTACTTTGTACTATTAGCTCCTTCAATTTTGGCAAATTATGCTTGCCTGAAATCCCCTTAGGTAGTTCATTAAAAAAATAAAATGCCGATGGTACTTTGTAGGGCTCAAGATGATCCTTGCAGAATTTGCTCAATGTGAATTTATCAATTGAAGAATCAGTGCTAACTACCGCTGCAACTAGTTTATCACCGAAAACAGAGTCTGGAATACCTACGCAACAACTGTCAAGAATTCCTTCATGTGAAACAATAACTTCATTTACCTCTTCAGGATGAATATTAAATCCGCCAGCGATCACCAGATTTTTCTTTCTCCCTGTAATACGATAAAAGCCATCCTCATCCTGAACTGCAAGATCACCTGTCAATAACCAATCTTCCCGAAAGACTTCTTTTGTGGCTTCCTTATTTTTAAAGTACCCTGGAGAAATGTGATCACCTTTCATCACCAACTCCCCTTCTTGATTAGGGCCCAATTCCCTGAAGTCTTCATCAACGATTTTGGCAATTGTATCAATAGGCTTGCCTATTGTTCCCAGTTTATATGAGGCATCATCCGGCCCACAAAAAAAAGATCCTCCTACCGTTTCTGTAAGACCATATACATTGACAATTCGAACCCCGAATCTGGAGGTGAAATCTGTCCATAATTTTTCTTCAATATGGCTAGAAACGGAAATAATCATTTTAAACTCTTCATTTTCAAAAGAATCATCATAGGCGTCATCAGAAAACCGATCAATCAACGAGAGCATTGCTGGAACAGCGATGAAATGAGAAACGCGGTATTTATACATTGCACTTAAAACATGCGGTATTGACCCTATCTCAAACTTCAGCGGTCGAATCAATGTTGAGGAGCTGAAAAGAGCAAGCAATGGTCCCATGATCATTCCATCAGCATGTTCCAATGACAAAACGTTCATAATTCGACTGGACTGTTGAAGCTGATATATTCGACTCATAGTTTCCAAATGAGTGAAAAGGTTTTTATGGGTTATAATTACCCCTTTGGGGTTTGCGGTGGTTCCTGATGTGTAGAGTATATAAGCAATGTCATCTCCTTTTATTTCTGAAGGATAATTGGAAGATTGACGAGTCCCATCAATTATATCATCAAAGTGTATCCTTGATGTATCAAGGTTCTCTTGCTTGATTGGATCTTTTTTTAGAAGCTTCTTTAAAAGCTTTCCTTTTTGTTGAACAGATTCTTTTTTGACTGAAATGGAATGTTTAATAAAACAACAGCCAATGCTCCACTTATCAAATAGCGCTTCATCAAGCATCACCATAGCAGGAGTTGTTTCTTCTAAAATTTTTTTTGCTCTTGCTACATTCACATCAGGGTGAAGTAAAATGGGGACGATACCTTTTCTTAAGGAAAAAAGAAAGAGTAGCATTTTTGAATAATCATTTTCCGTAGAAATAAGCACTCTATCACCTACCTCAAGTCCAATTGAATCCACATGCCCATTGATACGATCAATCTTACCTAAGAGATCTCCATAAGTCCACTTCTCTTTGTGAAGTACAGCGAAAATTTCTTGTGAACTTTTCCTTTCAGCATTAAAGAGGCTCTCTATTTTTGAATGCTTCATCTAATAGTTTTTCCTTATTAATTTTTCCATTCACGAAGGATATATCCTCCATCGCGTATAAAACTAATGGGATTTTTTCTGTTGTGAGTGAAGCTTTAATTGCCTCTCTTATTTTATGTTTTATATCTACCACATCATCAGCTCGATTGAACTTTAGAAAGAGCACTAAATGTTCAGCCTCATTTTGGTTTGTAGCGTGTGCAACTACCTCATCTATTTCAGATAATGATCTAAGAATTTCTTCGATACCAGACAGGTAAATTATTTGCTCTCCTTTGGTTTTTAGTACTTCTTTGGCTCGTCCGACAAGATGTACTTTGCCTTCCTTATCAATAAATGCTTGATCTCCTGTAGTAAACCAGTCGATTTCGGAAGTGTTTTTACTTTTTATTCCTTCAGCGAGATTATCAGACCATACTTCTAGTAAGCCTACTCCCTCTTGAGTGCAGTCAATTACTCTAACGAGGCTCTCAACCGAAATACCAATATTGTTATCACTGAGATCTGACCTTTTTGGATCTTGTGCGACACAAATCCCACAGGTTTCTGTTAATCCGTAATAGTTATGAATTACAATGCCATGCTTCTCATAAAACAAACTTCTTAAATGGTTGGACAAATAATTGCCCGTACACAACACAAGCCTCAAAGAGCTAAGATTTACTTTGCCATCTACTTTTGAAATGAGATTGAAAAGTGCTGGGTTCGCTGCAATAATGGTCGGTCTATAAGCAGTAATTAAGTCCAGAATAGCAAAGACGTTCGACACATGAAGTTTACTCGGTACCAATATTGATGTACCGCTAAGCAAAGGACACGTGGTTGAATTTCTTAATCCACTCATATATTCCATACCTCCCAGAGCAAGAAAAGCGTCTTCAGATTTCCAGCCAAAATGATGGTTCATTGTGCGTCCACTTGAAATCAAGTTCGAATGAGATAAGGCAACGCCCTTTGGAGTGCCGGTAGAGCCAGAGGTATGAAGTATAACTGCGGTATGATCTTCAGGTAATTCAACATTTATGACCTCTGCATTAGCACCATCATAAATCCACTCTGAAAAATTCGTACAATCTTCATTGTCTGAATTTTCAGAATCAAAAACTATAAGTTCTCCATCAAAAATTTTTTTCACTCGCATATACTCATCTTGATCAGTAAAAAATAGCTTTACACCTGATCCTACTACTCTTTCCACGTTTACGTCAGCCATTGAGGTAGTCAACGGAATTACAGTTAATCCACACGATGCCGCTGCCCAGAATAAAACGATGTTTTCGATATTGAGACTTGAAAGGATAGCTATTTTGTCACCAGGCGCTAATCCATTGATCGCCTGAAGTTTTTTCTTTACCTGTGTGATGACTTCATCTGCTTCTCCATAAGTGAGCTCATTTCCGTCACTGTCAATTAAGTATGTACTGTCGCTATTAATAGAACTGTAATGAGACCACATAGTAGACAAATTCATAGGCCTCCACAAAATCTTCTGACTCCCCATGAAAGTTTGAAATTCGAAAAATCTGTCCTTTATGGGTACGCAATGAATTAATCCTTTGCTTTCTAGTTCTTCGCATTCTGCATTAATCTTCTCCAAATCAATCCCGATTTTCACACTCATCTCACCTAAGGTATTTCCCTGACTGGCTAGTAATAAGATCATGGATTGTCTCAAGCTCAATTCAACCAAACGGCATACTTGATTGAGATACACCGGATGTCGCTCTAGCAATCTTTCTACTTCCGAATTCTCTGTATCTAATGTTGCCCTTTTAAAACTATCATTGATTTTGTATAGAGGGTTCATAAGCACTCTCACTGAACCTTTTTCTAATACGTCCTTAGAATTAAATGACAATTTAGAAAGGCTCTTATGGTCTTTCCATTTTGCTGATAGGATCGCTAGTAATGAATTGTAATCTGCTGTTTCAGGATCTGACTTGATTGTAAATTTTTTCCCATCTCCAACTTGGAATTTAAAGAGCTCCGGTTCAGAAAACACATAACCCTCTCTTTCACCTAATCCTTCAAAGGTCGATTGGTATTCCAATCCATGTCTTTGAATACATCCCCTGTCAAAATACGGTTCAGGCTCCGAATTAGTAAGATGTACATGTGGAAAAACAAAGCTCGCATGCTTCTTGCCCAATCGATCCATCTCATCCAAAAGTCGCACTTGATCATACCTGTGAAAGGCATCCATTCCTACTACCATATCTACAGAATGATCACTTAATGGCAGTTTTTGATCAATCTCACAGAAGAGAATACTAACCAGAGGCTCATGACCAAACCAATAGTAATAACCATGATACCCTAAAACATCCTTGTTTCCTTCCCAAACTGTAATAATTCTGCATTCAGGAAATATACTGCTCAGCAGCGCTGTGGTCCACCCACTTCGATCCCATAAATTAAGAATGACTGAATTCGGCTGCAATACTTTATTTGCTAAATCCAAGAATGGATAAAGCGCTTTGAATGCTTCGTTAAATGGTTGAAATGCAGCATAAATGTCTACAAAAGGACGTTGGCTTTTTTGTTGTAAAAAGCTTGAATACTCACTTGCTCTTTTGAAAAATGAAGAGAAAAAATCAGGATGGTGACTATTCTCCAAATGAGGGAAAAAAAGATTGTCGATAAATGGGAAAGTGTTGGATCCATCTGAACTGACTAAGTGACCGTAGTTCTCATTGCCATTTCCTAAATCGGAATCTATCTTTGCCTTTTTATACTGATAATCATTAAACAGATCCTCCATGCGGTCAAATTTCTGCAATTCAGTTTAAAAATTATCGGATGCATTAAATAATCTGAGTTTCATAAAATTCTGAAAAAACAAAGCCCTGACAACTTTCGCTATCAGGGCTTGAGTACCTCGGATGGGAGTACCATTTTTCCCTAATTCGCCAAAGTCCACATTAATCAGCTTAAATTGGCATCTGTCAGGTTAACAGAAAGAAGTTTACTCAATTTTAATTGAGTTAAATCTTTTTCTTGACACCATTTTTTCCACCAAAAGATATTTGCATAATTAATGTAAGCTTCTATCAGAATCATCAAAGATTGATAAGAATGGCCTCATCCCAGTATATATGTTATTGACCTTTAATGGTCAAAGAATTCGAAAATCACTAAAGAACTTCAAATTAAAAAAGCGAGACTGGAACGCAAAGAAGGGAAGAGTTAGACCAAGCAAAGATGAGTTTAAGCTTCACGAATCACTCAACTCAAAGCTGGAGTCAATTGAAGAGACTGTTCACAAAATCAATAAGACTGTTTTGAAGTTTGACATACATCTTAGTGAAGAATACATTTTGTCAAGAATTGAAAATCCGGAGTGTATTGAGATCAGTAGTAGAGATTTTTTTAGTGTGACAGAGGAATACCTCAGATCTGTTAAAGGTGTAAAAGCTGATAGAACAATTACCGGATCTAGGACAGCATTTAATTTTCTGAAGGACTATCAAAAAGAGAAAAAAATTAAGATCTCATTTGAGTCACTCAACAGTTCAGGCTGCTTACAACAGCTATTCCCTTCGCAATTGCTATAATCCATAAAGGATGTACTTCCACAGCAATCACAATTCCAATAGTCGCGGAGCTCACCTTCCTCAAAGACCAATTCAGTTTCGCAGTAATCACCTTTTTTAGTTTCCATATTTATTCAAAATAGAGCCAATTGGCTCTATTATAGAAAACTTTGATTTTCCAGCTTGCATTAGTGAATCCTACACGTGATCAGGAATACATTAATGCATTTGGCAATCATTTGCGAGAGTTACGAAAGAAGCATAATCTTTCCCAAGAGCAACTTGCCGCTAACTCTAAACTAGCTTTCAGTCAGATTGGCCGATTCGAACGTGGAGAGAGAAGTCCGACGCTCAGCACTATCAAAGCGCTGGCGGATGGTTTAGGTGTGCATCCGAGGGAGTTGCTGGATTTTACTTCATAAGATTAATTGTTCCGTTAATTATAATTATTAAATTCATCACATTAGTTTGATTAGCAGATCAAATCGTATAATCAATTTAGTACTTGTAGTACATAATGTAATTTGTAATTTTATACTAATTAGTTATATTTGCTTTAACATTTTCGAAAATTGGACGTATACATAGATGATAAAGAACTTGAAAAACTTTATACAACTGGCCGGTCAAAGAAATTAAAGTTGCCGGTACATGTTGTAGACAAGTTCTTAGGCACTGTACAAAAAATTGACGCAGCAACGAGCATTCATGATTTTTGGCATGACAAAGGCCTTCGGTTTAAGAAGCTAGAAGGAGAAGACATATACTCAATGCGGTTAAACTCGAAGTACAGGTTAGAAATGGAAGTGACGTGGGAAAATGACGAAAAGACTATTGGGACTTTCATTTTAAAGACTATTTCGAACCATTACGACGACTGACAAACAAAACATGATTAAGCTAAATCAACTAAAGCCTGCAAAACAGTTCGGCCCTGGTCATTTCATCAAAGAACAGATGGATATCAGAGAGTGGACTCAAACAGATCTTGCTGATATATTGGGTGTGACGTTGAAACATGTAAATAAGATCTTGAATGATAAGCAAAGTATAAGCTTAGAAATGGCTAAAATATTGGGTGAGGTTTTTGATACAGACGCTAAATACTGGATCAATCTTGATACTTCTTACAGATTATGGCTAGACCAAACCAAAAGTGAAAAAGAGGTTTTTGCTGAGATGAAGGCTGATGCTTTTGAGAGAATGCCAATTAAGGACATGGTAAATAAAGGATGGATACAGTCATTTAAGACCAAGTCAGAAATGGAAGCAGTGATCTTGGATTTTTGGGGGTGGGATAAGCTAAACTTTGGTGAGCTTGATAAATTAATTGAATCAGAATTCTGCTTGACAAGAAAGTCAGAGGCATTCTCACAGTTTAATGAATACTACAAGATTACTTGGTATCAAATGGCTAAGGTGGTTTCAAAAAGTTACTCAGTTCCAAAATACAATAAGAAGGCTTTGACTGAATTGTACAATCGAATAAATGAATTTACAATCGAGGATAATGGGATATCTAACTTCCTGAAAAAACTCCAAGATGTAGGGGTGATTTTTTTTGTACTGCCACACCTTCAAAAAACTTATCTAGATGGTGCTGCTTTCTTCAATGAGAAAAATCCCGTGGTTGTTTATACTGGGCGCTATAAAAGAATAGATAATTTTTGGTTTACTATCGCTCATGAAATCGCCCATGTTTTGAAGCACCTTGATTCTAAGAAACACTTTATACTAGATAATCTAAAGGATAAAGAGGACAGTCAAGACCCAAGAGAGGTTGAAGCTAATGATTTGGCCGGAGATAAACTCAAGCATAATGAGATTCTAGAGTATCTGGAACCGCACTTAAATTATTTGACTACCGATAAAGTGGAAGAGTGTTCTGAAGAGTTGACTATACACCCTTCAGTTATTATCGGAAAGCTTGCTAAGGAAGACAAGGTAAGTTATAGACATATCCATTTATACAATAGCAATGTATTGGATGAGATACCTATTGAATATCAATGGACAAAAAATTAAAAAAAATGAAATTGAAGATTAATAATATATAAAACCAAGGGACAATGAAGCCCCTTGATCTGCCGAGATGTTTTTAATTGCTCCACAGGTTGGCTGACCTGAAGACACAAGTTTAGCGACTTAAAAATAGACATTTCTGTAGATATCACAATTCTAATGTGATGAGTGGCTTCTGAAGTTCCACTAAATAAAGTAGCTCAGCCTTATACATGTGAACGATTCGACAATGATGAGAGAAGATCTCCTGGAACTTTCATTGTCCTTACTATATCAAGTTCCATTCATATTTTTTTAATCCCTAAAATCGTTTTTATCATGGGAAATAATAAGGCGAAAGCCCAATTCAAGTTTCAAGTGAATAACTCACTATATGAAACAGATATAGAGTGCCCAACTAGTGCTCAAATTTTGAAAATAGCTGGATTTAACGATCCTTCTTGCTATGATTTAATCTTGGTCAGAAGAGGCAAGGATGAACTTATCAAGAATGATCAATCAGTATGTTTAACCGATCCGGGTGTTGAGCGCTTTAGAGCTCGGCCGAAGAAGGTCAAAGATGGATTTCAGGGGGGCGAGAGCCCCCTTCCTTTACGGGATGTTGAATACTTAAATGAAGAATTCCCAAATCGGTGGAAAATAGTCAGCCAGGATAACCTGAAGCTTCTTAAGATTGAAGGTTTTGATCCCCCGAATGGATATAATCAGAAGGCTATGAATATGATTATTATCATTCCCAAGAGGTATGATTCTGTTCAACTGGATATGGCATATTTTCAACCACACCTTTCAAGGTTAGATGGAAAAGCAATACCAAAAGCAACAGATAGGAAATTTGGAAGCGATATTTATCAGCAATGGAGTAGGCATAGAGAAAATGATAATCCGTGGACAATTGGTGTTGATTGTATTGAGACTCACGTTGAATTAATCAGGTTTTTTCTGAGAAAGGAGCTTGAGCGATGAATTACACGTTGAGATTAACTGAGAATCAACAACAGGAGCTATATAGTTATCTCTTCGTTGATGAAAATGAAAGTGCAATGTTGGCTTTATGCGGCTTTGATTCTTGTGAAGGAGAGACACTTCTTTTAGTTCACAAACTGATTCCGGTGCCTTATGAAATTTGTGAAAGACAACCAAACTTCATGAGTTGGCCAGCGGATTTTGCAGAGTCTGCATTAGAAGAGGCAAAAAAGGAAGGACTGTCAATTGTCAAGTTCCATTGTCATCCTTCCAATTATAAGAAGTTCTCTGCAACTGATGATTCCTCTGACTCAGAATTGTTTGATTATTTCAATGCCTATTTTTATGATGGGAGGCCAGTAGGAAGCTTTGTTATGGTGCCGGATAAATCGTTATTCGGGAGAGTTATTGTGCCAGATGGAGATTTTGTAACTGTTAACAAAATCTCAGTGATTGGTTCAAAACACGAATACTATTTTGACGAACTAGCAACTAAAGTGGCACCTGAATTTACTATTAGAAATCAGCAAACGTTTGGAAAAGGAACCACCCAATTATTGCAGCGCCTAAAAATTGGAATTGTTGGGTGTAGTGGCCTTGGCACACCAACAATTCTTGAGTTAGCAAGAAGCGGCATTGGAGAATTGATTTTGATTGATAGAGAGAAAATTGAAGTTGAAAACTTAAACAGAATCTTTGGTGCATCACACAAGGATATAGGAAAGTACAAGGTCGATTTCTTCAAAGAAAAGCTATCTGAATATGGACTGGATATAAAAGTCACTGCAATTAAAGCAGACATAACAGAGGATATGCAAGGCTTGGAAACACTCAGTTATTGCGATCATATTTTTACTGCGACAGATGAGTATTTAGCTAGAGATGTTATTAATCGATTGGCTACATACTACATTATTGGATATACGGATTTATCAATTGGATTAAGTGCTGATGGACAAGGGGGGATTGATTCCATTGTAGGTTGGGTAAGGTACATGGTTCCAGGAGGATCTTCACTTTTCACCAGGGGCATGTATGACTCTCAAGATCTTGAACGAGAATCTCTCATGAAGGAAAATCCAACTGAGTTTAAGAAGAAAATGGACCAGAAATATATTAAAGGAGCTAAAGAAAAAAGTCCTCCGGTAATTTCATTGAATGCAACAGTTTCTTCACTTGGAGTCACTGATTTTTTGAATCGAATTCACCCATTTAAGTATAAAAGCGAACTAGGTTTTTGCATTGATTTTTGTGAGAATACAATAGATTCAGAAGCTGAATATCAAATTTGTTCAGCATTGAAATCTTATGTAGGCAAAGGAAGAGTAAGTCCATTCCTAAATTTATTTGGACTAAGCAAATCGGCTGCATGAAATTAGGTTGATTGACAATCCTGCAGTCTAAATTGGCTGCAGGTTTTAGCATCGAAAGAATGTCTTTGTTGGAATTACATTATTAATTGTCCTTTTTGGAAGAGTTGAAGAACATATGGATTGTCGGTAGTGAATTCTGCTCCAGTAAAAAAGTCAATAAAAACGCCAAATTGATAGTTGAGTTGCCCTGCCGTCATTTCTTTTAATTTGAGGATATCCCATTCTCTATCTTCTTTTGATTTGTTTGTGGATTTTTTGACTTCAATAATTATGAAGTTTTCATTACTACTGGCTCGGTCATGAAAGATAATGTCTGGAAGAATAGCTTTCAACGCACGCTCTTGGTCGTCTTCCCAATTTTCAGGCCATTTGTTCAATGGTAATGAAGAAATGAGAAATTCTGCCTCCTTCTTGATTAGTACATTCTCAAGAATCATTTTATTGTACTGCGTGTCTATATTGTACTCAAAATCATCAAATTCAACAGCCAAATGCTCCATAAGATGTCCTGTGATTGAAGCCTCGTGAGCGTCCTGTTCGAGGAGTTCAGAATCTTCTAATATAAATGAGTCGACTGCCGACTTTATTCGTTTAATAGTTTCATCCATGATGACTTTGATTAGCTAAACTTTTTTACAATAAATGTAGAGAACCCAACACGATCATATTCGGGTGCCTAATTATGTAGGTTCTTAGAGAAAATACCTACTGATGAGTGTTAGTAAATCTTATACAAAAATCATTTAGCTTGTTCGGATCGGATTTCTTTGATTTTGTTTTCGAGAATCTCAGCTCTGTTAGTAAGCAAAGGTGTCACATCTCCTCCTAAAATGTTGTATGCTAAAAGCTCTCCAAAAGTTATTTCAGGAATTTCCGCCATTTGTACAAAAAGATGGGCTATCGCACTCCATTTGGTTTCTGGATCAAGTTTTACTCTTTCCTTATTTAACCTTGTGTTACCTTGAAAAAGATTTCTAGAAGGTACTTCTGGATTCTGCTCTGCCATTTCATATAACTTACAAATCTTATTTAAATCATCATAAATATCTAATACAGTTCTCGCAATAGCCAATTTTCTATCACTGTATACCTGTGCCCTTCCATCCCTGTCTACCCAAAAATCTATCTTGATTGGGCCGACTCCTTCAATCTGCTGGACAGCAAAGTTGGGGAATCTTATCCATGACCGATCTGCTGAGTTTTCTATTTTTTCCTCATGGTTATGTTTCATTGATATAAGAGATTCAACATTGTAGATATCAGTTCGGTCATCTACAATGTCATGGTGTTTTCCACATAAGGCTAACAGATTTTCTGCAGATCGATTTTCTTTTTCCGATTGGTTATAATCAAACCTTGGACCTTCTTCTCGTCTTGCCTTTATATGTGCAATCTTACCTACTAATACACCATGCTCTCTATCCACAATAATATCATTGCAAGTCGGAAATGCACATTGGTTTCCGCTTGCTGCTAAAATTTGTTTTTTTGTTGTTGGTGTTGGAGCTCGATGTACTATTTTCTTCTTATTCAATTTACGATTATTTCATATCTTTTTCTATGTGTACAAAATCTTGATATAGTACATATATTCAATATGGTAAATCTAATGAATAAGTCCAGTATTCGTTTTCGCTCAATACCTAAGAAAACCTGCGGCCGGTACGGCCGCTTTCCGGAAAGGTTTTTTGAGGCATACGGCGACTCAGAATATTTAATAAAAATTAATTATGCCACCATTTCTGCCACCTAAAAAATACAAAAGCCTGACAATCAGTCGATTATCAGGCTTATAAGTACCCCTAACGATCCAGTTCTCGAACTCTTCCTATAATGACATTGTGGAGCTTTATGATTTAAAGGATCTACTGATAAATGAGGGTTTGATGAGCCATATAGGCCATAATTCTAATCAATATGTACTGCAAGGGGGGACTTAAAAGAGGGGAGGAAAGTTGCAAAATTCATTTTCACAGCAATTATGAACTGGATATCATTTACAGAAGCTTATAAAAAGGCAGGAGTCCATAGGACTACAGCAAAAAGAAGATTAAGAGCATTAAAGGAAAGAAAGCCTGAACTCTATATTAAAATGGTCAAAGAAGATTCGCAACCATTCCAATTCAATGACCCAGCATTTATAGAATTTATCAAGCAACCTGTAAACAAGGTGGCTAAGAAAGTAATTGCACCTCTTTCTAAATCAGCTAAGAAAACCAAAAATCAGAAACCCAGGCCATTAACGCAAAAGGCAAATGAATCAATCCAGGACATCTTAGATAAACCTGTTTTCATGTCGCTTGATGAAGAAACAGAGAAGCTATACAATCAAATTAGTACTGAAGATGAAAGAATCATTTTTGAACATTGTCTCAAGATTCTGAATGATTACATCTACACTCCTCTAACGTTGGATCAATGTTGTAAAAACCATGGAACAAATAGATTCAAATTCAAAAGGTGGTGTAATAAAATCGCACCAATCGCACACGTTTATGAACGAGCTAAAGTGTCCAGAGAAAGAGAGATAATGGAAACAATGTCAGAAGAGTATCAATCATGGCTCATGAAATTAGCAGAAGGTTATAACACAAAAGTTGTAACTCGTAACTACAATATTAAGAGAGAAGAGAATGGCGAAGACTACAAGGTTTTAGTAACAGAAAGAGAAACAACTAAACATATCTCTCCGAATCTTAATGCCATTCAATTCTGGCTGGTTAATAAAATGAAAGATGAATTTAAGCCTCTAAATTCAAGACAACCCATTATTACCCATTCGGACAGAAATAGAGATCCCCTTGATGTTGAATTAGAGAAAATGACTCCAGAAGAACTTATGGAAGAGTACAATAGAGTAGAAGGGCTTCTTAACGATGTGAAACAGGGTGGTTAAGGATTGTTTCTAAATCCTTCAAACAATTCATAGTACGAAAGTCCAAACCCTTTACACAATTTCATAATTGTGCTCAATTGTAGATCCTTTTTACCTGATTCAATATTAGCATAGTTGCCTCTACCAATATCAGATTTACGTGCCATTTCAGCACTGGTGAGTCCAAGTGATTCTCTTTTTGATCTAAGGTGCTTACCGAACCTAATTAATAGTTCATCAAGAGTTTCATTGTTTGATTCATCATCTGCCACTGATGCAATCAAGCAACATTCCTAATTCAAAGTGTCATGCGTTCGTATAGCGTTTCTGAAATTATATCTACATTTGAGATGAAGAAGAATTATTACTATGGAAGACAGAAAGTGGTACAATAATCAGATCCTGACACACATACTTCTCATTTTCATTTTCCCAATCGGACTCTATGCACTTTGGAAATCAAGAACTATTGCGAAGTGGTGGAAAGTAACTGCAACAATTCTTGTTGCTATAATCTTCCTGCCTAGCCTAGGTACGGACAGTCAATCTTCTAAAAAGGAAGTTAAGATAGCTCCTGAAACCCGACCTCTAACTCAAAGTCAACTGGACAGTCTAGAGGAAGTAAAAAGAATGGCGGAGCTGGAAAGGCGTAGAAAGTCAACTATTACCGCTAGGCAACTCTTCCAGGAGTACCAAGAAAATGAGGTTCTGGCTGATCGTAACTACAAAGGAAAGTACCTCTACGTTGAAGGAATTATTGATAATATCGGGAAGGACATTCTTGATGATATTTATGTAGTTCTAAAAACTAATAACTTGATGTTTGGAGTTCAATGTTACGTCGACGATGAAGAAGTAGTAGCCAAGCTAAGAAAGGGAGTGAAGGTAACGTTTTATGGCAAGTGCGATGGTAAGTTGGGGACTGTAGGAATGAAGGATTGCAGATTGATTGTAGATTAAGGAATTAATATGTACTAATAAAAGAATTGAATTGGAATAATTTTCATATATTTGTTGCCAAGGTTAAAAACTTAATACAACAATAATGAGAATCGAGCAATTACAATTATTTGGGAATAAAGGCTCTTTCAATTCTAGTGACTTTGAATCCTCCTCAAATGATGAGGTGTTTAGACTAATTGGGCAGGGTGTTTCTAATGCATTTAGCGATTTTGCTCAGTACGATATCACCAATCTTTGCAATACGACACGTTCTAATATTCTTAATGACTTAGTAGCAAGTGAGATTGGGAAAATTGAATCTGAGCAATTAATATTTCACCCTAAACTTACAAACACACGTAGAAGTTTTGCTGTACTGGAAGATAAATACATTCTGTTCTTCAAGAAGTCGCCCGTTTCAAATGTCAAGACGAATCAGGATGATTTGATAAAAAATCAAGAACTTGGGAAACATATTCTTTTCATAGTTTATCATGTTGATGAATTTTGGAGTTCTATTTCTACTCTGGAATTTCAATACTTTAGCTCACCTGGAAATGTAAGCTACAAGTATGATATAACTGGATATTTGGTAGAGCCAGTTCTGGAACTTGTAGAGGAAGAAATTGTTACGCCAAATGTTCAACTTAAAGACAATATTAACATTCCTAAACAAGCACAATAAGAAATGATACTAGAAGACATAAATCCTAGTATGTTGACTTTAGCAAGAGAATCGAGGGGAATATCACAGTCTGAATTATCAAAAAAGATAGGAGTTTCACAAGGCAAACTGTCTAAAGCCGAAAAAGGAGAACAAGGGCTCCCTGATGATGCTTTTGTTAAACTGAGTAAGGTGTTGGAATATCCACCCAAGTTCTTTTATCAGAAATCTCCTAGTGCACCAGTCAGCCATTACTATTACAGGAAAAGAATTACTATTCCCCAAAAGACTGTAATGCAGGTAGAGTCTGTTGTCAAAATTTTCCGTCAAAACATAGATTCTTTGACAGATGCCGTTGAACTCCCAGAGTTTAGGTTGCCAACATTTAATCCAGATATAGAATCTCCGGAGGTAATTGCAGAGAAGGTGAGATATATTTTAAATATCTCTCGGGGCCCTGTTCCTAACTTGGTAAATCTCCTAGAAACCAATGGAGTAATTGTTGTTAAAACTGATCTTCTTTCGGAAAAAATTGATGGTATCTCATCAGTTAGTGATAAGGGAAATCGTATTATTTTCCTAAATGAGAGAATGCCAGCTGATCGTCAAAGATTCTCATTGGCTCATGAACTTGGCCACATGCTTATGCATTTCGATATACCTACAATTACCGAGGATGTTGAAGATGAAGCGAATCGTTTCGCATCTGAATTTTTAATGCCAAGAAATGAAGTTATCAACTCACTAAGGGCTTTGAACTTTCCTAAACTCGGAGAATTGAAACGTTATTGGAAGGTGTCTATGAAATCACTTGTTTACAGAGCAAAGATGATCAAAGCAATTGATGATCGTCAATATAGAAACCTGATGATAAACTTCTCAAAAAAGGGAATGACAAAGAGCGAACCAATTCAGCTTGCAGAAGAAAAACCATTCATAATTGATAGAATCATAAAAATGCATTTGAATGATTTAGCTTATTCCGAAAAGGATCTCGCAAGTATCATTCATTTACTTCCTGATGAGTTTCAGAATCGGTTTATGACCACTGAAAGACCAAAGCTGAGAGTATTAAGAAATGTAGGATAATAAGACGATGGACGAACTCATTGAAGACATACTCGAAACAATTGGGGGCTATCGGGAAGAAGATGTGAATTGGGCTTTCAAGGGGATGAGTGCTGAGAGAGTCAAGAATTGGATAAATCAATTTGATGAGGAGGATAGAGAGTTCCTACTCAATGAATTAAAACACATCTTACCAAAGAGCTATCTATCAAAGGAAGATACTCTGGAGACCTTTGGAGGTGAATTTGAAGTATTAAGAAAGGACTTTGGGTACGAGACTGTCAATGATTTTTTAGATGAGACACGGTTTTTGGATTGCCAAGAAGAGTTGAAGAGTCAAAAGGTTTTATTGGGACTTATTGACGAGGTGCTATTTGAAAAATATGGTTACAGGATAAAAGATTGTGGCAAGAAAGAAATCAAAAATTGGTTGTATATAGATGATGTACTTGCTTCAGGTAAGACCTTCAAAGACGATATTATTGAAGAAATACAGAAATATGGTAATGAAGAATTTAAGGAGTCAAGAATTAGAATTATAGCATCCTTTTTTATCCTGCATACTTGGGCAGTTGTGAATGTCCCATACGCAATCGCTCAATCTGTAGGAGTCGAACTTGAAAAAGAAAAGAGAATAAGTTTTTATCGAGTTTCTGAAATAGAGAATAATCCCAGAATTAACGCTTATAATCCTTCCCCAAAGTTCAACCATGTATATCCATTAAAGGGTCAGGAAGGTGAAGAATTTTTGGATTTCATCGAGGCAGCATTTGATAGACAGTACCCGATGGGGCAAGAGCAATTTGCATTCAGAGATCCGAACTACCCAAAGGAGGAAAAGTTTTACTCATCTAAAGAAAACAGGATTAGGTACGAGAACATTCTGCTTAACAAGGGAATTGAGATAATAAAATCAATAGATGAGTTAAGGGCTCGAGGAATAAGGCCATTAGGGATGGCTCCCTCAAGTTACAAGACACTTGGAACAGGAAGCCATTTCTTTACTTGGAGAAATATATCAAACACATGCCCATTAGTATTCTGGTGGGGGGCAAATGATTGGCAACCATTGTTCCCAGTAAAAAATAGAGGTAATGGTTAATCATGAGCTTGAGCACAAGATCATATCACAAAAATTCATGCATTACATTTAAAAGTACTAAAGGTACTTATGGTGCTCTTTCAAATATGGCTCCAGGATTTCCTTTATTGGTTAACGGAGCAAGTATTAAAACTTCCGAAGCACTTTATCAATCATTGCGATTTCCTGAATTTCCAGAAGTACAGAGAAAAATCTTCTCGTATTCAAGTCCAATTTCTGCTAAAAAATATGGTCGATCGGTCCTAGACAAGACTAGAGGTGATTGGATGGAGCAGCGATTTTTGATTATGAGATTTTGCTTGGAGGTAAAACTGTATCAGAATTACCAATCATTCTCCAAATTTCTTTTAGAAACCGGAAATCAACCTATCGTTGAATATACAAATACTGACAAAGTTTGGGGTGCTACCCTCGAGGGAGATTACTACACTGGTACAAATGCTTTAGGAAGACTCTTGATGGAGTTAAGAGAAAAGGTTAAAACTGACTCCTTTACTTTATCAATTCCAGAGATAGCTAATTTGAAATTGTTAGGTGACATAATTCGATTAGATATGATTCCAAAGAAAGCGTCAAGCGGCAGATTGTTTGATTCGCATCATCAATGAAGGAATTGTTTAAAGGAAGAATGATTGGAGGGTATGTATCAAGTTTAGAATCTTTTTAAAGACAACTTCTTGACATAGCTATTAGCGAACTTCTCTTTTTGTGTATTCGGAATTTTAAAGTAGGAATCGTGCCTGCTTTCCCATTGTTCAAAATCTTCATCCTCAGACCCTAGCCTTTCTACTACTTCGAGATAGTGAACATAATGACCGAACTCGTGAGGTAGTGTTCTAAACAACTGTGTATTTCTTACATTCTCTATCTCATAGTCAAATTGAAAACTCCTTTGATCCTCTTGGATGTTATGCCCATCTATTTTCAGTAGATCAAGCTCTTTTCTTTCATCAGGAGTCAACTTCTTGGACCACTTGAATTTTCTGGTCTTGTCAACAGCCTCTAAAATTATTGCCGGCTCTGATTCACCTTCAAATTCAAATGAATAAATCAGTCTCCCCCACACTGGTGAGATTGTTTCTTCTTTTCTCTTAGGTTGTCTAAGTATTATGAGTTTTAAGCCCTCATGATCTTGTTCGGGAATAAGTTCAATTATTCTCACTAGGTCATCAATTGAACAAGCGTGAACCGAACCCTTCCTAGTCTCTTCAATGACAAAATCAAAATCCTTCCCATTGATGCTCTTGCTGATTTTCTGATATGACTCTAAGCGCTCATAAAACTCCTTTTGAACCAGAGCTGGGTATGGTATTCTGAGTTCATTGTTTTGACCATGCCCTTGCTTGGAGGTTCCAATATTTCTATTTCGTCTCGTAGGGTTTCTCATTGCATAAACTTATCCTTGCCAAATGCGATAATCAGTAACGATCCCATTCTCTAAGGTTAGATTTAATGAGCCTGTTTCTATTCCGCTTCTAGCCATTCCAAGGTAGTAGGACATTTCGGAGGAAGATCGTCTGGATGGTTCTCCAAGTAGCTCAAAAACTTCGGATACTGACATACCGACTAATTTATGTTTATCTAATAAACTGTGCCTCATATCCCACCGCAAGAACATTGTAGCTTCTGATTCTTCCCAATTCTTCCACACACCAGAATCAAACTCAATTCTATTTTGATAGTTTGCAATATCTCCCTCAAAAACTATTAACGAGACAAATGCAAAATACAAGACTGTGATAACCACAGTAAAAATCAAGATCCCTTTGAGCCACTTCATTTCTTCTCCACCTCCTCTTTGATGTGATTCAGCACCCTAAAGTGAATTTTGTGGAGGATATAATCTGACCATTGTTTCCAGTAAAATCCCGGCCAAATATCATGCTTATACCAAGTGGTTCCTTACAGTTCCCATTCTGTGATCCCAGGTGTATCAAATACAGCAACAAAACCACCAGTTATATTAGCATCTAAGTGCTCAACTCTTTTAAGTGGAGCGGTCGCCAGAAGCTCATGAGAGTAGTCGAAGACTGAAATTGAATCCAAGAGTTTCAGGTCTAGGTAGACCCTAGCTTTATCAATTGGAAGCCTTTGCCGTCTGGTTTCCAAGTCATCGAATACGACAGAATCAAGATGTGATTTGATCTCCGCAATCGAGTCAAACGAATAGCCTTTGTTGAAATTCAAAAACACATAGGTTTCTGATGTGGGAACAAAGTTGTAGACCTTGGTTATTAAGATGTTTGTAGAATCACTTTCCACTTTCAAGTCAGTGGACTCAATGACATTCTCAACTTCCTTTTCCTTCAATGAGACTTGAGCATTATGAACTACCAGGGTGTCTTGCTGATTTATGGTGGCTAGTGTATCAATGGTTGATGCCTTCGTTTCCTCTTGATTAGTTGTGGAGCAATTCAGAGTTAGAAAGATTAGTCCCAAAATTGTGTATTTCATACGGTAGTGATATTAGGAGCAATGCAAGTTAGAAATTAAAATATTTAGTGGGATAAGTAGACATCACTTCATCACAATTGGAAATGAGTGAATTGAATACTAATTTTACAAACGTAACATTAATGTTACGTTTAGTGTTAGTAACATTTATAGCAACTTGGAAAAGCAAGGGAATTACATACTAGATACAGAATGGTTGGCTCTAAACTTTACTGGCTACTTTCTTGGTAGAGAGTTAGAGTTGAAGGCTGCCTTAAATGATAAAAGACATCGAATATCAAAAGTAGGAGTATCATCGAGGGTTTATGGCCACTGGGTTGAAGTTGGATTAATGGATGATGATAGGCCATCGGGAAAAGGATGGGTAGCAATAAGTCTATCGGAAATTATATGGCTTTCGATTATCATGAAGCTCCGTGAATTTGGGTTAGAACTAAATAAGATCAAGAAGGTAAAAGAGTATTTTGATCAACATTCATCAAAAGATCAACAATCTAAGTTTCCATTTCTCGACTTCTACATAATCTATGTTTTGACTTCTAAAGAACCAGTGACCCTTATGGTATTTGATTCTGGAGAAGCGTTTTTGGCTAGACAGAATGCAATCGATACGTCAAGGCATTTTGGATCAATAATAGAAGACTACATCTCAATTGACTTAAATTCCCTTGTTAAGGATAAATTCAAATTGGGGGATATAGAAACAGACTACCTGAACTATTCCTTAAATCCGATTGAAAAAGAAGTCCGTCAAGCTCTTGATTTTGAAGATGTTCATTCTCTTTCCATTAAAACTAAGGGGAAGGAATATCTATTGAATAAACAGTTCAATAAGACTTCAAAAGCTGAGTTAGAGCCCTTGTTCAGAAAATTGGAGTACGCTGATTATCACCAACTAAAAACACCCAGTCAAGTCATTTATAAACTATTTGAAAAGAAGAAAGTAAAGAAATAAGAAAAGGGATGCCCCCAATAAAGGCAGTTGAAATTGACATGTTCAAATGGAAATACTAAAGGATATGTGCATTGATATGTTTAAATGCTCTCAACTAAAAAATGTGAAGAGATACTAAATAAAAAAGGTAAAAAATATAAGCAGAAAGAAGTGGCATTAATTCGTGACTTCTTGTACCAAATGGCAGATTTAATGTTAGAGATAAATAAGCTTGATGATGAAGAATCTTGAAGGAAAAACGGCAATTCTTTATCGTCGTGTTAGTACAACCGATCAAAAAGATCATGGTCATAGTTTAAGTGATCAAAAAGCTAGACTTGAAGAATTTTGTGAGAAAAACTCAATTAATATTAATTCCGAATTTGAAGAGGATTTTTCTGCCAAGACATTTGATCGACCAAAATTCAAGAAACTTGAATCACACGCCAAAGCCAATAAAAATAATATTGATTACTTATTGGTACATAGATGGGATAGGTTCTCCAGAAACGTCCATGAAGGTTTAGGGGTAATAGCAACGTTCAAATCCTTTGGGATAGAGATCAACTCAATTGAGCAATGGATAGAGCATGATAACCCAAGCCATTTGTTAATGCTCCTAATTTATCTGGGCATGCCAGAGACTGAAAATAGGGTTAAGAGCGATAAAGTAAGTGAGGGTAACAGAAGAGCGCTTTTAGACGGTAGATGGATTCACCGGCCACCCAAAGGCTACATAAGGGCAAGAGATGAATTAGGCAAAGTCACCATAGAACCACACCCTGAGTTAGCTCCTTTGATTACCCAATTGTTTGAAGATTTTTCAAGAGGAACTATTTCTCAAAATGAGCTTTTAAAATCTCCAAAATACAAACCTCTTGATTTAACCAAGAGTACACTTAGTCGAATGCTCACAAATATGTTATACGTAGGACAGATAAGAGTTCCTGTATATAAGAATGAACCTGAAACATTGGTAAATGGACTTCACAATGAAATTGTGACAATAGGTATTTTCAACAAGGTTCAATATCAATTGGGGCAAAGAAGGAGGCACAAACAAAAACCAAAAAAACTCAATCCCTGTCTGCCGCTAAGGGGGTTTCTAAAATGCTCTAAATGTGGAGGTAACCTAACCGGAAGTGGATCTAAAAGTAAAACCGGAGCAAAACATTACTACTATCATTGCAACCCAAGAAAGGGTTGTAATGAGCGATTTAAGTTAAAGGAAGCTCATAGCAAACTAGAAGATATTCTAAGTGACCTCCAGGCTCCTGCAGAAGTTTGCGATTTGTTCGAGCTAATCCTTGAAGAGAGATATCAAACCGATAAACAGAGCGTTCATGCCCAGTTAATAAAGGTGGATAAAGAAATAGAAAGGAACATTGGACTGAAATCAGTTTTAACAGATAAGCTATTAGGTGGTGTTATTGATGATGAGGATTTTAAAGAGGCTAAAGCCAAGATCGCTGAAAAATTGGGAGAACTTCAGTTGGAGAAAGACAGAATGAGAGGGCATAAAAAGGATACAAGAGATTTTGTAAAGTTTGGTGTCTTTCTTCTAAAAAACATTGTTGAGCTCTATGAAAAAAGCTCAATCCAGACAAAGCAGAAACTTTTGAGTTCGATATTAGAAGAGAAACTGGTATTTGAGAATGAAAAGTATCGAACCCCTAAATTCAAGAAAGGGTTTCAAGCTATTTATCTTAAAATCAAAAAGTTAGAAGGTATGAAAAATAAAAAGGGAGACAAAAAAATTAATGTCTCCCGTTCTGTACCTCGGATGGGACTTGAACCCATACGACCGCAATGGTCACAGGATTTTAAGTCCTGCGTGTCTACCAATTCCACCACCGAGGCAGGTAGTTTTTCTAAAACAAAGATGCCGCATCTAGTGCGGCATGACATTGTCTCTGAGCGGGAGACGGGATTCGAACCCGCGACCCCAACCTTGGCAAGGTTGTGCTCTACCAGCTGAGCTACTCTCGCTTTTAAAAGCCAAGCTGTGCTTGCTTCTCCTTTGAAAAGGAATGCAAATTTATATGAAGCTCTAATAATTGCAACTATATCTAAGACAAAATTGACCGGCTGAATATATTATCTGCCATGTAAAAAGCTAGTTGCCAGCTAACAATCCGTTTTAAGTCTATTTCTACCAAATAATTAAATTCCGAATTATCAAACAAAAACGCCTCGTTTCGATCAATCTACACTTAGAGATAGACGAAAGACTCTTGCTTGTCGAGGGGTAAAAAAGTCCTGAAATTGACTAGTAATTTGACCTACATTAAATCCGTGATTTACCGAGGAATTGCACGCCCTGATTTTTCTCACATTTGTATTGTTCATATAGAACTAGAAAGTACAAACCACGAAAAACTAAAGAAAATGTTCAAAGAAGAAATCGAAATGACACTAGAATGTGCTGTGAAAGTAAGAAAGCACTTAGTAAGAATTCTCGAGGGGAACAACAACGCTGAATTGGAAGCTCAACTTCAGTACGTAAACGGTCTGATCATGGAAGCTGATTCCATGCAGAACAAAGTGCTTGCTGCTTAAGAACCTTTTAGTATCTCCTTCAATTCATTGAGTTTCAATAAAGCCTCCACAGGTGAGGTCGTGTTTACATCAATATTTCGAAGGATATCTAACATCCGATCCATTCGTGGGTCGGCTTCAAACAAATTCATTTGGAACTGCTGAGTAGGCAGTTCTTCTAGTTTCTGACGATCAGAGTCTGTTAGTTTTTCTTTTTCCAGATGCTTTAATATTTCATTTGCCCGAATCACAATCTCATTGGGCATGCCGGCCATTTGCGCCACATGAATACCAAAGCTGTGCTCACTTCCTCCTTCTACTAGCTTCCGCATAAAAATCACCTTGTTCTCCAGCTCCTTTACTGATACATTGAAGTTCTTCACTCGCGGCAAATCCTTGGCTAACTCATTCAACTCATGATAGTGTGTGGCAAAAAGCGTCTTGGCTTTCGCTTTCGGATGATTGTGTAGATGCTCCACGATAGACCAGGCAATAGAGATTCCATCATATGTGCTCGTTCCTCGCCCGATCTCATCCATGAGCACCAGCGAGCGATCGCTCAGGTTATTAAGAATACTGGCGGTTTCGGTCATCTCCACCATGAATGTAGATTCACCACGTGAGAGGTTGTCTGATGCTCCTACTCTTGTAAAGACCTTGTCAACCAAGCCAATCTTTGCATACCCTGCTGGAACAAAGGATCCCATCTGCGCCATAAGTGTAATCAAAGCTGTTTGACGTAATAAGGCAGACTTACCAGCCATATTAGGTCCAGTAATAATCATCACCTGTTGTGAATCATTGTCGAGGTAGAGGTCGTTCGAAATATAATCTTCTCCCTGGACCAAATTTCTCTCAATAACTGGATGCCGACCTTCTTTTATGTCAATGATTTTTTCTTCAGAGATATTAGGTCTACAATAATGATAAGCTTGTGCTTGCTGCGCAAAGCATGAAAGGCAATCCAATTGTGCGATCACTTTTGCATTTTGCTGAATGGCATCTATATAGGTATGAGCGAAAGCAACAAGCTCACCATACAATTTTTGTTCTAAGACCGCAATCTGGGATTCTGCATTGAGAATCTTTTCTTCATACTGCTTTAGCTCCTCGGTAATGTATCGTTCGGCATTAACCAGTGTTTGCTTTCGGATCCACTCTTCCGGCACTTTATCCTTGTGAGCATTCGAGACTTCCAGGTAGTAACCAAACACTTTATTGTAGGCGATCTTCAGTGAAGTAATACCCGTTCGTTCGATTTCACGCTCTCTGATTCCTGCTAGAAAATCTTTCCCGGTGGTAGAAATTGCTCTCAATTCATCCAAATCAGCATTCACACCAGTTTCAATCACCCCTCCCTGATGCAGCTGTAGTGGAGCATCTTCTTTCAGCATATTGGCCAGCTTTTCGATCAGCTTATCACAAGGGTTTAAAAGATCATGAAATGCATTGAATGCTTCTTTGACATTCAATAATTCCCTTATCGGTTGAATCTGAGTTAAACTCTTTTTAAGTTGAATTAACTCTCTCGGATTGACTCTACTTGTAGCCACTTTTCCGACTAATCGCTCCAGATCTCCGATTTTTTCCAGGTGCTCGCAAAGCGCTGACTGAAGTTCTTCATCATCTGCCAAAGTCTCCACTATATCCAGTCGTTGGTCTATTTCTGGTTTGCTTTTTAATGGCAAAACCATCCATTTCCTGAGCAGCCTACCACCCATTGGGGTAAGTGTGTGATTGATGGTATCTATTAATGATATTCCATCTGGTTGAGCAGCTTGAATCAGCTCCAGATTTCGTATAGTGAAGCGATCAAGCCATACGTATTTATTTTCATCAATTCGGGAGATAGATTTGATGTGATTGGTTTCTTTATGCTCCGTTTCATCCAAATAATAGAGAATGGCACCAGCAGCAAGAACACCTTCTGTGAGTTCTTCAATTCCGTATCCTTTCAGATTAGGAACATTGAAATGTCCCGTAAGCTTTTCGTAGCCATAATCCTTGCTGAATATCCATTCTTCCAGTGGAAAAGAAGAGAAGTGCTCACCATATCTGCTCCCGTACAAATCCCGATTTTGCTTGGGATAAATGATCTCAGATGGCTGAAAGCCGCGAATTAGTTTATCTACGTAATCCTCGGTACCAGCAGAAACCATAAACTCGCCAGTAGAAAGATCAAGGAATGCTACACCACACTTATCCTTATCGAAGTAGATCGAAGCGAGGAAGTTGTTTTTGCGCTGATCGAGCACATTATCGTTTAAGGATAAACCGGGAGTAACCAGCTCAGTAACCCCACGTTTTACAATTCCCTTTACTGACTTTGGATCTTCAAGTTGATCACAGATGGCTACTCTGTATCCGGCACGTACGAGCTTAGGTAGGTACGTATCCATCGCGTGATGAGGGAAACCTGCCAATTCCATTTCTTTTTGAGAACCATTGGCTCGCTTCGTAAGCACAATATCCAAGGTTCTGCTTGCCTTGACTGCATCCTCACCAAAGGTTTCATAGAAATCGCCAACCCTAAACAAAAGCAACGCACCCGGGTACCTGCTTTTGATCGCATTGTACTGCTTCATGAGTGGGGTTTCTTTCGCCTTGGTCTTGGTGCCTGCCATGCAGATAGTTCGGTTTAATTTTGCCTATTAGATTGCAATATTAACTCGAATAATTGATGCGGAAAATTAAGAACGAGGAGCTCAACCGGCTATCACCGGAAGAATTTAAAGTAGCTGAAAAATTACCAGCGGTTTTGGTGCTGGATGACGTGCGAAGTGCCATGAATGTGGGTTCTGCATTTCGAACTTCTGATGCTTTTTGTCTGGAAAAGATTTACTTGTGTGGCATAACCGCACAACCTCCACATCGTGAAATAAATAAGACTGCTCTAGGTGCCCAAGATTCTGTGGTATGGGAGTATAAAGAAAACATTGCAGCGTGTATTGATGGGTTGAAAAAAATGGGTTATCAAATTATTGTCGTAGAACAGGCGGATGAAAGCACTTCACTTCTTGACTTTCAACTTAAGAAAGACTCAAAGTACGCCTTTATTTTTGGCAATGAGGTATTTGGTGTTAATGATCAGGCGGTGGAAACAGCAGACGTTGTTTTAGAAATACCACAATATGGCACCAAACATTCACTAAACATCTCGGTAAGTATCGGAGTAGTACTTTGGGATTTTGTAAGTAAACAAAAACGGCTCCTCTGATTGAGAAGCCGTACATTGAATATCTTACTTTGGTAATTACCCTGCTTCGTATTCTATCCCCAGAATACGCTCTTCGAACATTCCAAGCGCAATCTTATCCTCTCCGAGTACATCAAATAGCTCGAGAGCTCTTCTTGCAATGTACTCTTCTTCGATTTGTTCTTGAACGAACCAGCGCATAAATTCTTCAGTGGCTATATCGTTGTACTTTCTGCACTCGCCAACGATCTCATGTATCGAATCAGAAACTGCGATTTCATGCTCTAATGCTTTTTCAAACACTTCTCTCAATGAACCAAAATCATGCTGACTTTCGCCCACAGTTGGAGAAACTGCGTCACACTCCATATCACACAGGTAGTGGAAAAGTTTTAGTTGATGCTTGCGCTCCTCTTCAGACTGCTGAAAGAAAAATTCAGCACTGTTGTCATATCCTCGTACATCACACCATGCAGCCATGGCAAGGTAAGATGCAGAAGAGTGAGCTTCCATTTTTATCTGTCGATTGATGATGTCGACAATCTCATCTTTGAGTACGTGATGTCTTCTTAAAATATCTTTCATGTCAAGTTCTATTCTATTGGCTTGTAAAATCACCAATCAAAAGTTGAAAACGTTTTTGCGCAAAATCTTCTGAATGGCACTGTTAAGTGCTAAGGTATCGAAGGTTCCGTTTAGAAGCTCTCTAAATTCCAGTATCTCACGAAGGCTGAGTAGTAAGAATCGATCACAGTGAGGAAGATGTACAACTTCTACATCGGGAGCTGAACTTTCTAAAAGCTCAATGATATCAAATGCCATTATCTTTTTACGAAAAGCAAATAGATCGCACAACTTGAATTGAATTTCCTCCTGATCAAATGTCAGAAGAAAGCTATCCGTAAGCTCGCACTGGGCGATTGAAGCACTTTTGGTTTTATAAATCTCTTCCTGCATTTTGGCACATTGTGTGTATGGTAGGACATGATTTGCAGTATTTCCCTTTTTTCTTCATGTACTTGAAGCAACACTCGTCTTTCAATTTTTTACCCCCCTTTTTCTTCTTTTGAAGATGCTCTTCATAAAGCTTAGAAATCGGAAGTTGCACAGGGACTCTACTCATCAATTCTCCTTATTTAGATAGATTCTAAATAGAATGCAAACGTAATGCCCAATAGTGATTTGAGCAAGCTTATTTAGACTAATTCTAAATGATTTTTATCAGGTCATTTGTGAATGACAGGCATTTAATTATTGCTCTAAAAATCCTGATTCCAAATCGTGGTATCATTGGGCACCATAATCTTAATAAAATTATGTTTTGTGGTGTTATGACATAGATTACACGAACCGATCATAAGTTCATAATTCTCTAGAAAAAGCACTTCGTCTTTCTTTCTAATCGCTTCCTCCACTTTCTCGATTTTTGGTAGAAATATGTCCTCAGAAAGGTTACTCAAATTATAATTGTCATGAATGACATCACCGTCAATTAAATTTTCTGTCACTTCTTCTAATTCGTGAGTATAGAAATCGGCCAGTTCCCAATTTTGATTTTTCCCTGCAAGCCACAACTTCTGAGAAAATCGCTGATAGTATCCCATAGTTTCGAGAACCGGGTACTCTTTTACTTCCTTTTTTTCTTTTGAAGTGCAGGCAACAAGTACTAAGACTAGAATAAAGTATCTCATTAGATTTTGAATTGTAAGGTCAAATAATAGTTTCTGGGCTCAGATGGGATAATCCCGGGGCCAGGATATCCAGTAGCTCTTCGAGTAAAATATTTCTCATCAAGCAAATTGTTCACTCCGGTTTCAATCTTAAAACTCCTGTAGCTGTATGAAAGCGATAAATCCAAAATCGAGTATGCCGGGATTTCGCCAATCACACCGTTCCGATTATCTGTGTCAGGAGCAACAGATGAGTTTTCTACATCCGTATATTGCTCTGATAGATGAGTGAACTGAAAACTACCCAACAAGTTTTTATAGCCAAATCGAAGACCTGTTTTAAAGTTGACCAGGGGAATGAACTCCACTTTCTTGCCTTCAACATTATTTTCCTCAGACTCCAGATATGTTGATTCTGTCAATGCGGCGTTTATAAACCAATTGAATTTATAGTTGGCTAAAGGTAGCTGAAGGCTTTTAGCCAAATTCCAATCTGTAAAGAACTCAAACCCCACAATCAATGCTGTTCCAATATTACCTCGTACTCGGTTTGCACGATCATCCAGAATGATCCCAATTCTATCATCATATAAAATACCGTATCCACCAATATCATAGGAGATTAGATCTCTCCACTTTCCTCTGGCCCCAAAATCAAAAGTGAATCCTCTCTCGTCTGAGATTTCAGGATCAATGATGAAGGTTGGGTTGGTTACGCGAATATCACTAAATGTAACAGACCGATAATTTTGAGAAAGATTGGCATAGATCTCAATATTCTGAGAGGGTTCATAACTGGCGCCTATTCCGAACAATAGAAAAGAACGATTAAACATTCGATTGTCCGTGGTATCCCCTAAGGGCTGCACATTCCCTGCAAGGTCAATTCCTTCTCTATTATATGTTCCTCTACTACCCGTTTTGATGTACTCAAATCTGAAACCTGGCGTAATTGAAAATCGGTCATTGATAAATAGAATATTTTCCCCAAAGACTGCCAAATTTCTATTTGGAAACTTAAAGTCAGATTGGTTAATGTAATTCGGATTTTCATTTAGTGTTATATCAAAGTTGGCATCTGTATTTCTACTGCCCGGGCCTTGAATACTTGAATTTTTTGCTCTGTAATATTTGGTGCCAATCAGTAATACAGCATCCTTTCCTCTAAGAGAATAACGAGTGAGATATCGCGCTTCTGCTCCCCAGTTTTTGAATGCCCCTTTGATTAAATCTCTTGAATAGAAATAGCTGCCACCACTTTCTTGTTCATCTATTTGTGTAATTGGATTTACATTGAGCTCTCGTGGATCTCCTCTAAAACCTATTGCATTTCTTTGGGCATTCAAACCAAAAACTGTAAAACTAAGATCACTCCTAGCAGATAGTTTGTGCTTTAATTTCAGTGCATAGAGCTTCCAATTCACTTCAAACCAATTGCGTGTTCGATTGCTGAAATTGAGATTCACGTTGAACTGAGCATCCGTTAATCCTCCGGGCTGTTGGGCTAGATAATATAAGGAAGTATGTTCGAGCGTAGCGGAGGTTCGTTCAGAAAATGCATATCTTAAACTTACAAAATAATTAGTTGACTCAAAGCCAGCGTTTGGTCTGAAACCCTCACCGGTTTTATAGTTCAAATACGTGTAGTATGAGAGCTTTCCAACGGTCCCACTCACAGCGTTGAATGTATTGAACAAACCAAAAGAGCCAACAGACTGACGGGTGGTGAATTCGGCTGGTTTTGCAGAGGGAGGTTTCATTTTGAAGTTGATCAAACCGCCAAACTGTGTTCCATACTGAAGGGAAGCTGCTCCTCTGACTACCTGAATTTGACTCAATGCTTCAGATGGAGGTGTATAATAGCTTTCAGGATACCCTAAAACATCGGCGCTGATATCGTAACCATTTTGGCGGGTATTGAAATTGGAGGTACGGTTAGGATCCAATCCTCGACCACCCACATTGAGCTGTAAACCAGCATCAATGCTTTCATAGATATTTAAGCCAACTACTTGCGAGTAAATCTGTCGGGCATTGTTAGTTGCTGAATTTCCTACCATCTGATCTAGTAGTACTACCTCCGTTTTCTTCCCGGCATATATTGCGGTCCCTTCTACAGGTTGTAGCCTCGTCAAAGCGAATATTTCTTCACGTTTCTGGCTTATCACTACCTCAGAAAGCTCCTGCTGAAACTCTTCCATCGGTACGATTATATTACGATTTTCAGTGATCTCAAGCTCTTGCTCAATCGTCTGATATTCCAGTGACATGATAACAACCTGATGTTTACCTTCCGCCAGGTTACTAAACTCAAAATACCCTTCGTTATTGGTAGCCGTCAGTTGACTGCTGTTCCGATCGTAAATTTCTGCATTTGTAATTGGCTCATTGGTCTCTGCGTCAATGATCTTTCCAGACAAGGTATACTGTGCCATTGCTGGTGCAGCCAGAAGTATGAACAATATTACAGCTATGCTATATCCCCTTAATTTCATCTTCAAATGGTAATATCCACGTCTTATGTTTGAATGATTCGTTGAGTTTAGACAAGTCCACAGACGGATTGATATATGGCTGGCTTTTTCTTCCATTCAAAGCCACATAGCTTTCTACATATACTTCCACGTCTTTTCCCAGAGCTGAGAAATGATCGCATAGGTAGTGGGCATAAGTCAGAATAAAATCAGGCTGAGTAGCCATTTGTTTTTCCTGAAATGAGGTGAGGAAATCACTGTTTTCGATATAGAAAACCTCATTATTTGTTCGATCTACAATTTTGAAATTTGCATAGCCTGTCTTTTCCATCAGCATCACGCGCCATGAAAATCGAAACCCTTCTTCGGTCCAAAATAATTCTCCGGGATACGTTAGGTATCTCCAGGGAAGTAGCAGCTGAATCAAGAAGAAAAATGTCAACAATTTCAATTTCCATTTTGGAGTGACTTGCAGCTCCTTATTTGCCATTTCTCCCGAAGGAAGAAAACCATTCCTACTGGTTGTTTTGCTTTCTAAATGAGGTAGATTTCTTATGGTAGTTGATATGAATTGAATGAGTGACTCAATTCTACCAATGATCTTCTCATGCACTTTTGGGTCGAAGAAAATCATTGCACTTGCGATCATGATATATGGAAACATCCCTATCGGAAACAGTATTCGGGTAATGAGATGGAAAACCACGACAAACACAAATGCCAACCACCTAGTTCGCTTCCATAGAAGTAAAAATGGTATAAAGAGATCATAAATTGCTCCCCCCCAGCTGAACGCGTAAATGGCCCATTCCTGATGTAGGAAATCACCTAAAAATGGTACGTCATATTTTCCTGGCAGCCATATTTTTAGTGGCATGGCTTTCACCAGCCAATCTGAATTAAGCTTGGCTAAACCGGCATAGAAATAGACAATACATAATAGAAGTTTGATACTATCAATACTCCATTGTGGGACAAAACCTCCAGATTCTTTTTCGGCATCACAGGAAAAATACTTTTCTGCTGGAAGGAATATCATTAAAAAACTAAGAATACTAATAAAATAGTAATGGTTCAGGTAAGTGGTTTTATCCATCAGCTCGATGTAAGTGAAGCTGAGAAAGAACATTATGATGGATATTCGATAGCGAAATCCTATAGCAACTGCTAATGCTGAAAGTCCACAGATGATGAATAAAAAGTAGGTGAGGTTGCCGAGTGGCTGCACCCATTCAAAGCCATAGTACGGAAAGAAGAAGTCGGGTTCAATGTATAGCTTATTGATCCAACCGTACACCCAGAATCGAATGATACTCACTAGCATCATTAGCCCAAAGAAAATACGAAAGACTGCCAGTGGGGCAGCCTTGGAAGTCTTCGAAAAATATGGTGAATCAAACAATCGCATCAATCGCCATCAGCATCTACAAAATCTACACGGATATTCAGCCCTTGCAGCATGTCTACCTTCATATTTACAACATTTTTCTGTAGCTCATCATATGTTTCAAGCATCAAGGTATTGTCAGTCTTGACTTGAGTATTGAAGTTTTCTGACAGGGCCTCAGCTTTCTCCTTTGATTTTACAAACTGGGCATTGATTAGTGCTCCCAAATCTTCTCCCCCACTCACAGTATTTACAAAATCAAGATAGGATTTGAGTCCTTCTCCTTCTACAGTAAGGTTGGAGTCTGGAGATTTGCCATTAAAGAAGTATTGAACAGCATCTAGACCTGTAATAAATAACTCCTTTGATTTACCACTATAATATCCTTCTACTTTTTCTGGCAGCTTTTCACTGGAAAAGATGCCCGCTGGAATTCCAATCTTACCAGCTCTCAAATGCTTCTCATAATAAAAGATGTAATCATTCACCAGTTTGTTTACTGATGAAGTTGACTCGGAGCCAGAGTTAGCTATGAACGTTTCCCGATAGCCATTTTGCCAATCGTGCAAAACAGATTGAGCCATCGATTCAAGTCGATCTCCAAGATCGATCAAATAAGTTTTATATGGCTGATTAGCAGTCTCTTGTAAATACAGGTCAACGATTTCCTGATCTGTATTTCTGATTCCATAAATGAGATATTCAATTGCAGGAAATCCTTGTTCATCCTGCTTGTTTACAGATGTCAAGTCATACGATCCTGATTCTATCGTTTGAATTAAGTCTGAGGTATTTGTTGGATAAATATTGGTGTAGTTGATTAAGCTGAGCTCTTCAGCTTTTCCAATCTCAAACATCGCCACTTTTTGCCATGCAGTATTTGCTGAGAGCCAAGATGCTCTCGCAACGGATAGGTTTTCAATGGATGGCGAATTTGTAAATGCCTCCACTGAGTTATTTAATTCCGCCAACTTCGAAACATACGCTATATAACCAGGCATGATGATATTATCTGCCCAGTTCTGAAGCATTGATTCTCTATCAAAATTATCTCTGGATTCTACCGCATTGTCTTCCGAACAGCTGATCGACACTGCGCACAGGCCAAGTGTGATAAACAATAACAATAGTTCATTTTTCCTCATCTTCTTCATCCGTTTTTAAACACTGGAAGGGATGTCTCAATCCCTTCCTTTTGCTCATGAATTTTTAACTGCCGGCCTGCTCCACAGTAAAGGCGAATTTGGCTGCAATCTCGTTTGAGATATCATCCAAAGTGGTGGTAGTGACGTCCCATAGTCCGTTTGTCCCACCTATTAAATCATTTAGCAGATCCTCTACTTCTGCTCTTGAAAAATAAGGCAGTTCGCTATTCGCAATTCTGATGAACTGGAGGCTATAAATGAATCCATAGCCTTCAGACAAATCATGAAAGACAGACGCATAATCCACTGTACTTGCCTCTAACCCGTTTTTACCTTGCTGCAAATAATAAACAGCTCGAACTGCTATAATTGTTGAAATTTTTTCTCTGAGAATCTCTGCTTGAACATCTCTAGTCGAGTAATCTCCGGCTACAATGGCTGCTCTTCCAAGCTTAAAAGCATTGAAGATATCATCAGCAATTCCTTCAAAATCATCATCTCCTTCTACGCGACCAATGTATTTATTTAAGAAACTGTCATCAGCACCAATTGTAGTATTGGGAGTTGTCGTATTTACCGCAGTGCCATATGCATAACCATACGCCTCATCCCACTTATGTTCCATATTGGTGTAACTCTTGCCATCAGCAACAGTTTGAGCATTATTATCTTCTTGATTTGTCCCTGCATCAAGCACTAATGTGCTTACATAATTGTTTAAAATTTGATCAACCATCAACGCCCCAATCAGGCTCTTGCCAAACATCTGATTGTACTCCAATCCTTTTGCATTCACATATCTGATAGATCCACCACCTGCTTCCTGAATGAATCCCGCCTGACCTTCAGATGCTTCTGTTTCCCAATTGGGGAAAACCTCGACTACCTGACCGGCAATCCATGAATCAAAGTCTTCTTTGATAGCTGTTGCATCAGTTGTGTTTGCAGCAAAGAAATCAGTAGAAGCAGCCGTTTTATTTCTTACACTTTTATCTGATGCATTTAGTCCAAAGTTAGTAGCATCTTCAAAGTCATTCGCACCTTCAACATGTGAATACATTGAATGTATGTTATCTTCATTCAATGTCTTGTCAGAAAGAGCACTGACAATTTCCTCAGCCATTAAAATTCGAGTAGACTGCCCACTGAAAGAAACGGTGGAAACACCATCTCGCTCGAAAACATAAGTTTCCGGATCAATAATCGATAGTGTTCCACCGTCATCATCTCCACAGCTGACAAGAGATATCGATATCCCTATAAAAAGGGCCAGTATTAGTTTAATCTTATTCATTGTTATTTCGGTTTGCAAAAATATGTTTTGATTGACTGTTTAGAATCATTCTAAACAATGCAAAATTGATTTTGCTGCACTTATCTCACAATCGCTATGCGTGGCGAAATTTTATATCACTACCATTCGCTATAAACATCACTAGAAGTAGTGAGTTACTCGCTAGAACTGGCGAGTCATCACATATAGAAGAACAAATTCATCCATCTGGCAGTTACCCTTTTGAAATCAGAAAATCATGACACTTGATCAACGAATAGAAAAATCAGAGACACGCATATTCAAAGCTGTGTTTCCTAATACCACTAATCATTACGACACCTTGTTTGGAGGTACTGCAATGCACGCCATGGATGAAGTGGCGTTTATAACAGCCACACGTTTTAGCCGACAGCGAATGGTGACTGTAAGTAGTAGTAAAATAGATTTTAAGAAGCCAATTCCGGCAGGTACCATTGTGGAGTTAATAGGAAGAGTGACACAAGTAGGCAATACCAGCTTAAAAGTTTCCGTACAGATTTTTATCGAGGAGATGTATTCAGAAAAAAGAGAGCAGGCAATTGAAGGTGAATTCTCCTTTGTTGCCATAAATGAGAATAGAAAACCTACCGCGATTCCAAAGTAGGCTAATTTTTTACCAGACCGGTCTCAAGTGCATACACGATTAGTTCCGCTGGAGAACCAAGATTTAATTTCTTGAGGATATTTTTTCTGTGTGAATTTATCGTGTGAACACTAAGGTGCAATTCATCAGCTATCTGAGCAGTTGTTTTGCTTTTTGTGATTAACTCCAGTACCTCAAACTCTCTCGGTGATAGATTGGTGGGTTCACAATCATCTGTATCCTCCTGATTTTCGACAACAAGGTCGAGGATATTGTTGCAAAAAAATCTGTTGCCCTGGGCCACGGCCCTCAAACCATTAATGATTTCTTCTTCACTGCAATTCTTGGTAAGAATCCCTTTTATACCCATAGTCAACATTTGCTGAATAGAAGCTTTTGTCTGGCTGTTTGAAATAACCAGAAAGCTCGAATTCAACATTTTTCTCAACTCACTAAGTTTGGGAAGAAGTTCTCGGTCTTTATCAGATATATCTATAACAATTAAATCCGGATTGACATCAATGGCAACTTCAACCAATTTATCTGGTGAGTCAATCATCTTGACCAAATCGAATCCAGGCATTGCTTTAATAAGAGAAGCGATCCCTTGTCGAGTCAGATATTGAAAATCAGCTAAGAGAATTGAAGTAGCCAAAGAGCTTATTATTTAGAATGATTCTAAACAAAAGTATGCCGCTAATTTTGATTACACAAAAAACCATCCATAATTGAAATCCAAAAGCACCATACGTTATTAGATTTGTAAGAAGAAAAATTTGATCCAATGGAATACCGAATAGAACATGATACTATGGGCGAGGTGAAAGTACCTGCCGAAAAATATTGGGGTGCACAAACTCAGCGATCCAGAGACAACTTTAAAATTGGTGGTGAGAAAAATCAGATGCCACTTGAAATTATTCAAGCATTCGCCATTCTCAAAAAATCTGCTGCTGAGACGAACATGGACCTGGGCGTACTTGCTAAAGAAAAGTCTGAATTGATTGGAAGGGTATGTGATGAAATTCTGGAAGGTAAGCTTGATGATCAATTCCCACTAGTTGTGTGGCAAACCGGGTCAGGAACACAGTCTAACATGAACGCTAATGAAGTAATTGCTAACCGAGCTCATGTATTGAACGGCGGCTCTCTTTCTGATGATAAAAAAATCATCCACCCAAATGATGATGTAAACAAAAGCCAAAGCTCAAACGACACTTTTCCTACGGCTATGCACATCGCCAGCTACAAAATGGTAGTTGAAAATACTATTCCTAAAGTGAAAAAACTAAGAGACACACTTCACAAGAAAGCTGAGTCTTTTACAGGTGTAGTAAAAATTGGACGTACTCACTTCATGGATGCAACTCCGCTTAGCTTGGGTCAGGAGTTTTCAGGCTATGTTTCACAGTTAGACCATGGATTAAAGGCATTGAGTAATACGCTAGACCATTTATCTGAATTGGCTCTTGGAGGGACTGCAGTTGGAACGGGGCTAAATACTCCGGGAGGATATGCTGAATTGGTTGCAGAAAAAATATCGAAGTATTCCGGTATGCCAATGCGAACAGCTGAGAATAAGTTTGAAGCCCTGGCTGCACATGATGCAATTGTAGAAACCCATGGTGCATTAAAGCAACTTGCTGTAAGTCTTATGAAAATTGCCAATGACATTCGAATGCTATGTTCTGGTCCTCGAAGCGGTATAGGTGAGATCATCATTCCAGAAAATGAACCAGGTTCATCTATCATGCCAGGTAAAGTTAATCCAACACAATGTGAAGCATTAACTATGGTATGTGCACAAGTAGTCGGAAATGATGTGGCGATCTCTACTGGTGGTATGACTGGGCACTTTGAACTGAATGTGTTTAAACCTATGATGGTCTTCAATTTGCTTAACTCAGCACGATTAATTGGTGATGCGTGCGAATCTTTCAACAATAACTGCGCCATCGGAATAGAGCCAAATCAGGGTGTAATCAAAGAAAAACTGGAAAACTCATTGATGCTTGTGACAGCCTTGAATACCCACATTGGATATGAAAATGCGGCTAAAATTGCTAAAAAAGCACATAAGGAAGGTACAACTTTACGAAAAGCTGCCATCGAACTTGGACTTGTTACGGATGAACAGTTCACGGAATGGGTTAAACCTGAAGATATGATTGGGTCGCTAAAAAGTTGATTGATTATCCATTATCAAGAGATTTTTGTACTTTAGTAACATTAAAGATTGCGTAAAAAACCAATTTCACAGGATGATGAAAAAAACAATATCACTTATCGCGCTGGCACTCTGCTGTGTTTTTGCATTTGAGGCAAACGCTCAAATGGATAAAAAAGAGAAAAAAGAGTGGAAAAAAAGGATTAAAAAACTTGAGCCGGAGCAATACAAGCAGCTACTGGATGAAAACAAATCCCTTAAAGGGCAAGTAACCAGCCTCAAGACAGAACTTGGAAACATTGATGACAGAATTGCTGATAAAGATCAGCAAATTCTTACGTACCAATCTCAGGTTGGTGATTTAAGAGAAGAGCTTTCAAGACTGCAAAATGCTAAGCCAGCTGAGAACGTAACTACCAGCAATACTGGTAGCGGTATCGATGAGAGTAAAGGAGTCGTATTCAAAGTACAGCTTGGAGCCTTCCAGAAAAAAGACCTCAAGAAATATGACAACTCTCCAAACTTCAGTGCTGAAGACGTCAATGGACTGCAGAAATACACCATTGGGGTATTCAGAGATTACTGGGAAGCAGATACTTTCAAAAAGTATTTGAGAGAAATGGGCGTTAAAGACGCTTGGGTTGTTTCCTACAAAGATGGTGTTCGAGTGCCAATTAAGGACGTGCTTGAAGGCGTGACTAAGAAGTCATAAGCTTAAAACATTCTAATGAAAACCCTGGTTTCTTAAATAGGAACCAGGGTTTTTTTGTTTGTATTTTTGCAGTCAAATGATAAAGTATAAGACACCAGAAGAAATCGAGATCATGAGAGAGAGTGCTCTCATCGTTTCCAAGACTTTAGGTCTCATGGCTGAAAAAATTGAGCCGGGAGTTACTCCATTGGAGCTGGATAAAATTGCTGATGAATTTATTCGAGACCATGGCGGTGTCCCAGCATTTCTAGGCCTCTACGATTATCCAAAATCTATTATTACTTCAGTTAATGAGCAGGTAGTACACGGTATCCCAACAGATCGTCCTTTGCAAGAAGGTGATGTGGTTGGAGTAGATATTGGTGTTTTAAAAAATGAATATTATGGTGACCATGCTTATACTTTTCCTGTAGGCGAAATTGATGATGATGTCAAAAAGCTTTTGCGTGTTACAAAAGAGTGTTTAGATAAAGGAATTGAACAATTAATCACTGGAAACAGAATCGGAGATCTAAGCTTTGCCATACAACAGCACGCAGAAAGTCATGGATATGGAGTGGTGCGAGAACTCGTTGGGCACGGACTAGGGAGAAAAATGCACGAATCTCCTGAAGTTCCAAACTTTGGAAAGCGAGGAAAAGGAAGTAAAATTCAAGAAGGACTTGTTGTAGCAATTGAACCTATGATTAACATGGGGACCAGAAGGGTCATTCAACTTACTGATGGTTGGACAATCGTAACTGCTGATAAGAAGCCATCTGCTCACTTTGAGCACGATGTTGCTGTTGTGGATGGTAAACCAGAGGTTCTATCTACATTTAAATACGTAGAGGAAGCACTAGAAAAGAAAAACGCTGTGATTGTCTAGTCCTTTTTACTCTACTAGCAGGTACAAAGACATACCTTTGCCTTACTTTTTGAGATGGCAAACCAAAGTAAGAGTACATTTAGCACGGTCATGATGAAGTTCCTGGTGTGGCGCATTAGGCACATTAGTGACAATAATTTTTTACTGATAACTGCAGGGCTAATCGGTCTATTTTCAGGTCTAGCAGCGGTTATACTAAAGAGTACTGTTCATATAATCATTCAGTATCTCGAGCTAAATCACACCTTGTTTAGCTTTAACTATTTCTATCTTGGATATCCACTTCTTGGAATCTTACTTACAGTCCTCGTCTCTCGATATCTTTTTAAAGAGAATCTGGGTCATGGCATTACCCAGATATTGTATTCCATATCAAAGAACTCGAGCGTTATTCGTAAAACCCGGATGTATTCACGAATGGTCACCAGTGCCATCACAGTTGGATTTGGAGGATCTGTGGGATTGGAGGCACCAATTGTGGTTACTGGATCAGCCATTGGGTCAAACTTGGGACGCTTATTTCATCTTGGTTATAAGAAAAGAACGGTATTGCTAGGTTGTGGGGCCGCTGGAGCCATCTCTGCTATCTTCAATTCGCCAGTTACTGGTGTAATCTTTGCGATGGAAGTGATCTTGACAGAAGTAAAAATTAGCAGGTTCATCCCGCTTTTGATTGCTTCTGTATGTGGACAGCTGGTAGCATTAGTTTTACTCGGAGAGGATATTCTTTTTTCCTTTAGTCTCACGGAGAATTTCATCGCAAAAGAAACTGGATACTACTTACTTTTTGGAGCTGTTTGTGGTTTAATTTCATTGTACTTCACTCGAATTATGTATGTATTTGAGGGGAGCATAAAAAAGATTAAAAATGATTTTGGCAGAGCCGCAGTTGGAGGAATCTCGCTAGCACTAATCATTCTGACCTTTCCTCCAATCTATGGCGAAGGTTATGAAACTATCAAAAGTTTACTTCAAGGAAGTTCTGCGGAGGTATTCCAAAACACACTTTTCAATGGTCTTTCAGAAAATCATGCCTCTTTAATAATATTTCTTTTCTTTATCCTCCTAGTAAAACCAATGGCTACTGCACTGACAATTGGTGCAGGTGGTAGTGGTGGTATTTTTGCTCCATCTTTATTCATGGGTGGACTATCTGGCTTTGTTTTCAGTTCTACTTCCAATTCAATTCTCAATACTTCACTCAGTACAAGTAACTTTACTTTAGTTGGAATGTGTGGAGTCATGAGCGGTGTTCTACATGCTCCACTTACTGCTATCTTCCTTATTGCAGAGATCACCAGTGGCTATGAACTCTTCGTACCATTGATGCTAGTCTCCGCCATTTCGTTTAGCACTATTTCTTATTTTGAAAAACACAGTATTTATACCAAACGGTTAATAGAAACAGGGGACCTGATCCAATATGATAAAGACCAAATTGTATTAAGCTTAATCGATTTAAAGAAAATAGTAGAGCGGGACCTACTAACTATTAAGCCCGAGGCAACTTTAAATGACCTGGTGAAACTTGTGATGAAAAGTAAGAGAAACATTTTTCCAGTTGTAAATGATGAAAGGGAATTACAAGGAATAGTCACTTTAGATGACATTCGAGAAATGATGTTTGATGATGAATCACGCACTAATGTGATAATTAAGACAATCATGCAAAAACCTCCTGCAAGTGTCTCTCCTCAGGAAAAAATGCAATCCGTGATGAATAAATTTGAAGTCACTCAAGCATGGAATTTGCCTGTCATTGACAATGGAAAATATGTCGGATTTATATCAAAGTCTAGAATTTTCAATGCTTATCGAAAAAAACTCATTCGTCAAACAGCTGAATAATTATCAAATGATAAATCCCTGATTTACAGCACTTTAAAGTCTTCTATTTATAGTTATCAACAAATTAAATTGATTGGAAATTTCTTATAACCTTTTGATTTTCAGGTCAATAGGGTTGTTTTCATTTTTAATGTGGATAACTTTCCTCTTTTGTGGATAAAAAATACTCTTATCATTTGGATTCAATTATGACATGGAGCTAAATGCCCTCGACAGTATTCAAGTTTATAAATAAGTCGTACTACTGATTAATCATTCTTTTATATTCATTTTATTTAAATATTACCAGTAATATGTAGGAATGAATGCAACTCCAAGAGCTAATCTATGAATTGTACAAAATCATCGAAACGATAAATAAATGCATAAACCCTGATTGATGTAATTTCGTATTTCCTATGATGAAAAAAATAGCCCTGGGTTTGTGCATCTTGGTTTCACTTCATCTTTCTGCCCAAGAGGTGGAAGTGGTGAAATTTTCAGACCTTCAAAAGAAGATGCTCTATACGGACGCCCCTCTTACTGTATTTAATTTTTGGGCCACCTGGTGTGGGCCATGTATAAAGGAACTTCCTCACTTCGACACACTGGAATCTGAGAATAGGAATGTAAAAGTCTATCTTGTTAGCATCGACTTTCAAAGCGAACTGGATCGTGTGAAAAAATTTGTTGTTAAAAAGGCATTAAAGTCAGATGTATTGTTCTTAGATGAAAAAGATCCTGACGATTATATGGGCAAAGTTAGTGCTGATTGGTCAGGTGCAATCCCCGCTACGTTATTTGTTACAGATCTTGGGAAAACGTATTTCCATGAAAAAGCGTTTACTAAGGAGGAATTAGAGAAAACCATTGAAAAATATTTGAATTAAAAATGTCCAAAACCATGAAACGAACATTTATTTTATTGATCGGTGTAGTAGCCGTTATTACCGCACTTTTCACCAACTCTTCTCTACCTCAGAAAGGATATCAGGTAGGTGAATATGCAAAAGATTTTAGCTTGCCCAATGTCGATGGCAAAATGGTATCTATGTCTGATTTCAGTAATGCTAAAGGAATAATTATTGTATTTACTTGCAATACGTGTCCTTTTGCAAACGCATATGAATCAAGAATTTTGGAACTGGACAAGAAATATGCCAGCAAAGGGTTTCCTGTTATCGCAATTAATCCAAATGACATTACTCAACAACCTGATGACTCTATGCAAAAAATGAAGAAAAGAGCGAGTGACAAAGGTTATAGCTTCCCGTATGTAAGAGATGACAGTCAAGAGGTGGCTAAAGCATTTGGTGCTACTAAAACACCCCACACTTATGTTTTAAATAAGGAAGCTACTGGGAAGTATAAAGTTGAATTTATTGGAGGAATTGATGATAGTCCAAATGATGCCTCCGATGTATCAGAGGCCTATGTTGAAGATGCAGTTAAAGCCCTCCTTTCAGGCAACAAGCCTACTGTAACTGAAAAGAGAGCCATTGGGTGTACCATTAAATGGAAGAGTTAGTCATTTGGCCCAAAGCAATAGCTTTCGTAACTTCCGTTAGAACCCACATACCAAGTTATTGATCCATCACTCCACCTAGTTACGAAACCCCAAGTACCATCACCATGATCAACCATTTCACTATCAACTATGGTTGACCCTGGTGTTACGCATGAAGATTCGGTTCGTGGAATTGAGTTGAAGTATCGGAATTCCTGTTCTGTTGGATCTCTAAATTCTCCTCCATTTCGATGAAATATAGCCTCAACTTCCTGATGCATTTCAACAGCACTCATGTTCTTTGTTGATTCAGAGTTGTAGAACTCTATTAAGTCAACTTTAAGTGATTCTAAATCAAATATTGTAATATGTTCTTCCTGTTCTTGACATGCTAGAGCTGTCACGAAATTACTAAATAAGTGAATATTTTTTTCATAGCATATAATGTTAGTGTAGGCTAAAGCTATCAAGATTTTCAATAAAAAGCCCCGTACTCCATGAGCACGGGGCTTTTTTATATCCACTTGCGTACCTCAGTGGGCAAGTGCTTTTTCCTTATGCTTTTTTAGCTGCCTTCTCAAAGCTTCTACAGCTGCATCCGCGCCCGCTTCAAAAGATCGTGCCCTCTCCTTGGAGAAGAACTGATTCTTAGGTCCATTCAATTTAATCTCTACAATCTTGTTTTCATTATTATCATCTTTCTCTACACGGAGAAATACTTCCCCATCGATGATCCTGTCATAAAAGGTTTCCAACTTATCAAGTTTCTTTTGGATAAAATCGAGCAGCTTGCCGTCTGCGTCGAAGTGAATGGAATGCATCTGTAACTTCATCTTTGTCACGTTTAAAGGTTATACATTAAGCTTTCGGATGTGCCTGATCAAAGGCTGCCTTTAGCTTCTCAATCGAGTTATGGGTATAGACTTGAGTTGCAGCAAGGCTGGTATGACCCAGTAAATCCTTTACCGCATTTAAATCTGCCCCTTTATTTAATAAGTGAGTAGCAAAAGTGTGCCTCATCACATGAGGGCTCTTTTTACTCAGGGTGGTTACCGCTGTTAAATACTTTTTAACCTTGCGGTAAATGAACATAGGATATAAAGATTTACCGCCATCGGTTAGCAATAAATTCGGCTCTGTCATCTCCATACTTCGCTTCAGGTTTCGATAGGTTTCTATCAATTGTACTAACGAATTTCCGATCGGTATGATTCGCTCCTTGTTCCTTTTTCCGAGTACACGAATGGTTTTTTCATAAATATTAATATCTGTTTCTTCAAGTCCTTGTAATTCTGCAAGCCGTATACCGGTTGAGTATAACAACTCTAGCAATAGCTTATCTCGCTGACCACTAAAATCAGATGAGAATTCAACTCTATCAAGCAATTCAGTCATCTCTTCTTCTTTAACAAAAGATGGTAAATCCTTTTCTGTTTTTAATGGTTTTATTTGAGAAGTAGGATTTGCATCCACATATTCTCTGGCAAGCAGAAACTTGTAAAATGATTTGAGCGTGGCAATTTTTCTATTTACGGACTTAGGTGAAAGTCCATCATCCATTAAGGCAACAATCCAATTTCTTATTTGAATATGCCTTACAGTATCTAATTCACTGGTTTCAAAATCAGATATAAGAAAGTCGGTAAACTGTTGGAGGTCTTTCCTGTAAGCTTCAATAGTGTGTTTACTGTAGCGTTTTTCGAAGGAAAGATATTTAAGGAAGGTTTCCACCATAAGCAGCTTCACCTCTTAGAAATGAGGTGAATACTAACTTATTAAAATCTTAGGTGAAGAAGAAGGAGATAGGACTATTTATTTTCCTCGTCTCTCAAATGCTGGATGTACTTTGCTTTAATGACCTCTTCTCTTCTTGCCACTGAAGGCTTTTTAAAGTGAGTGCGAGATCTCAATTCTCTAAGTACACCTGTTTTTTCGAACTTCTTCTTAAATCTTTTAAGCGCTCTGTCTATTGACTCGTTCTCTTTAACGTTTATTATTAACATTTCAGAATTTTTAATGGGCCGCAAATATAGCAGCTATTTTATTTCATTACAATTATTGATTCAATAAGGTACGTGATATCACAATCTTTTGAATTTCGGATGTACCCTCTCCAATGGTGCAAAGCTTTGCATCCCTATAATATTTTTCAGCAGGATAATCTTTTGTATATCCATAACCACCAAAGATTTGAACCCCGTCATTTGCTACTTCTACAGCTATTTCAGAGGAGTATAGCTTTGCCATTGCAGACTCTCTGTTTACACTTTTTCCTTGATTTTTTAATTCTGCCGATTGATATGTTAACAATTTCGCAGCTTCAACTTTTACAGCCATATCAGCCAGCTTGAATGATATTCCTTGAAATTTTGAAATTGATTTACCAAATTGTTCACGTTCTTGGGAATATGCCAGCGCAGCATTGAGCGCTCCTTCAGCAATACCACAACCTAAAGCGGCAATTGATATTCGCCCACCATCCAAAACTTTAAGTGCTTGGACGAAACCATCGCCAATTTCCCCAATTAAATTCCCAGCAGGGATTCTGCAATCTTCAAAAATCATTTCTGATGTTTCCGAAGCTCGCATTCCAAGTTTATCTTCTTTTCTTCCTTGCTTAAATCCAGGGTTAGTTCTCTCTACAATAAAAGCACTCCCATTTCTAGACTTACCAGCTTCTCCTGTTCTTGCAATTACTACTGCAACATTGCCAGTATTCCCGTGCGTAATAAAGTTTTTAGCCCCGTTGATAACCCATTCATCTCCATCCTTTTCTGCAACAGTTTTCATGTTACCCGCATCAGATCCTGTATTGGGTTCAGTAAGTCCCCAGGCACCTATCCACTCTCCAGATGCCAACTTAGGTAAGTATTTTTTCTTTTGTTCTTCGCTGCCATGTTGAAGGATATGACCAGTGCAGAGCGAGTTGTGAGCTGCCATGGACAACCCTATTGATCCGTCCACCTTAGATAACTCGACGATAGCCGTAACATATTCATGATAGCCAAATCCTGCTCCTCCATATTCCTGCGGCACCAATACTCCCATAAGCCCCAATTCACCCATCTTGTGAAATAAGTCCTTAGGGAACTCCTGAGACTCATCCCATTTCATCTTATGTGGTTCAATTTCCTTAACACAAAAGTCACGAATCATCTTCGCGATCATTTCTTTATTTTCAGTCACTTCTTCAGGGGAGGATATTGCTGTTGTCGACATACTTAAATCGTTTGCTCTTGTTGGGAACGCAAAATTACTAATCTTGTTCACGAAAAAATAGAATAGCTCTAATTTGAATTAAAAAACAAGCTTTAGCTTTGCGCCGCCTTTAGAATAAAATTTATTTAGAAATGAAAATTGCAGTTGTTGGAACAGGCTATGTTGGTTTAGTAACAGGAACTTGTTTTGCAGAGACCGGAAACCATGTTAAATGTGTTGATATAGATGAAGAAAAGGTAAAAAAACTTAACAATAAGCAGATAACCATATATGAGCCTGGTCTAGAAGCTTTGTTCGAAAGAAATATAAGACAAGGAAGGCTTGAGTTCACAACAAGTTTGAAAGATGGTATTAAGGATGCACAAATCATCTTTCTGGCATTACCCACTCCACCTGGAGAGGATGGTTCTGCAGACCTTCAATATGTACTAAAAGTTGCAGAAGATCTTGGCCCTATGCTAAAAGATTTTACGGTGATCGTAGATAAAAGCACCGTTCCCGTCGGGACAGCTGAGAAGGTAACAGCCAAAGTGAAAATGGGAGCTGAAGTGGATTTCGAGGTTGTTTCTAACCCTGAATTTCTGAGAGAAGGCGTAGCTGTTGACGATTTCATGAAACCAGACAGAGTTGTGATTGGAGCTGAAGAACCCCGATCAGTAAAGCTTATGGAAAAGCTTTATGCACCGTTTGTTCGTCAAGGTAATCCAATAATTTTCATGGACGTCCGATCGGCTGAGCTTACAAAATATGCCGCAAATTCATTTTTAGCTACTAAAATCACATTTATGAATGAGATCGCAAATCTCTGCGAACTCATGGGTGCAGATGTGGATAAGGTTAGGAAAGGTATTGGAACAGATTCACGAATTGGAAACAGATTTTTGTTTGCTGGGATTGGATATGGTGGGAGCTGTTTTCCAAAAGATGTTCAAGCCTTAGCAAAATCATCCAATGAAGTTAATTACAACTTTAGAATTCTGAATTCTGTAATGGATGTCAATCAACATCAAAAACAAAAATTAATTAATCCACTAAAGGAATATTTTGGTGGAGATCTATCAGGAAAAACGATTGCCATCTGGGGCCTTGCGTTTAAGCCTTACACGGATGATATACGAGAGGCACCAGCTTTAGAGAATATTCAAATTTTACTTAATGAAGGTGCAAAAGTGAAAGCATACGATCCTGAAGCAATGGACAATGTGAAAGGAATATTTGGGGAATCCATTTATTTCGCAAAAGATCAATATGATGCACTCAAAGATGCTGACGCACTAATGATTATGACTGAGTGGCCTATATTTAGAACACCAGAATTTGAAAAGATCACATCAGTATTAAAAAATAAAGTGATCTTCGATGGGAGAAATCTTTATGATATTGATCAAATGGTAGAGCTTGGCTTTGAGTATCACAGCGTAGGGAGGCGGATTATCAAATAGAATCCATCTTTAATCCTCAAAAAAGGCCTGGTTGAATTTAACCAGGCCTTTTTTATTGTTGTTCGTTCAATTTCCAGATATACTCCATCCAATCAATGTCCGCATTCTTATTAAGTTTAGTCGGTGCATAACGATTAATGTAATCGATAAGTGATCCTTCTTTCTTAAAGTCTCCCCCATACCAATTAAATAATTTAGATAAAGTTGCTTGATTAGAATTTTTAAAATTGTTCTTTGCGGGATTTGATAAAAATTCTTTTGCTGCCTTAGTCAATTGTTCATCTAGTTTTCCTGGAGTATATGCTCTGTTTTGGAGTTTTGGGCACGAAACTGCTGCACAAACCAATGCAAAATGGATTCTGGGTTCATCAAAGTCCTTTCTAATAATCCCATGCTCTATATTATTAAGATCGTATTCTTTTCCGTCAATTTTAATGAATTTTATATCCCATGCAGTGCTTACGAATGGAATTTTGATAGCTGAGCCAATATCTTTAATACTCGCTACTGGGTAGTGCTCCAATATCAAATCTAACGTGTATGCATTATACGCATTGATCCAGTAAGCAAGCTTTTGATCTCTTGTCCAAGACTTTTTAGGTGAATTATTTTCTAAAATTGATAAATATGATTTAAGCCTGGATCTATCAGATTTAAGCCCCTTATAGTTAACCATGCCATCATCATCAACATATTTTTGTAGTAACTGATCATACGAATCGTGAGTCACTTCATCTTGAGCAATTGCAATGGAAGTTATCATCAAAGCGAAAATTATTGTCAACAAGTATTTCATTTCTTTCATTTATAATGCTTAAACAACGACATAATTAAGATAATGGATTCCATATTCAAAAAGAAGATTGCAAGATGTAGGCCAAATGACAAACATTTGAATTCAACACCGCCAACAAAAGAATTAATAATGCTCATTGCAGACTTTTTGTGATTGCTATTTGCATGCTAGAACGGAATTGTTAGGATGTTTTTGCATTTAATAGAGTGGCCAATTCTTTGCCATAATCTATAAACACAAGGGTTTCATCAGTCCGTGCTAGTTTAATTTTATTAAAAATGAGAAGCGCCTCACCATTGCTTTCTAAATGATAAATATGATGGTTCTCAAAAAAGCGAATGATTTCATCTGTAAAAAATGCCCGAATCTCAGCTACGTTATTCCCCATAAGAAGGAATTTCTTAGAAAAATCTGGATACATCTTAAAATCAATGTCTTTATAGCCGGTAAAAGCCATCACACGATCAAATATTCTCTCAAATACTCCCTCCTTTTCAATGGTGAAAACAGGTATTTTCCTATTCAATTTTAAGATCATTAGTGTCGTATTAAACGTCTCAGCTGTAAAAGCATGGCCCTCATTAAAGGTTACATCGGCAATCTCCCATGACACATCCAAATCATCAAAGGTCCCTTTGAGCGTATTGGTTTTTCCTTCAATCGGCCTAATTTCAAAAAAGTGGAATTTCTGCAGATAAATCGTATTCCAATCCATTTGACTACTGAATTGATAATCTTTCTTAGTTGCTAGATTTCGTAATCGTTTTTGCCTTTGCGATAACTTAGCAGAACTGGTCAAGCTAAGTTTTAAAGCCCTATTATATGAGGAAGATGAAACATGCGAATCCAATCCTATGATAAAAACTTTGCCTCCCGATTCCCTTTGCATCTTTAAGAATTCCACCAGGTAGTCCATATAGGTCATACCTACCAATCTTGTTTCTGATAAATCAATATTGACGTCTGTACCGGAAGGAATTTGAGCAACTAATTTGTCGATCTTCAATATGCCTAAGAAATTTGCAATTCCTCTAATTTTCAAATCAAAACCGCCATCTGGTCGCTTTATCAATTTTGTACGTGATTGATAAATCATTCTAAAAAATTGAGCTATGGACATCCTCGCCAATAACATATGGGTAACGAGTGCCAATAATGATCCACCAAGCAAACCAATTAATAAATTGGTATATAAGGTCATGATCATCGTGCCAATAAAGAAGATGAGTTGCTCAGTTCCCTGGTCATACGCTTGTTTGAAGACCGCAGGGGATGCCAATTTAAATCCGGTATAAACAAGTAGAATAGCAAAAGCACATAATGGGACCTGGCTCATGATTGGGCTCAATACCACAATAAAAAGCAGCAGTAATAGTCCCTGATACAAATTAGACCACTTGGTTTTTGCGCCATTATGGATATTGACCGTACTTCGAATAATCACAGCAATGATTGGCAAACCTCCAATGAAACCAGCTGCCATTGTGCTCAATCCAATGCCTGTCAGATCCTTATTCAAATCCGTCTTTCGCTTATAAGGATCAATTTTGTCAACGGCTTTCGCAATGGCTAAGGATTCAATACTTGTGATAATTAAAATGGAAAAGACGGTTGTCCAGAATTCCAGCGTATCAACTTTGCTGAAGTTGGGGTGCATGATTGAATCCTTGAAAGAATCGGGAATGTCCAGCAGCAGATGAGGGCCAACCTCATAAGCCTTACCAAGGAATGAAAGCGTGTGTGGGTCAAAGAAATTGAAAGCATAAGCAAATGGAATGGATAGAGCGATAACCCACATCGGGGCAGGCAAAAAATGGAAAAACCGGTTACTAATTTTGGAATGAAACAATAATAGAAATAAGCCCACCAAAGAAATAATCAACACAAAAGGATTGACTTGAGGTAAGTATACAATGGCATCAATGAGGTTTTGGATAATATTTGGGCTATCAGATTGAGTACCCATCGCCACATGGATCTGTTTTGCAACTATGATGATCCCAATGGCCGCCAAAATGCCGTGAATGACGGAAGTATGGAAGATATCCGCTAGTCGTCCCAATTTCAATAGCCCCAAAACAGCTTGAATTGCACCTGAAACAACTACTGCAGCCAATATATAATTAAAGGCCTGGCCTGAACCATCGTCCATCAATACAATACCCAATAGGATCACCCCAATGACTCCCTTTGCGGGTCCGTTAACGGATACATGACCACCCCGATAAAAGGTGGTGACCATACCACCAACAATTGCTGAAATGATACCCGCCATGGCAGGCGCCCCTGCGGCTAAAGCAATACCCAATGAAAGTGGTAAAGCAATAAGTGCGACACTGACCGCAGCGATCAAATCACTCTGCCAATTTTCAATCAATCCTTGAAAGCCTTTTTTAGGTACAGTTTCCATTTACTAAGTATCCTATGGATTGTAAAATAATAACCGATTCATATAAAATAGTGAATATTCGCAACTATTAGAAAAGAGCTGAAGAACTGTTTAGAATAAGAATCATGAACTCAGCACACCGAAATACCCATCCGGTTTAAGGATCAATCAAGCTTGATTAAGTTGTAATTCAAAATTGATACGGAACAAAAATTCTTGTCGGTAAAGGCAAAAGAAAAGTGCTAAACATATCTTTGCGGACTATGAGCAATACACCTGACGGAGGATCCCTTAAAAACATTGTTTCTCACTGCAAAGAATATGGATTTATATATCCATCGAGCGACATTTATGATGGGCTTGGCGCTACCTATGATTACGGTCCTAATGGATCTGAGCTAAAAAATAATATCAAAGAATATTGGTGGCAGGCGATGGTGCGGATGCATGAGAATATTGTAGGTATTGATGCCGCTATTTTTATGCACCCAACCACTTGGAAAGCCTCTGGTCATGTGGATGCTTTTAACGATCCCTTGATTGACAATAAAGACTCAAAGAAACGATACCGGGCAGATGTATTAGTAGAAGAATACATCGCCAAGGTGGAAGGAAAGATAGATAAGGAGGTTACCAAAGCAGCGAAACGCTTTGGAGATACTTTTGATAGCCATCAATTTGTTTCGACAAACCCCAGAGTAGTAGGATATAAGGAAAAAATCAAAGCCATTGAAGACCGTCTTGGTGGTGCACTTGGGTCTGGAAATCTTGCTGATGTAAAGGCCCTCATTGAAGAACTTGAGATTGCCGATCCAGTATCTGGCTCCAAGAACTGGACAGACGTGCGTCAATTCAACCTAATGTTTTCTACAGAAATGGGATCATTGGCAGATGGGGCTGATAAAATCTACCTTCGGCCTGAGACAGCACAGGGTATTTTCGTGAATTATCTGAATGTCCAAAAAACCTCCAGGATGAAACCACCATTTGGTATTGCCCAAATAGGCAAGGCATTCAGAAATGAAATCATTGCACGTCAATTCATTTTCCGTATGCGGGAGTTTGAGCAAATGGAAATGCAGTTTTTTGTAAAGCCAGGAGAAGAGATGGAATGGTATAACCACTGGAAGCAAAAGCGAATTAACTGGCACAAAGCATTGGGGTTAGGAGAGGAGAATTATCGATTCCACGATCATATTAATCTGGCTCACTACGCAAATGCTGCTACAGATATAGAATTTAACTTCCCGATGGGATTCAAAGAGCTTGAAGGAATCCATTCCAGGACGGACTTTGACCTCAAAGCTCATGAAGAGCATTCAGGCAAAAAGCTGCAATTCTTTGATCAGCATACAAATGAAAGTTATGTACCTTATGTTGTAGAAACATCTATTGGATTGGATCGAATGTTCTTGGCTATTATGGCTTCCGCTTACACCGAGGAAAAACTAGAAGACGAAAGCGAGCGAACAGTACTTCGAATACCTCCAGCTCTTGCTCCAAATAAAGTAGCTATACTTCCACTTGTCAATAAAGATGGTCTTCCAGAAAAGGCAGAAGAAGTTTTGAATGAAATTCGTTACGATTTTTCATTCCAATACGATGCCAAAGATGCCATTGGAAGGCGGTATAGAAGGCAAGACGCTATAGGTACTCCTTATTGCGTGACTATTGATCATCAAACATTAGAAGATAATACAGTTACTATCCGCGAGCGAGATACCATGAGTCAAGAACGAGTATCAGTAGGTGAGCTGATCCAAAAACTTCATGATAAGGTAGACATGAAACATCTTCTGAAAAAGATTTGATTTGGAATTACTTCTACTCCTATTAATACCATTTATCGCCAGGTGGATATTTCGCTTTCATCAAACCGGAAGTCTATTCCCTGCCTTTTTCTTAAGTACGAAACATAAAGCCTTTTTAGCAAAGAACTTTGAGTTCTATCAAAGGTTACCGCCTAAATCAAAACAAATCTTTGAGCGTAGATTGGCGCTTTTCATAAGTTCTAAGAAATTTATCCCCAGACAGATGGATCATGTAACCTCAGAAATGAAAGTGCTTATTTCAGCTGCCGCAATTCAACTCACATTTGGCTTCCCTAAGGTTAACCTCAGTTGGTTTAAGTACATTCTTGTATTTCCAGATACATTCTTTAGTCGAGCAAACCAGCAACATCACAAGGGTGAAGTCAATCCTAAAGCAAAAACGATTGTACTTTCATGGAAATACTTTGTTGAAGGGTATTTAAAACCTGATGGTAGAAACTTGGGATTGCATGAAATGGCCCATGCATTAAGACTTGAAAACAGAATCATGAATGAGGAATATAATTTTCTGGATCAGGAAATATTGGAAGAATAGGAACATAGAGCAAAAAAAACCATGGGTGAAATTACAGAAGGTTCTGAGACCTTTTTTAGAAAATATGGTGCGGTTAATAATGAAGAATTCTTTGCAGTTGCTGTTGAGAACTTCTTCGAACGACCAAGTGAATTCAATCAGAAGCACCCAAAAACCTTTCGAACCATGTGCCAATTGCTTCGACAAGATCCGCTATTGCTGGAAAACACCTAATTTTTCGTAATGAACTGGCTTCAACTGTTATCACATAAACGTCCGGGAGAAACTAACACTGTAGCTCATGATCAAACCAGAAGTCGGTTTGAGCAAGATTTTGATCGAATCATTTTCTCGCATCCATTCAGAAAACTTCAGGACAAAACTCAAGTTTTTCCACTGCCAGAGGATGACTTTGTTCACACGCGATTAACTCACAGTCTAGAAGTTTCAGTGGTTGGACGATCGCTCGCAAAAAACGCAGGAACTCATCTATTAGGCAAGTACCCTGAGCTTCGAGCCGCTGGATATACAACCCATGACTTTGGTGGAATTGTAGGGGCGGCATGCCTTGCTCATGACCTGGGTAATCCTCCATTTGGTCACTCAGGGGAAGACAGTATTTCATCGTTCTTTTTAACCAATGCGAAGGGTCAGTTTTTCAAGAATAAAGTGACAGAGCAAGAATGGAAAGATCTCACCACATTTGAAGGCAATGCCCAAGGACTTAGGATTTTGAACAGCAAAGGAAACGGAGGTTTAAAGTTGACTTTCGCCACTCTAGGAGCATTTACAAAATACCCCCTCTCCTCTTCAAGTGAAAAAGAGAATAGAAGGAAAAGTCAAAAGAAATTTGGGTATTATCAATGTAATGCTGACTTGTTTGCAGAAATGGCTACAGAAATGGGTCTAGTCTCTCTTGGATCTTCTACATGGTCAAGGCACCCACTAGCTTTTTTGGTAGAGGCGGCTGATGATATCTGCTATCATATCATTGATTTAGAAGATGGGTGCAGGTTGGGGTTAGTCCCATTTGAGCAAGTTAAAAGTCTGCTTGCCGAGATCATTGGAGATTCTTATTCAGAAGAAAAGGTTCAAAAAATCGAATCTCAAAATGAGCGGTTAGGGACCTTAAGAGCAATGGCTATAGGTCAGCTCATTCTTGAATGTTCCGATGCTTTTATCACAAATGAAGAAGCTATGCTAGATGGTAGCTTTGATTCAGATCTTACCAGCATGATTCCATCGGCTGCTGCGATGAAAAAAATCATTGATCTTTCAATAGAAAAAATTTATCGTTCAAAACTCGTTTTGGAAAAGGAAGCAGGCGGGTATGAAGTTATTGATAATTTGATCGAGGCATTTGCTACTTCTGTTTATGCAGATAAATTTGATCACCCACTCCCGAAGCATAAATCCATACTGAGACTTCTCCCTGAAGAATATGAAGTTCAGTTAAAAGGTGCAGAAACCGTGTATGAAGCACTTCAAATTGTCATTGATTTTGTAAGCGGACTTACAGATTCACACGCAGTAAGACTATATAAGACAATAAAAGGTTATCGCCTTCCGGTTTAATCATCAATTGATTTTCCGTCCTTATCTAGAATCTCCCAAAACAACATGTAACTAGCTGTACTGTCTCTTTCAAGTAATGTCATTGTTGTGGAATACTTACCCGGATTGTCATCCACTTTAAACTTGAAAACGCCTAGTTTATCATTTAAGGTCACAAAATCAAAGTCCCAAACCTCAATCTCATTCCAGCCTTCTTTCACCTCAATGTCTAAATCTATTTTCTCAACGTCACCAGTATCCACCCTATGATAAAGCTCACCCTCAGGCCATATTTTGTGACCATCTTTTTTGAGATACATTTCATCTTTATCTATCTCGTCTGGAGTAGTACATTGTACCGATTTGATTCTAATTTTAGGCATAAGAATATCTTTGAAAACTAAAGTTAGCTAATTCTAATTATTAAAAAATGAAAGCCCACTCCCTTAAGAAGTGGGCTGCAATTAAAAATATTCTAATGGATTAAAGTGACCAACCCTTTAAGGAAGAAGTGACATCTCCCAGATTATTGATTCCCCATTCTCGAGGATTTAGAAACGAATTATTTCTCCAATCGATAAAAACCGCATGTAGGTTCGGCACACTTGTGGTAAACTGAAACTCCCATCCATAAAAACATGAATCAGTAAAAATCGCCAGAAGAGCTCCATTACCGCCAGTACTTACAATTTGGAAAGAGGAAATTTGATCATTTGCACCATCCAACCATTGATCCTGGAAGTACGAGCAATTTGGTTGTCTCAGGTCGACAAACTCCTGATTGTAATTGATGTCCCTGTAGAAGAAATATGAAGCTGTTCCCCCAGGACTGTGCCAGTTGGTACACTGCTGTTCAACACGCCCAGTTTCATAAGTACGTCTGTCCTCTGAATCAATTACAGTAAATGTTATTTCAAGTCCGTCTGTACTCACCTCATCTATGCTCAATATTCCCTCTTCATTTACCATTAGTTCTTGTAAAATTTCGTATTGCGCTAAGTCTCCTTTTTTGTTTAGGACCTGATAGTGATCATCCACTTCGAAAATTATAGTAAAGAACTCCGATCCATATTCATAATTATGAATGATTTCATGCGTTGCATCTCTTGGTTCTTTTTTAATCTCCTGCTCTTGACATGAGAAAGCTGCAAGTACAATAATTAGTGTCCATGCTTTTTTAAATGTGTTCATAATGATTATTTAGTTGTTTTTATCAAAACTGCGCCGTTATTAATCATTCTTGTACAATAATCTTCCGAATAACGTTTTTGAGTTTCCCAACAAAAAAAGCGACTCCCTTGGAGCCGCCTTTGCATGAGCCTAAGCTTATGCTGCCTTAGTTTGCTTTTAATATTCTTCTAATGACTTTCTTCTCATCGATAATAAGTTCAATCAAATAGCTCCCTGGTGATAGGTCTGATATGTCAATTTTACTTCTCACATTTAATTCAGACCTCTCCACACTTCCATTCAAAGAAAATATTCTCACCGAAGAGACGTTTGGCACAGTAAAATTCAGGAAGTCCGACGTTGGATTTGGGTAAACGCTTATTTCATCTTCAATATCTTCAGCTGCTAGAGGGACAGCAACTTCAAAAGTTTCAGTGTCTAAGACGGCATTGTAATTGATGTCACCAATTTGTTCTACAGAAACCGTCACTGTCCCTTCTGTTCCATCCAAAGTGATTATTTCTTCCGAAATTGTTGCCGGCCCGGTTACTGAATAAATAAGTGGTAAATCTGAATCTACGCTTGCTATTATACTAAACGGATCATCTGATGGTTGCTTATCAGAAATAGGATCAATACTAATAACCTGATCAGCCTTATCTATGGTTAAAATCCCATCGATCAATTGAAATTCATAATTATCTGAGGAGCCCCCTGAAACAATCAAATCATACACGCCAGCGTTTGGTGCCTCAACTTGACCTCCAAAATCAGCCGTGACCGAAGGCTCACCGTCAAGATTTTCTGCATTTTCTCCATTTACAAAGCCACTATAACTTACTGTAAGCGCCGGGATGTTTTCTCCATAAGTAATTGTCTGGTTGCCAGCTGCTACACTTAACATTGCTTTACTGACAGTAAATATTTGCTGAACAGAATTCGCCTCGAAGTAATCATCATCTCCAGCTTGAGATGCCTCAATTGTCACCTCACCACTTCCTACTATTGACAACACATTTCCACTAAGTTGCACTGCAGTCCCAGTCACAATAGAATATTGCACAGATAGTCCAGAGCTAGCATCTGCGGATAAAGTAATATCTGCATTACCATATACCTGATCAGCAATGGTACCGAAACTGATCGTTTGATCCATTTTATAAGGTTCTACTGTCACTGTCACTGTGACTGAAGTGCTATTTCCAGACAGGTCTGTTGCGGATAATTCAACAGTATTGCTCCCAATATCCGCATTTGTGAAAGTCAAAGACGGTCCAGTCGGAGCAACAAGTCTTGACGCACTTGAGTTGTTAAATACTCGCTCTAAACTCAAGGTTAAACCGCAGTTATCAAATGATCCATTGTCCAGGTCGTCTGCATAAACTGTAGCTTCATTATTTTGATTCAGTTTTATAGTTACATTTTGCGCTGAAACAACTGGATTATTCACATCTATAACAGTGATTGTAGCATTCGTAGTGCTGCTATTTCCATTGGCATCAGTAACAGTAAGAGTCACTGAATTTTCACCCAAGTCATTACAGTCAAAATTGCTCTGATCCAGGCCAAAAATGAGCGAACTCTGACCTGTACAGTTATCCGAAGATCCATTATCTAAAGAAAGTGGCGCTACCTGAACTTCACCGTTCGAATCGAGCTGGACAGAAATATTCTGAGTGACAACAATTGGTTGGGTTACATCTTCAACTGTGATGTTAACCTGTGCTGAAGACTGGTTTCCATAGTCATCGGTCACTGTCAAGACCTCAGTATTTACTCCAATATCTGAGCATGTGAAATCAGTTTGGCTCAATGAAAAAATTAGTGCCCCACTGCAATTATCTGTCGAGCCATTGTCCATTGATCCTGGGTTCACACTTGCCTGTCCATATGCATCAAGCTGTACTGTTAGATTTTGCGTAATGACAATTGGAGCAATATCATCCTCAATCGTGATGGTTGCGGAGACGGAGGCTTGGTTTCCGGCATTATCAGTACCAGTAAGTATTACGTTGTTGACTCCAATATTTGAACAATTAAAGGCGCTCTTATCCAATGAAAAATTAATTTCACAATTATCGGTGGATCCATTGTCCAAAGATTGCGGATCAATTACTATTTCGCCACTTGCATCGAGCGGAACTACTATGTTTTGGGCTAAAACTGTTGGAGCAGAATTGTCCTCGATGGTTACTTGTAACATAGTAAAGGCTTGGTTACCAGACTCATCAGCGATTGTCAGCTCTACCTGATTGGTTCCTATGTCAGCACATGAAAAGCTTGATGTATTTGTTGATAGGATCAAATTCCCTGCCGATGTGCAATTGTCATAGGAGCCATTATTTAATTGGCCAGCTGTCAAACCAACTGTTCCGTTTGCATCAAGTGTCAATGTAATGTTTTGGCCAATCAGAGTCGGTGCAGCTGCATCAATAATATTAACTGTAGCGGTAGCTGAAGCAGTATTCCCGTTTTCATCTTCAAGTGTAAGGTTCACTTGATTGGGACCAATATCTCCACAGTCAAAAGCCGTTTGATCGAGGCCCATTATCAGATTTGCAAGAGAAGTGCAATTATCACTACTCCCATCATTAATTTGAGAAGGAGTAATGGTTGCATTTCCATTTGCGTCTAGGGATACTGTGATATCTTGAGTATTTACGATTGGTGCACTATCATCTATGACAGTAACTGTAGCTGTTACATTCGCTGATGCTCCACCTATTATTTCTGTAGCTGTCAGTGTTACAGTATTGGGTCCTATGTCAGTGCAGGAAAAAGAAGTTATATCCAGTGAAAGAGATATTTCGGTACCACATGTAGATCCAGAGCCATCGTCAACGTCTTCGGGTGCAATTACGACATTTCCGGTGGGGTCTAAAGCAACTGTTAAATTCTTTGCTATTGCCGTTATAGAAGCATAAATGGGATCATTGTACTCAAAAGCCCCCATATCAATTGTTCCATTTTCTCGGTCATTTCCTGCTATATCCTTTGTAGGTAAAGTAAGACCGCTAGCGTCTCCAGCGTCTATGGCAACAGAAGCACATGTTAGTGTAAAGTCATCCGCACTCACATCGCTAAAAGAAGGGTCGGAATTTGTGCCGCTTTGCTGCCCTCCCTCCACAATACTGTTTGAAACAGTAGATCCGGAGCCAGTAATAACAAAAGGAGTAGCGCTTCCATTATCATAAATGATTGAGTTTCTAATGGTCGAATTAGATGCTCCTATCATCGTCATTACATTACCACTTGCTCCGGTGTTATCTGCAAACGTTGAATTAAATATATCAACATCAATCCCTGAAGCGTTGCCTCCATTCGCTGTACTTGTGCCCAGATACAAACATGAAGATCCTGTATTTGAAACATTGTCGTGAAATAAACTATTGACAATGCTGCCTTTGCTGAAATTAGCGTAGCCACTGGAGCCCGCAAAAAAGAAGGCAGTTAATTGGTTAGAATAGTTGTTTCTTATCACACAACTCTCGAAATCAACATCTACTGTGGTGCCAGTGATCCCGCATGGTACAAAAGTGGTGTATGCGCCTACGCTAGTTCCAGAATTTTCTTCTATCGTGCAATTACGAAAAGTTGCGGTGAGAGTTTGGTTAATTTGGGTTGGTTGCGCGTAAATAGCCCCACCTCTTGTCCCATAGTATTGACTAAAGCCTGTGCTTCCACAATTACTATTGATTGGGCCGTTTGCATTTCCTCCTTTAATAGTAAATCCATCTACAACTACATTGGTTGTAGTTCCATAAAATATCACAACATGATATAAATTATCCTGACGTGATGTTTCTGTATCTGTAATGATTCCAGAATCGTTGCCTTGTACATCGCCACTTAAAATTGTTTTGTTATTTACAGGGTCTCTTTGGGTTCGCGAAGTTTCAGTTCCATCAAATCCACCAAATAGCTTATCATCTGTTAATATGAAGGCTGCATTTCTCCCGTTTTGATTGGGTAGATAAGTGCCTTCAGCAACCCAGATAAAATCGCTTGCGGATGCGTAAAATATCGCCGTAGATAAATCCGTGTATGCATTAACCCAGGAAGATCCATCGTTGGTGCCGATAGCATCTTTGTCCACATATACGATATTCGAAGTAGTAAATGAGGTTGCCGCCGACCAGTCTGTAGCTGATCCATCGCAAATGCTCCTAACATATAAGTCGTAGGTAACATTTGAACTTAATCCCGTTACTTCATAATCTTTCTCTGAAATATTTGAAATGATTGTACCATTATTGGGCAGTCCACCGCTTTCAACATAGCTTATTTCCCACGAGGATGGTAGGTCATTAGAAATCCAATCTACTGAAGCAGAAGTTTCCTGAACATTAGTCACATTTATTGTTCGGGGAAATGAACAAACTCCCTCTTTGGCTAGCTCCTCAATTTCATTTGCGGTTAGCTTTCTGCCATAAAACCTGATATCGTCAAATCCATCTTCATATTTGTCTACTAAATTGGCGTTGCTATTATTTCCAATTGCAATTGAGTTCGATGGGGTAAGTGTATAGCTGAGTGTATTAGGAGACACCAATACTTCAGCTCTTTCCGTGTCTTCTAAAACTCCATCGATGTAGATTTTATAATCATACTTTAGAGATGTACCTCCAGAATATGTCGGCTCAGCAGTAGCTGTTACATGATGCCATTCTCCATCAGAAACATCAGTTGTACTCGTGGCAAATCTGTATCCACTGTGAAATGTTCTGTATTCCCCGTTGGGAGCTACGCCGTAGTAGTAGGCATAATAGAAGTTTCCTCCCATGCTTATGTTCCCGTCTTCCAAATAGGTATACCAACCTCTTTCACTAGTATTATTTGCCGAAGAGGTCCGTTCAGTATGATCAACAATGGTTCTTACAACTGCATCATTAGTGGTTGTTTTTATCCAAAAGCTTACGGATATATAAGGTGAATTAACTGATGCTCTGCTTAGGTGATCACCGTTTAAGCTGATGGCATCTGTGCTTACATTCATTCTGTCCGTTTCTGGAGTAAGTGCTGTCCCGGTTTGGGTGATTCCAGTTAAATCTCCGCTGGTAAATAAATGCTCCTGACTCGTCGCTGGTACTTGTCCGTGCGATATCAGGCTGGCGAAAAAAACTAAAGGCAGTAATAACTTTTTCATGATAGTATTTTGTTTTCCTATCACGAATGTGGTGCTTATAGTAAATCATTGATCGTCTCAGCTTCCGAATCGGTAATCTGACTTTCCGAAAAAAAACAACATTGTTAGAGTTGTCGACTAGTCATACCCTAGTTCGATAAAATCAGACGCTTTGCATCACTTCAAAAAACTCATCTTTCTTTTCTCGAGAAATGCTTACTGTTTCTTCGTTATCCATTATGATATAACCTCCATCTTGATTTACATACTGTTTGATGTGCTTCAAGTTGATTAAGTATGATCGATGAGGTCTGTAGAATTCTCTAAGTTCCTGAAGGATGTCTTCAAAAAATTTCATGGGTTTACTTACTAGTATCTTGCCGTTGTTAATGGTATGAACATGCGTATACATTCGATCAGCTTTGAGCATTATGATATCATCAAACTTCACGAATAATATTCCATCAGCAACCGGTAAGCCTATTTTTTTCACATTGGATGCGCTCAATGTTGCCTTTAGTTCCTCAAGTCGTTCGTTCAAATTGGACTTGCCAATTTGCTGTTCCACTTTTGCCACAGCATTTGCCACTTGATCATCCCTCAGTGGCTTTAACAGGTAATCAATAGCATTTAGTTTGAAAGCATTAATAGCATATTCACTGTATGCGGTGGTGAAAATTATTTCGAAATTAATATGCTTAGGATCAAAGAAATCCAAAAGTTGTATGCCTGAAAATCCAGGCATTTCAATATCTAAAAAGACAATATTTGGTTGTATTTGATTGATGAGTTTTATTCCACTTGGAAGGTCTTCGGCCTCCATGATTTCTCCAATTTGTGGGCAATTCTCCTCTATCAATACTCTTAACAAATTTCTTGCTTTTTTTTCGTCATCAATGATAACCGCTTTCATTTTAGTCAAATTAGTGATGGTGATGTTAGATCTGAATTGCTGATTTCCAAACCGCCAGTTTTAGTTTCCCAATCTTCTGCAGATAAAATCGGAACTCTAATTATAACCGAAGTGCCATTTGGCTCGCCCATTTTGTCATATAAATCTTCAACTTTTTGCTCTATTGGACTTGAAAGCGTGGAATTCAATAGGTTGATCCTTGTGGCAATAGCACTTATGGCAAAAGGTTGATGGTCTGAATGGTTCATTTGATTGATTTCGGCTGACCGCTTACGTCCTACGCCATTATCTCTTATTTCACATTCGAGATGGTTGGTTGCTTGATCTATTCTAAAGTTGATAGTAAGAATTCTTTCACCCTGCTTATGAAGAAGTCCGTGCTTTAGTGAGTTTTCAACATAAGGCTGAATTATCAATGATGGTAAGGATATTTCAGAATCTACATCATCTGATATGTCAATAGAGAATTTCAAAGTTTCTTCAAAGCGAAGCTTTTCAAGCTCTAAGTATAATCTCAATGCCTTAATTTCCTCTTCTAATCTTACGTTTCTAACCTGACTATGCTGTAGGTACATTCTCATTAAATCAGCAAATTTACCCAAGTACTTACCTGCCATTTTTTTTTCATTTAGCATGATGTACTCTTGTATGGAATTAAGTGCATTGAATATGAAGTGAGGATTCATTTGCGATCTAAGTGCTTTCAATTCAGAGGAACGATATTGCTGTTCGATGGCCAACTTCTCCTGCGTTTGTTGCAATTGAATTTTTGTGATCTCCTGCGTTTGTTTAAGTTTTCGCTGGCGATATACGAGCATTAGAGCGAAACCCAAAAGCAATGAAATGACGATCATGCCTACAATCAGATACCATTGCTGCTCTAGTTTGCCCTGCTGCAAATTAGTAAGCTCGCGTTCGGCCTCAAGCTCTTGAGCTTTTAAGTTTGCCTCATATCTACCTTGCAAATTTGAAAGTCTGGTTTTATTTCTATTTCTCTGCGTACTATCCGATTTCGCAAAGTAAATTTCTAAGGCTTCTAAAGCGTCCTTATATTTTTTTTGAGCTTTATAAATACGATATTTTAATCGAGGATAATCTAAACTTTCAGGCCTCAATTTTCCGGCTTCTTGCATATAATAAAGAGCAGAGTCGTACATCTCCAAACCTTCGTAAGCAAAACCAAGGTTAGCTATTAGGTAGTATCTATTCATCAAAGAAAAATTGTACTCTTCTGCATATCCTAGAGCTTCTTTAGACATTTCAAGCCCTCTCCGATATTGTCCTTTTCTTATAATAGGTGCAGATACAATTGAAATCGCGTTAGCATAGCCATATTCATAATTTTCATTTAGTGAAAGTTGCATAGCACGTTCTCCATAATAAAGGGACGAATCAAGATTTACGATAATCCAGCCATTATACACCTTGCACATTTGAATATTGGAGCGAACTTCTAAATCTAGGTTGTCTACTTCTCGTGCTTTAGCTATTGCATATCGATAGTATTTGGTACAATTTTCCAGATCATTGTTTTTTCGCAAGATTGCTGCTATTTCAAAATAAATCTCAGGCTCAAGCGAAACAATTTTATTGAGTTTGCTTAATTCAAGCGCTCTGTAAAGCTGCTCTAGCGCACTGTCATTTTCATCTTTCTCACTAAAAATTCTTCCTCGGATTCGAAACAGATGCACCTCGTCTACCTTCTCTAATTGATTGGAAACTAATTTGACAGTACTGTCTGCTTTATTATAAAGGTTAAAATGGATGTAGGTATCTGCCAGTTTTATCAAGGCTTTGTTTCTTAGTAACTCATCTTTAGAGTTGGTTGACTCTTTAATAACAAGGGCTGAATAAGCAATTGCTGAGTCAAGGTTATTCTTGCTATAATCTTCAAGTTTCGTTTTAAGCTCGTCGATTGAACGCTCTTGTGCTTGAGTAATAAATAGTAGCGCGAATAGAGTTGTTGACAAAAATGCTTTCATTCGATTATGAAAATTATCCTTTCAATTTACCACATTGGAGAAACATGGCGTATCGATTGTACTCAGACACTGTTATAACTGTTTGAAAATCTTGCCTCTAAGTCTGATCTCATTACCTTTGCGCACTATTTTATTATGTGGTCCAAAATCGCTCATACAATCCTTCGTTTTCGCGTTACCCTAATGGTCTTCCTAGCCTTGGTAACCGTGTTTATGGGATATCAATCTCAAAACATTAAATGGTCATATGATCTCGCCAATATTGTTCCAGAGAGCGATCCAGATATGGTTTACTTCCGCCAGTTTAGAAAAACATTTGGTGAGGATGGAAACATCATGGCTCTGGGTATCCAGGATAGTAGCGTATATAAGCTTGAAAATTTCAAGAAATTTAGTGACTTAACCCACACCCTTGAGAGTAAGGAAGGTATTAGAAATGTGCTAGGACTGCCTAATCTTCAAAAACTTGAGAAGAACAATCAGAAAAGGGCTTTTGAATTAAAGCCTGTATTTGAACAAATACCTGAAGATCAAGGGACATTGGATAGCCTACTTGCAGGCGCACGAAGTTTAAAATTTTACAGTGGCCAACTTATCAATGATCAGAATGGGGCTACACTTCTACTCATTACCATCCAAAAAGACATTCTAAATTCTAAAAATAGAGATCAGCTTGTCAACTTTATCATAGAGGAAGGAGAAAAGTTTGAAGGAAAATCTGGGATAGATGTTCATTTTGCAGGACTGCCGTATTCTCGATCAATAACTACGAGCAAGGTGAAAGCTGAGCTTAATATGTTTTTGGTGCTCTCACTCATAGTGACAGGTGTCATATTGTTTCTATTCTTCCGATCTTTTAAAGCTGTTTTCTTTCCACTAATCATCATTGGAGTAGTGGTGGTTTGGGTAATGGGAACGTTAGCACTACTTGGATATAAGATTACATTGCTCACTGGACTCATCCCACCAATCATTGTTGTAATTGGGATCCCAAACAGTGTTTACATGCTAAATAGGTATCACCACGAATTCAATGAGCACGGTGATCAGATGAAAGCACTAAGCAGAATCATCCGAAAAATAGGGGTTGTTACATTTATTACAAACCTCACTACGGCTGTAGGTTTCTTTGTATTGGCTACAACTCAGATCAATGTACTTGTGGAGTTTGGAATAGTAGCAGGGATCAATATAATGGCGACATTCATTGTGAGCATTATCCTTATACCTGGAGTATTCTCATTATATAAACCACCATCACAAAAGCATTTGAAACATCTCAAGTTCAAGATGCTCGATTGGGTCATAAAGAAAATTGATATTGCTGTGCATAAAATGCGACCCGCAATATTTATGCTCACCATTGCAGTGGTAGCAGTATCCGCAGTAGGACTTACAAAAATCAAGGCAGTCTCTTTCATGGTAGATGATATACCTGAAAAAAGTCCGCTGAAAAAAGACCTGAGATTTTTCGAGCAGAATTTCAGTGGCATTATGCCTCTGGAAATAATTGTGGATACAGGAGCCAAAAAAGGTGTTCAAAACCTTAGAAATCTAAGGAAAATCAACGAGTTTGAAACGTTCATTTCATCAATTGATGGTATCTCACAGCCTATTTCAGTTGTAAGTTTCGCGAAAGCGGCAAGGCAGGCATTCTATAATCAGAATGAGACCTTTTATTCCCTTCCTACAAATCGAGATATGGCCTTCATTATGAGGTACCTAAGTGAAGGTGAAACAGAAGATTTGTCACAATCATTTATTGATTCCACAGGGCAATATGTACGGGTTTCATTGAAAATTGCAGATATCGGGTCTAGTAGGTTAGACTCATTAGTAAATGGTGTAATCGCTCCTAAGATAGACTCCATTTTCATGGATTCTAAAATGGATGTAAACGTAACTGGTACGACGCTGATGTTCATAAAAGGGAACAAATTTCTAATTGAAAATTTGCTTACCTCGATGCTCATCGCATTCGTCATCATCGCATTTATCATGGCGTTGTTATTTAGAAACTTGAAAATGATCATCATTTCTATCATTCCAAATATTATCCCTTTGCTAATCACGGCAGGAATCATGGGGTTCTTCGGGATACCATTAAAGCCAAGCACGGCATTGATCTTCAGCATAGTCTTCGGTATTTCAGTCGACGATTCCATTCACTTCTTAGCCAAATACAGGCAAGAACTATTTGCAAAGAAATTTGATGTATCTAAAGCAATAAGTAAGAGTATTAGAGAAACCGGCTCAAGTATGATTTATACTTCCATCATCCTGTTTTTTGGGTTCATCATATTTGTGTTATCAGAATTTGGAGGAACCATTGCGCTGGGAAAACTCACATCTATTACATTGTTTTTTGCAATGATTACCAACGTTGTAGTGTTACCTGCCCTAATACTTCAATTTGATAGTGGAAAACGTGACAAGACCAAGCACCCGCTAATTGAAGACATACCTGAGTTGGCTGAAGGTATCGACGATGATGATCAACCAAACGAGAAGAAAAAGTAACTAATTAGAATTTTTACGGACAGTGAAATATCCTGAATATAAAAAAGTAAGCTATTCGGAAATAGCAAAAGACATTCTCAAATTTTGGGAAGACAACAATATTTTCGAGCAATCTGTAATAACCCGAGAAGGCAAGGATACCTTCACCTTTTATGAAGGTCCGCCTTCTGCGAATGGCACGCCAGGGATTCATCATGTAATGGCACGAACGGTGAAGGATATTTTCTGCAGATATAAAACTCTACAAGGTTATCAGGTAAAAAGAAAAGGTGGATGGGATACTCATGGCTTACCAGTGGAGCTTCAAGTAGAAAAGGAGTTAGGAATCACCAAAGATGACATTGGAAAAAAAATTTCAGTAGAAGACTACAATGCCAAGTGCCGTGAGGCTGTGATGAAATTCAAAAGCCAATGGGACGACCTTACCCGTCAGATGGGATATTGGGTAGACCTTGATAATCCGTACGTAACTTTCGAAAAAGAATACATCGAGTCCGTTTGGAACCTTTTGAAAAGACTCTATGATAAAGGGCTACTATATAAGGGCTACACCGTACAGCCTTATTCGCCAGCAGCTGGTACTGGATTAAGCTCACATGAGCTGAACCAACCTGGAACATATCGAGACGTAAAGGACACCTCAGTCATTGCCCAGTTCAAGGTGAATCAGGATGACAAGTCTTCATTCCTTTTTGAGAATGACAGTGAGGATGTACGAATTATCGCATGGACCACCACTCCATGGACGCTACCATCAAACTGCGCACTTGCAGTAGGTGAAAAGATTGTATACGTAAAGGTTAAGTCCTTCAATCAATATTCTCACGAACCCATTTCTGTAATTCTTGCAAAAGATCTTGTTGGAAAATTCTTTTCAGAAAAAGCTAAGGATATTTCGTTGGATAATTACAAACCAGGAGATAAGTTGATCCCATTTGAGATCGTTCAAGAATTCAAAGGAGCTGACATCCTTGAGATAAGATATGAGCAGCTGATGCCTTATGTGACCAACAAGGAATTGGAAGAAAAGGCATTCAGGGTAATCCCAGGAGATTTTGTTTCCACCGAGGACGGTACCGGAGTTGTGCATACAGCATCTGTCTTTGGGGCAGATGACTTTAGAGTGACTCAGCAAGCCGGTGTTCCATCAGTGATGATCAAAGATGAAAAAGGCCAAGACGTGCCTTTAGTTGACAAACAGGGTCGGTTTGTGAATGAAGTTACTGACTTTGCGGGCAAGTTTGTCAAAGAAGAATACTATAGCGATGAAGAAAGAGCTAAGCCTGACTTTAAACCAACTGATGTCCTCATTGCTATCAAACTTAAAGAAGACAACAAAGCCTTTAAAGTAGAAAAATACGTTCACTCATATCCTCATTGTTGGAGAACTGATAAACCTGTTCTTTACTATCCGCTGGATTCATGGTTTATTAAAACCACCGCACTCAAAGATCGATTGGTAGACTTAAACAAAACCATCAATTGGAAGCCCGAGTCTACCGGAACTGGACGATTTGGAAATTGGCTCGAAAATCTTGTGGATTGGAATCTGAGCCGATCTAGATTCTGGGGAACACCTCTTCCGATCTGGGTAACCGAAGATCGTACAGAGATGAAATGCATCGGAAGTATTGAAGAACTACAGCAAGAAGTTCATAAAGCTGCAGAAGCAGGATATATGACTGCTGACTTACCTGAAGATTTTGATCTGCACCGACCGTATGTAGATGATGTCATCCTTGTAAGTGATTCCGGGCAAAAAATGATGCGCGAGCCCGACTTGATCGATGTGTGGTTCGACTCAGGAGCAATGCCTTATGCTCAGTGGCATTATCCATTTGAAAACGAAGACACATATAAAGCAAACTACCCTGCTGACTTTATTGCAGAAGGTGTTGACCAAACACGTGGCTGGTTCTTCACATTGCATGCTATTGCGGTATTGCTCAATGACAGTGTAGCATATAAAAATGTAATTGCAAACGGCCTAGTACTTGATAAAAACGGCAATAAAATGTCGAAGCGATTGGGCAATGCCATCAATCCATTTGAAACACTCGATCAATATGGCGCTGATCCTACCCGTTGGTACATGATAGCCAATGCCAATCCGTGGGATAACTTAAAGTTTGACCTGGAAGGCGTTGCAGAAGTTCAGCGAAAGTTTTTTGGTACGCTTACCAATACCTATTCATTCTTTGCGCTATATGCAAACCTGGATCGTTTTCAAATGGATGAAATGAATGTGACGCCCGTTGCTGATCGTCCCCGATTTGACCGATGGATTCTTTCTGAGTTGCAGATTCTCATCAAAGACGTCACCTCATTCTATGAAGACTATGAGCCTACGAAGGCTGCTCGTGCTATTCAGGATTTTGTGAATGATCAGCTGTCTAATTGGTATGTACGCTTGTCACGTAAACGATTTTGGAGAAGCGAGCTAAATGACGACAAGAAAGCAGCCTATGAAACGCTCTACGAATGCTTGATGGTTTCAGCTCAGCTTATGAGTCCGATTGCTCCATTTTATTCTGAGTGGCTATACAAAAACTTAACCGACGGCATCAGGGATGCAGCTAAAAAGAATGATACGCCGCTGAAGTATGACTCTGTGCATTTGAGTCATCTCACCACAGCGGATAAAAGTAAGGTTGATCAGGAGCTGACAGAAAGCATGCACTTTGCCCAAAACATTTCTTCTCTGGTGCATTCATTGAGAAAGAAAGAAAAAATCAAAGTGCGCCAACCCCTTCAAAAAGTATTGGTTCCAATACTTCAGCAAGAGGTAAGAGAGAGAATTGAAGCAGTGGAAGAGTTGATAAAAACTGAAATCAACGTAAAAGAGGTAGAATATGTAGACGATGCTTCAGGGATCCTGGTGAAAAACATCAAACCCAATTTCCGAAAACTCGGACAAGAGCATGGGCCAAGAATGAAGGCTATTTCTGCAATCATTAATGGCTTTGACAAAGATGATATTGCTACAATTGAAAGAGATAATTCTTTTACTATTGATGTAGATGGAAAATCAATAGAGTTGACGTTGAAGGATGTTGAAATCACTTCACAAGATATTCCTGGTTGGCTGGTCACTTCGGAAGGCGGATTGACTGTAGCTCTTGATATCACCATTACTGAAGAGCTAAGAAAAGAAGGTTTGAGCCGAGATGTAGTGAATCGAATACAAAATCTCAGAAAGGATAAGGGACTCGAAGTGCAGGATAAAATTGCCGTGAGCTATGCGACCTCAGACGATATGATGAGTGATGCACTTGCAGATTTTGCTGAGTATATCAAAACTGAAACGCAAGCTGTTTCGTTGGAAGCCAAAGATTCTAAAGGTGGTGAAAAATTTGATATAGACGGGATCGAAATAAACGTACAAATAGAAGTAGCAAATTGATGAAAAATCAAGTACTCAAATATTTTCTGATCAGCCTATTGGTGATCGTTTTGGACCAGGTGGTTAAGATGGTAGTGTATTATAATATGGACATGGGGACTAAAGGTCAGCTATTGATTTTTGGAACTTGGTTTAAACTTCATTATCTGACAAATCCGGGAATGGCCTTCGGTATGAAGCTGGATTTTGAATATGGTAAATTGATCCTGACAGTCTTCAGAATAGGAGCAATGATCGCTATTGGTTATTACCTCTATTCATTGATAACCAAGGAAGCGAATAAAGGGCTGATCATTTGCATAGCATTAATTTTAGGTGGCGCCATAGGAAACTTAGTAGACTCTATTTTTTATGGAGTTTGGTTTGATAATGCACCATTTGACGCACCCAGTAGGTGGTTTCACGGTCAAGTGATTGACATGTTTTACATAGATATCTGGGAGGGATATTTGCCCAACTGGATTCCGCTATTAGGTGGCGATTACATGGCACTTTGGCCAGTATTTAACATAGCCGACGCAGCGATTTTTACAGCGATCTGTTTCATTATTGTTTTCCAGAAACGTTACTTTAAAAAAGAAGAAACTGAAACTGTTGTAAACACAGAAATAGAGCAAACCCTAAATGAGTAGACTTTGAGTCAAATACACATTCTCAACGGTGACGCACTCCAGGAACGATTTCCAAAGGATCTCATTCCTGGAGAAGTACGAGTAGCCAGAGAATGTTTGGTTGATGGACCAGTGAATGCCAATACGCTTGATGAGCTCCTCAAGCTTAGGGCCGAATTTATGCGCGTCACTTATGGTGAGAGCTACAATAAGGCTGTCAGTGAAATTCATGCAATAAATGCTATCACCGATGGAGAAATTACTCTCTGGTTTGAAGAAGATCTATTTTGCCAGGTGAACCTCTGGTTTATATGTAGTCTCCTTTACCGCAAAGGAGTCAAGATTTTTTTGGCAATCCCTAAAGATTCACTCCAATATGGTTTCGGCGGATTGTCTCAAGAGCAATTGGTTTCTACTTATAATAACAGGCAAAAGTTAACCGAGGTAAACGTCAATCAATTTGCACTGCTATGGTTTGCCTACCGAAGGAATCACATAGAAAGACTTTTAAAATTAGGAGTGCAGATGCACTCGGATTTTCCATTTGTAATGGCTGCCATAGCTGCGCATTTCGATCGGCTTCCAAATGGCCAAAAACCTGGCTTGCCGGAACAGATCATTCGTGATATCATAAAAGAAAAATCTACACAGGACTTTGGAGTCGTATTTCGTGAATTCGGCGAACGAGCGCCTATTTATGGTTTTGGAGATTTACAAATCAAAAGAATTTTTGATAAAGTAATTGCACGATAAGGCTATCTGCTTTCTGATTTGTCCAAATGATCGACAATGTCTTACATTTATATCGATTGCAGATTTAGATTATGGATAAACCCAAACTTAATTTCAGACACCTCGCAATAGAGGCTCTCTTAATTGTATTTACGGTCTCGCTGGCACTTGCTCTTTCAGAGTGGAGATCGCAGGTAAAAAAAGATCAATTGGTGGGGCGAGTAAAAATATCTCTCAAAAGTGAGACCATAGAGAACATTGAGAATTTAAAAAAGGCAATTAGCTATCATGAGAAGCTTATAGCCAACCTAAGAAGTGGTACACACATAATGATCAGTGCATCGATTGATGAACTACCTTTTGATCCGTTAAAAAACCATGAACTTGTATCATTTGTTAAGAGTCAGGTGTATGCCAATTCGGCTACTTATACAGACCCAATAGAAATAATCCAAGACGGTCAAGCTAGATACTTACGCACGGATGATCAATTGAGTACCATTGTAATTGAAAATGATAGTTTATTTGTTTTCGGTACCGGAAACATAATCCTTAGATCGGCTCAGATCAGCAATAATTCGTGGCTAATTGCACAAGCCACCAATGTATTGATTGAGCTTGATTATGAATTAATCAGCCTCTTGGGAAGTATCAATTCTCAATTTGAAGACTTTGAGAGCACCACAGAAATGGCTTTAAATATTTTATATGGAAATGCAGGTGAAATTCAGTCTGCATTAGAGGACATGTATTCTTTAGAAAAAAAATTACTGAAAAGCTATGAAAGTGTTCTTGCCAAACTTAATTCATAATAGAAATAAGTGATCTTTTGCTTTATGATTTTTCAAAATCCTATTTTACATTAGTCCCATGAACAACAAGCCACGGGTATTAAAAGCATTCGAAGCGCTGGATCAGGAAATACAAGAGCAAATCAAACTCGCTTATCCATACGGCTTCAAAGAGCATCTCATCAAGTTCGTAAATAAGGATGGAGAATACCAGAGTGGCTTACCTTTTGAGACAGAAGAAAAGTACTACCTGGTGAAAATGACTGCATCTGAAGCTAGAGAGCTAATCGCAGATGACGATGATTACGATGACGATGGAAATCTGAGAGACGATGTGCGTGAGGAATACGAAGATCGCCACGATGATGATGATGAGTTGTAGTTTATTAACTCACTCAGTCAGACTACCAAGAAAATATTATAAGCTAAACATTACTCTGATTATAGAGTTTTGCACCTGATCTAATACCAGATAAGAAAACTTTGAACCTGTAGTTTTTACTTCTAATTATTGAGAATGTTTTAATGATACAGAAGAAAATAGCTTTGTTAATTTTATATACAAAGTGGTTTGTAATAAGATGTGATTTAGTAAAATGATAGATATTTCGTGAATAATGAAATGCTTTCATATTGGTTGAGAAATCTAACAGTGGATGATAAAGAATTTTCCTCTTCATTTCTAAATCTAACGAAAAATCAAGGTCGTTAATAACACAATTGGATGCAATAAAAATTGCTCCACCACACTTTTTAATATTATTTGTAAATTCAAGATCGTCGACATACATAAAATAATTTGTGTTCGGAGCAGGGATTTTCAATAGTGTTTTTGTCTCTACAAATAACCCTCCATAAAAAGCAGCATTGGCATGCTGAAGAGTTGGGTTCATCCTCTTTGCAAATAAGGAGGGATTAAGTCTATTGAAAATCATTCTTGGTAGTTTCCTGAAATGAAAGCACATAAATGAATCCCTATATGGAAGTAGATCCAATTCAACATTGTCATGGAATTTCTTGAAAGCAAATTGAGAAGTCCTGTAACATTGCAAGGCAACAGGGTTTGCCGCCTCAGTGAATCTATTTTTTTCCCAAACCTTAAGCAGTTCATCTAATGCATCTTCATCGGGTAAATTGTCATCATCCAAAAGCCAGGTGAATTCATTATTTAGCTTTTTGGCTTTATCCAGTCCCAACAAATATCCAGCAGAAGAGCCGATGTTGTTTTTGTTGTTTATTACATGGCAATATTCCTCTATATAGTTTGGTGGACTAAAAACAAGACCATTAGAAACAATTACAATATCCCTGATCTGTTTTTTACTTTTTAAGTATTCTAAAACTTGGTATATATATTTCCTTCCACCATAGGTTAGAATCACCACCGTTATGTTTTTCTTAACTTCGGACATACTAATCAATATCTTTTTTATATGAGCGAAATGTCAGTGGTATTTTTACATATCCCAAAAACTGGGGGAACTACCATAAACTATATCCTCAATGATATATATAGATGGAAGTTTCTTTGGCTAAGGAATGATATTATTCAACAACAATCAAATTTTCTGAATCCAATTGATATATTCAATAAGATAGCTAAAAGTAAAATAAAAAAATTCAAAGCTTTTTCCGGCCATGGAATTTTTCCTCTGCTAGATATTCTTCCAAGCGGTTATGTTTCTGTGCTTTTGGCAAGAAATCCACTTCAACAGATTCCATCATTATACTATCATCATTTGAGACACAAATCGAACTCTCCTTCAAGCATAGAGGCTCGATCACATAAAACCTTGTATGATTTTGTTACGAGCGAATCTGATTATTATCCAAATCCTCAGATTAAAAGTTTGTTTTCCGACAAATTAGAGCTTCTAGAAGACAGTTCAGATGCAAAGGCACTAATAGAAAAAATGGTGATTGAGCAAATCGATTTATGCGGAATTACTGAAAGGTTTGATGATTTTCTAGCACTAGTATGTTCAAGTTTGAATTGGAAAGTCTTTTCTTTCAAAATGATGAATCAGAGGCCTGATAATAGTCCAAACCTAAATTCCGTGATAAAAAATGAAATATTGAATCGAAACAAACTTGATTTTTTTTTATACAAAACTGTAAAAGACAAATTTCTAGACTTGGAAAAAGAATACAATAGCAGTAGCAACTTTACCACAACCAAGTCTATCACCTTATCCAGTAAGGTAATTAACAGGATTCAACAGCATCGCCTTGCTTCAATGGCTAATCTAGAACTTAAAAAAGAGCTTCAATTAAAATCCGTACTTCTAAAATATTTTACAAGGTAAAAGCTAAGCATGCCCTTTATGAAACTTAAGTGTAAACGGTAGCGCCATAGGTTTTCTTGCTTTAATGTAAGAGTTCTCAAATAGTTTAAAACCAATTTGACAAGTTGACGAGTTATCAGGAGCAATGCATTTAGCTTTTTATTCAAAATTCCAGATGAATATCCGGCTTGATACATAGCCAAAGTCCTTTCTTTTTCGTCGAGGGGATGATCATGAATTGCACTCGCTTTGGGTTCGTATCTACTTCGAATGCCTAGTTTTTTCATTCTCACTCCATATTCATAATCATCAAGACAAGGATAAGGAAGATCTTCATTAACCGGTCCTAATCTTTCTGTCAGGCTCCTTTTTAAGCTAGAATTTCCAAAATAGAAAAAAAATGATCTTGTAGGAACCTCATTGGTAAAATTAATACCTGTAAGTTGGCCACTATCATCAAGCCACTTTGTGAATGCTGAACGTTGAGTTATTCTTTCTGGGAAGCTTGTAGGTCCAAAGATGGTGATATTATCACTTGTATCTTTTGTATGTGCCTCATAATGGATTCGTAGCAAATTTTCATTCGGCACAAAATCTTCCCCAAGAAACAAAATAATATCTCCTTCAGAATGGTCAATTGCTAAATTGACCAACTTTGAGCGACACGAATTATCAGTATAAAAATACCTAGTGTTAATTCCTTGTCTTTCTAAATCTAGGGCTATTGTTTCATACAGATCGGAATTGTTTTTAAGCGGTATCACTACCTCATAGTTCTCTACATCAAGTGATTGATTAAGAAAAGCTTTCACCATATCATTAGGAATAAAGTCATGTAACAAATCACGCACTACTATTACAGATAACTTATTCATACCTCCTCTGTTAAAATTTCAGGTTTGCCTTCCAATGTCTTGTGAACCGGGCACCTGTCGGCTATTTCAATCAGCCGTTTTCGTTGCTCATCGCTCAAATCCCCGGAAAGCTTAATTTTTCTCTTGATCTGATCTATTTTTCCTTTTGAGCTTTCACTATTTGCACCATCCTGTTTGTGTATCTTATCTTGGGTGAGCTTCACTTCTACTTCTTCTAGAGGTATCTTCTTGTGGTCAGCATACATTCGGAGGGTCATTGCTGTACAAGCACCCAGCCCTGAAAGTAAGTAACCATATGGCGTAGGTCCCAAATCATCCCCGCCTACACTCGGTGGCTCGTCAGCTATCATGAGGTGACTCCCTGCAATTACCTCGGTTGTATACCCTTTAGCTCCAATCCTTGTCCATACTTCGCCTTCAGGTGCCTCATTTTGTTCGTTAAACTCAATATACCTGGATGCCCAGTTTGCAATAATTGATCCCGCATATTTGGCATCTCCTTCACCTGTCATTAGATGATCTGCGCCATCAAGGGAAATAAAGCTCTTCGGGTGCATAGCCTCAAGGTATATTTCCTGAGCATTGTTAATACCAACAATCGAGTCTTGTGGAGAGTGAATTACCAATAATGACTTATTGAGATTTTTAATTACGCCTTTCCCTTTCTTAGCTTCCAGATCATCCAAAAACTGTTTCTTCATTTTAAAGGTTCTTCCTCCGATATTCACTTCTGCTTCTCCCTTTTCTTCCAGTGCTTCTTTTCCGCTATCCAGCAAATGACGGACATGATCTGGAGTAGAAGGAGCACCAATTGTGGCAACTGCCTGGACTTTCTCCAATTCTCCAGAAACATGCAGCACTGCCGCTCCTCCTAGCGAATGACCTACCATTATCTGTGGAGCTTCATAATTTTTATCCAGAAACTGATAAGCATCTTTCAAATCTGAGAGATTGGAAGAAAAATTAGTGTCAGCAAAATCTCCTTTACTTTGACCTAATCCGGTAAAGTCAAATCGAAGAATAGCCATGCCTTGTTGAGTAAAGGCCTGACTGATGTGTTCAACGGACTTCAAGTTTTTTGAACAAGTAAAACAATGAGCAAATAAGACAAATGCCTTCGGCTTACCAATCAATGGAAAATCCAAACGACCGGAAAGTTCCTGTCCATTGGAATTTTTGAAACTAACTTTTTTAAATCTCATAGGTTCAATTGTTTTTGGTCTATCTTCAACGCGGAAACGTTACAGAATAATTCCTGTCCTTAAGCTAATTGATTTCTACTTAGTGATGAAAATTCTTACCCTACTAATATCGTTGATTGTCTGCCAGATATCTCTTGGGCAGACGGTACACTATGATGTAGTGAAAGGGAGTAAAAAACTAGGCGATATGACGGTCAAACGTATGCTTTCTGAAAATCAGGTGAAATATGAGATAGAAAGCAAAGTTACATTTAGGATTCTTTTTTCGTTTACTGTTGACTATGAGTCAACGAGTGAGTATAAGTATGGTCAGCTGATAAAGGAATACACTCACAATCAATTAAATGGGTCAACTCAAAAAAAGTCAACAATCTGGTATGACGGTGAAAAATACACCTTGGATCTCAATGGCTCCAGAACCACTCTTAATAATAGGATTATTGAATATTCCGTAGCAACAATTTATTTTGAAGAACCTCGAGATGGCCAAGAGGTTTTTTCTCCTCAATTCGGCGAGTATCTTGAATTTAATAAAGTGGGTGAGCACCAGTATGAAATGGAGTCTCCTGATGGTATTAATCTGTATACATACACCAATGGTATCTGCTCTGAGGTAAAGGTAAATCGCGATTTTGCTAAGTTTTATTTCAGAATAACTGAAGAGTCATTGCGTGAAGTTCAATCTAAGAAGATTGTCGGAAGCTCTCCGGTTGTGGATTAAAAATTATTACTTTTCCATAAATTTCCTCCGCCATGATCACATGTATTGCCATTGATGACGATCCCTTGTTTCTTCAAATGCTAGGTTCCTATTTTGAGGAATATGAAAATATGGAATTGATCAGCACTCATCCTAATCCAGTGAATGGTATTATGCAAGTGGTGAAGAAAAAGCCAGACGTACTTTTGATAGATCTGGAAATGCCATATCTAGATGGATTTGAAACATTAGACACTCTTGATAAGAAGCCGAAGATTGTCATGATTTCTGCTCATGTGAATCAACCTGCAAAAGAAAAGAAATTAAGGATTGATAAGTACATTAGAAAAGTAAGCCTTACCAAAGAACTCCTTGAGCAGGTGATCTCTGAAGTGGCTAATGAACAGACTTGATTACTGATTTTTCTTTAACCTCATCTTTATCGAATAGTGGAAGTGTCACCAAGAAAGTAGTACCGACACCTTCTTCACTTTTGGCTGAAATAGTGCCATTATTCATATCCATAAATTCCTTCACCAGCTGCAATCCTAAGCCAAGCCCCTTCTCCCCTGCTGTACCATAAGTGGCACTATCTCCATCCAGATTAAAAAGTTTATCCAGTTTGGTTTGAGATATTCCGATTCCCGAGTCGGTGATCGAAATCTCAGCCATATCCCCAGCTATTTTCGCATTGACAACTATTGTGCCTTCTTCAGGAGTAAATTTTATTGCGTTATTGATAAGGTTTCTGAAAATGGTATGCACACTATTCCTATCCACCCAAAGAAAGATTGACTCAGAAATATCAGACGTTAGTGATACTTGCTTGCCATTAGCCATATTCGAAAACATGCCATTGATTTCCTGAATCATTCCAGTTACATCCACTTTCTCAGGAACATTCGGAAAATGTCCTTGCTGTTGCATTGCCCAATTCAAAAGATTATCTAGGAGATTTGAAAGTCGCTCGACTGAAGTCTCCATATGATTCGCCATCTCGAGTAATTGATCATTATTTTTCTCTTTGACAAAGTGCCTGATCAGTCCACTGACGCCAAAAAGTGAACTCACTGGACCTCTTAAATCATGTGAGATAATTGAGAAAAATTTATCCTTAGTTTCGTTGAGTCGCTCTAGAGCAACCTTCTGACGTTTCAAGACACGATTGACTCGTATTTTGGATCTATAGTATATGAAAATAACGATTACAAGTATCGCAAACGCAAACACCACGACAGTCGCTGTTACAATAACTGTCTGTTGATTTCTCCGTTGTGCCTTGAGAAGCTCCACCTCCGACTCTTTTTGAGCAAGTTCAAATCCAGATTTTTGCTTAGCCATCTGTCTAATCACGCTTTTGTTCTCTATGGAGTCCGCTAGCTCTGTATACACCAAATGATAGGTCAATGCTTCCTTGAATTTACCCTTAGACTCATTGATTCGATAGAGCAATAAGTTCAAATCCCTATTGAGTTCAGATAAACTATATATCTGCGAGAGCTCAAGTGCTTCAGAAGCACTTTTCTCTGCTTTATCTATTGCACCCATTGCAAATTGAATTTCACCCAAGAATTTCAAAAAATCCGCTACAGCATAATAGTCTTCAATCGAACGCAAATTCTCAATACTTCTATTAAGAGCGTCGATTGCTACTTCTTTTTGACCCAGTTCTGCTTGAGTAATGGCCATGTTTCCTCCAATGTATGCAAGTAATGATTCTCGGCGTATGGAACTGAGCTCGGTAAAGTTAGACACCAAATGCTCGGCTTCTTCACCATACATTATAGATGAGTCTAGTTCATTGAGCGTATAATAATCATAACCTGTATTTAGCAGAGCTATAGATAAGTTTAAGGTGTCTCTTCTTTTTCTAAAGATTCTAATGGTTCTGTTCGAAAATTGAACTGAAGTCCGAATGTCTCCTTGACTAGCATATGTTGCTGCAATTTCACCAAGCGATGAACCTATGAGTTTTTCATCTTTATATTTTTCGGCAATTGCCAGAGAAGATAAAAGGTGCTTTAAACTTTTAGACAAATCTCCCATAAACCGATAGCCAATTCCCAATTGTAGCTCGGCGGCATGCTCGAAGAAGTATGAGCCATTACTTCGAGCCAATTCGAGTAACTCATTAGCATACGCTATCTTTTGATTGGTTTCAGGCTCTGTTGAGGTTATTGACCTAAGCAAGGTGAGTTGCTCTTGTGGATCTTTACTTAAATTATAACGGTTTAAGAGGCTATCTAAAAGTGATGTTTGGCATAGACTAATTAGCGGAGCTAAAACCAAAAGTAAGATTACAATACCTTTGAAAAAGAGTGCTGACTTTTTCATTAGGTCAAGGTAGTGTTTAATTTTTGAAAAAAGAATCCACGAATTCTGTCTTGTTGAATACTTGTAGGTCTTCAACTTTTTCTCCAACCCCGATATACTTAACTGGGATTTTAAACTGGTCAGATATGCCAATAACTACTCCTCCTTTTGCTGTTCCATCTAACTTGGTAATAGCTAGCGAGGTGACATCTGTTGCTTTTGTAAACTCTTTAGCTTGAATAAAAGCATTCTGCCCGGTACTACCATCCAGTACGAGCATCACATCATGAGGTGCCTCTGGAATAAATTTTTGAACAACATTTTTTATTTTGGAAAGCTCATTCATCAGGTTTACTTTGGTATGAAGCCTGCCTGCTGTATCTATGATAACAACATCGGCATTTTCTTCCTTACCTCTTTTTGCTGCTTCAAATGCAACAGCAGCAGGATCAGTGTTCATCCCTTTGGAAACTACGGGAACTCCAACGCGTTCACCCCACATGATTAACTGATCTACCGCAGCAGCTCTAAATGTATCTGCTGCACCAAGAATTACATTTTTCCCAAGTCCTTTAAATTGAGCAGCTAGTTTGCCAATTGTAGTTGTTTTCCCGACACCATTAACTCCAACAACCAATATCACATAGGGCCCCTCAGTTTGAGGTATATCAAAATCGATAAGATCTTTTGTGTTGTTTTCTGAAAGTAATCCAGCGATTTCTTCACGAAGAATTTGATTCAGCTCAGAAGTATTCAGGTACTTCTCTTTAGCAACGCGCTCCTCTATCCGACCAATAATTTTTACTGTTGTCTCTACGCCAACATCTGAAGTAATAAGCACTTCCTCCAAATGATCCAATACATCCGCGTCTACAGTAGACTTTCCTACAACAGCCTTATTTAATTTGGTGAAAAAGTTCTGTTTTGACTTTTCAAGTCCCTTATCGAGAGATTCTTTTTTGTCTTTGGAAAAAAAACTTTTTAGACCCATTGCGTTTGGATTAAGTGATATTGGTGAATATAAAAAAAGCCACTCTGACTTGTACGTCGGAGCGGCTTCCTTCTTTTAGGATTTAATTTCTTATTTCGCTAACGTATCTTTTACGTCTCCTTCGAGAACCATTTCTTCTCTGTAAGAATAAGACCCATTATCGCCTTTGATCGCTTTGATCACTTTGGCATATTTCGCTCCACCAGGTTGCTTAAGAGTTGCTACTACTTTCTTTGCCATAGTTACTTAATTTCTTTGTGTACCGTATACTTCCTCATGATCGAGTTGTATTTCTTCAACTCAATTCGATCAGGTGTGTTTTTTCTGTTCTTCGTAGTGATGTACCGGCTTGTGCCAGCAAGACCACTGTTTTTGTGCTCTGTGCACTCAAGAATTACTTGGACTCTATTTCCTTTCTTCGCCATTTTATTTTGTCTTTTCCAAAAAGGAGTGCAAATGTAGCAGAATTAGTTGATTTTAAAAACGTTAACTCAGCTATTTTTAACTAATTCTACCGGATTCATTATTTGTCTTCTCCAAGCTCTGGCAAGACAAAAGCATCCAGAGGACTTGGCTCTTTCATCAGCTTCTCAATTTCCTCACTTTTTCGAGGAGCTAGATCAGATAAAAGCTCGTTTCCATCTTCTGTGATAAGAATACAATCTTCTATCCTAACAGCTATCCCCCACCACTTTTCATCACATTTTGCTCCTTCTGGAATATATATTCCCGGCTCAATGGTAATTGCCATTCCGGCCTCAAGGAATTCATAGTTGCCTTTGTCATGTACATCCAAACCAATGTGGTGACCTAGACCATGTGGATAATACAGGTGACGTTCATCTGCACTCTCTATAATTCCCAATTCAGCCAAACCTTCATTTATGATTTTTCTAGCTATTCCAGCATCCAAGTCTCTTCCAATATTCATACCTGGCTTTGCTGCCTTAATCGCTTCATTCTGCGCCTTATATACTAAATCGTAAATGACTTTCTCTTCCTCCGAAAATTTCCCATCCACAGGAATAGTGCGGGTTACATCTGCAGTATAACCATGATATTCAGCGCCTAAGTCCATCAGGATCATTTTGTCACTACTTATCTCAGGCTTATAGTTCTCAATGTAATGAAGGATACAGCCATTATTACCTTCCCCAACAATTGAAGGATATCCTTCATACTCCGCTTGATATTTCTTAAATATAAACTCATGAATCCCCTGAACTTCACGCTCGCTCATTCCAGGTTTTAATGCTTTCATTACTTCAGCTTGCGCTATACATGAAATATCTACTGCTTTTCTAAGCAACTCAATCTCATCTTCAGTTTTTATACCTCTCAAATCTTTCATGATCTGATCCAGGCTTTCCATATCTAAATTATTAGCAGCAGACTCAATAGTTAAGTCTCCTTCGGTAGGATATCCGGATTTACTTTTAAACGATGCTATCAAATTAAAAAGATCTCCCTCCGCTCTCGTATCTCTAACATCATTAAAAAAGTCATAGAATAATACCTTATCAAATTTTGAGAAGTCAATATTATATGCTTCAAAATCAGTATTATTAAATACCTGATTGAATTCAAGCCTTTCTTTTACGCCAGTTATCCCCATTCTTCTTCCTGTCCACATTTCTGCCATAGCATTGCGAGGCTGAATGAAAATTATTTCATCGTAGTTTCCCTCCGGACCTTCCTGAGCCTCTTTGAATATCATCAAAACGGCATGAGGTTCTTTGTAGCCGGTTAGGTAGTAGAAATTCGGATCTTGATGATAGATGTAGTCTACATCGTTGGCTCTATTTCTAACCGGATTTGCGAAAAAGACTGCTACTGAATTTTCTGGCATCTTTTCACGAACCAATGTTCGACGTTCAATGTGAAACTCCGTTTTTAGAAAATCTTCTGGCTCATTTTGAGCAAGTGCCCCAATCGATAGGGTGATTAAAAGTAGGGTGAGGATTTTTTTCATCTTCATTATTTTTTGAAGGATTAAATATAATGCGGAGGAATATTACACGATTCATTCCTATCCAACACTGGCAGAAATACTGGATAAAAGGCATAAAAAAACCCTGATGTAATCGTCAGGGTTTCAATTTCTTTAAAAGAATCAATTACTTGATCACCATTCCGTTTGCTCTTGCTTTCTTAAGCACAGATGTAATTCCGTTTTTATTGATTGTTCTCAGGGCCGAAGTAGACACCTTTAGCGTGATCCACTTATCCTCTTCAGGAATGTAGAATCGCTTCTTCTGAAGATTCGGATTGAATCTTCTTTTGGTTTTATTATTAGCGTGAGAAACGTTGTTTCCTACTTGTGGCCTTTTACCGGTTATATCGCAAACTTTTGACATCTTTCTATCCCGTTTTCAAAAATGGAGTGCAAATATCGGGATTTCAATTCAATATGCAAACTATTGCTCGACATTTTGATGATTATATGGACAATGTAAACAGCCATTTCCACAACAGTGGCCTCTTTTTAGGTGATACTTCTCCGTAAACACCATAAGTCCCTGCGCATTTATATAATAATCTTCCGATTCAGTACCCTGTTTCAATTGCGCCTCCGCGGTTTAATTGTTAATCTTGCAAATAGATTTAAACGGCAAAACTATGTTAGAAAGTAAGACAATGACGAGTGAAGATTTAATAAAACTAGAAGATAAGCATGGAGCCCATAATTATCACCCGCTACCTGTAGTGCTAGCCAAAGGTGATGGCGTACTTGTTTGGGATGTAGAAGGTAGGCAATATTATGATTTTCTATCTGCATATTCTGCCGTAAATCAAGGGCATTGCCACCCAGCCATCGTAGGTGCCATGACGGAGCAAGCCGAAACTTTGACGCTAACCTCCCGAGCTTTCTATAATGACGTGCTGGGCCCGTATGAGAAATTTATAACCGAGTATTTTGGCTTTGATAAAGTGCTCCCGATGAACACTGGCGCTGAAGCTGTAGAAACAGCAATCAAGCTATGTCGAAAATGGGCCTACGAGAAAAAAGGAATAGATGAGAATAAGGCTCAGATTATCGTATGTGACAATAACTTCCATGGAAGAACAACAACAATCGTCTCATTCTCCAACGACCCTGTGGCAAATAAAAATTTCGGTCCATTTACTCCCGGTTTCATCCGTATTCCATACAATGATCTAGCTGCGCTTGAAAAAGCACTAGATGGCGAGAATATAGCCGGGTTCCTTGTGGAACCAATTCAAGGCGAAGCAGGTGTAATGGTGCCAGATGCAGAGTACATCAAAGGAGCAAAAGAGCTTTGCCAAAAAAATGAAGCTCTTTTCATTGCAGATGAAGTACAAACGGGTATTGGTAGAACTGGAGCATTACTGCGTGTTTGCGGAGATTGCTCTTGCGCTGGCCATTGCGAAAAGCAAGTAACATATACAGAGCCTGACATACTTATTCTAGGAAAAGCGTTGTCCGGTGGTGCCTACCCAGTTTCTGCAGTTCTAGCAAATGATGCCGTAATGGACGTGATAAAGCCGGGACAACATGGATCAACTTTTGGAGGTAACCCCGTAGCGGGAGCTGTTGGAGTTGCTGCATTGAATGTAATTCGTGATGAGAAACTTACCCAGAATGCGAGAAAGCTGGGTGATATCTTCAGAGATCGAATGAATAAAATGATTGAAAAATCAAATCTTGTAAATCTTGTTCGAGGCAGAGGTCTTCTAAACGCGATTGTAATTAATGACTCAGAGGATAGTTCAACAGCCTGGGACATCTGCGTGAGATTGAAGGACAATGGGTTGCTTGCCAAGCCAACGCATGGAAATATTATCAGGTTTGCACCTCCTTTGGTAATGACTGAAGAACAACTTCATGAATGCTGTGACATCATAGAGAAAACTATTGCAGACTTTGAGAAGTAACCACTCATAAAAGTTCTCTTTGTGATACGATCGGTGAATGGCTATCTTGAATAGTCTAACCTAATGTATCATGAAGAGGATTTTATTAACCACCCTGTTGCTTATAGGAGGGCTTTGTGTTTTTTCACAAGGAACTATGCTGCTTCGTCAGCCTACGGTAAGCCAAAATCAAATTGTTTTTGTACATGCCAATGACCTTTGGGTCGTCGAGAGGAATGGCGGTGATGCCAGGCGATTGACCACATCCGAAGGTGCCGAATCCTTCCCTCATTTTTCGAGTGATGGGAAATGGATAGCATTTAGCGGTCAGTATGACGGCAACACTGATGTGTTTGTCGTTTCCGTTGATGGTGGCGCTCCAAAACGTCTTACCTATCACCCTGGAGCAGACAGGGTGCAAGGCTGGTCACCTGAAGGAAAAGTCATCTTTGCCTCTACCAGAAAGGGACACCCTACACGACTCAATAAATTTTATACCGTAGGTGTAGACGGGGGCTTTCCTGAGGAACTACCTATACCTCGCATAGCGTACGGCGAAATATCCCCTGATGGCAAGTATGCTGCCTATACACCTATTACTTCTTGGGATCCAGAATGGAGAAATTATCGAGGTGGTCAAGCCATGCCAATATGGATACTGGACCTTAAGACCAACGAACTTCAAACCACACCCCAACCAGATAAGGAGAGACATCTCGACCCGGTTTGGTTTGATGGTGAAGTCTATTTTCTATCTGAAAGGGATTATACTAGCAATATTTGGAAGTACAATTTGACATCAAAGGCCTATACTCAGGTGACATTCCACACCCAATTTGATGTAAAAAGTCTTGATGCTACGAGCGATGTGATCGTGTACGAGCAAGGAGGCTATCTCCACTCCCTCGACCCGAAAACAGGAGATCGAAAGCAATTAGAAATTAATGCAAAAGGTGATCTAAACTGGGCAAGAGAGCGATGGTCGGAAGCATCAGGCAACGGACTTCAGAATGCTTCATTATCACCAACAGGAAAAAGGGCATTGTTTGAGTATCGTGGAGAAATTTTCACGGTCCCAAAAGAAAACGGTTCATGGAGAAACATTTCTAAATCGCCTTTTGCAGACCGGTCTCCAGTGTGGTCTCCGGATGGCAATGAAATTGCATGGTTCTCCGATAGAAGTGGTGAATATCAACTTGTAATAAGCGATCAATACGGCACATCCATTAAGAAGAGCTATCCGCTGCCTAACCCTACTTTTTATTTCAGACCTACATGGTCTCCGGATGGAAAACATATCAGCTATACAGATACTGATTTTAATATTTGGATACTGAATTTGGCCAGTGGTAAGGCGACAAAAGCCGACACTGAGCGCTACGCCCATCCAAACCGATCAATGAACCCGGTCTGGTCACCAGATAGCAAGTGGATCGCTTACGTTAAACTAACAGATGCTCAGTTTAAGGTTGTCAAAGCATACAACATTGAATCGGGTACGATCATGAATATCTCTGATCAAATGGCCGATGCCCTTGAGCCGGTCTGGGATGCGAATGGAAAGTACCTCTACTTTTTAGCAAGTACCAATTGGGGACTGAATACAGGGTGGCTGGATATGAGCTCCTACAATATCCCTGTAACCAGAGGTCTATATGCCGCAGTATTATCCGCAGATGACCCATCTCCTATCCTTCCACAAAGCGACGAGGAAACTGATGATGATGAAAAGGAAGACGATGATGAAGTATCGATCAAAATTGATGCTGGGGTGATCAACAGAATTGTTTCGCTGGATGTGCCACAAAGGAACTACGCTGGATTAGTTGCAGGACCCAAAAACACAATCTTTTATGGCGAAAATATACCAAATCAGCCTGGGATAACTATACATAAATATGATTTGGGTACTCGCGAAGCATCCGAATTTATGTCTGGCATTCAATCGGCTCAGGTATCTGAGGACAGAAAACAACTCTTGTATAGGTCGCGAAGCAACTGGGGAATTGTATCTACTTCTGGTAAGAGTCAAAAGTCTTCCGACGGAAGATTAAGTATCAACATAAAAATGAAAGTAGATCCTCAGGCAGAATGGCAGCAGATCTACCGTGAAGCCTGGAGGTATCAGCGGGATTTTCTTTATGTCAACAATCAACACGGTGCTCCGTGGGATGACATCTATGATTGGTACAAACCCTGGGTGGGCCATGTTAAGCATAGACAAGACATGAATTACATCATTGATATTCTCGGAGGAGAAATCGCTGTAGGACACTCCTACACAAGAGGTGGAGACTATCCTGATGTAGATCGGGTACCTGTTGGCCTTCTTGGTGCAGACTATACCATCAAGAATGGCAAATATCAATTCGCTAAGATCTTTACCGGAGAAAACTGGAATCCAAATTTGAGAGCTCCTCTCGCTGCTCCCGGAATGTCAATTAACGAAGGTGATTATCTGTTGGAAGTCAACGGAGTTGCAGTCGATGCGACCGAAAACCTTTATAGCTACTTTGAGCAAACAGCAGGCACAACGGTTCGTATTAAGGTTGGTAAGAGCGCCGATCTATCTCAAGCTAAGACCCTATTGGTAGAACCAATTACCAATGAATATGCACTTCGTTCTCGTGCGTGGGTAGAAAGCAACAGAAGATACGTAGACGAAAAGACAAGTGGAAAAATCGGCTATACCTATGTTCCTAACACAGGCGGAGGTGGATACACTTCATTTAACCGCTACTACTTTGCTCAACAAGACAGACAAGGGATGATTGTGGATGAGCGTAACAATGGCGGTGGCTCAGCCGCCGATTACATGGCTGACGTTATGAACCGCAAGCTGTATGGATACTTCAACAGCAAGGTAGGAGATCACAAGCCCTGGACAACGCCTATGTCTGCGGTTTGGGGGCCAAAAGTTATGATCATCAACGAACGAGCAGGGTCTGGCGGTGATTTGCTTCCTTACCTCTTTAGGGCAATGGATATTGGAACGCTAGTGGGCACACGAACCTGGGGAGGCTTGGTAGGCACGTGGGATACTCCTCTATTTATCGATGGAGGAAGGATGGTTGCACCACGTGGAGGCTTCTTCGATGTGAACGGAGAGTGGGCAGTTGAAGGGGAGGGAGTGGCTCCCGACGTGGAAGTGATTCAGGAGCCAAAGCTAGTATTGCAAGGCAAAGACCCACAATTGGATAAAGCCATAGAAATTGCTCTTGAAAAACTTAAGACAGAAGCTATAGAGCTTAAGGCTGAACCTGCACCTCCAGTTAGATCAAAAAGAGCGAAAAAGAAAGATTGATGCTTAATCAAAGGTTTCCGTAGCAGATGGCTTTAAGTCATCTGCTTTTTATATTTTAGGACCATGAGATTCTTCGCCCTAGGTCTTATACTTCTGATTACCACCACTGCTCTCTCACAAAACCGTGAGATAGATAGTTTAAAAGAAGTATTAATGAGCCAGGAAAAATTGGACAAGATTCAATCGCTCAATGAGCTTTCCTGGCAATACAAAAATTTCAATATAGACAGTGCAATTTATTTTGGCGATCAGGCACTTCAAGAAAGCCTTGCTATAAATTCAAAAAAGGGAATAGCGGCATCATATAACAGTCTTGCAAGCGCACTCCAGGCAAAAGGTCAATTAGATAGCGCCCTGCTGGTACATGAAAAATCACTCGAAATCAAAATTCAACTAGACGACTCTCTGGGGATGGCTGATTCTTTTAACAACATGGGAATCGCTTATGATGAGCTTGGCAAATACAACCTCTCTTTAACACACTATTTTAAAGCACTGCGATTGTATGAATCTTTCTCTGACCAGCAGTTTAGTGTAGCTATGGTTCTTGGAAACATTGGTATTGTTTATAAAAAGCAAAAAGAATATGAAAAAGTACTTGAGTATTATCAGTTGGCACTTAATATATATGAAGATCAAAAATCCGATTTTGGCATCACTGTAACAAAAGGGAACATTGGTAGTGTCTTTTTGCATCTTAAAAAATTTAAAGAGGCAATCACGTTTTCTGAAGAGGCTATGGAGGGATTCAAGGCAGTTGGATATTTAAGATACGTGCCTTACATGAAAAGTAATATGGGCATTGCCTATGACAGCCTCGGGATGATCTTACAAGCACGACAGCTTTACCTGGAATCAATAAAAGAGCATCAGTCTTATGAAAATGATTACGAGCTATCTAACACTCTGATTCTACTATCGGCAAACTACAATGTATCAAAAGACTTTAAGAATAGCGAGCAAGCTGCCCAAAGAGCATATGAAATTGCCGATAAGATTAATGCACTTGAATTCAAATCGCGCGCACTCTTTGAATGGGCCAGGGCACTAGCCGGCAATGGAAACTTTCAAAAAGCTTACGATAAAATTAGTATTCAAAATTCCCTTAAGGATTCTCTTTTTGAAGAAAATAAAACCAAGCAAATTTTTGAGCTGCAAACTCAATATGAAACCGAGAAGAAAGAGCAACAAATTGTGCTTCAGGAATTGAAGCTAGCAGAACAAACAGCTGACTTGCAGCGAAATAGAATACTGCTAATTGCATCAATACTTGCTATTGTCTTCATTGTAGTGCTTACGCTACTCCAAAGAAGCAGAATCAGGAAAAAACAGCAACTAAAGCTTCAGCAAGCTCAACTACACGCACGTGAGACAGAAATCAATGCTACCATTTCATCGCAAGAAAAAGAACGCGCGCGTTATGCAAGAGACCTGCACGATGGTTTTGGTCAAATGATATCCATCTTAAACATGAACTTGAAAAATTTGAAAGATGGAGCAAAACCAAATGAACGTCAGGAAGTATTTGATGCATCCTCAAAAGTCATTGACGATATGTATGATGAGCTGAAGAATATTTGCTTTGATCTCATGCCACAGACACTAATAAAACATGGTCTGGAAAGCGCTCTGAAAGAGTTTACCGAACGCATAAATCAGCCAGGCAAACTTCAGATTGAGTTAAATACATTCGGACTAGAAGATCGGCTTACGGAAATACAGGAAATATCACTTTACCGAATTACTCAAGAATGGATAAATAACATTTTGAAATACTCAGATGCCACTAAAGTCACACTTCAAATCACTAAAGATGAAGGCGAAATCACATTGCTAATTGAAGATGATGGAAGTGGATTTAACAAGAACCTCCTAATCTCCGGAAAAGGCAATGGATGGAAAAATCTAAATACCCGAACAAATATTATCCAAGGAAAACTTGAGCTGGAGACAACACCGGCGCGAAAGGGGAATACACTTATTGTAAACGCACCATCAGTTATCCTCACTTCAAAAGCTGGTAACAAAAATACCGTCAAAACGGTATAGCAATACACTCCGATCTTAGCCTAATTTGATGATTATTTCATCAGGCTAATCTGAAAACAAATGAATTTGCTATCTTTCATAGGAAGAGAGAAATCCGCCAAAATGAAAATATTTCTTACCGACGATCATGCCATACTATTGGGTGGTTTGATTAAAATTCTTTCTACCGAAGATGACCTGGAAATTGTTGGTTCAGCTGGCTCTGTTCAAGAAACCCTTGATCTACTTACTCAAAAAAAGGTAGACCTTCTCATTACAGATTACAACCTTCCCGATGACGATGGTCTTTCGCTTGTGCGAAAAGTAAAGCGCAAGTATCCTGAAATCAGGATAATCGTTCTTAGCATGCACGATGAGACGCACTTAATCAAAGAAATATTAAAAGAGGGTGTCGATGGTTACATCCTAAAAAAGGATTCTCACCAAGAATTAGTCAATGCCGTACGGGCAGTAAAAAACGGAAAAGTCTACTTGAGTTCAGATGTGAATACAATGCTGATGAAAGGGCTCAACGGCACAGAAGAACAAAGACTTCTAACAGATCGTGAGCGTGAAATACTCAAACTAATAGCCAAAGAATATACCAATCGGCAAATGGCTGAAGAGCTATTTATTAGTGAACGAACGGTAGAAACTCATCGTAAAAATATCTTTCGCAAAACAGGGACAAACAACCTTGTAGGACTCATCAAATTTGCCTACGCCAACAACCTCATCTAAAATCCATCTACGGGTTTCACGGTATACAAATATCCCATCTTAAGTGGATTCTATCGGAGTAATTATTCACCAAACTTTGATCTAACAAATCAAACCGCGAATAAATTTCGATCCGACATGAAAAACACAATTAAAACAATTTTAGGCTTAATGCTCCTTCTAACATTCGGCCATACAAACGCACAAGATGCCTTATGGCAGCTTGATTTCGAGAGCGAAGTAGAATGGAATAGCATTACCGAAAGTGGTATACTATTAGTGGGTACTGGTGATTTTAAACTTCACGGGATAGACAGCCGTGACGGTAATATCCTTTGGACAAGCGATGCTTTCAAGCAAGCAAAGAAAATGAAAGGCTCAGATGGTAAGAAAGTAGGCGCAAAATATGCCTTTGAGAACTTTATAAGAGTTCTCAGTGACGATGAATATCCTGAAGTATCCGATTACGTAGAACTGAAGTTTTCTGATGGATATCAATTCAAACAATACGCTATTATCAATATTCAAACTGGCGAAGAGGTGATAAGCCCACAAATAGCAGAAATGCCAATTACAAAAGTTCCACTATTCGGTGAAATGGCAACCTTTAATTACAATGGAACAGGTTACTTATCTGATTTGAGAATGGTGATCATCTCCACTTCATATGTAGATTATATGCAAAAAGGAAAGCCAACAATCAACATCACTAAGATGGTAGATCTACTTTCCCAAAAAATCATCTGGACGAATGAAGAAATTGCCGTCAACGGATTTCCAGCTCTTCTAGACGATGGTGATATAGTGCTGCCAGGAACTACCCAGATCGCTAAAATGAATCCAAAAACAGGTGAAGTGAAGTGGGCTTACAACACAAGCTTGAAGAATCAAACATTCGAGAGCTTTGACCTTAGTCTTGACCTTTCCTATGGATACTTCTTCGAGAAAAAGAAGAACAGTGGTTCACTTTCTGCTCTAGAAATGAAAACCGGTAAGAAACTTTGGGAGCAGGAGCTAAAATTGAAAGTAGTTCCAACTATGTCTGCTATTGGTGAGGGGGTTGTTGTTATTGATGATAAGTGGTTTACACTATATGATCTGAAAAGTGGAAGCGTAAAGTGGGAAGTAAAAAAGATAGATGGATACATCGTAGATCTTGGTGAAAAAGGTGTACTGGCAACATCCAAAGGAAAGCAACTGATGCTTTTGGACAAAAAAGATGGTTCTGTTATCTGGGATCAGAAAATCAAAGGAATCAGCATCGATCAAATAGCCGCAACCGGTGTCATGTATACTGATCTTAAAGGAAGGTTAGGCTACATCCAATATGATGGCGAGCTAATCTGGGACAAAAAGGGAATGCTGGAAGTGCCTTCTTTAAGATATAAGCCTGAGCTCACTAAAGAAATCATGGTGATCGATGGAAATCTTTTCGAGATAGATCTTTTAACAGGAGATTACAAAGTGCTTCACAAAGGGCTAGAAGACAAATTCGAAGGAGAAGATGCATCTCCAACCAGCGTTGAACTTGTAGGAGGAGGTTACCTATTCATGGATGACAATAATATGGTGATGCTAGAGCCGGATGGTTCAGTTCGATTCGATAAATACTGGGAAGCTCCAGGCCTCAGTCTAGCTGCAAAAATCGCCTTGCGTGCAGCTCAGGCTTCTGTTATGGCAATGGGCGCAGCTGCTCAAATGCAATCTTCACATGTTGCTGCCTATTCTAGGTATGGAACAAGTGATTATTACAGCAAAATGTATGCTCAGCAGGCTCAGGACATGTATAAAGCCGCAGGAATGGTTGGGGCAGAAGCTAAGAAAAAATTTAGCGCGACTGTGAGCAAAGGAGATATACGCATGATCCTAACACGAGTAGGAGAAGGTGGCCAAGGCAAAAGCTCAGGTCTGATGAAAGTCGACAGAAGAACTGGTGAAGAACTAGGAACATTACTTCTCAGTGAGAAGGAGCCAGTTTACGATTATGATCAAGTTTCAGGTCAGGTTTTCTTTAAAGCCGATAAAAAACGAATCATTAGTTACAGCTTTTAATTACGCGATCATGTCTAGCGATCAACCATGTACGGTTGATCGCTTCTTTTATCTTAATCCTACCATCATGACAAAGGCGCTTTACACATTATTCATCCTGATACTTCACTTTTCTTTCGCACAAAAAAGTGAATTGATTATTAGGCAAGGCCATACATCTGGCATCAACATGGTGCAATATTCCCCAACCGGGAAGTATGTGTATTCTGCCAGCGATGATAAGTCCATCAAAATGTGGGATGTCCAAACAGGGATAGATGTCAACACTTTTAATGCACACGAAGCTCCGGTCAACTCCATTCATCTTTCAGATGATGGTACATTATTAGTCAGCGCAGATAGAGCAGGAGCCGTCATTTTGTGGGACGCGATTACAGGAGATATTAAAACCAGAATTCAAGCGCATGCAGGCTCAGCCAATACTGCCAAGCTTTCCAAAGATGCAACACGAATCATTACAGGTGGGGACGATGAAAAACTTAAACTTTGGAATACCACTGGCGATTCAATAAAAACGATCGTTGGATTTACCGCGCCCATTATGAATCTTGCCATCTCACCAAATGGTGATAGAGTCGTCACGGGTGGTGGCAAAAACAACGGTGTTGAAGTAAAATTAGTAGATCCTGAAAAAGGTCAAATACTGGCAGACGCTCTAGACAATGTAAAAGGATCTGGAGCCGCAATGGCTTATACTAAAGCCATTATGACTGGATTCGCAGTTATCGGAAACGTTGCCAATGGCAGAATAGGAAAAGGCACCACCACCATATTCGTAATGACCTACTCAAATATTCAGTTTACCAACGATGGCCAAAAAATTCTCTTTTCGCAAAATATATTTACTCCATTTTTAGCTGAAAAAGGTGAAGAAGAAAAAACAGGAAGCGCTAGTGTTTCGCTTATTGAATTAAGCGATGATCGACAATCTTTTGGTGAAGTCTCTAAGCCGATTCGCTGGCGAATCAATAACCCCAGAGGAGTTGCTGTGCTCAGCAAAGATGAAACAAAAGTTATAGTAAATGAGGAGAGATCCATCAAGGTATATGATATCGAAAATGCAGACTTTCCTGAACCAGGTAATAAAGAAGCCATTAACTATGTGCCTCCAGTAGTAAAAGAAATAAAAAACATAACCAAAAACACTAATTGGTTAGCACTTTCACCAGACTACAGAACTATTGTCACTTCAGATCCAAAAAGGAAACTCAAGCTCTGGGATTACCAAACTGGGAGAAAAATCAGAGATATGGAAGGCTATGTGCTTCCAGCGTTAGCTGTAGATGTAATGCCAGATGGTAAGCACATACTTGTTGGATCCCTGAACAGTGAAATGACCATGTGGGACATCACTACTGGCACTTTGGTTCGAACATTTGATCGTTCCTCAGACATCAACCACATCGATATCTCTGCCGATGGTAAATACATGGCCACAACCGCGGTAAATACATCTTTCATAAAAATCTGGAATTTCAAGACAGGCAGGCTTTACAAAACCATAAAAGAAAAGAAAGACAACATTGTCTGGGTAAAATTTAACCCAAATGACAAAGACAAAATCTGGGCTTTGACAGATACAGGAGTATTGAATGAGTGGTCCATAAATGACTTTAAGAGCAAGAAGTACAAAGGGAACTATCAAAATTTGGAAGATAAATTCGAACGAGAAACCTTTTCCATTTCATTCAAGGGATATGAAGTCACCATTAGAGATGGTAGTCAAGAAATAGTCCAAGACACCCAGCAAGGTATTATTACAGATGCAGTATTTAGCATGGATTCCCGAATGGCCATTACCACAAATGAGTCTGGAGAAATCTCCCTTTATAATCTGGAGTCAGGCAAAAAGATAGTGAGTATGGCGCTCATAGGTGAGAGTGGATTTATCGCCTATACCCCTGATTATTACTATACTTCCTCCAAAAATGCAGCCAAGGCGATAGCATTCAAGGAAAATAATAGCGTCTTACCATTTGAGCAGCTTGAGCTTAAGTACAACCGCCCAGATATCATTGCTAGAACACTTGGTTATGCTCCACAAAAACTCATAGACTCATACGAAGCTGCATACAACAAACGACTAAAGCGATTAGGATTTACCGCGGATGATCTTTCAGCTTATAATGTGCTTCCAGAAGTAGAAGTTGATATACATTCCATTCCGTTGGAAACCGATCAACGCTCTCTCACATTCACTACACAGGCAAACGATCAAGGTCAATCAATAGACAGGTTGCAGGTTTATGTAAATGATGTTCCTGCATTCGGGTCTAAAGGTATATCAGTAACGCCGACAGCATCGCTTGAAAAAGATATCACGATCAAATTGAGCAAAGGATTGAATGAAATAAAAGTAACGGCAATTAATAGTAAGGGACTTGAATCGTTGCCTGAATCATTCGAAGTACAGCTTACAACAGACTTCAATAAGCCAGACTTATATCTGATCTCAATTGGTGTTTCCGAATATCAGCAATCGCAACACAATTTGGCCTTTGCCGCAAAGGACGCCTCAGATATAATATCAACCATGAAAGGTTCTTCAGAATATGAAAATGTGTTTGAAAAACTGATCATAAATCAAGAAGCAACAGATACAAACATTAAGACAATTAGAGCATTTCTTGAGCAAGCTCAGGTAGATGATGTGGTAATGATTTTCATAGCAGGACATGGCGTTCTAGATAAAGACTACACCTATTACTTTGCTACTCACAATATGGATTTTAACAATCCGTCCAGTGGTGGTTTATCCTATGAGCAACTGCAATCTTTGATTGATGGCATTGCATGTAGAAACAAGCTCTTGATGATGGATACCTGCCATGCTGGAGAGTTAGATGAAGATGATGTGGAAGAAACAGAAAAATCCATTAGTGCTGTTGGCTCAGTTTCATTTCGTTCTGCTGGTTCACTTATCAAGCTCAAAGAAAACAGCTTCGGATTAGATAACACTTTAGAGCTTTCCAAAACATTATTTAGTGATATGCGAAAAGGAACCGGCGCAACGGTAATCTCTGCAGCAGGAGGCACCGAGTTTGCGGCAGAAGGTCTCAATTCTGAAAATGGACTCTTCACAAGCTGTCTTATCAAGGGGTTTACCACACGTCGTGCAGACTTAAATCGTGATCGAGATTATCGAGTTTCAGAAATACGACAATACGTTGGTGAGCAAGTGATTCTCTTGAGCAATGGCAAACAAGTGCCTACATCCAGAGAAGAAAACATTAAAAATGACTTCAAAATCTATTAATCATGAGATACCTGTCCATAATGCTGATCCTACTTTGTCTTCACGTACAAAGCCAGTCTTACACGGTTATTCATACCATTGGTAAAATCTATGATTCCGAGTCTGGAAGGTATTTAACCAAAGGATTGAAAATCTCAGAAGACGCCAGTCTCAAGTTTGAGACAAAAGGTGCGCGTGCCGCGGTTCTCAGTTCTTCGAGAGGCCGCTTTATCATTCAGGAAAATAGTGATTATTCTTCTCAAAGTGATGCACTTTACGCACTTAGCACTGTGATCTCACCAGTTCGGGGCAGGCTAAGTACAAGAGCAGGATCTATAAATAATGCCTTGGATTTTCGAAAGCTATTCGATGAGGGCCCGGTCGCATGGGTTGGAAATACCTATTCTGTTCGTGTATCACAAACAAGTTATCCCATGTCAGAGAGTCAATTTTTCTACGCTCAATATCAATACCAAAATGAAACTATCAACAAAAAACTCAATAGTGATGAGGAGAAACTTATCATTGATACAAACAGCTTTTACTCAATAGATGGAGTTGAAGTAGATCCATCTCTGGTCAAAGATGTCAAACTTTACTTTTACAAGGCAGAGGATCAAAGTTCCACATTCATTACTAATATGAATTTAGTTATCGTTTCTAGTGAAGCATTAAAATCTCTTTTGGATCAATTCTCTGATGGCAAGGAAACTGCAGTTCTTGAGTTAATTAATTCCATGTATGGAAAGTGTTCGGAAGAACATCTGAAGGCCGCTATATCCGAGTTTTAAAATTGATTCCTTGAAAAAATTTCTCCTTATATCGCTGATCTTCATTAACACCATCATGATGATGATTATCACATGCTATTTAATGAAGTTACCCTGGCTAGCAAGCGATGAAAAATTCCTCATTTGGAGTACAACTGCAATGAACTTCGCAACTAGAGATCGCCCCGATTCTGAAGACTTTGTCCTTATCAATACTTCATACGATCTCGAATTGATCGATCGGTATGATGAATTTGGGTTTCCGGTTGGCAATCAGGCAATTACAGACAGGCAAAAGTTGGCTCAGTTTTTCCATGCCCTAAACTCTGCGAACGAAAAACCGAGATACATTATCACTGATATTCATTTTGTAGATTCCTCACTTGCTGATCAGCAGCTTGCTGAAGAGTTATATCAGTTGGACAATGTGATTTTATCTGCACATATTAATCAACAAGGCAATCTTGAATTACCCATCTTCGATCAAGCAGATTACGGAATTTCAGATTATTTGATAGGAAGTGCTTTTGATGGTGTTTACAAATACCAGCTTATTCATGGTGACTCGATCAAACTACTTCCACTTAAAGTTTTTGAAGCGCTAAGCCAACAATCCAGCGTAAGATTTGGGCCTTTTGTAAAAATTGGACCACAATGGACCATGAATAACTTCATCATGAATTATCGTATTCTACAAAAGGATATCTATGATCTTGAGGCAGGTTTCAATCCAGTCAGCCTGGGTGAATTATTATATCTATCAGATGAAGATATTCAGCAATTTGTTGCAGGCAAAATAGTAGTGGTTGGTGATTTTTTTGAAAATGATATGCACGAGACCGTACTAGAAGTTACCGCTGGCCCATTGATTCTTCTCAATGCTTTCTTAACCATCAAACATGGAGACACTGTTGTGAACTTTTGGTTTTTTCTATTGATAGCAATGACATATGCGTTCTTGAGCTACCTCGCTTTTGTAGAAGGAGACATTATCGAAAAATACATTAATAAGCTGCTCAGTAAAAATATTACCAGATACATAGCAGGATTTGCAAGCTATTTTTTGAGTCTAATCTTTATCTCTATTTGCAGCTATTTGCTTTTCAACATTCACATCAATGTATTCTTCATGGCTATCGCATTCTACACCGTTGATAGACTAGCCGGCTACTTCCTCCATAGAAGAGGCAGCGTTTTAGAAATCATGAATTTTGGTGAGACTAATTCATGACTGCAGCCCCTGATGGTAATCATCAGGGGCTTTGAATTCAGTAAGTTGTCTCAACCTTATGCGATAGTAATTATTAAATACTTCCAACATTAGAATTGCATCATCATACGGAACACTTCCATTTACTCGTTGCTTCTTTAAATTCTTTATTATATTCTTGTTGCACTCAATTATAAGTTCAACTTCCGCTATAGATAAGCTTCCAATTCCTGATCGTGATTGATCCAAAAAAGACCATCTGCTATTGTATTCTGTATCCATTTTTTCAGTTCTAATTCAGATTTAACTAACGAATCTATGCATAGTCGGAGGTCATATTTAATTCATAAAAGCTGATGTTTACCGAAAGTATACCTGCCTTGCGTATCCCTTTTAAGCAAAAAAATGATTACCATATCCATATGTTGCATTTCTAACTCTCCATTTCTTCTTAGCGGACAATGAATAAACTATACTTGCATGTAAGATTCTAATGATGCATTATGACTGAAGTAAGACACAACTGGACGCTAGAAGAAATTGCAGATATTTATAACCGTCCATTAATGGAGTTGGTGTTTGGGGCGGCTACGATACATCGTAAATATCATGATCCTAAAGAAGTTCAGGTAAGTAGTCTCATCTCCATTAAAACCGGTGGTTGTCCAGAAGACTGTGCCTACTGTCCTCAAGCTGCCCGTTACCACACAGACATTAAAGTGCACAAGCTTATGGAAGTTGACGAAGTGCGTGCACAAGCAGAATCCGCAAAAGCAAATGGTGCATCAAGAATGTGTTTGGGCGCAGCGTGGCGAGAGGTTCGCGACAACCGAGATTTTGACAAAGTACTAGATATGGTAAAAACAGTAAACAGCATGGATATGGAAGTTTGCTGCACACTGGGAATGGTATCAGAGGATCAGGCGAAGAAACTGGCTGATGCCGGATTATATGCATACAACCACAACATTGATACTTCTGAAGCCTACTACGATGATATTATCAGCACAAGAGAATACGACGATCGGTTAAGGACGATCGATAATGTCCGTAAAGCAAAAATCTCTGTGTGTTCTGGAGGGATTATCGGAATGGGTGAATCAGCTGAAGATAGAATGGGCATGTTGCTTACACTAGCAAATATGGAAGTGCATCCCGAATCTGTACCAGTCAATGCATTAGTACCCGTGGAAGGAACGCCACTAGCCGAACAACAAAGAGTAGCAGCACATGAATTGATTCGCATGATTGCAACTGCACGATTAGTAATGCCAGCATCTGTTGTGAGATTATCTGCAGGGAGAGAAGGAATGAGCTTGACAGAGCAAGCATTGTGTTTTATGGCTGGTGCAAATTCAATTTTTGCAGGTGATAAATTGCTGACCACACCAAATCCAGATTTCAATGACGATAAAGACATGTTTGACTTGCTGGGATTGGTGCCAAGAGAAGCATTCAAATACAATAAGAAAGAGTCTGAAGTAGAAGCTTAGCACAAATCCCATTCAAGTGGGTAAGAGTGATTATGAATAGCTACCAAAAAGCACTCGACGAACGAAAAAAGCAGCACCTGCTGCGAACTCTTCCCCTCCCACCCGATGGGATTGATTTTTATTCCAATGACTATTTAGGACTTGCTAAGTCTTCGGAGCTAGAACTTGCTATCAAGTCAGCTTTAGAGCAGGGGCTAAAACAAAATGGAGCTACAGGCTCCAGACTTTTGAGCGGAAATTCTGAATACGCAGAGCACGTAGAACAGCTGATAGCAGACTTTCACATGAGCGAAAGCGCGCTTATCTATTCCTCAGGATATACTGCTAACCTTGGCCTTATTTCATGCCTAGCCACTCGTGAAACAACTCTATATTGTGATGAATTGATCCACGCAAGTCTCATTGATGGCGCTCGATTAGGGCATTCGAAAAGGATTAGATTTTCGCACAATGATCCCAGTGATTTAGATAAAAAACTGAAAGAGCATTCAGGTCAAAAAATCGTAATTGTAGAATCGATTTACTCTATGGATGGCGATATCTGTCCATTAAACGATATCGTGGAAATATGCCTAGAGAATGGGGCTCAGCTTATCGTTGACGAAGCACATTCTATGGCTGTCAGAGGTGAAAAAGGTAATGGTTTTGTTCAGGAGTTAGGTTTACAGGATCAGGTTTTAGCGCGGATTATGACGTACGGAAAAGGCCCCGGAATACACGGAGCTGCTGTGGTCGGACCAAAATGGCTCAAAGATTATCAAGTCAATTTTTCTCGATCCATGATATTTTCTACTGCGCCAGCGGCTCACCAGTTTTGTGCTATCGAAGCAATGTATCAGCTATTACCTGAAATTGATTTTGAGCGAGAAAAGCTTCAATCCAACATTTCATACTTTGTTGAAAAACGGAATAAAACCAATTCTTCCTGGCTAAATTCTCAATCTCAAATTCAATCGTTGATTATACCGGGAAACGAGCAAGTGGTAGAACTAGGAAAAAAGCTGTGTGCCGCAGGCATAAACGCACTTCCTATTCGGAAACCAAGCATAGCTGAAGGTTCGGAACGCATCCGCTTTTGTCTTCATTCCTTCAATACGAAAGATGAAATAGATTTATTATTTAAAGTCTTGAACAATGAGTGATCGATTTATTGTTGCTGGCATTGGTACCGATACAGGCAAGACTGTGATATCAGCTATTCTGTGTAAAGCATTACAAGCAGACTATTGGAAACCAATTCAAGCTGGAGAGCTGGATAATACTGACTCACACAAAATTGCAAATTGGGTACAAGGATCATTTGTTCATCCAGAAGCCTATCGACTAACCGAACCCATGTCACCTCATGCTGCAGCTAAAGTTGATGGAATGTCGATAGAAGAATCTGAACTCCAATTGCCAATTACTAACAAGTCATTAATTATTGAGCTTGCTGGTGGTTTGATGGTACCGTTACGGGACGACTTTGTTAATATCGATTGGGTACAAAAAACAAAGCTTCCGGTGGTTGTGGTAGCAAACTACTACCTGGGGAGTATTAATCATACCTTGCTCACATTAAGCTTATTGAAGAATCGTAGTGTTCCAGTAGTTGGAATTATTTTCAATGGTGAAAAGAATCATGCAAGCTTTGACGTTATTCAAAAACGGTCTGGATTGAAGTGCCTACTAGAAGTTGGTAAAGAAGAATCGATCACACCTGAAATCATTAATAAATATGCCTCAAGACTCAAATTTTAATTCGAAACTTCTTGAGTTTGATAGAAACCATATCTGGCATCCTTATACTTCTCTGTCAAATCCATTGCCTACTTATCCTGTAGTTTCCGCGAAAGGAGTCAGACTAAAACTGGCAGATGGCAAAGAATTAATTGACGGAATGTCCAGCTGGTGGACCGCTATTCATGGCTATAATGTGTCCGAATTAAATGAAGCAGCCCAGGAACAATTGAGCAAGATGGCGCATGTCATGTTTGGTGGAATCACACATGAGCCTGCCGTAAAGCTTTGTCAAAAATTAGTTGAGATCACGCCATCAGGATTGGACAAAGTATTCCTGGCTGATAGTGGATCGGTCTCCGTGGAAGTAGCCATGAAAATGGCCATTCAGTATCAACATGCTCAAGGTGAGTCGGGTAAGAATAAATTCATGACTATCCGCAATGGCTACCATGGAGATACCACGGGTGCAATGTCAGTTTGCGATCCCGAAGGCGGCATGCATCACCTCTTCTCGAATTTTTTACCTGAGCAAATTTTCATCGATCAACCTACTAAAAGCTTCAATGAATCATATGAAGAGGAGGAGTTATCCAGGTTAGAACAGTTTTTCCGTTTAAATGCTAATAAGTGTGCCGCGTTTATTTTGGAGCCGATTGTTCAAGGTGCAGGAGGCATGTGGTTCTACTCGCCTGACTATTTAAAAAAAGTCCGACAACTCTGCAATGAAAATGACATGCTGCTAATTGCAGATGAAATAGCTACGGGTTTTGGAAGAACGGGTAAGCTTTTCGCCTCCGAGCATGCTCAAATTACTCCTGACATAATGTGCTTGGGGAAAGCCTTAACAGGTGGATATATCACCTTGGCGGCCACACTATGCACCCAAGATGTAGCTGAAATCATTTCAAATGGAGCGGCTGGTGTATTCATGCACGGCCCAACTTTCATGGGAAATCCGCTCGCATGTGCAATTGCAAACAAAAGTCTGGAATTGCTACTGAATTCCAATTGGAAGGAAAGGGTATTAAATATTGAAAAACAGCTGAAGAATGAACTGGTGCCAGTAGCTGTTTCGCTTTCAGTCAAAGATGTTCGCGTACTTGGTGCTATAGGAGTAATTGAAATGAACGAATCGGTGGACGTGCCTAAAGCTCAAAAATTCTTTGTAGAACATGGTGTTTGGATTCGTCCTTTCAGGAATCTGATTTATGTGATGCCGCCTTACGTCATAAATAGTGAAGATCTGAAAAAATTGAGCAATGCCATTGTCGAATATATCTCACTGTGAGTCATTTCTTTTGTACCGCCTCCTTTTTATCAAAACCTCCCTTTTATACCCTTCAAAGAAAACGGGAACTGAAATATCCTTTCCTTTTCTTACTACAAAATGCAAATGAGGTCCTCTTGTAAAACCCGTATTGCCCGAATAGCCGATTAATTGTCCGCGGCGAACAGTATCCCCTTCATTGACCAAAGATCCTCCTTCATTCAGGTGAACATAAGAAGCAATTGTGCCATCCTTATGAAGTATGAGTATCTGATTTGCCTTGTATCTGAAGTCTTCATCTCCTGATTCATTGAAATGATCTACAACCTTTACAACCAACCCATCCCGAGCAGCATGTACAGGTTCTCCAATCTCTAACTGGAAGTCTACAGCATATCTCGATTGAATATTGTTGTGACTGAAATTTCCATTTACCCCCTGACTTAACGTATATTTTTTCCCCTTCTTAAATGGTAATGAATACAGATAGGTAGTGTCATGCTTAGCCGTTGACGGATCTCCGAGATAATAACCTAAATCGTAGGTAGCATTATAGGCAATAGCTAATTCTTTCTTATCCCCCATTCCCATCTCAAAGATTCGCACACTATCGAAAGGCTCAATGATTTTTGACAGGTAAATGCTATCGGTACCTTCATATTTTATGTATAAATCCACCGGAGCATAACATTGACTTACGACCTGCAAATAATTAATCTCATTATCTTCAACAATATTGAGCTCGATATCTGGGAGATTATTCTGAGCTATCGAAATTGAAGACATTAACAAAAGCATGAAATAGGCAGCTATTTTCATTCGGTGTAAACTTCTCTAAATGATTCTAATATTCGACAAAGGTTGCTTCCCATTATACTAGAGTTTTATCTTTTATTACCTGGGCGGGTTTTGGAAATCCAGAAAGAAGACCAACAGACATCTATTCTATTGGAATAGAACCGAATACCTCCTGAGGAAGATGAAATCATAAGCGATTGCGCATGCGGTTTAGCTTAACGTTGATAAAGCCTCAAGTACATACTTCACTTCATCTTCGGTATTCATAGGTCCCACACTCAATCGAAAGGTACCTGTTTCACCTGATCCTAAGGCTTCATGCGCAAGGGGTGCACACTGATATCCGGCACTCCCAACAATTTGAAATTCATTCCACAGCCTTTCTTTGAGTTCTCTGATAGACATTGCCGAACTCCTGATGGAAACCGCTCCGGTAAAGCTATCATGTCTTGGACCTCCTACAATTTCTATTTCTTGTATTTTGGCGAGTCCTCCCCGCAACTGATTCATCAGTGTATTTCTATGCATCTGCAGTTGATGCCACCCTTTTTCTTGCAACCATTTGATGCCTGCAGTTAATCCTGAAATGGTCATCATGGGTGCCGACCCAATATCGCAATAGGTTGGAAATCGAGAAGGCTTTTTTGCTCCCGGCACTATTTCGCAATCAGCGCTAGGACAAACCATTGGAGCATTTTCAGAAATATATAATCCACCGATTCCCTGTGGGCCAAAGGGGCCTTTGTGTCCAGCAAATACAAAAATATCAGGCTCTAAATCTGAAATATTAATTGGGATAATGCCCGCGGTTTGTGCTCCATCCAACAAACAGATGGCGCCATTTTCTTTTGACAGCCGAATGATCTCCTCGTAAGGCAACACTTCCCCTGTCACATTACTTGCCATAGATACGGCTACCATCCGAGCTCCTTTTTTCAATTCGTCCTCCAATACTTCTAAATCCAAAGGCCCTTCATCGGTACGCGGTATAATTACTCCATCCACCCCTTGTTCGTTTTGTAGCTTATAAAACCATCGCGATAAAGCATGATGCTCCATTGTGCTTATGATCAGCCGATCTCCAGGCTTCCAAGCAAAGTCACCAAATGCGGTAGCCAAAGCATGTGTGCAGCTTTGAGTAAATAGAAATCGACTCGAATCCTCAATCCCGAAAAAAGAAGGAACTATTTCGTTTCCTTCCTCAAACACGTCTAGCCATTCGTTAGGAGCTAATTGATTAAACCTGTCAATCGCTCTTATTACCGATTCAGGTTTTGGCCAGGTGGTTCCAGCATTGTTGAAATAGATCATAGCATGAAATTAGGTAATGTGACCAAAGAATGTATTGTAAGAAGTAGTAAGTGTACCTCATTAGAAAAAATGATCTAGTCCATATCCAAAAAAATTAACCACACTCACTAGCTTTGAATTTCAATTCAAAAAACCACATGGAATTAAAAAACCTCATCAACCAAATCGTATCCTCACCGGAACTCCATGCCAAATGGCTCAACGCTCTTTCCATGATGGAAAACACCGGGGCTAGAAAAATTTCAGCTTCCGAGCATGACCAGCTTGTAGACGAAATCGTACTGAAACATGCCGCTGAAGAAGCACGACATGCCTATTACCTGAAAAGTCAGATTAAGAAGACCGGATTCGAAGGCTGTAAAACATATCAGATAAATGAACTGCTGGCACCTATAGAAAGTTTTCAATACCTCCATGCGCTCGACGCATCCATCAGCCGTTATCTTAAAAAAAATCTTGGCTACACAGGAAGCAAACTAAAATATGCGGCTTACCTTTTGGTCACGTATGCCATAGAAGTGCGTGCTGATGCGCTCTATCCGGTGTATGAGGAAGTATTAAGAGCAATCGAAAGTAAAATCAGTGTACGGATGATTGTTGTAGAGGAACAAGGTCACCTGGAAGAAATGATCCAGCAGATGGATAACTTCTTTGGGGATTGGAAATTACATGGTGAATTCGTTTTATCATTGGAGCAAAAGCTTTTTCAAAAATGGATGACTGCAATTCAAAAATCCATTGAAAGTAAACCTGCATTCGCATGAGATTAATACAATTGATTGGTATCGCATTGATAATCTTGGGCTGTGCCAAAAAAGAAATGGTTCCTAGAATCGAAAGACTTGAAACTCCTACCGAAGCGCTACTTCAGGCAATCAGCATCGTAGATGAAAATACCGTCTGGGCGAGTGGACATGATGGATCATTTGTTGGCTCAAAGGATCAGGGAAAAACATGGCAGCTATTCGAGCACCCTACGGGTGATACACTGCAGTTCCGCGACATTCATGCCTTTAGCGAAAACTCGGTCATTTTGATGAGCGCCGGTCCGGGTCCGCTCTCAAGGATATTTTCATTCGAGGCTCCAGATCAATGGCAGGAAAATTTTGTAATGACAGACTCACTTGGATTCCTCGATTGTATTGATTTTTGGGATAGTCAAAGAGGCATAGCCTACGGTGACGCAATAGATAAATATCCATATATCCTATTAACCTCTGACGGAGGACAAACATGGTCACGAGCCGATTCTGTCAACATGCCCGCTGCAGGAAAAGGCGAAGGCGGATTTGCCGCCAGTGGTACATGTGTCACTACAGGTGAAGATGGGAAAGCTTGGATAGCAACAGGAGCCAGCGGAAACTGTAGGTTTCTAATTACTGAAGATTATGGTAAATCGTGGAAGGAAGTAAACTCACCTTTAATCACTGGTGAAGCAGCAGGAAACACCTCTGTTTCATTCATTGACAATATAGGGGTTGTTACGGGTGGTGACTTATTAAAGCCAACAGAGTATACAGACAATTGCGCCTTCTCAGAAGACGGTGGGATCACATGGCAGCTAAGCAATCAACCTAACACAGTCGGAGCATTTTACGGAAGTACTATTACAAATGTGAGCGATCAGATTTTTGCATTCGTATGTGGCCCAAAAGGGTTGGACTATACAAATGATTTGGGTCAAACATGGAGTACTTTGGATACCCTCAACTATTGGGCGTTAAGTATGAAAGGTAACTTTGGATACGCCTCTGGCATAGATGGAAAAATATTGAGAATATCTTTGCAACCATGAGGCGACCTAGAAGAAATAGAGCTTCTTCAGCTATTCGAGATTTAGCTCAAGAAACAACATTGACCACCAACGATTTCATCTTTCCACTTTTCTTGCTGGAAGGAACCAAGAAAAAATCTGAGGTTGAAAGTATGCCAGGGATATTTAGGCTCTCGGAAGATTTGATACTAAGGGAGATTGAGGATTGCCTGAAGCTCGGAATCCAGGGTTTTGATGTCTTCCCTGTAGTTGAGGAGAAGAATAAGGATAAGATGGCTACCAAGAGCTACGATCCAAACTTTTTTTATCTAAAGACCTTAACCAAAATCAAGAAAGAATTCCCGGAAGCACTTATCATAACGGATGTAGCAATGGATCCATATAGTTCTGATGGACATGATGGAATTGTGGAGGATGGAAAAATTCTCAATGATGAAACCTTAGATGTGCTTGGCAAAATGGCACTGGCTCAAGCAGAAACCGGCATCGACATGATTGGCCCATCGGACATGATGGATTTTCGAGTTGGCTATATAAGAAACGTCCTCGATGACCAAGGATTCACCGATACAGGAATCATGAGTTACACCGCCAAATATGCGAGTGCATTCTATGGACCGTTCCGTGATGCGTTGGACTCAGTACCAAAGTTTGGTGATAAGAAGGCATATCAGATGAATCCTGCTAATACCAATGAAGCAATACTGGAAGCGGAACTTGACTTCAATGAAGGTGCAGATATACTTATGGTGAAACCTGCTTTAGCATATCTAGACATTATCCATAATCTCAAATCGAAATTCAACATTCCAATTGCTGCCTATAATGTTTCCGGTGAGTTCTCCATGATCAAAGCTGCCGGCCAGAAGGGTTGGTTGGATGCAGATCGTGCAATGATGGAATCCTTACTTTCTATTAAGCGTGCAGGTGCGGATATGATCCTTACTTATTTTGCGAAAGAAGCTGCTGCACATCTTCGCCAGCGGATGTAAGACCTTCCTGATTTCTTATTAGAAATTTTTGGAAAAGTTCTTTATAAAACTCTCCGTTTCTCATTGACAATGCTTCTTGCCACACCGGTAGCGCCAGTTCTGGACTTAATTCAAGATCAAGTGCTTTTAGAATCAAGTCGGTAGCCTTCTTTTCATAGACTGGACCAGGCAATAACTGGACGCTATATGTTTTGGACTCCAGAGTTTCTCCAGCGAATGTGCTTGTTATTTTAAAGTTAAAAGCACCATCTTCAAGACCATAGGTTGTAGGTTTTAGCAGGTATTTATGCAGTCTGGTTGGGAAATCTTGAATCTTATTTCCTTTATTGTCACTTACCTTCAGTACATAATTAAGCACAGGCTCATCGTGCAGGTGCCAAAACAACTCAAACGGTTCATTCTCATTCCATTCCAAATATCCTGATCGATCAAATGAAGGAGATATCACCGTAATAAATTTTGTAGGGTCTAATACAGTAGTATCAGAATAAAGCAGTTCTAGCCTAGGACGCACACTGAGATTTTTTAGCCCCTCTGGCTTCAGATAAAATGTAAAGATCTTTTCCTTATGCTCATAAGTGGTGCCTCCTTTATGAACCAAACTTAAAAATCCTCCTTCCTCTATCTCAATTGAAGTTACATCATCAATCATTTGAAGCGGTTTGACAGGAGTGCCATACACGCTGGCGTCTTTCGCTACTAACACCTGAAAAGGAAGTTCGCTGGTTTCCTGAGCTGATAAGTGAAATGATATCGAAAGAATTAGAAGGCTTAATAAATTCCGCATCTTCTTATCTCGGTTAATCTTCTTTAAATGTAAAGATTAACAGAATATTATGGTAGTTAATATGAATAAAATGAAATTCTAGCCAAATAAATCCTCTTCTCTCTCCAGCATGAGAATGGAGGTTTGAGGCACTATAAAATACTTTTGTCCATTATATTGTACCTCAAAAGCTCCTTTTTGCAAAAAAATTGCTAAATCACCTTCTTTCGCCTGTAATGGAATATACTTGATCTTTTCCTCCTCTGGTTTCCAGTTTTCCTCCTCAACAGAGTGTGGAATTGCATACCCGGGACCAGTTTTTACAATATAACCACTTTGAACTTTCTCCTTTTCATGTACACCTGGAGGTAAGTATATCCCAGTGGCTGTTTTCCCAGTTTCCTTCACAGGTTTTATTAGAACGCGATCTCCTACAACTATAATATTTTTCAGCTTGTTATCTGAAGTCAGCTCCATCTCAATAAGTTTTTAATAGCAAAAATCAAAAAAGCTCAGGTGAATCTTCATCGTCCCTTGCTCCCGCACGATGAAGTAGCTTATCGTCCATTGATTTAGTAGTTTTTGAGCCCAACTCTTTTAATCTCTCAGTTTTTCGAATCAAGTTGTCTTTTCCTTCTACTAGCTTATTCATGGCCTGTCCGTATTGTTGCTTTGACTTATCCAATGACTTTCCAACCTCAATAAGATCATCTACGAAAGCCTTAAATTTATCATATAAAGCTCCTCCTTGACGCGCAATCTCTAGTGCATTCCTGTTTTGATACTCATGTTTCCAGATGCTGGAGACTGTTCGAAGAGTTGCAACCAAAGTTGCCGGGCTTACAATAATGATGCTCTTCTCGTGTGCCTCATTGTAAAGCTCTCCACCATGCTGAACTAAAAGAGCAAAAGCTGACTCTATTGGCACGAACATCAATACATAATCTAAAGATCCACCATCAAAAAGCTGATGATAATTTTTCTCCGCGAGCCCTTTCACGTGTGCTTTCATCGATAAAATATGATCTTTTAGATACTGCTCCTTTTCAACTTCATCTTCAGTATTCATGTATTTCTCATAGGCTATAAGAGACATTTTGGCATCAATCACCAGGTTCTTATTGTCAGGTAATTTTATGATCACATCTGGTCGCAATCTCCTTCCTTCCTCAGAATGTAGTGTTTCTTGGATAAAATATTCTCGATCTTTCTCAAGACCTGATTTTTCCAAAATTCGCTCAAGGATAACCTCACCCCAATTTCCTTGCATTTTCACATCTCCTTTCAGCGCCTTAGTCAGATTTTCAGCTTCCTTAGTCATGCGATCATTGAGCTCGCGTAATCCGATAATTTGCTCTCTTAAAGCGGTACTTCTTTCAAGACTCTCTTTATTGGTTTGCTCTACCTTCTTTTCAAAATCTGTGAGCTTTTGGCCCAGTGGGTTAAGTAATTCATGAAGATTGGTTTTATTCTGATCAGTAAACTTCTTACTCTTCTCTTCAAAAATTTCGTTAGCCAAATTCTTAAATTCGGCAGTGAATTTTTCTTGAAGCTGCCCAAACTCATCTTTCTGTTCTTCTAATCGAACTTGAAGATTCTGATAGTTAGCTTTGAGCGTGGAGTTTTGATTATTCAGATGAAGAATTTCTTCCCGTTCCTTTCTTAGCTCATCATTGATCTGTTGTATCTCTTCACCAAGCTTTTTAGATCTTTCAAGTTCCAGTTTTAATTGAATCTTTAATTCTTCATTTTCTGGAACACTGGAATTGGTTTTTACTCTCAAAATCATCCATCCTATTGGCACTCCTATTGTCAATCCTACAACCAAAAAAACCAAACTTGAAAATTCCATTATTCAAAAATAATCATTTTACTAAAATGTTTAGCAAAAATCTTGTTAAAGGTCTAATTCCCGCAGATACATCTGAATCGTATTCTCTAGTCCAAAATACAGGGCATCACAAACCAGAGCATGTCCAATTGAGACCTCCTCAACAAATGGGATCTGTTCTTTAAAATATCTTAAATTTTTAAGGTCTAAATCATGCCCAGCATTCAACCCGAGTCCGATTTCGTGTGCGTGTTTTGCTGAAGATTTATAATCCTTGATCGCCTTTTCCCGATCTTTTAGATAAGATGACGCATACATTTCTGTATATAATTCTACTCTATCAGTGCCACATTTTTTTGCTCCATCCATTAGATAATTTTCAGGTTCAATGAATATTGAAGTGCGAACGCCCCAACTTTTTAACTGATTTATGATATCGGAAAGCTTGTCTTCATTTTTGATGGTATCCCATCCTGCATTGGAGGTGAGAACGTTTGGTGGATCAGGTACAAGTGTGGCTTGTGTCGGGCGCACATCTTCGATAATTCTCATGAATCGCTCATCAGGATATCCCTCAATATTAAACTCAGTAGTTACCACATCTTGTAAGTCATATACATCTTGCCTGGTAATATGCCTTTCATCCTGCCTCGGGTGCACAGTGATTCCCTGAGCACCAAATCGCTCGCAATCCCTTGCTACTTGAACCACATTGGGATTGCTGCCTCCTCTTGCATTTCGCAATGTGGCAATCTTGTTGATATTTACACTTAGTTGGGTCATAACACTAGAATGTTTTTCTTCGCAAAGTTGTTCAATTAAAAACAATAGAAATGAGTTTAAAATCAACAATCGAATCAGATATAAAGCAGGCCATGCTCAGCAAAGACAAAGATAGTCTGAGAGCATTGAGAGCAATAAAATCCCAAATTCTACTTGCAGAAACAGAAAAAGGTAGAGAAGGAGACCTCTCAGAAGAAGTAGAATTGAAGCTTTTGACAAAAGCTGCGAAGCAACGCAAAGACTCAATAGAAGTATTTGAACAGCAAGGGCGAAATGATTTGGCTGAAATTGAAAAATCAGAGTTGGCCGTAATTGAAAGTTATCTGCCAAAGCAACTCTCCGAAGATGAGATAGAAGGTGAGGTGAAAAAAGTTATTGAAGAAGTAGGGGCAGCTGGCCCTCAAGACATGAGCAAGGTGATGGGAGCCGCAACAAAAAGACTTGCTGGGAAGGCGGACGGTAAGGTGATATCTTCGTTAGCCAAAAAACTACTTAGTTAATTGGGCACATTTGATATTGTACTATTAGTTGTTTTAGGTTTTGGAGCTGTAAAAGGATATATGCATGGCTTCATTATAGAGTTGTTTTCGTTTATTGCTTTTTTTGTAGGGCTACTTTTGGCTCTTGAGCTAACTATTCCGGTAACTACAAATCTTTTTGGAGATAGTAACTATTTTGAAATAATAGCTGTTGCTGTTTTTATTATACTATTTATCCTATTAAGTCTCGCAATAAAAATGGGTGCCAAAGCCTTCAAAAAGGCTATTGATATGACCATTTTTGGCACTTTGGACAACGCTGCCGGAGCTGTGGCAGGACTACTTAAATGGGCTTTTATATTGAGCATCGTTTTTTGGGTTTTTGAATCCGTTGGATTTGATTTGGTCGAAACGTATGCAGACGATACATTGCTTTTCCCGTATATTGTAGGTATTGGGCCTACTGTCTTCGAATGGGTAGGTTATGTAATTCCATTCGTACAGGATCTAATAGATTCTATGGAGAATATGCCCAATGCAGCCACATATGTGACGCTAATTCAAGAAATTTAATTGCATGATAGCAGAACAGCTTATAAACTATATGATACCTCCACTGAAACCCAGTGACGACATTGCTCGCGCAAAACAGTGGATGGATGAATTTAGGGTGAAAGAGCTGCCGGTAGTTAAAGACAATAAACTACTGGGCTTTATTTCTGAAGATTTGCTTTATGATTCAGAAATTATGCGCCCAGAAGTTGGGGCTTACCCCTTAATCGGAGAATCATGCATCATTTCGGCCACTAGTCACTATTATGACATTCTGAAAGTTCAAAATGAGCATCAAATGGAAATGGTAGCAGTTGTTTCAAAGGAAGAATTCAAGGGAGTAGTTCTTATTTCTGATCTATTGAAGGAATTCTCAAAAACAGCAATAGTTAATTCTCAAGGAGCGATCGTCACTTTGCAAACAAGCCTAAACGACTATTCGCTCTCCGAAATTTCCCGTGTAGTAGAAATGAATGGATCTACCGTCCTTGGAGCCAATGTAAGACCAGATACAGATGATCCTTCGCTTATAGAAATTGTCTTGAGAATTAATCATCAGGATGTCAATCAAATAGCAACAGGTCTAACTAACAGCGGTTATAAAGTGACCTCTTCTTTTAATACAGAGGACAATTCCTTTGATGAAAAAGATCGTTATGGGATGCTTATGAAATTCTTAGACCCATGAGCTCAATGAACAAAATTGTCTTGCATGGCCTAGCGCTAGAAAAAGACTCTGAAAAATACCTCACCCAAATAATTGATCGACTAAATAGGGAGAGCGTTGAAATATGGTATACCTCCTTATTTCATTCCAGAAACACAGCTATACTAGGCAAAGTCAATAATATTACTGATAAAATCAGTTCAGATTTCGATTCCGTTTTTAGCTTGGGAGGTGATGGTACTTTTCTGGAATCCTTATTATGGGTTGGAGAAAGTGAAGTCCCGATACTAGGTGTAAATATGGGACGACTAGGCTTCCTTGCCTCAATTGCTAAAGAAGCAATAAAAGAATCTCTTTATCTACTATTCAAAGGCGAATATGAAGTAGAAAGTCGAGCTCTCCTTTCATTGGAGACCAATATGAAACTTTTCAATGCGAAGACCTATGCCTTAAATGAGTGCGCAATATTGAGAAAAGACTCGTCTGCCATGATAATGGTTAAATGTTACATCAATGGCCAATACCTAAATACCTATTGGGCAGATGGACTAATGGTAGCAACACCTACAGGGTCTACAGGATACTCGCTCAGTTGCGGTGGCCCCTTAATGATGCCTGATTCCAAAGATTTTGTGATTACTCCAGTGAGCCCACATAATTTAAATGTTCGACCGCTTATCGTTTCTGATGAATCTGAACTGACCTTTGAAATTGAAACTAGGAATAGAAGTTTTTTAATCTCACTTGACTCTCGATCTGAAACGATAGAAAATGATGTTAATATCACCATAAAGAAGGCACCGTTTCAAGCTAAACTAATCCGCATTGAAGGAATTAATTTTCCAGATACGATCCGAAATAAGCTAGGTTGGGGCTTTGATAAACGTAATTGATCGTTTTTTTGCTTCTTTTTTGGTGAATACTCTGTTTTTAAAGACGAAAAAGGGCATTCTTTCAGTAGTTTTAAACGTTTAGAATTAGCTATTTATCTAGAATTCACCACCTAGGAAGAATCAAATCTATATTTTTGTGTTTTAAAGAGTGAAATATGCAACTCAAAAGACTTTTAGTAATTATCCTTTCCATAGCCATGCTGGGGCTTGCGGATAATGCCGAAGCGCAACGAAATAAGTATAAAAAAAGACGGCAAACCAATAAAAAAGTCTCGCACTACAAAGGTGGAGTTAGAGGCTATGGTAGATTTGAGCCTTATTATTTTGTAGGTGCCAATATCAATGCTGGAAACTACTTCGGCGATTTAGCTCCAGTGAATAAAGCAGCAAGTACTGACGTATCATTTACCCGTCCAGGGTTTGGTTTGTATGGTGGATATAAATTTCACCACTCAATAGCTGTCACGGCAGGTCTCAACTGGGTTCGGGTTTTTGGTGATGACTTTACCTCTGATCCGACCGGAGAGAAGAGCTTTCCGAGATACGCTCGAAATTTGAGTTTCAGAAATGACATCAAGGAACTTCGAGTAGCTGTCCAGCTTTTTCTTTTACCAAATTATGGAGGCCCAAGTCAGCGGCTACCGTTCAATGCCTATTTATCTGTTGGCGCATCTGTGTTTCATCATGAACCCCAAGGAAAAGTTCCTGAAGCAGATTATCAAAGTGCCCAAGATGGATCAGTTGCAGCACCACAAGCAGGAGAATGGGTAAAGTTGAGGCCATTAGGAACAGAAGGACAAAACTTAGGGATTATTGAACCTTACAAATCAATTGAGTTTGCAATTCCTGTAGCTATTGGTGCTCAAATTAGAATACCAAATACTCAACTTACAGCTGGGCTAGAGTTAGGTTTCAGATATCTGTTTACAGATTATATCGATGATGTAAGTGGAAATTATGTAAGCCTTGATCAATTTACTGATCCTTTGGCGCGGATAATGTCAGATAGATCAACGGTTCCGTTTAGTTCTAAAGGAGAAGCAAGAGATTTGACCAATTTGAGAATAATTAATAATTCAGGTGTTCATAACTACTTCATTGAAGGTAATCTTGGTTCCGGAATTGATGGGTCAATAAGAGGTAATCCAGACGATAATGATATGATTTTCGTTACCCAAATAAAAGTGTCCTATGTCTTGGGTGGAACGACTAGAAAACGAGCAAAATACCGTTAAAATTTTGCGAAAATATTTCTGCATTCTCTTGGTCATAATTGGAACCAACTCCAACGCACAATTTATTGAATTCGGCGGAGGTATAGGTTCGATGAACTACTCAGGTGATCTAGTAAGAGGCTATAGTCTCAGTACTACATCTTTGGCCGGGACAGCATTCTATCGAATGAATTTTTCTGAAATCCTAACTGTAAAGTTGGCTCTTACTGTAGGCACAGTAAAGGGATCAGAAACTCCTATAGATGCCTTTGCTTTACAAAGGGATCATTCGTTTAACTCTACTATTCTTGAGATTTCATCAGTATTCGAATATCATTTTCTAGACTTTAAAACTGAAGGATCTAAGGTTAATTACTCGCCATACATATTCGGAGGTATTGGTTTTATCAATTTCAATGATGTTCCAGAAAATGAAGGTGTAGGGAAGATTCAACCTGTAATCCCTCTTGGTATTGGCTTTAAGTATCTCATTCAAAAAAAATATACAATTGGGCTTGAGGCTGGTGCAAGAAAAACATTCTTTGATTATCTGGATGGAATATCCGACGGTGATCAAACCATAAAAGATTATCAATATGGTAATCCAAAAGACAATGATTGGTACTTTTTTACTGGGCTTACTTTCAGTATTACACTCTTCAATGTGCCTTGTCCATTCCCCTACAGACCTAACCAATCAATTCTTTCTCGTTAATAGAAGTTAAATCATTGGTTTACATTCCCTTTAAGTAAAAAAAAGACCATTTTTGTAGCCTTTTTCAAAGTAGAATTGGAGGACCTAAGAAACCAGATAGCAAAAACCAACATTCCAGATCACATAGCAGTGATTATGGATGGTAATGGTAGATGGGCCAAGAAGCAAGGAGTGAAGCGAATTTTTGGCCATCAAAATGCTATTGAAGCTGTACGAAATGTTACTGAAGGTTCGGCTGAATTGGGTGTAAAATACTTGACTCTTTATGCCTTTTCTACGGAAAACTGGGACAGACCTAAATATGAAGTTGATGGACTTATGAGCCTTTTGGTAAACACCATTAAGGACGAAATGCCAACTCTTCAGAAAAATAATATTAGACTAGCCACTATCGGTGATACAAATGGATTGCCTGATGGTGCGAAAAAGAGATTATTAGAAGCCATTGAATCAACGAGTTCAAACTCAGGGATGCAGTTGATCCTGGCTCTTAATTACAGTGGCAAATGGGATTTAGTCAATGCTGTAAATAAAATTTTGGAAAAAAATGAAAGGCACATCGAACCTTCTGACATAGATATTCATCTATCCACAGTAGGTATTCCGAATCCTGATTTGTTGATTAGGACAAGTGGAGAGATGCGCATTAGTAATTTCTTACTTTGGCAGATGGCATATACTGAATTACATTTTACTGATGTACTTTGGCCCGATTTTAGAAAAAAAGATTTGTTCGAAGCTATTATTTCTTATCAGCATAGAGAAAGAAGGTTTGGGAAAACGAGTGATCAAGTGAACGCATAGCGAATATGCCTGGATTGGAAAGATTGATAACACAAATGAAAAAAATATTATTTCTGTTTTTGGCCCTTGTGGCGATTAGTGAGGTTAATTCTCAAGTTGTTTTCGGGCGAAATCAAACGAATCCTGCTGGTGGAGTTTCTATTAACTATTCCAGCCCTAAAGAATATGAAATTGCAGACATTGAAGTTAGAGGTGTTCAGTTTCTAGACAACAATGCGTTGATTTCGCTATCTGGCTTGCGTGTAGGAGATAAAATAAAGGTTCCAGGTGATGAAATTACCACAGCAATAAAAAAGCTATGGAAACAGGGCATCATTGGAAATGTCACAATTTTTGCTTCTAAAGTAGAGGGTGACAAGATTTGGTTGGTCATCGAATTGACTGAGCGACCAAGACTCACCAAATACATAATCGAAGGTGTCAACAAAACAAAGCAAGGTGAAATTGAGGATAAAATTGGCCTCATCAGAGGTAAAGTCCTAACTGATGTAGTCATAAAGAATACGGAAATAGCCGTTACTAAATATATGGAAAGTAAAGGCTACTTGAATGCGCAGGTTAATGTAGTTCAGCAAAATGATACTATCCTGCGAAATAGTGCCTATCTCAAGGTGAGCATAGATAAAGGACAAAAAGTCAAAATCAGAAACATTCGATTTGATGGAAATGATGAGTTCACTTCTGCTAAGCTTCGATCCAAATTCAAAGGAACAGGGATGGCGCCAAAATTCTCGTTGCCTACACAAATCATTGAAACAACGGCTAAGTTAGCATGGCCGCCAAATTTGATCAACTTTATTAAAGGCTCAAAAAAAGTATCTAAGGAAGAAGTAAGAGAATACATGGCCACTCATGTGAATCTGAATTTCTTCAAATCATCAAAATTTGTAAAAGATGATTACCAAGCTGATAAAGATGCGCTCATAAGCTTCTACAACTCTAAGGGCTTTCGAGATGCTGAAATTATAAAAGATACAGTCTATGATATATCTAATAAGTATATGAACATCGCGGTTACCATAGAAGAAGGTAGCAAGTATTACTTCAGAGATATTTCTTGGTCAGGTAATTACATATATACAGACGAGCAGTTGCAGCGAATTCTTGGCATCAAGAAAGGTGATATCTATGACCTGGATTTAGTAAACAAGAAATTGAACTTTAATCCGAATGGTGCAGATATTAGTTCATTATATATGGATGATGGTTATTTATTCTTCAGCATCAATCCAGTAGAAGTAGGCGTAAGTCAGGACTCAATCGATTTGGAATTAAGAATCTATGAAGGTGCCCAGGCGACCATTGATAAGGTAGTAATTAGTGGGAATGATAAAACAAATGATCATGTAATTCTTAGAGAGCTACGAACCAGACCTGGCGATAAATTTAGCAGAGCTGAGCTTATAAGGACTCAAAGAGAATTATCACAGCTGGGATACTTTGATCCAGAGCAGGTAAATCCAGTGCCAATCCCAGATCCGGTGAATGAAACAGTTGATATCGAGTGGCAGCTAGTTGAAAGATCTAATGACCAGATAGAACTCTCCGGAGGGTGGGGTGGAGCTTTTGGCTTTGTTGGTACGTTCGGGGTTACATTCAACAATTTCTCTGTTAGAAATATTACAAAACCAGAGCATTGGAGAGGGCTTCCTGTTGGTGATGGGCAAAGTCTTTCACTCAGATTCCAAGCCAATGGAAGAAACTTTCAAAGCTATTCGTTCAGCTTCGTAGAACCTTGGCTTGGTGGTAGAAAACCTAACTCATTTGGCTTGAGCTTCAGCAAATCAATTCAAAGATCAATCAATAGATTTACCAACGAAACATTAGGCTGGCTGAAAGTAACTGGCATTTCGGCTTCTCTTGGCCGACGAGTAAGATGGCCAGATGACTTCTTTACTGTTAGCACAGGTATTTCTTATCAACGCTATGACCTCTTCCAGTTTAATAGTAGGTCTCTTGGGTTCAGCACTGGAGACGCTAATAGCTTTACGTTCAATGCTACTTTCGCAAGAAACTCCATCAACCAGCCGATGTATCCACGAAATGGATCAAGTCTTTCATTAAGTGCTTCATTCACTCCACCATATTCATTGTGGAGAGATCTTGATTATGAAAATGCAACTGCCAGCGATCGCTATAAGTGGTTAGAATATCACAAATGGAATTTTGATAGCAAGTACTTCCTGACTTTAACTGGGAAACTTGTCTTGTCAGCCAGGGCGCACTTTGGTTACCTTGGAACATATACAAGCAAAACCGATGTGGGTCCATTTGAGCGATTCCAACTTGGTGGATCCGGTCTGACCGGACAAAATTTCTTGCTTGGAACAGATGTTGTTGGCTTGCGTGGTTACCCAGACAATTCCATTACACCGTTTGATGCGGAAAGTAATATTGAAGGAGGAACATTATTCAATAAGTATGTGATGGAATTGAGATATCCAATTTCACTGGCACAATCTGCCACAATCTATGCGCTCACTTTCGTTGAGGGTGGTAACAATTGGGATCGATTTGCGGAGTTTAATCCATACAACATAAAAAAATCTGCAGGTATAGGCCTTAGAATCTTCATGCCAGCGTTTGGACTAATGGGAATTGACTGGGCGTATGGATTCGACAGAGTTCCTGGATCATTTGATAATGCTGGTCCACAATTCCACTTCTCCATTGGACAACAGATACGCTAATGGATGTGTCTTAAATAAAAACGCTATGAAAAAGTTATCTCTACTGCTTTTTGGACTTTTTTTCGGGTCGATTACATTTGCGCAAAAATTTGGGTATGTAGATACACAATACATTCTGGAAAAGATGCCGGAGTATAAAGAAGCACAGGCTGAAATCGAAAAACTGGCAAAAGGATGGGAGAAGGAAATTCAGGAGCTTTATCAGCAGGTAGAAGCGATGGAAGTAGAACTCAAGGCAGAAGAAGTACTCTTAACCAAGGAAATGTGGGAAGAAAGGAATGCGGAGATCGAACGTAAATGGAAAGAGGTGAAAGAATATCAGCAATCCATTTTTGGATTTGACGGGCTTTACTTTTTAAAGAAAAAAGAATTAGTAAAGCCAGTTCAGGATCAGGTTTTTGAAGCTGTAGAGCGTGTTGCCAAAAATAGCCGTCTCCAGATTGTCTTTGATAAATCTGGGGATTTGGTCATGATTTACACCGATCCGATCCATGATTATACAGATTTCGTGCTTGAAGATCTTGGATTGGTAGAAAATCAGAGCGTAGATAATAATTGAGCACAAAAATTGAATCTTAACAAACCAACGGGCGAAAGCCCAACCTTAAAAACGAATAAAGTTAAATTGATATGAAAGTTAGAATTTTACTAAGTACTGCCCTTGCTGTGATAGGATTTGGAGTAATGGCGCAGTTGAAAATAGGCTATACAAATGTAGAGTACGTTTTGAGCCTTTTACCGGAAGCAAAACAAATTGAAAGTGAACTAGCTAGCTACGACAAGCAATTGTCTACCCAGTTGGAAGCAAAATATGCTGACTATCAGGCAAAAGTTGCTGACTATCAGCAAAATGCTCAATCATATACTGATGTAGTAAGAGCAGATAAAGAGAATGAAATAGGTAACCTTCAAAATTCCATTCAGCAGTTTGAGCAAAATGCGCAAAACTCTATGCTACAGAAGAGAAATCAGTTGCTACAGCCTGCTTTCGAAAAAATAGGTACAGCTATTGAGCAGATTTCAAAAGAAAACGGATATACGCATGTATTCAACATGACTGCAAGTGGGCAAAGTATCTTGCTTTATGCACGTGAAGAAGACAATGTGACTAACCTTGTTTTGAAGAAGTTGGGAATAAACCCTCCAGCAAACAAATAAGAAATATAGCGGATTGATTCAATGACCCTGTCGAGTTTCGGCAGGGTTTTTTTATGCGATCACAATTCCAAAAATCAGTCCCGCCAAAACGATCAATGGTGTAGGTATCTTGGTGAAATGCATCATCCCAACCGTACTAAATAGTAGGATATAATTGATTAGCTTTTGATCCATAGGCATGAATAAAAGAAAAGCTGCTGCAATCACCATTCCAGCACTGACGGCCGTTATGCCCTCTAAGGATGCTTTCACAATTCGATACTTCTTAAGCTGTTCCCAAAAACGGATAATAAAGAATATCAAAAATGTGCCCGGCAGAAAAATACCAGCTACAGCCATACTTGAACCTAGAAGCTGTCCACCTACACCATAATTTTTAGCCATAATGGCGCCTACATACCCACTAAATGAAAAGACAGGACCTGGAATGGCTTGTACAAAGCCATATCCAGAAATGAACTCTTGCGAAGTAAGGTATTCTTTAAACTCAACGAATTCAGTGTAAAGCAGTGGAACCAACACTTGACCTCCTCCAAAAATTAAGCTTCCATTACGGTAAAAATTCTCAAAAATCTTGATGGGCTGATATTGAGTAACTCCACCCAAAACAGCTGCTGCAACTAATACCGATATCCAAAGAATCAGATTTGACCAGTTGATACTAATCTTTTCTTTTTCTTCTATGGGTTGTCTTTTGTATTTCCATGTGGTGGCCAATCCTCCCAGGATGATTAAAGTAGGAAATGCATACGGTGATTTCAAAACATAGGACGCGATGGCTGAAAAGATCATCAGCCCAAAGCCAACTTTTGTGTTTACAACCTTAATAGCAATCTTATAAGACGAGTACGCAACTATTCCAACCGCTATTGGTTCAATAAATCGCAAGAAGTCCAAAGAAATCTTCATTGCTTCTGCTGAAGTGACAAAGATGGCAAATGCAGTCATTATAGAAACGGCTGGAAGTGCCCAAACGAACAACGTCAAATAGGCTAAGTTGGGGCCCCCAATTTTATACCCTAAGGCTGTTATAGTTTGAGTAGATGTTGGTCCGGGGAGTATCTGACATAATGCATATAGTTCGATCAGATCTTCTTCGGTGAGGTAGGCTCTCTTCGATACGAACAAATCCAAAAACATTCCAAAATGCCCCTGTGGACCTCCAAAAGCAGTCAATGACAACAACCAGACATCTTTAAGAAAAATTATATTTCGAACTCTTCGAATAGACATGTATTACGCTTTCAGTCCAATTTCCTTTAAACGTTCATCCAGAAACTCACCAGCTGTAATGTCTTCAAATGCTTTCGGGTGCTCTTCATCAATGCAGCTACCTAAGCAGGATAAGTCCATTTCTGAAACTGGATGCATAAAAAATGGAATTGAAAACCTGGAAGTGTGCATAAGTTCGCGAGGTGGATTTACAACTCGATGGATGGTAGACTTCAACATCCCATTGGTATGCCTTTCTAGCATATCGCCAACATTCACCACGATTTGATCAGGTAGCGCTGTAATTGGTATCCACTTTCCATCTCTTCGGAGCACTTGCAGTCCATCAGCACTAGCTCCCATCAAAAGTGTAATCAAGTTTATGTCTCCATGTTCAGCTGCACGAACCGCATCCGGGGGTAGCTCATCCGGGTTTTCAATGGGGAAGTAATGAATTGGGCGCAAAATACTGTTGCCTTCTTTTACTTTATCATCAAAATAATTCTCTGGAAGCTCCAGGTAGAGAGCGATAGCCTTAAGCATGCTTATGCCTGCTTGAAGTAATGTGAGATACGCCTCTGAGGTATATCTTTCGAGCTCTGGCACCTCACTCGGCCAGATATTGTCAGGATAGTCTTCTCGCTGATTTTTTTTTGGCTGACCAACATGAAAAAATTCTTTCAAATCTCCAGTATTTCTTCCCTTGGCTTTTTCACGTCCTTTACTGATATAGCCTCTCTGCCCTGCTAGCTCAGTCTTTTCATATCTCTGCTTTACATCATCGGACAGTCTAAAAAATTTCTCAACTGCTTCATATAAATTCTTCGTTAGCTCATCTGACAGGCCGTGATTTTTGATAGAAACAAAACCGATGTTGGTATAGGCCTCTCCAAGCGACTTAACAAAATTCTCTTTTTGTTCCGGTGTACCATTGGTGAAATCTGCCAGGTCTAGCGACGGAACTTTGTCGTAAAGTATATCAGCCATTGTCAAGATAGTTAGGTCTACAATTTAGTTCAGAATACAGTGGAAATCAATTCAAAATACTACGGAGTACCTCAAGTGATTTTGGCTTAGAAATATGTGCATGATGCTGGTAATATTCAAGAATGGTATCAAGCATAGTGCTTCTTGATTCTCTTGTCATCTTCACTTCATAACCATATGGCTCTTTCATTAGCGAATCCATGATTTCATGATTCTCATTTGTTGGCACTAATTTGTCTGTTGAGCTAAAGAGGTTGTCAATATCGTCGATGGCGTATCCCAGGAAGGGTCCCATTTTAAGCAAAAATTGTAAATGGAAGTTACCAACCCCTTTGACGATCTCATCAAACGCCTTTATGGATTCTTCTGCGAAGACGTACAACTCAGGGTTTGGAGATTGTTCCGATTGTAGCAATTTTGATACTACTTCTGTAAGAAAAAGCGTGATCGAACTTTTTATCAAATCCTGATGGATATTGTGCAGCGGGTAATGGCTTTTAAACTCAGAGATTCTCTGCAAATCTCGAGTTTCTTTTACATAGAGGACAAGGTCAAGAATCGTAAATGGCTGAAAGTGGCCAATACTTTTTTTCGATTTCTGGCTTCTTATTGAATTAACAATATAGGAGCCATAACCTCCTTCTTCGGTGAATATCCGAACGATGATCGAAGTATCTCCATACTTCATATAGCTGAGAACAATGCCTTTGGATTTGACGATCATCGCACCACAGCAATCTTTCCAACATAAGTTTCTTCCCCGTCTGAATCTGAGCTAAAAAACAGGTAAACGCCTGTGCTTATCTTTCCGCTATCTGCATCTGTTAAATCCCATGAGGCTGATCCTCCATTTGCATTTATCGTCTTTACAAGGTTGCCATTTATATCTGTCACTTTCACACTGGCATTTCTAGCAAGACCTGTAAGAGCTACCAATCCTTGATAATCGGGACGTACAGGATTTGGAAAAATAGTAACGTTTCTGTGGCCTCGCGTTCCAATGGAAGATGCACTTCGATATGAAACCATTCCTTTTGAGGTCAAAATGAACACTTCTCCATTGCTTCCATTATAGGCTAATTGAATAATCTTATTTGAAGGTAGTGGACTGTTTGCTTCATTAAAGACAGCCACCTGTTCAGAAGTATTTTCATCAAAGATCCAAAGTCCTTGATTTGTGCCGAACCAAATACGATTACCACCATCCGTCATCACAGCATTGATCTGCTCATTATCAAACAAGATTCGATTCTCAAATGTGGGCTGAATACCTTCTGAGTCTGAGAAGATAAATGAAGCATCGGAAAAAAATGCAGGCCCACGTGTTGTAGCCACCCAAGCATTGTCTTCAACACTTATATCTATGTCAATAAATGAAGATGGAAGACCATCAGAAGTGCTAATTTGATCTACCTGAATTTCTTCGGGATCTAATACAGTAATAATCCCAGAGGAAGCACCTAACCATCCAATTCCAGTTTCTGAAAGGTCAATTGTTAGATATTCATCTTCATTTAAAAAGGTTGAAGCATATGATGTCCATTCCAAAGATTCATCCATGATATGCATGGAATTATCATTTCGAAAAGATGATGCCCAAAGCCTTTCTCCACTTGCTAGCGCAGTAATTATGGTATCCAATTGGGATGAACTTGCTGGAATATTTTTAATCGTTGTGTTATTCAATTCATCATAAATTCCGTCCCCAATGGATGAAAAGTAAAAATTACCATTATACCTGGCGACATCCGAAACATTATTAAAAATCGGAATTGAAACCGCTTCCCATTTGCCTTCTGAAAATTTGGAGTACCCTTCAATCTGTGCAGAGCCATTATAAGAAAATGGTGATGGCGCATGAAATCCGTATAGCTCGTTTGCAATGACGCGGAAGTTGCTAAAAGAATCCGAGATGGGGCCGCTTGGGGAGAGCTGATCACCAGCTTGATTGATCAATCCTTGAACGCCATCAGCTAAGAACATTTCCCCTCCAATACTGGTGATATCATTTACTAATGAGGCTGAAGTAACCAAATTCGCAGTAAAACCACTTTCTTCTAACCGATAGATTGTACCGTTTGATGCTGTAAAAAGTTGACTATCCACATCGTAAAGACTCGTAGCTCCGGCGGGCAAATCAAACCCTGTGTCGATCCAGGTTCCACCTGATAGCCTTCTCAAATCAGTGCCCACAACCGAATATATTTCATTACCAATATGAATAAGGTTAGTGTAGGCTGAGGTAGATGGGTACCTTGTCCAATTCCCAAAGTCTAGTAGATTGGAATCTAACCTGCCAGATTGTATTCCTTCTGTCGTACGTATAAATAATGAATCATTTCGAAAAAGGATTTCGAAAACTTCTACTGAAATCCCGCCAGTACCGATTTGTACATAGTTTTCTATAATTGATGCGTCTGAAGAATTGACAACAATCACCCCAAGGTCTGTAGCAAGAAATGTCATTGATGGCCCAAAGACCATGTCATTGATGGATTTATCTCCTTCCAAGTTACTTTTTGCGATATCTGAAATGCTGAGCAAGTCATCTTCAAAAACAAAATCCAAATATCCTGATTCATAACCAATAACTAACATATTCAGATTCTGGTTGTACGCAAGTGCAGAAACTCCTACATCCGAAAGTCCATCTATTTTTGACAGTCTTCTTAGCGAACCATCGGACTTTTCTCTAGAGAAAAGTCCGATGGCTGTCGAGCAAAATATTTTATCTTCGGTGACTGCAAGATGCCGTGCATCATTGTAGCTAAAATGTGTACGCCACGTACCTACAGGGATGTTCTGCGTAAAGGCATTCCATCCAATGATGAGTGCCAGACTACTGAGCGCCAACCGCCTCAAAGAAGCATGATCTACAAAGTGCTTCATAAATATCCTTTTCACCTAAAACTATGGTTTGCTTCGATTTAGTACGTCGATGGGAATAAGATGCCACATTTCCACACTTCATACATACGGCATGAACTTTCGTGATGTACTCAGCTATAGACATCAATGCATCCATTGGTTTGAACGGAACGCCCTTAAAGTCCATATCTAAACCAGCTACAATGACACGCTTCCCTTGATTGGCCAGTTCATTTGCAACATTTACTATCTCTTCATCAAAAAATTGTGCCTCATCAATACCTACTACTTCGCAATTACCTGCTCTTAATAAAATGTCATTTGCAAAATTTACTGGTGTCGATGGAATAGTGGAGTCTTTATGGGAGACAATCTTAACCTTGTGATAGCGCTTATCAACAGCTGGCTTAAAAATTTCCACATGTTGATTAGCAAGCATTGCGCGATTCAAACGCCGAATCAGCTCCTCGGTCTTTCCAGAAAACATGGATCCACATACGACTTCAATCCAGCCTCCACGCCTGAGTGTACCTTTTCCAATATGAGGTTCTACAAACATTTTACTCCGAGTAAGTCAGATGAGGTAATTGAGTTTCTAGTGGCACCTCAATAGTCACATCTCCACCTAGAAATGTCTGACAGGTCAGGCGCTCATTCTCCCGCAATTTATTCAATTTCGAATAGTGCTCTTCTGCTTTTGTTCTGGGTGTTAGATGATCCATTCCAGTAATGATTTTTACTTTGCATGTGGTGCATCTTCCCTTGGCTCCACATGCGTGCATCCAGTCTGTCGCTGTAAGCAAAATATTCAGCAAACTTTCCCTTTTATCCTCACAATGAATAGATTTACTCTTTAGGTTAGCAATTACTACTGTAGGCATACCATCAATTTTCAAGAATGCAAAAGAAACTAAACGAAGACTTTATTGACGGCTATTGTGAGAAATTTGCATCGAAAGTGACCGCTGATTTTTTTAAAAGCGGAAAGGAAGTCATTACGGGTAAGGAAATTTTAAAGGTAACTCCATCTAAGCAGGTCAATTTTTTTGTAATAAAATTGCTTTTCAGGTATTGGCAAGAGGAAACCAAAAAACTTGAAAGCCCTTTTTTCAATTATAAGCATGACGAGGTACGTCAGGCCATGATTCAATTTATGAATGTGTTATCACAGCACATCGAAATCAATAAAGAAAAATTTGAAACACTTCTCAATCATGCAGTAAAAGACACGATCTATCTGGCTGCAATGCCTCAAGCATATGTTGAAATTGATTTAGATAGCAGAGGTGTTGAAAGCATCAGGGAAAAGTCCGTTGAAGGGACAGTGAAGTACCTCAAGATTCATAAAAAAGAAATTCAAAATTTTCTGTCAGACATGAAAGGGCTTACCATCGATGATGTAGTTGATGAATTGCCTGAAGAGTTTGATGATTTTGACACTACAGAAGCAGTTAATGCCGAATGTGAGTTGCTTACGACAATACTTCCAATAACTGCAGAAAAAATATTCTCAGATGATCCTGAAATGGATGAATTTGATGAGGATGACCTTTTTGAGCCTGGAGAAGAAGATTTGGTTGAAATGCGTCCAAAGGCCAAAAAGACAGCTCCAGATGCAAATGAAGAGACTGCCAACATCGAGATGAATGCGGAAGATGAGGCGATGATAGAGGAGGATATTGATGACATGAACGAGGCGGAACAGAAAGTGGAGCAGGTTAAAGAAGAATCTAAGCCGGAAACAAAAGAAGAGGAAGCTCCGACATCAGAAGCTCCGAAAGAAAAAGAAGAGCCTACGGAAGAAGAGGAAACCAAAAAAGAAATACGAACTCCTATATTGCTGGAAGATGAAGACAAAGAAGACGACTTTCCAGAAGAGACCATCAATAAGCAGTTTGAAAGCGAGGAGGAGACTGTGGCTGATCACCTGGGAAACTCGAAGAAGGAAAGTGGTATTCTTGAGCTAATCTCGCTCAACCATAGATACATGTTCATAAAAGAGCTTTTTCGAAACGACAAGCATGAATTCGAAAATGCACTCATCGAATTGGAAGACTATAGCTCTTTTGATGAGTCTGTCGAATTCCTTGTGCAGGGATATGCCAAACATAATGAATGGGACATGCAGTCTGATGAGGTGAAGGAGTTTTTGAAGGTGCTTTTTAGACGGTTTAGGTAATAATTGGAAACTCTAAAACTTAACTATCAATCCTGCCTTCAAAAAGAATGGAACTCCAGGTGTGAAATGAATTTCTGAAATCGATTCAGATTCTCCTGCTAGTCGAGATTCCGTTTCAAATTGCGCTTCTCTCCAGTTAACATTAAATAGGTTTTCAACTGCCAATGAAAAAGTCCAGTTAGAAATATCATATGCCAGATTTGCATCTGTAAGGAAGTAGCCTTTGGCTGTTATAGAATTATCCTCATTAGCAGCTCTGTCTTTGATGTATCTGTACCGTATACCTCCACTCAAATTTTTGCCTTTGTATGTAAGGCCTCCGACGCTTGTCAAAGTTGGTGCTAGCGGAATAAAATCTGATCCTTCAGGCTCATCTATAGCCACAGGATTTGCATAGTTTAAATTGGAATTGATAAACAGCTCATTTGTAAGCTGATAGTTGATGCCAACATCAAGACCCGTGCGCTTCGTCCTTCCGCTTGGTTCTACTATGCCCGCATCCCCTACATAAACAAACTCTTGCTCAAGGTACAATTCCCAATATGCTACATCGATAAACAGTCGCTTAATTGGTTGATATACAGTCCCCAAATCATACCCCCATGCAGCAGGAAGTGTGTTTTGACCTTGTTCCCTCAACACTACACGTGTGTCATTACTGTGGAATCCCTTCCCCGATTTGGCATAAAATTGCCACCTGTTTGAAGGGCTAAAGATCACATTCAGCTTTGGTGAAACAATGCTTTGCATGAAAGACTTCCTTTCATAATTAGTTGAAAGAAAATCCACTTCCTCAAAGCGAAACTGATCTATTCTAAGTCCCGCATTCACCATCCAATTGCCCGACTCCCATGTACCACCAGAAAATACGAAACCATTAAACTCATCAACATCTGCATGCGCAATTCGTTCCAGTGTTTCGCTCCTGTTTCGAGTGCGGGAAAGCTCTACTCCATTGATATCATTATACCGAAAACCGATCCCGCTTTCGATGGTAAGATCACCCGACAGCAACCGGGCACCGTGGTTATACGAAGTTTGAATGCCATAAATCGTCCGCGATTCCTTTTGCCTGATCTGGTCTCCGTTGACTGGATCGTCAAGAAAAAAGGTGAAGTTGGAATACAACTCGAAATCGTACTTTGAAACAAAGGCCTTGGTCTGCATAAAATTTCCATTGGAAAAGGAAGAAGTATAATCGATAAGAAAGTTTTGCCTGGTTGTTTCACCGCCTTCAGTGTCATCAATTGCACCAAAGCGTCCGATTTGACCAGACTCAACTGCCCGCACTGGAATTTGTCCAGAGGCATCCCATTTGCTTTGAAAGGTAGACGCCTGAATGGTCAGAAAATCATTCCCTATCTGCGCATTATATTTTCCAAACAAATTCAGTCGATTGAAATTTTGTGGGGATTCGAAAGGGCCATCTGACATTATAAATTCAGTGGCTATGTAAGCATCATGTGTCCCATCTCCATCTAACAAATCGATCATACTGACTGTGCGAAGTGTATTAAAATTTCCTGCTTCTACTTTCACATTGCTACTGCTAATCCGATCATACGTGCTAAAGTCAACATAGCCTGCTGTAGTGAAATTTCCTTTCTCAGCATAGTATGGACCTTTTCCAAAATCCAGGCCTTTCACAGTTTCTGGAATTAAAAAATGGAGATCTGCATAACCCTGGCCATGAGCATGTGAAACCATATTAACTGGAATGCCATCTGCTGAAATTTGAATATCTGTACCGTGATCAATATCAAAACCTCTTAAAAAGATCTGTTCCGCTTTGCCGCCACCAGCATGTTGTCCGATGAAAAGTCCTGGCACTTTCTGCAAGATTTGCTGCGATGAATTCACTGGATTCAATTTCAGGTCAACGTCTTTGATTTTATTTAAGGTGTTGATATCCGGTGTGATGGTTACTTGCGATAACTGCACAGGTGCAGGTTGAATGATAATATTCCAATTGGTCTCCTCAGATACAACAAACTGTATGCGCTCATAACCAACCATTGATATAAAGATAGAATCACCAATTGCAGTATTTGTGAGAGAGAAAGTACCTGCCACATTACTGTGTGAGTGAACCTCATTTGTAAGATTATAAACAGTTACAAACTCAACGGATTCACCTGAAGAGGCGTCTTTGATGTTGCCTGTGATGGTTTGAGAAAAAACCGGAAGGCCAAGAAGGTAAAAAAATAAGGAATAAATTTTATTCTGGACAATCATAAAATGTTAGATGCTGATTCAAGGTAATAATTGCACTAACATACGGATGAGCTACGATGATTGGATTTACAGAAGTGGATTGAATAGCTACTCCGATAAATATAAAAAATCCAAAAAGAATCAGTCTACGTAAGTTGAAATAGACCATAGTAATGGTCTATTTAATTGCCAGCCAGACGACAAAGAATCAATGTATGGTTAATTTTAAGTTGGGTACCTAATGAGAGAACATCAATAAATGGATAATTTTGCCCCGCAATAGTCAAAGTGAGCCTACCTAATCAACAAATCGATCAAGATCAACTTGTCGCTCGTATGAAAGCGAGACAGGCCGACGCATTTAGCTATCTATACGATAATTATTCTGCTGCGATTTATGGAGCAATTTCCCGCATAGTCAACGACGTTGATGTAGCACAGGAGGTGCTGCAGGACGCCTTCATGAAATTTTGGGATAAGATTGAGCAATACGACTCTTCAAAGGGTCGATTTTTTACCTGGATGGTAAATATTAGCCGTAATTTGGCAATCGATAAACTTCGTTCGAAAGAAATGAAGAAGGTGGGAAAAACCGATAATATAGAAACTTACGTATCTGGAATAGAACGAAACAATTTAAGCCACTTGAATATCGATGGCATTGGCTTGAAAGAAACGTTAACTTCTCTTCGCAATGAAGAAAAATTCATCCTGGAGATGGTTTATTTTAAAGGCTATACCCAATCAGAAATTTCGGAGGAATTTGATATTCCACTCGGGACGGTAAAAACACGCCTGAGGATGGGATTGAAGAACATGAGAAAAGTATTGCAAGTAGTGTGAACATAGAAGAATACATATCGTCAGGCATTTTAGAAGCCTATGTGATGGATCAGCTTTCGTCAGCTGAACGCACAGAGGTGGAAAATGCTGCTTCAGAACATTCTGAGATAAGGTATGAGCTGGAGAGGATCGAATTGTCTATGGAAACCCTTGCCTTTGCTACTGCTGTGAAACCACCTGCAAGTGTGAAGGGTGAGCTGTTGGCTCAAATTGAAACACAGCAGAAAGTCAAGAAAGAAGCACCTGTTGTAGAGATGCGGCCGGAAAGCTCATTTGGTATGCTCCGGTTTGCTGCGGCAGCTTCGATTATCATTGCTTTAGGTTCTGCTATAATGGCATTCAACTATTGGAATAAGTGGCAGTCTGCAGAAGACAGACTCTCTACACTCATTGCTCAGAATGAACAGTTTGCAGAAAACTATAATCAGGTAAACCAGCAGCTGGATGACATCCAAAATGCGGTAGCTATCATGAACAATACTGCTTATCAGCGAGTAATAATGAATGGCACTGATAACTCTCCAGAATCTCAAGCCACCGTATACTGGAATGAAGCCACTGCGGATGTTTACCTCAACATTCAAAATTTGAAAGAGCTATCTCAAAACCAGCAATATCAACTTTGGGCAATCATTGATGGTAAGCCAGTAGATGCCGGTGTATTTGATCCAGATGGTTCCAACTTCTTGGTACATATGAAAAATATAGGGGCTAATGCGGCAGCCTTTGCTGTTACAATTGAACCTCGTGGTGGCAGCGAAAGTCCTTCACTTGAGACCATGCAAGTGGTTGGTAATGTCTAGTTGATCAGTTAATAAGCAATTTGTCACTTGTTCGCTAGTAACTCACTAATTTAACTACTCCTCTATTTCACTAACTCGCCAATTCATTTTAGTATTGCACGCTTCAACCGCATGTAGATGTTCGGAATATTTAAAAGAAAACCTAAAGAAAAACTCCCACCAGAAATCCTTGACGAAGAAGGTGTTCAGATTTTGGAAGGGGATGAAGTTTTTGCTCACAGATACGAGCTCGGTAAATGCACCGTTGAGCTAGAAGGTCTTCAATACTTCTACGTCTCCCAACATTCTGATAAAAAGGTCAGCTATGTCAAAATGATAGACGCCATCACTGGGAATCAGAAAGTGAAGAAAGTCTAATTGTTTCTCGAGTTCCACTTACAACGGATACGTAAAGCACGTAAATCTTAAGAATCAGAAAAATACGCTCGTGTAGTTACGTCGATTTTTGAAATTTTGTACAAGAAATCATTTAGAAAATTAAAACTCACTATTATGGACGTACAATCAATTAAAGGAGAAGCTCGACCAGCTAGAGGCTCTCAAAATCAAATCGAAAAAAGTCTTCAAATTGGCATTCACCCAAACCTTAATTTCATTGAAGTGAAAGGGTGGTCAGTTGGCGAAGATTTATGTGATAGATATGAACATTTAATACGTAAAGTTCAGTTGTTTCTAGATCGGGGTGATGGGCTAATTATTAGCTTCAAATTCGAGATGTTTAATACAACTACCATTAAGTATTTGCTGTCTATTATAAAATTTATGAATCGAGCACACAAAGCAGGAAAGGCTGTAAAAATTTACTGGAAGGTGGATGCTGATCGAAATGACGAAATGACAGAGGCGGCTTTGGATTTAAGCATGATGTGCAACTTTGATTTTAAAGTTATCACAGAGTCTTCCATGATCGATTCCAAGTCGATTGAAGACACTCAGGTGATGCAACATAGAAAATTGCTATTTGGATTATCGAGAGTAAGAATAGCGGCTTGAGTCAAGTTGTACTAATTTCCATCATCAGCCGTCTGATGTCCTGTATGTAGACTTGTTCTAGAACTTCTACATAGGGTCGCTGATGATAGTAGCCTTCCTTATGATATTTTTCTGCCTGCCTTAGTTCTTCCATGGCCAGATCAAACTGACCTCTAGCAACATGAATGCGAGCCTTATGGTAGAAGCAATCCGACAAGTTTTTGTAATACTTCAACGCTCGATCAAATTCTACAATTGCATCATCCAACCTCTCCAACTTGATGAGTGAGAGTCCTTTGTATAAGAATGCATAAACATCTACCCATTCTTCTCCTTCATCTTTCACCACTTTCGTAATGTACTTGTCTAGCGATTCATGGGCAGCTTTATAGTCTTCCAATCCATAATAACAAATGCCACGCATGTAATCATGACTTTGACCTTGAGAGTAATCTACCTGACCACTCATTTCATCGGCATACTTGAAGTCTTCGATAGCTCTGTAGTAATCTCGATAAAAGTACAAATAGCAATACCCTCGAAAGCCAACCCATTTATTCGGTTTTCTTTTTACAGCCTCACTGTAGTAGTAGTACATTTCATCAGCAATGCCTCGTTTCAACCTTGCAGTGGCTATTTCGCGCCACAGATCTCCATCTGTTGAATCCATTTTCATGGATTCTTCCAATTGGAATTGCTCGGGAACTGAGCCTTGATAATAATACCCACCACCCAGCCTCAGCTGAGATGCATATTGCTTCTTTGTGGCCGCACTGAGCTCATTCTTATACCATTGCTGTTCCGTGCAGGAAGAAAATGTGATGAGCATAAAACAGATACTAAGGAAGTATATCAGTGATTTTTCCATTTTCTATTTTAAAGTTCACATAGAAATATGCATCTCTGGGTTCAGCATCAATTACCACAGGACGCCAATCTTCAAGCTTTTTTAGAATACTATGTAAATGCTCAATAGTTTCCTGCTCAAATTGTATCGGCTGGTACATGAAGTCGTATCCATCTACGATAAATCTCCCTGCCTTGCCTTCACAGTTTACAACAAAACGAAAGATGAGCATACCATTTTGCTCCAATAGTTTAGATTCATCCAGATTCTGAAAGACCGTGTCAAGCATGGCTCGTTTTCCATGGAGATATCTTCCATCAGGCGTTGAATTATAGTAATCTGCAATGAACTGATCAGGACCACAAATATTGAATTCTTCGCTAGGATCTAATGTGTTATCAGGATCTATCCACGCAATGCGATGCTTATTGTGATCGGCCCGGCGCTCAAATTCAACGACTGACATTTGCTCTATCAACTCCACTTCTAGTTTGTAGTTTTCGTTCATGCTAGATGAAGCGTAAAAACCTAGTCCCGCCAGGTAAATTGATTTATCAGTAAACTTATTGGTTTGCTCTTCGCTATCTTCTTCTGTATATGCTGCATCCATCAACAAAATTTTACCTGGCTTGCCATCAATCAGTGTGTCGTAAACATCCAACTGCTGCTCAGTATAGCGATAGTATTTTTCTCCAAACATATATCTAAGTATGTATGGCTCTATTGTTCCTCCGTCCCATCGGGATCTCACTGGAGTGATTATTTCAATATCGATGGTATCCGTTCGTCGAATGTCTACTAATTTTTCAACCAGAATCTCGGATCCTGAAACCAAAAGTTCAGTGGTTCCTACTAAGTCAAAGCCTGCATTAAATCTTTCTATGAAGATGCGTTTTCCCTCCTTTCGAAATTTCGAATAGGTGATTTCTGTAGACGCCCGCGCATCTTTATTTTTTGGATAGTAGTGTCTGTAATACTTGCTTACATACCCGTCTTCAAACACATTTTCTGAAGGATAATACTTCAAAACTGGATGTTTGGCTGATTGCTGATTACATGCAACTAAAATTAGAAATACAAAAAATAGTCGAGACACGCAGGTGATTTTTTTTACTAAAATAATAGTCGTGCACGTCATCACTCTTGTTTTTATAGCCATTAACATTTCATTAAATAAAAAACCCTGATCACAGTATGATCAGGGCATCTATCACCAACCAGCTATGTACCGTATTGCTACGATAAATAATTGACATTCAACTTACGTAGTACTTATTTTCTTTGGATTTTAGTTTTCAAAAAATTATCCTTTCAGTCTTGACTTTATTTCCAAAGTGACTAATGGTCCTAATTCGTAGGATGCTTGCAATGACTCTTCCAGATAATCCTGACCTTCACTAATCCCCAAGGCATGATAGACGACACCCATGTGATAAATAACTTCAGGCTCGAATGTCTCACCTTGCACATTTTCCCGGTATATCTTTATCGCTTCTTCCGACTTTCCTTGGTTAAATAGTGTCCATCCAAGCCAATCGTACGTTGCGGGATTGGGCCTTTTGGATACCTCTTCTTCAGCTAATTTTATTGCCTCATCAAAATTATTTTGACCAATCAAAATATCGATGACGTATTTATTATACATCCCTCCATATTTGGATTTGCCAGCTTCGACAAGAAACAGGTCTTTATAGTTTTCTGCTTCAACCTTTTTCTCTTCAAGTTCACTAATTTCTGCTAGTAATAAGAAGTAATCTGGCAAAGCGGTTTTCTGCTGAAGATTTTTTAGAATTTCTCTTGCCTCGATGGTATTTCGATCGTGAGAGTAGGCAACCCAGGCTATGCCCTTCATCGCATAATCATAAGTAGAATCCAAAGTCAACACTTTTAAATAATTGGCATATGAATCTTTGATACGGCCAGCATGGCCATACATATCTGCTAAGTTGGCTGTTGCCCATAGTTTTTGTTCTTTTTGGTGACGCAGTATCAATCCATTGGCCTTTTCCATGTAGTAAATAGCAGAGTCAAGATCTCCTTCATGATCTTTATACTTTGATAATCTCACTAAATAATCGAAAGAATTCATGCGTTTGGTTTTGTCAAGGATCGCTCGTGCCATTTGGTAATTTCCCAATTCCATTTCTGCATCAAACTGCATCAGCAAGGGTCCAAATTTTTCCTCCGTCAATTCATTTGCCATCACGGCATATGTCACGGCCTTTTGAAAATCGTGCTTTTTTATCGCAAGACTGCTTAGGCTGAGCAGGCTTGGAATTTTCCACCTTCCTTGAGTTAACTTTTGAGCGATGACAAATACACTATCTGCTTTATCCAGATAATTTACATCTCCGGTCTTTTTAAATAATTGATGATAGGTGCTCCCTAGTTTTTCATAAAAAGTGAATCCTCGTGGTTCCTCCACAATCTTTTTGATCCAAAAAACTTCTTGTTTTTCAAGTGGTTCAAGGTTGGTTGGCTGAGTGTTTAGGTATTTCGCATAGTCAGCGTTGTTACTTATCGATTCAGTTTGTGGGCTTTGAGAGCAACTGGCAATGACAAGCATTAATCCCAATACTTTTAATACATCATTCATCGCTATTGGTTTTAGAAGAAAAAGCTATCAGCAATCACAAGACGGTGCTGATAGCTTTTTCATTGGACATTAGTGAGGGCTTGCGAGGTATGGAAAACTTGAGCTAAACGACTTATCGTTTGCGTCCACATTGTCTGATGATACTCCATCTTTAACAGGATTATCAGCACCTGCTTCAGACTGATCTGAAAATGCCAACAATAAGGTTATGTCGATTACATCATCACTAAGTGTTCTTCCATTTAGTGAGCCATAGCTTGAGGCCGAGTTTTTGTCTGATTGAAGTACATCAACTGCAAGTACTCCAGCAAGAGCATCATTGTCAATGCCTAGAATGTTTTCAAACTGTTCCGGGTCCAGGAATATGTACGTTTGTACAGCATTTAAAATCCCCGCGAAAGCCGTTGCATTCGCTGATCCGTTTGACGGAAGCGTTGAATTGTATGCATTTTTCACATTGGCAGTCCCAAAGAAGTTGAAGACAGTATTGATAGCTGGTCTTCCCATTTGATCTACTGTAGCATATGTGTCTGCTTCTACTTGAATGTCTCCTCCGTCATCATCTCCGCAGCTTGAAAAAACAAGTAGCGTCATGACAGACAACATTGCATATATATTATTTCTCTTTTTCATAATTTCAGTTCTTATAAATTTTTGAATTATTGTTTCGCCTTAGCTTCTACCCACGAAGTGAATTTCCCGTCGGTATCATTAATGCTGCTCTTCGGCACTTCTACTACAACAGATAGTACATTCGCACCTGCAAAAGTGTCTAAAGCTTCACCATCTGCTTTGAAAGCTGCAGGATAAGGCTGCACACCATCCGTATCAGGGTCTGAATCTCGGTTGGCGTCATACACTCCGGTATTGGTGTCATCACTTAGTGAAGCTCCAATTCCGTTTAAAACGTCTACGAATTGGAAGAAATCCATGAAGAATGGATCATCTCTCAAACCTGCAAAGAGCTGTGTGTCTCCAGAAGATGAAGAACTACCGACAGCGGTAGACACTCTTGTGGAGTTCATTACAATCTGACTGTTCAGTCCTGTTTGTCCACTTGCATCAACCACTCCATAGGTGATTGCTTGTCCATCTTCGAAATATACCTGGATCAATTGATCTTCGACATTGTCGCCATCGCCATCGATGTTGAATTCATACATCACATCATCACTGAAGGATGTTTCAGAGCTGAGGCCAGCCACATTGCAGACGAATACATAATTGTCTGAATTAGAAGGGCTTTCGAATGCGTAATAGTCGGTGATATCTTCTACCGTACTACCATTAGCAAGCGTTCCGACAGCTGGCGCATCGATGTGGTCAGCGGCCACCAAAACAATCACCAAGGCAGCTGAAATAACAAGGCCTAGTGACAATACTAATTTTCTCATAGTGCTTAAACTTTTATTTTTTTAAAATCTAAGCTACGTACGAGGCTATGTTGTTAAGTGGATTTTATAAAATTGAAATTAAGTGTTTTTGTACTGAATTATTCAACTATTCTAATCTGCCTTTCTTCTCTTAATCTGTTCCCTCCGCCGCTAACAGCTGCAATATTGAAAAACCCAGCTACTGAATTTTCCTGATTTTCGGGAATAATATTAGTTGGAACATTGGCTAATGGTGTGGCGAATAAAGCTCCAAACCCACCGGCTCTGGTAGTTTCAATTATCACTTGGTTCAAGAAGAAATAAGCTTCATTGGAAATCGAGTGGATTTCTACATACACCGTGTCTCCCTTGACGTACAATGCCGTATCACCCAGAGGGACGTATCTATCGTCATTCAATGGTAAGAACTCGAGATAATCTGGCACGTTGTTGTTTGCGATACTGTCTTCAACTTCAAAGAATATTTTGCTATTTCTAATCTGGCCATACCATGAACGGTCGTTTTTATAGATCAGGTTGTTTCCTGAGAAAAGCAAAGTGTCAGGCAGGTTAAAAGGAGATAAAAATTCTTCGTCTCTCGATTCCTCAACCGAGCTGATTCCATCTCTAATCGGCTGTATAAATTGAACCCCATCATTGTCGGCATCTTTTGAGAAAGCCGCATCATAGGCAATGTTTATCTCACCGGGCTCTCCTAAAAAACCTCCATTTTTCCAGGCTTTTATCCAGTAAGTGTCGTTAATTCCTTCCAGATCAGTAGCAAAAAATTCTCCGAATATAAGGTCGTCAAAAAAGGCATTTCCTTTTTCCAACCTGAAGCTTACGCTATCTACAGGTGGTGAGTCATTCAATTGTGTTTCTGCAATATATCGCGCTCCATCCACCTCTACTTCTAATCGGTAGCGATGACCAATTATCCCCAGCGTACTGCCATCACCACTTTCCCATGTATATCTATCTGACTCTTCATTAAACATATATATTGGATTTGTCGATTCAGTCAAATCTGTGATAGTTACAATGGCCCCTGATACTTTAGCGGGAGTGCTATTGTCGAAGTATGGTTGAGATCTGGTAATATTTATGTGCTGAGTGGGGTCGTTGTTGGTCAACCATGCATCAATGACCAATACGTTGAGAGAAGCCTCTAATTCAGGATCGACCTGGGTTTCACAAGAAAGGACTATCAGCGCGATGAGTGGATATAAAAACTTTCTCATTAGAATTTGAAATTATACGTTACAGATGGGAGTACGAAAAATAAGATTGAAGTCTCAAATGCGGATGTTGTCACTGGTTGATTTGGAACGTTGATATTATTTAGCTGGCTATAGTCTATTCTATCTTCATCCTGTGTGAAATTGACTGCAAATGCGTTTTTTCTGTTGTACAGATTGTAAACGGATAGTACCAGGCTGCTCGATCGTTCTCTACCCTTTTTGGTTACCCAATTGTAATCAATGGTATATGACACATCCAGTCGATGATAGTCCGGGATTCTGAAATTATTTCTGCTGCCGTTGTTGATTGGGATTACCTGTCCTGCAACCAAAATTCGATCTGTCGCATAAGTTGTTGGCGTGCCCGAAATGTAGCTGAAGGTCGCGGATAGATTTTTGCGTTCTTTAAGCTTGTAGTTTCCGACGACCTTAAGGTTATGTGTTTGGTCGAATCGTGTAGGATACCACCTACCTGCTCTATCCGGACTATTTAGCCCATAGTTGATGCCGTCAATTTTGAGCTCGGAGCGAGCCAGTGTATAACTAACCCAGCCGGTGAGGTCACCTTCGTTTTTCTTGGCATATATCTCAAGTCCGTAAGCTCTACCATCGCCAGACAGCACATCAGCTTCCAGCAAATCATTGATAAACAAATCAGCTCCATCAATGTAGTCTACCTGATTTTTAGTTTTCTTGTAATAAACCTCTGCTGAGGTTTCGTATGCATTGTTTTTGAAGTTTTTGAAGTATCCCAAAGCGACTTGATCACCTTGCTGCGGTTGAATATTATTGGTGCTCGGCTGCCATACGTCTATTGGTGTCGCCGCGACTGTATTTGATATTAAATGAATGTACTGATTCATTCGGTTGTAGCTCATTTTTATAGACGACGAACTAGACAACTGATAACGCACTGAGAGTCGTGGTTCAAAATTCTGATGAAAAGCCAGTGATTTATTATTGCCTATCCGGGTTGTGCTGGAAACTGGTTTTCTTAGTCCTGCGAGCGTATCTCCGAAGACGTATTTATTACCGGGGCCGAGGTGATTGAAGCTTGAATATCTAAGGCCGTATTCTATTGATAGATCTTTTGTGACCTTCTGATTGTTGCTCACATACAAACTGGTCTCAAGTGCATTCTTTTTTTCAAGACTCAGGTCAATTCTATTGCCTGATGAAAACCCAACAGCATCTGCAGGAAAGAAGGTGTAATAGAGGAGCTCCCCTCCGAAAGTGAGTTCGTTTTTCTGATTTAAAAAGTATGAGAATTGAGGTTTAAAATTGATGGTTTGCACTTTTGAACTCCAATCGAACTGATCGTCATCGGTATTTCCTACTTCAAATGCGTAATCGTAGTTGCTGTAGAAGGCAGTGAAATTGCTAAAAAAACGATCGTTGAAAAGGTGATTCCATCTCACAGATGCTGTTTGATTTCCCCAATTGAATCCTTGCAGCGCGTCAAATTTGAATACGTCACGACCAAAATACCCAGAAACAAATACTTTGTTTTTGTCATCAATGTTATAGTTGGCCTTTGCTGTCAGGTCATAGAAATAAAGTGCGGCTCCATCATTAAGAAAATCGGTCAGCAATCTGATAGGTACATCCGCATAAGACCTTCTTCCAGCAACAATGAATGAAGCTTTATCTTTTTTGATGGGGCCTTCAACTGTAAGTCTGCTAAAAATAGTCCCGATCCCTCCGGAAACATCCAGATCTTTACTGTTGCCTTCTTTCATTCGCACATCTAAGATGGATGAGAGTCTTCCTCCGTATCTCGAAGGAATACCGCCTTTATATAGTTTAACATCTTTCACCGCGTCCGGATTAAACACTGAGAAGAATCCAAAAAGGTGTGAGCTTTGATATACCGGTGCTTCATCAAGTAAAATGAGGTTTTGACCGACACTTCCTCCTCGTACATTAAATCCAGAGGCTCCTTCACCAACCGAACTTACTCCTGGAAGCAGTTGAATGCTCTTTATGATATCAATTTCACCAGCGAAGACTGGAAGCTTACTTATGGTCTTGATGTCCAATTCCGCAACACTCATCTCAGTAGAAGTCACATTTTCATCTTCTGGTCGGGCAGTCACAACAACCTCTTGTAAGGTTGTTTGCTCTTCTGAGAGTTCAATGTCAATGCGGTTATTCTTCGATAATGATACAGATTCGCGCTGAGTAACAAACCCAAGGTATCTGTATTCTACCGTATAATCTCCAGCAGGTAATGTGATCGAGTAAAATCCATAGACATTAGTAATGTTACCTGTACCAAGCTCTGTGATTAGCACTGTAGCTCCAATCAGTGCCTCGCCGTTTGCGGCGTCTTTTACATAGCCATTAATGGTATAGTTCTCTTGAGCAAACAATAAGCATGGCATGACTGCTATAAGCAGTAAAAATTTCTTCAAAACGGTAATTAGTTTTAGTGATAGACTTTACGAAAGACGCACAACTGCTCAAATAGTTTCGGTCTTAACAATCACATAATGAAGAATGATGGCAAATGGTTGCTTTTGCCTACTGAATGGCAGCTAGAGCCTTCTCATAATTCGGCTCTTGTCCTACTTCTGGTACCAACTCAGTGTATACTACTTTGCCGTCTTCATCCGCAACCACGATTGCTCGAGCGTTGAGTCCTTTGAATGCTCCTTCTATAATTTCCACTCCATAGTTTTTCCCAAAATCGCCATTGTCACGAAAGTTGGTCAGGTTGTCCAGCTTGTCGATCCCTTCTGCTTCACAATAGCGGTTGAGAGCAAATGGCAAATCCTTCGACACACAAATGATTCGTGTATTATTCAGCTTTGAGGCTTCTTGGTTGAACTTGGTAGTTGACATGGCACAAACACCTGTATCTATACTTGGATAGATGTTCATAATCACTTTCTGCCCATGATAATTTGCCAGCGTCACATCTTTCATATCTTTTCTCACCAAGTGAAAGTCAGGCGCCTGACTGCCAATTTCCGGTAAGTTGCCAATTGTATTCGTTTCTGTTCCGCCTAGTGTAATTTTAGCCATATTGGTAAGTTTTAAAAGGTGTAATTAAGTAATCCAAAGGTATGTCCCAATCTTCTTTTTGAAGAATTTCGTCTACCGGTGGAGATAAGGATAACCCAACTTTCAGAGAATTTGTTTCGGATAGGAGCCGATCATAGTAGCCACCTCCATATCCGATGCGATAGCCTAGCTTATCCGATAGCAGCAGTGGAACAAATATGATATCAATATCACTCACGGAAGCTTCCCGTGCATTGATCGGTTCTGGTATTCCTTTTCTATTGACCTCAAGCTGAGTCTGCTCTTCGAACAGGTAGTGCCGCATTTGCTTGAACATGAAATCTGTTTTAGAAATGATGATTTGTTTTTGAGCCTTCCATAATGGTTCGAAAAGTGGTGAAATATCAGGCTCATTATTTTCCTTAATTGCCAAAAAAGTATGAATCTTTTGAAATTCCCTTCGCTCCAGAAAATCGCTAATCATTTGGCAGAGTTGTTCGTTTCGTTGTGCATAAAGCAGCCCATCAGCAATCATGCGGTACTGTAGGATGACTTTTCGAAAGTAGGATTTAGTAATCATAGCTAGTCTGGTAATTCTTCACAATAAATTCCTTGCTGACGTACCAACTTGATAAGTTCCGATTGTTCAGAATCAATGTTGGTTTCTACCTTTAGGACACGATCAGCATCCTCAAGATCCACTGACCAGCGTGCGATATGCTCATATTTCTGAAATACTGGCTTTAGTTTATTTACCTGCAGCTGAGATCTGATATTTGTTTTTAGAATAAATAGTTTCATCAGCTTAGTCGTTTTTCGATTTATAAGTAAAGACTTGTTCCAATGGAATTTTAAACACCTCTGCAATTTTGAAGGCAAGTTCAAGTGACGGAGAGTACTTTTCTTTTTCTATGGCCACAATGGTTTGTCTGGTCACTTTCACCGTATCTGCCAGCTGCTGCTGTGTCATTTCATTGTGCTCAAACCTTAGCTTGCGTATGTTGTTGGTTACGCTATGATTGCTCTTTTTCATACGCCTTTTCTGTGGTAATAAAGTTTGGAAAGGTTATCAAAAATTTCTGATCCGATACCTGCCAAAATCAATGCGATAAACATGTATTTGGGCGGGTAGCCAAACGCAAGAACAACCAAAGAAATAACGAATCCCATTCCAAAGAAAAAATAGGAATTTCGGGTAGACTTTAGCTCTATTAGTTTGTCTCGTTCGTCTTCAAAGTCAGGCATTTTCTCTCGGGTGATGATATAATTACTAATCGCGAAAATGATCATCATTACTATTTTAGTTGCTATTGAAATCGGTATAGCAATGAGAATAGCTTTCGCCCAAAACTGCAGTTGCTCATCTGTATTCATAATTTCAGCATTGAAACGTTCGAATACTGACCAATAATAAATGCCCAATACAATGACTGTGCTGAACATGTTGAAAATACTTTTTCTTTCGTGATAGTCCATTTTAGTATAAGTGGTTGTAAGTGTTTTTTTACTTGATGTAAAGTATTACGAACATAAAGTTAAATATGTTTTACTCAATGTAAAATATTTTTTACATATTAATGAATTTTCGAAAATACAGATGAGTGATTTGTGGTTATCTTAATGGAAAAATTCATGACTAAATGACAAAGAGCTGCATTTTTATTTTGACCTTAGTCATCTTTTCCTGTAATACTGAAAAGCAGCATCCAATAACAAACAATGACGTTTTAGGTGAGACCACTCTCGTTGAATGGACTAAAGTAGATTCCGTTGATATAAAATCAATTAATGGTAATCTAAAACGCGGTGCTTTGACAATGGATATTGGCGTCTACTTCCCATCCAATCTGGATACAAAATTTGATAAAGTAACACTCAATCGAGTGATGGAAAGCTTTGCATTTGCAAAAGAAATCTACGAACCTAGTGGAGTACAGCTCAATCTCTTGTGGGTAAAAAGCGGAGAAGTGAATCCAAAATTTTTTTCCATTCAAGCCAATGAGGTTCCTGGGGTTCCCCAAACAGAGTATGCGAATATGTATGAGCATTCGAGGAGACATCCTTCTGTTCTTACTGACTTAGCGGAAGAGGCCTTCAAATCTATTGTGGAACCTAAACCATTCAGTCATCGCACTATTTATTTAGTTGTTTTACAAGATGTTTTTTATCCTTTTTTAGAAGTTTCTGAAGGAAGGAATTGGACCATGAAAACCGTACGGACTGGTGGACTTTCTTTTCCAACTTATTCATATGTTGATCGCATGGACTCTACCTACCGAGGTGTTATCACACTTACAAACCTAAAACGTGAAGATCGATATAGAAAAACGATTGCGCATGAATTAGGCCACAAGGTTATGAATGTCAGCCATGAATATAAGACCACAAATCCAGGTCATGAAGTATATGATGATGGTGGACTGATGCTATATGGGCAAGGAGAAGATATACCGTCAGGTGAAGATGGTCGGTGGCACCTCGAGCGTCTGCTGATATCTCCTTTTTTGTATCGACTTGACGAGAGTGGATCCAAGATTTGGAATCAGGACTACAAAGAAGGTGGTCACTATTACGATCCTATCTATGGTGATAAAGTTGTTCACTTTGACGCCAATGCTGTCATTGATGAAGATTGGTGATTACTCATATCGAAGGCTCTGAACAGGGTTTACACGAGCTACTTTAAATGTGTGCCAAAAGATTGCTGCCAGAGCCCAAAAAAGTACTATTCCTGAAATAGTAGCATATATCCAAAATTCTTGTTCTATTCTATTGGAGAAATCGCTAAGCCACTGCTCCATCACATACCAACCAAGTGGGATCGATAAGAATAACGCAACTACAACTGATTTCAAAAATGACAAACTAAACAGCTTGAATATGTCTGCCGGTGAGGCGCCATTCACTTTTCTAACACCCACCTCCTTGGTTCGTCTATTGGTTTCGTGATAAACAAATGAGAACAATGTAACTGAGGATAGTAATATGGCAATGAAACCAAAAATTGCGTAGAGCCTGCCTACCTTTTCCTCCTTGGCATATTGAGCAGCTACTTTATCCTCAAAAAAGCTTGCAGTGAATATTCCTTTCGGATTGACCTCTCTATATATTCCTTCCACAAACTCGAGCGTCTTCTTAGCTGTTCCGTTTCGGTATCTAACAATGATTTCATTGTCCAGACGAGTGAAATAGGTTAGAATTAATGGCTGAATTTCCTGAGAAAGGTGTTCGAAGTGAAAATCTTTTACCACACCAACTATCTGGTACGATTCATTATTGATTTTAGAGGTTAATCTGGCATCTTCTATGTTCTGGATTTTAAAGAATTTTTTGGCTGATTCGTTTATTATCAATTTGATCGCATAGTTTTCGTCTGTTTCATCAAAAAATCGACCTTCAATTATTGATGTTTCAAATATTTTGAAAAAGCCAGGGTCACTATTCAGGGTTTTTATGGGGATAAAGCCTTCTGGCGATGAAGAAAGCTTGAATGGCAAATCGTAAGCAAAACCTAATGGCTCCTTGGCTTGGGACACTGCCAGGATATCTGCATGTTTGCTAAGACGATCCATTACATATTTATGATTGCGCTCTACTTCTGCTCTTTTGGCGCTATCCTGGCGAGCGTCTGGTATTACATCAAAAAAACCGGTCGATACAATTTCTGTCTGATGAATCCCTAAATCTTTGTTTTGCATAAATCGTAACTGCAATGCAACGATCACAGAACCGATGAGAAGGACAACTGTGATCGCATATTGAAAAATAGCCATAAGACGTCTCGGCTGACCGATTGCATGTGTGTTTTTTTCCTTTTGTACATCAAGATTAACCAGACGCCTGAACACATTGGAGGACGCAATCAATGAAGAAAGTAAGACAGAGAGGAGAATTACTCCGGCAATGACCAAACTATCAGAAAGCGACTGTTTATCAAGGTTTAATCCAATGAAGTCTACAAACCCACTATAAAGGGAATGATAGAGTATCAAACTCGAGGCGGTTGCGATGAGGAAGTAAATAAACCCACGAACCATCCACTCACTAACCAAATGTCTTTTGGATGCACCTATTAAATGCTTGAGTTTAACCTTATTCATTTCGGCCAGCTGAACCGAGGTTTGCAAGTTGGTATAGCAAATGATTGTAATGAGCAGTAATGCCCATGCAATCAATGTCACTGTCTTTAGGTTTCCTGCATTTCCATATTTGGAAAACAATGTTATGTTGAAAGGCTTATCATCATATACCTCTCGAAACGGATATAAGAATGCCTCACTATTTAGAAACCGCTCACTAGAACCTGCAATTTCTGTCAGTTTATTGTTGATTTGAAGAAGGCTATTTCCATCTTTTAGCATTATAAAATCTTGGGGTGCTCTTCTCCAAAAACTTTTGGAATGTCGCGGTATCAGAAAATCGAATACTATAGAACTATTGGAAGGAATCTTGTCAAGAATACCCGCAACTTGGTAAGTACCTTTTTGATCACAGGTAATTTCAATGATTTGACCCATAGGATCTTCATCTCCGAATACTTTGTGAGCAAAATCTTTCGTGATCATCACATTTGTCGGGCTTGCCAGCGCGTCTTCCAGACCAACCCGGAGTTTGAAATCAAAGAAGTCAAAAAAAGTGCTGTCTACAACCAAACCTTTTCCACCATAAGCCACACCATCAGAATAGAATTTGATTTCATCTGGCATATAGGTGTGGATGAACATTGACTTTTCAATCTCCGGGTACTCTGTATAATCAATCTGATATAAACCAGATATTGAAAAGGCGATTAAGTTGCTTTCAGGACTCAGCCGTGCCACGCCTACTGTTATTCTGTCTCGTTTAGAATGAAGATCGTCCATTGAAAGCTCATTCTGAACCCAACTGAATGTAAGTTGGAAGCTTAAAACCCCTGTTATCAATGTAATCAGACTAATTACTGTAATCAGTATTTTCTTTCTCATGTGACGAAAGCTGAGTTTGAACAGCAGTTGGATCATTCCAAGGTTGTTGAGTTTCATTTGACCTACTATTTTTTTGACCAATTCAGGGCGAATAAAATTTAGAACATGGAACCAATAAAACACCTTCCGTTTCCATGGAGATGAACCGGATAGTTCAGCATGGTATTCATATAAGTCGCCAAGTACTTCTTCCAGAAGTTCCCCTTTGATGAAGAAGCCCAGCAATCGGTCTACAATTTTTGGAGGTTTCGACTTTCCCATGATCAGGCGTTTTTGATTGCTAACTCAGGAATCTGTTTCCAAAGGTTTACCTTGACATCTCTACTTTTCTGAAGCACATTTTTACCAGAAGCGGTAATGCTGAATATTCGCTTACGCCTGCCTCCTCGTTCTTCTGTGGCTCCACCCATGGTGGATTCAATGAAGCCTTTTTTCTCAAGCCTGTTGACAGTACCATGCACCGCGCCAATCGTGACATTACGATTTGCCTGATCTTTCAATGACTTACGAATGGCTAATCCGTAAGCCTCCTCCTTCAACATTACGATAAGGAGCAAAATCAATTCTTCCAGCTCTCCGATATGATCTTTTGACATGATTTATTCTACTTTATAGAACAAATATACGGAAACAAATTTTATTTGTTATACTTTATAGAAGTTATTTGGATAATTAGTACTTTACGTGCTTAAATCTTTTGATAAACCACACCCTCACCAGCCAAAAGAGCAAGGTAACAGTGACTAATAAAAAGGGTGAAGCTAGCGTCATTGGATTGTCCTGCAAAACTTGTGGAAACACCTGAGGCTGACCTAGAAAAAGAGAACCTACTGCTATCCATAAAGCAAATACCATACGCCAGAGGTGTCTTACAATTCTCCTGGATCCTACTATTTTTCCATTGATTAAGACAACAGTGTCAAGAATGGCGCCTAGCAAGGCAATGAAAGTATAAAAGAAAAGGAAGTAATCTATTGGCTCCAGATTGTTTCCTCGTAAATCCATAATCTCGACGATTAAAAAAATTCCTACAACAACAATTATTAGAGCATATACCAACGCAAGCTTTTCAAAATTTCCAATGACTCCTTTCTTGTTCGTTAATGTTTTTCTGGCGGTAGTCACTAAATATATTACCAGTAGACTAACAACAATATTTGTTTGTTCATGATTTTCAATAGACATGTATACGGCACTTGCTGCCATTACCAGCATTGAATAATAGAAAATGCGTCCCAAGTTATTATGAAGCTTGGAGCCTTTTTTAAGAAAAAGAGCAACCATTCCTACGAGAATAGCAAGTGAGCCTCCTGTAATGTGAAGTGTAACCAATAGCGTTTTCATACTAGTAATCGTGTGACATCCTAGTGATGCACTTTCCTGGTAATAGGTTGCTTATTGAATTATTCAACCTTAAGGCCTTCCACTGGATTCGCTTTTGAGAGCTTTCTTACCTGGGCAGCAATTACGGCAGCCAGCACGAAAATTAGTAAGACAGCAGATATAATTGACCCTAAATAGCCATATGGAAGTGGATCTTCAAACATCATCTCGAGCATAGCAGTATTCATCACATGCGCAGCCGGTATACCTAGTACAATGGCTATTCCAAAGATGATCAAGTATTGATTTACGACGTTTTTAGTCAAGTTACCTGGCGCCGCTCCCAATGTCTTTCTGATGCTAAACTCTCGAACTCTCCCCTTGATATTCAACTGAATCAATCCATAGAGACCCAAACTCGCCAAGAGGACAAAAACAATGGCTATAGCTCTGGTGAATCTCTGCATCGTATCAAGTTCTTCATAAAATCCAACCCAAGAATCTTCCTGAAATCCCCCATTAAATGGTTTTTCCGGAAATAAAGCGGACCAGGTTTTCAATAAAGCTTTATAGCTTGCCACCTTAGATTGATCTGTAACTTTTAATGTCAGAAATCGATGAGCCTCTTCATCAGCTAGCGTAAAAATCGTAGGGCTCAACTCGTAGTAGAAATTATTGAAATGAAAATCTTCAACAACGCCTACAATTTGATATGGAATAGAATCGATCTTCACTTGCATTCCTATGGGCTGATTGAGCGCTAGGTTTTGAACAAATGTTTCATTGACAACCAACGATTTTTTATCACTCTCTTGATTTTTGTTGAAGAGCCTTCCTTCTTTCAGACTTACATCCAAAGTTTCCAAATAGTTGGTTCCAACTGCCAACTCATGGACTTCATACTGGTGATTAGGTAAATGGACCACCGTTGTTTCATACCTCTTGGAGAGATGGTGCTTAGATCCTGCGGCTGAAATAACTCCAGGTTCTTTTACCATTTCAGACTTTAGTTTTTCCAAATCAGAAGACTCTTGAACTTCGGCGTATAGGACTTCTTTCTGGCCGTAGCCCCACCCTCTGTTTTCTTGATAATACGTGTTTTGAGCAAAAATCACCGCAAACCCAATTCCTACACATGTTAGGATTAACTGAGCCGTTAGGAAAATTTTAGTTGCCAGATTCTTCTTTCCAAACTTGACTGAGCCTTTGAAAATCTTGACGACCTGGAACTTAGAAATGTAAAAAGCAGGATAAACACCCGAGGCAATCCCAGTGAATAACAATATGCTGAACAACGTAAGCCACATATTTCCATCCAAAAGATCGAATTCGCTGCTTATATCGGAAAAAGCAGCAAACCACGGCAGAAAAATAGTAACCGCCAAAATAAAGCCGATGATACCCGCTATGAATGTGAGGAGCAAGTTCTCAGCAATAAACTGAAAAATTATCAGCCTTTTGCTCGCACCTATTACCTTTCTCATGCCAATCTCTTTTAATCTTTTTGCTGCTGATACAATAGCGATATTCAGGTAGTTGAAGCAGGCCAATGCCAATATAAAACCTGCGATAAAAGGTAATGCTACCCTTCCCTCTTCAGAAGCATCGTATGATATATCGTTTTTTATCTGATCGGAAGTCAGATGCAAATCATGGAGCGAAACAAAATCAAAGGAACTTATCGGCCAGTCTGATTCTACCTCATTCTGGTAGCGCTTGTACTTTTCCATTTTACCCTTGATAGTTGCCAAGTCCTCTGGCCTTTTTACCTGGATGAAGGTGGCATTTAGCTGTTTTTTCCAACTATGAAAATCAAATGAAGGATACAGTACCTTCATATTTTCGATATTAGTGAGAAATGAAAAATCGATGATTCTTGACTTGGGAAACTCCTTTGCTACTCCAGCAACCTTAAAAACTTTATAGAGGTCGTTTCCAACTATGACCTTAATCTCTTGCCCTACAGGATTTTCATCACCAAAATACTTCTGCGACATCTCCTCACTAAGGATAATGCTGTTCATATCATTGAGGGAACTAGTTGCACCCCATTTTAATGGGAAAGTGAACATTTCAAGGAATGCTGGATCTACATACCTCACGCTTTCATGAAATACATTGTCTCCATATTTCACAACCGCATTCCCATCGTGTACTCTGGATACTTTTTCTATAACAGAAAAATCATCTCTAATCATCTCTGCAAGTGGAGCTGGAGCATTTCCATATTGCACTTCTTTTCCTTCTCTATTTACAACATAGGTGCTCAGAAAAACTTCGTCTTTATTTTCATGAAATCGATCTATTCCCATATCGAAATTTATGAATGCATAGGTCACCATACAGGCTCCAATAGCAACCGCCAAACCGAAGATATTAATGAACGAACTCAGTGGGTTCTTCATCATACTTCTCAGAGTAGTTTTAAAATAATTGCTTAGCATAGTCCTAAATAATATTGACCTTAAAGTGGTCTTTCTTTTTATGTTTAAGTATTCGTCGTTGGCCAGTGGCTTCACATCACCAAATTCTTCCACCGCTCTTTGAAATGCATCCCTCTCACTTAGTCCTTGTGCGATCAGATCTTCAATATGATCTCTAAGATGCATTTCCATTTCATGTATGCTTCCTTCATCAAAAGCTCTTTGCTTATGAAAGGGTTTTAGCCATTTTATAATCTCCTTTTCTAGATTAAACATCTCTTAAGTAGTTGATGGTTTTACATCCCAAAGTGTGTTTAGCACTGCATTGACCTGCTGCCACTGTACTTTTTCCGTGACTAATTCTGTTTTGCCTTGCTCTGTGATTTCATAGTACTTCCTCGGCCTGGTACCTCCATCCATTGTCCAGTTGGATTTAATAAGCCCCTCTTTTTCTAAGCGATGAAGCACAGGATATAGCATGCCGTCTGAATATTCCATTTTACCTCCGGATAGCTCTTTTATCTTCTTAATTATCAAATAGCCATAGCTATTCCCTTGTTTGAGGATTCCCAGGATAATTGGTTTCGTAGATGCAGCAGTTAAATTTTTAGAAATCATAAACTAGAGTTTATACTTTACAATGCAAGTATACATAATATTCTATATACATAGAATTCCAAAGTATAACGAATGATTAAATAAAGAGTTGCATTAGATCTCCGCCACTCATTGGAGTAATTATGTCTTCATTTGTGAAACAAATAATATTAGCGTACGTTTGGTCTTCATAACAGAAACAAATGTGCGGTTTTTGATCCATTAATTTTTAAATACAAAAGTGGGTGGTCTTGAAAACACGACAAAAACGGATAATCGATACTACTATGAAGGGTACTAACCTGGGCGAATTTCAGGAGATCGTTTTGCTTTCTATTCTCATACTTGACGAGGAAGCGTACGGATTGAGAATTCAAAAAGAAATAAGCAGCCGACTGAAACGTACACTCAGTCGCGGGGCGTTGCATGCGGCGCTAAGCAGGCTTGAAGAAAAGGGCTTCCTCCAATCATTCGTAGGAGGAGCAACGGCTGAGCGAGGCGGTAGACGTAAGCGATTTTATACATTGACAAACAGTGGCAAGTCAGCACTGAAACAAGCCAAAGACTTACGTGAAGAAATGTGGAGTTTGGCGCCAAAATTTAGCATCTAATGAAAAATCAATTACCAAAAATTCCCTTAAAACTATTTAGATGGTTTTGTGACCCCTCTGTTTTTGAAGAGCTTCAGGGGGACTTGGAAGAAGCTTTCTTTGAAAATACTGAGCTTCTGGGAAAACAGAAAGCAAGCAAGATTTATTTGAAAGAAGTGCTGAAAATGATTCGCCCTTCTGTGATTAGGTCTATCAACTTAATACCCGCCAATATCCTGAGGCTTCCTAAAAACTACCTCAAAACATCAATAAGATCTATTAAGCTGAATCCATTCTATGTGTTCGCAAACATCTTTGGGTTGGCTCTGGCTATTTCAATTTGCACCATCGGATACTTCAATTATCGATTCAATGAAACGTTCAATGAATCATATAAAGAAGCAGAAAATATGTATAAAATACACGGCCTGCGCACTGGGGAGTCAACCCTTGGATCAAACGCCGTGGCACTGGCTCCTCTCTTGAAAGCATCAGGGATTGAAGCATTTAGATATACCTCAAGGAGAGTCGCCGTACGAGAGCATAACTATTTATTCTCAACAAGTGTCGCTTTTGCCGATCTGGAATTCTTTCATCGTCTTCCTCTTAAAAGTTTGAATGGCGCTTCGGTAAAAGCACCAGGGATCAATGAAGTGGCCATCTCTGAGAAATTGGCGATGAAGCTTTTTAATGAACCATACCCTGTTGGAAAATTTGTGAAATTGGTTTTCACAGATCAGAGAGAAGAGTCTTTTCTAGTTAAAGATGTATTTGAAGAACCTCCAACTAACACAAGTTTTTCTCAATCAATCATTACCTCTTTCAATAATTATCTACGTAACTACGGCGTTGCTGAGACTGATTGGGACAGAAGTGTGAACGGCACCTTTGTCTTTTCAAATCAGGATGGTCTTGAGCAAATCAACCATGAGCTAAAGAATCTTGTAGAGATTAGGAATGCAAATAATCCGGGATTTCAAATTGCAGGATATACACTTGCCAATATATTGGATTGGCCTGCATTTGAAAATTATCTGTATAGAGGCGAATTCCGTCATCATCTTCACCCATCATCAGTCTACGGTATCGCGAGTGCTGCTATTTCAATCTTGCTCCTAGCTTGCTTTAATTTCATTAACACCAGCATTGCTTTGTCTGGTAAGCGATTGAAAGAGATCGCGGTTCGTAAGGTTATGGGTGGCAACAGGAAGAGCACAGTTACCCAGTTTATGATCGAAAATACATTCATGATCTCCATTGCGGTCATTCTATCGGTAGGGATTTCCTCAATACTTATACCCAGATACAATGCCCTTTTTGAGCGTGAGCTTATTCAACTCGACCAAGTCCCATTTGGCACACTTTTACAGTTTGCACTAATTCTCATTTTCATAGTTACTATTCTTTCTGCAGCTTATCCATCGCTACATATTTCTAGATTCTCTGCACTCAAAATCTTCAAAAACAAATTAGCGCTTTCAGGAAAAAATAGATTGATGGTGGTCTTGCTTACCTTCCAATTTGCACTCTGTTTCTACAATATATTTGGAGTTTTTCTTAATGTTGAAAATTCTTATTACCAAGAAACACTGGATCGGGGGTACGATATTGATGGAGTAGTCAATATTCCATTGAATCGGCCTGAACAATATCAGATTCTTGCTGATTTCCTCAGCCAGGAACCTCAGGTAAAAAGTATTGCAGGTTCCTTTCATCTCATCGGTTTTTCGGTGGAGGATCAATATGTAGATCAGGAAGGAACCAGTGTTCCTGTATCTGTGGTCCATGTTGGACAGAACTATGCAGAAGTACTCGGTCTGCGATTGAGCAAAGGTTCTTTCCATAGCGAGCTAGGAGATAATTCTAATAAAATAATTATCAATTCAATGCTGGAAAAGCAGTTTGGAAAAGACTTACTGAATCAAACAATTACAGTAGCTGACCATCGATTTGTAGTGATTGGTGTGGTTAATGATTTCAATCTGCGAAACATCATGATGGACAATAAGATCACCCCAGCAATTATTAGATACGTCCCGAAGGAAAACTATCAATATGCGATTGCACGAGTCGCTGGTAATTCAGATCATATCAACCAAGATATAGAGCATATCTGGTATAAAGCTTTTCCACAAGAACTTTATGAAGGTTTTTTGCAAAAGGAGGTGCTTTATAGTGCGAAGATGACGAATGGAGTAATGATCAAAATCAACCTGTTCATGGCCATCATTTCTGTCCTAATCTCCATACTTGGCTTATATACACTTATCTCTCTGAAAGTTCAGAAAAGAAGCAAAGAGTTTGGTGTACGCAAAGTTCTTGGTGCATCAAGAAAGGTGATTATCCACCTGCTTGGAAAAGACCTTTATTGGATACTAGGAATCGCCGCAATTGTAGGATTAACTACAAGCACCATAATATTGAATATCGTATTTGACATCATCTACGCTTATCATGTATCGCCGAGTGTGGATCATTTCATATTAGCCATAATTGTGATATTGTTGGTAGTAGTATCTACAGTGGGGTATAAGGTGTATCAAACCAGCAAAATAAATCCAGCACAACAGTTAAGGTCTGAGTAAGATTAATAGCAACAAACTCAGACCATAAGCATCAGTCAATTCTCCGTAGATAGTATCCAACTACAATAATCCAGGCCACATTGGCAAAAACAAATATTCTAAAACTAGCCAGGTGTAGCAGCTCAAATCCAGATATGAAGAGTATTATTCCAGCTATTGACACCAAAATTCCAAAGTACCCTACCCATGTTGCCAGTGCTCTGGTCTTAATAATCGCAACAGACCAAAAGAGCATTGCCAGGCAGATCGCACTCATGAATATGTAGTCAAATGCATGGTTGAAGCTCCGTATGAATACAAAGATTGGCTTAAGTGAAGCAATGGTTTCTTCTGAAGCTCCCTCATAGGATTTCGCGTAATCTGTAAGGATAAGTCCGTTAGTTGCTGCTGCGATCATGACAGCAATAAGTCCAAAAAACATAATGGAAAATGCAGTATATGAAAGGAATGATGACGATTTCAATCGCATGCTAAGTCCGAAAAATCCATACGCAACAAATGGCACCGATAAGATTGCCAGCGCATGTGACACTATTCCGATCGTCACTATTTTGAGAAGTTGGTTAAAGTCTCCGCCTACCGGATGCAGCACCATGGTGGCTATCATCAGTAAAGAGCCAATAATTAATGCCAGACCTGCTCCTTTTTGTTCGTTTGTTTCCATCATTTTTTTGAAAACAAACTTAGGTGCCGTTGAAGGAAAGAGCACTTGATCGAAATCAAGAAATAGTCACTTGATTTTTCTCCTTACTCTACTTAAAGTTTCAGGAGTCATTCCTAAGTAGGATGCAATGTACTTTAAGGGGAACTTTTGAATGATTGCTGAGTTTTGATCGAGTAGTTGAAGATACTTTTCCTGGGGAGTAGCTGAGGATTTTGGCTTCTTGGAATCGACTTCCAGAATCTTACCTAAAGCAAAAAATGCTGGAGACTCGCTAATAAGGTGATGAAGATCATGTATACCAATAACCAATATTTCACTTTCTTCGAATGCTTCAATTTTACACTTAGATGGAATCTGGCCCGTAAAACTGCTGTTATTTATCACCCAGGAATTAATTGTAAAAAGGTTCGTTGTGACTTCATTGAGATCTTCATCCAAATAGTATTCTCTAAAGCTACCTTTAGTAAGAAATGCCCAACTCATACACACTTCTCCGGTTTGCAGTAAAAGATCACCTTTATCCAATTGTCTAGGCGTCATCTGCTCTACAAAGCACTCAATTTCTTTTTCAGAGAGTGACGCATATGAGGTGATAGACTGAATGACAGACTCAAACATGCTGTAATATTACCCCGCCCAGCCTTCCCGATCCAAACTTCTATATTGAATAGCCTCTGCGAGATGTTCGATCGCGATCGACTCAGAATCTGCTAAATCCGCGATCGTTCGTGAAACTCGTAATATTCGATCATAAGCTCTGGCCGATAACCCCAGTCGCTCCATAGCGGTTTTAAGAAGTGCTTTGCCTGCTTCGCTAATTTGACAAACTTCCTTTACCATGTTAGAGCTCATCATCGCATTATTAAATACTCCAGGCTGATCTTTGAATCTCTCCTCCTGAATTTCTCTTGCCTTAATCACTCGCTCTCTTATCTCAGTGCTGGATTCGGTTTTTCTATTTTCTGTCATCTGATCAAAAGAAACTGGTGTTACTTCCACATGAAGGTCAATCCGATCCAAAAGAGGTCCACTGATTCGGTTGAGATATCGTTGCACAACACCAGGAGCACATACACATTCTTTCTCAGGATGATTGTAATAGCCGCAAGGACATGGATTCATACTGGCTATCAGCATGAAATTAGACGGATAGTCCAACGAAATTTTTGCTCTTGAAATGGTGACTTTTCTTTCCTCCAGCGGTTGCCTCATTACCTCCAACACCGAGCGTTGAAACTCTGGTAGCTCGTCTAGAAACAATACACCATTATTAGCCAATGAAATTTCGCCTGGTTGTGGGATGCCTCCCCCTCCAACCAAAGCAGCATCTGAAATGGTGTGGTGTGGTTGCCTGAATGGTCGTTCAGAAATCAACTTCCCTTCCGTTCCCAATTTACCTGCAACTGAATGAATCTTTGTAGTCTCTAGTGCCTCGTGCAATGTAAGAGGAGGAAGAATAGAAGGCAGCCTTTTGGCTAGCATAGTTTTGCCAGCGCCTGGTGGTCCTATCATAATCACGTTGTGACCGCCAGCCGCCGCAATTTCCATCGCTCGTTTGATATTCTCCTGACCTTGCACATCAGAAAAGTCTGAAGCGTAATTATCCAGATTTGCGAAAAATACATCCCGAGTATCGTAGATCAACGGCTGAATCACTTCCTCGTTATTCAAATGCAAAATGGCTTCTTTGATATCACCTACCCCGATAACATCCAGTCCATCCACAATGGCTGCCTCCGTGGCGTTTTCTTTAGGAAGAATAAATCCTTTGAACCCATTTCTTCTGGCTTCAATTGCGATAGGTAATGCCCCTTTGATCGGGCGAAGCTCACCATCGAGAGCTAGCTCGCCCATTATCACATAGTCTTCGAGGCTTTCAGCTATTATCTGCTCAGATGCTTTTAAAATTCCGAGAGCTATTGGGAGATCGTAGGCAGATCCTTCTTTTCTGATATCCGCTGGAGCAAGATTGACAACAACCTTTTGTCGAGGCATCCGATAGCCAAAATTTTTAATCGCTGATTCCACCCGCTGCTCACTTTCTTTGACAGCAGAGTCAGGCAAGCCCACCATGAAAAATTTGGTCCCTTGACCTACGTTTACTTCTACGGTGATTTTATACGCATCTACGCCATAAACGGCGCTACCATAAGTTTTAGCTAGCATAACTATTCTTTGTGACTGAATAAATGTCTAAAAAAATGGTGGCGTATTTTGAAGGATGTTAATCCTCGTCCTCTTCGACCTGACTTTCTTCGTCCTCATCAGGTGAGATTACTTGATCTTCCTGAGACTTGTCATAAAGCTTTGCCTTCAAGTCTACGATTTCATCTTTTAAGTCTGCCACTCCATTTTTAATGCTATGAATCTTCAACTGTTGGAGAACAAATTCTACCATCATCAAGATTGAGATAAATAGAAAAAGACCCATTACATAGCGAGGAAACTTAATGTATGAAGAAAGTTTAATCTTAGATAAATATTGCTCAGTGTGTAGCAAAATATCCACGGAGAAATACATAATCACCACGGCAATGATGACGTAAATAATATGAAAAATGAGTTTGAACCTTTGCATTAGTGTCGTAGTGAAAGCTGAAAGTTATGAAACTTTTGAAGTTTTGAAATAGATAATTTTTTTTAAGATTCGGAGAGTATTATAACTACTGACATATTTAATCACCTAATTGAATCAGAAGAGGTATCTCCTGGAAGGAACATTCCATCGTAACGAGAATCCAAGCACAGAAGTTGAGGTATCAATCTGCCCATTTGAATCTGATTCTTTTCTTATCGTCGCCTCAAGATCAAGGAATAAATTGTGTCTTGGCATGTAGGTTGTTCTTAAAAATAGCATCGTAAGATTTGTTTTGTTTCCCTGTAAGTGAGTATTACCAAACTCCAGGCTTCCTCCACTTCCATCTGGTCTTCTTTCTATATAGTTTTTAAGAATATCCCGACCAAAATTTACATCTCCAATATCATTACCATAATTGGCCAGCATCACCATTCCTTCAAAATTCCATTGGTCATTGAGACGATAATTTGCTCTCCCAATATATTCTGTAAAGTTTGCTCCTAGTGGATGAGCTAGCGAGAGATTGTAATGGCTATAACTTGTGAAACCATCCTCATGTGCATACATGTACGGTCGTACCCGATTGACTTCCCCCTGAACTATTAGATTCTCAACACCAAAAGGATCTACGTATTTGGCACCTAGCTGAAATCCCTGTTTATTTCCCCACCATCCATCACCTGCAAGTACTTCACTTATGATCATCTCATCAATCACAAGCTGGCCATATAGCGAAACTCGATTTTTGATATTCCACTTAAAGTCCATTCCAAGTATCGCATTGTCCTCACTTCCATTCTGCTGCTCTACTGCACGATAAAAAATGATTGGATTCAGATACTCTACTTTCAATCCTCCAGTAGAATCACCATACATCACAGACTCAAAAAGTCCAATATGGAGATTTGACTTAATCTTCATGTTTAGGTGATGAAAGGCCATGTATTTTTTACCAAATCCGCCAGTACCTGAAAGCCCGAAGGTCCCTCCTCTCACTCCCGGGATCAGCTCAGCAAATACATTTGTATAGTCGAAAGCTTTCGTTTCTGTGTTTATGCGTAGGTAAGGGTAGTTATTGGAATAATCTGACAGAATGAGCGATCGGACTCCGTTACCAACGAAGTGTTTGCCAAATCCCAGCTGAGCTGATATACTCTTAGAAAGGCCAAAATCGATATAGCCTTGGGCTCGAAAAAAATCCACTCCGGTAGTAGCAAATTGTTTCCAAAAACCTTCATAAGGCACCACTAGTGTGCTATCCCGTACATCATTCACATAAACAGGATAGCGTGCTTGATTTTCTGTAAGAAGCGTATAAAATGCAATTTTGTCATCGATTCGCCCCCTAATTTCAGCACCACGGCTGTTTATGAAAGTAGATCCGAGCATATCATTCGTTTTACCATAAGAAAAATGAAGTACTGGATTTACATGTAATTCCAGGCTTTTATCCTGATAATAGAAAAGGTCTGCGGGGTACTTAAATAACTTACCAAACAATGGCTTCTTTGATGCTGTAGAGTCTTTGGAATAGGTACGAAGTTCCATACTCAGATACGAACCAACATTTTCTCCAAGGAGATCATAAACCGAGCGCCTTGAAAAAGGCTTAAACGTGGAATTAAATGGACTTGACGAACGTATTTGCTCCAGCTCAATTATCTGATACGCTGCATGTCCTAACGTAAAATCAGTAGACTGAGCTGATAAAATGCTGGTCGTGAGAAGGCTAAGTATCCAAATTGTTTTTCTCATGAATCAAACATATTCGATTTTAGTTGAATCATAGGGTTTGAAGAAGATAAAATAATGTCTATCTTTGCCATCCTTTTTGAAAAAGAGACGAGAGAAATGAAAAAAGACATACATCCTGAATACAAAGAAGTTGTTTTTCTTGATACAACTAGTGATTTCAAATTTCTAACGAAATCAACAATGACTTCTAAGGAGACCATCAAGTGGGAAGATGGCAATGAATATCCTATGATCAAAGTAGAGGTAAGTTCTGCATCTCACCCATTTTACACCGGAAAGAAAATCTTTTTGGATACTGCTGGTCGAGTGGAAAAATTCAACAAAAAGTACAAGAAGAAATAACTCTATTCGAAAAAGAAACACAAAGTCTTCAGGCTATCCTGAAGACTTTTTTTGTGCCCTTTTGTCAAAACAAGCTAAGTTTGATTTATGCAAGTCACCTTCATAGATACTGAGGAAACCTGGAAGCAAATGCTTCCTATCAGTTACACACGGCCTGTTGCTGAGGTGCGTATCGGCATATTGAAAGTGTCTGAAAAATGGGCACGGCACCTTTCATCTTCTGATACATTTTTCAGGTCACAAGAATATTTAAGCTCAGTTTTTAGCCCTCCTAAACAAAAATCACTTACGATACTTGGTAATCTTTTGCCCAGCGAATCCTTAGTTGATGCAATAAAAAATCTGAAGGAAGATGAGGCCCTTACTTTTAATGGAGTTGTCCTTGCAGGTTTCTATGAGATTGATGAATCTTTTGAGATTGGAAATAGAAAGCCAGTTTCACATGAAGAAATCAATCAAATATTACATCCATGGGACATCTTCAGATTCAACGGAGAAGAAATAAAAAGGGACTACATGCTGCTCACCAACGGAAGGCAGTCTCAACCAATAGATGACCCACATACAATAACCTACGGTGATCAAATTTTTGTTGAAGAAGGGGCGAGCGTTAAAGCCTGCGTACTAAATGCCGAAAATGGACCTATTTATATTGGCAAGCATGCTGAGGTTTTAGAGGGTGCTTTGATTCGCGGACCATTTGCTCTATGCGAACACTCGGTGGTAAATATGGGCGCAAAGATTAAAGGCGACAGCACAGTAGGTCCACACTCAAAAGTGGGTGGCGAATTATCCAACTCCGTCATTTTTGGATATTCCAATAAGGGACATGAAGGCTTTCTTGGCAATGCTGTAATCGGCGAGTGGTGCAACCTTGGAGCAGACACAAACAATTCGAACTTAAAAAACAACTATACGAATGTGAAGATGTGGGACTTTGCAACCAATCGATTCAAAGACACAGGCTTACAATTTTGTGGCTTAATCATGGGTGATCATTCAAAGTGTGGAATAAATACCATGTTTAACACTGGCACTACAATTGGCGTATCAGCCAATATTTTTGGTGATGGATTCCCCCGCACAATCATCCCTTCATTTGCCTGGGGAGGTTCATCTGGCTTCACCACCTATCAAACAAGAAAAGCTTTTGAGACCGCCGAGCTGGTGATGACGCGACGAAACAAACATCTAACCGAAGCTGACAAAGCGGTACTTTCACATATCTTTGAAATCACAGCCGAAAATCGAGTGTGGGATAAGAAATAGTCATGCAGTTTTCAGAAATACCAGGTCTCGAAGAGCTTAAAAAGCAACTTATTTCTGCTCATCAACGTGGAAAAGTGGCGCATGCTCAACTATTTGCTGGGCGGCCGGGAACTGCCGCTTTACCCATGGCACTAGCTTATGCCAGTTACTTGATGTGTGAGAATAAAGCAGAAGATAGCTGTGGAGCGTGTGCTAACTGCGTAAGAGTAAAAAAACTTATTCATCCAGATATTCATTTGCACTTTCCGAAGGTGTCCGCTGCAGAAAACAAGTACGAGAAAGTGCTAGCTGAGGCACTACCCAGGTTTAGACAATTCGTCACCGAATCCCCTTTCGGCGACATGGAAACTTGGACCCGTAAGTATGGACAAGAAAATAAAAACTTGCTGATAAGTAGACAAGACAGTCGTCAAATGCTTAAAAATGTAAGCATGCGCTCGGTTGAGGGCGGATATAAAATATTATTGATCTGGGTGCCAGAATTGATGAATTCCAGCTCCGCAAATGCAATTTTAAAGATTCTGGAAGAACCACCAGAGAAGACATTATATCTTCTTGTTTCATACAACTATGATAGTTTGCTTGCGACCATTACCTCAAGAACACAGCTGGTAAATGTACCTCCAAACAATATTGAAGAAATTCAAAAGTATCTAGAGGCCAATGGCGTTGACCCTTCCCAGGCTGCTCAGGCAGCCAAGCTTTCTGAAGGGAAGCTAGGAATGGCCTTGCATGTCGTAGAAGTGGGTGAGTCACAAGAATATGAGGATTTTCAACAATGGATGCTGGAATGCTGGAATAGAAATCTGACCGGACTTGTTCATCGAAGTGAGGATTTTTCTAAATCTGGAAAAGCTTCTCAAAAAACAAGCCTAAATTTTGCGATATCGCTAATTAGAAATGCCGTTGTTCACGCATCAGGTCAGCATCCGCCAACACAAAATGAGGCAGAAACTTCTTTTGTTGGCAAATTTGCAGATAAACTTGGTTTGCATAAGCTAGAAAAGATATACACATTGAATAATGAGGCACTCATTCATCTTGAGAGAAACTCCAACCCACGCATTACTCATTTAAATTTATCGCTGGAAATCACGAGAATGTTAAATGGTTAAAAGAGCAAAATTAATCATTGGTCGATTGGACATTGTAGATCTTCCAGATCTCGGTGTAGAAGATATCCATGCCAAGGTTGATACGGGTGCTTATCGTTCTTCACTGCATTGCAAAAAAGTTCATGAAGCAGGGGGAGTTCTATATTTCACAATTCATACTGATACTGGGTATCAAGAATATGAAACAATAGACTGGACCCAAAAAGTTGTAAAAAGCTCAAATGGCAAAGCACAAAAAAGGTATGTGATAAAAACCAGGATACGCATTTTTCAAAAAAATTACATGGCCTCAATTTCTTTAACTGATAGAAGTGAAATGAAAAATCCATTATTGATTGGAAGAAAGATGCTTTCACGAAAATTTATAGTAGATGTCTCCGAAAAGAATCTCTCATACTTAAAAAAGAAAACCAGCTAGATGGAGCGGAAGATCATAAAGATAGGAACAAGAAAAAGTAAGCTGGCTATGTGGCAAGCCAATTATGTGGCAGACATGCTTGATGCCAGCGGGTTTCAGCCTCAGCTTGTGCCTATCGAAACCAAAGGTGATAAAATACAAAACGTAGCTCTCTCAAAGATTGGAAGCAAAGGTGTATTTACAGAGGAGCTGGAGTCCATGCTTCGTAGAAGGCAAATTGATGTTGCAGTACACAGTGCAAAAGATCTTCAATCCCAGCTACCCGAAGGCTTTCATGTATTATCATTTTGTGAGCGGGAATCCCCCGATGATGTGATAGTCTCAGACAAAGAAATTGATCTTAACAATCCGAAGCTCATTTTAGGTACATCCAGTACACGTAGGGTTGCCATGCTGAAACACTACTACCCTCACGTCACCACTGTTGACGTTAGAGGGAACCTTCAGACTCGACTTGAAAAAATGAAATCAGGCATCATGGATGGGCTTGTTCTAGCTTATGCCGGAGTTCTGCGGATGAATTATGATCAAATAGTGCGCTACTGGTTTGATACTGAAAGGTTTGTTCCACCGGTTGGGCAGGGTGCAATAGCGATTGAAATACATGACAATTTAGATCAAGAAATTGCTAAAAAAATTAAATCAGCAACCAATCATGTATTAACCGAGAAGATGATCCTAACAGAACGTTCATTCCTAAGAGGGATGGATGGTGGATGTAGTATCCCGGTATTTGGCCATGCACAGATGGAAATGGATGGCCAGATCATTCTAAAAGGTGGAATTGCTAGTCTCAATGGAAAAGAGCTTATCCAGAGAACCATGTATGGCTCAGATCCTGAAGAATTAGGAAAAAGCTTGGCTAATGAAATACTCCAAAGTGGAGGTAAGAAAGTATTGGAGGAAATAAAATCAACTATTTCGAAATAAATTTGAACAAAATAATCAGACAATGAAAAAACTAATACTCTCACTTTTTATCGTAGGAATAATAGCTGCGTGTGGCGATAAAAACAAAGACTATCTGGTAAAAATAAAAACGGAATATGGAGATATGACCGTGGTGTTGTATGACGAAACTCCATTGCATAAAAAAAACTTCCTTGAACTTGTAAGGGCAAAGTCTTACGACAGTACCAATTTCCACAGAGTTATGAAAGATTTCATGATACAAGGTGGCAACGTCGCTGAAAAAACAGGAATTCCGGAGAGTTTGGAAGCACGAATACCCGCAGAGTTTGTTGAGGGTTATTATCACACCAAAGGTGCACTTGCAGCTGCACGTCAACCGGACCATGTCAACCCTGAAAAAGAATCTTCTGCAACTCAATTTTATATTGTTGATGGGACGCCCTGGGAGATGATGTCTATTGATATAGGACAACTCAACCGAAGAATGGGTGAACTACTACAGGATACTGCATATAGTGATCTTCTAAAGCAGTTTCAAGACCTGGCAAGAAAGCGTGATACCAAAGGGATGAATGATCTGGCTATAGCCAATAAAGCGCTGGTAGAAGAAAAATATGGAATCGATCTTAATGCTGATATTTCACAGTATGCTACAGAATACCAAGGTGTAGGCGGATCTCCGTTCTTAGATGGAGAGTATACAGTTTTTGGTAGAGTAATTGAGGGGATAGATGTCATTGATAAAATAGCTGCAGTTGAAACGAAAAGAAACGATGTGACTGGCGAAAATTCATCCCCTATTAAGCCGATTTTTGTGACTATGGAGGTGATCGAAATGAATAAAAAGAAAATAACAGAAACTTACGGGTACGAATACCCTGAATCGGAGGAATGACTAAAATATTAATAACCGGTGCAAATGGCTTACTCGGACAGAAGCTAGTTAGTCTTTATGATAAGCGGGGAGATGTACATGTAGTTGCTACCGGAAAAGGTGAAAATAGGAATTTACCGGGTTCATATACCTATCATCAGTTAGACATTACTTCCTCTGATGAGGTTTTTGAAACCTTACTAAACTTCAACCCAGACGTTGTTATAAATACCGCGGCAATGACTCATGTAGATCAATGTGAGCTAGATCCTGAAAGCTGCCAAAAGATTAATGTAGAAGCAGTTTCTCATCTAATTGAAGCGTGTAAAAAGATTGATTCATTTCTGATACATCTTTCCACAGATTTTATCTTCGATGGCGCAAACGGTCCTTATAAAGAAGATGATTCGCCGAACCCATTAAGCAAGTATGCAGCAAGTAAATTAGCGTCTGAACATCTACTGATCGAGAGCGGTATTAAACATGCCATTGTTCGTACAATGCTCGTATATGGTGTCGTTCATGATATGAGCAGATCGAATATTATTCTTTGGGTAAAGAAGAGTCTTGAAGAAAGTAAGCACATAAAGGTTGTAAACGATCAATGGCGAACCCCTACGCTGGCTGAAGATTTAGCTAAGGGATGTGCCTCAATTGCAGATAAAAAAGCAGAAGGTATTTTTCATGTTTCAGGAAAGGACATGTTGTCTCCATATGATATGGCAATTGCCACAGCCGATTTTTTCGGTCTTAACAAATTGCTCATTGAAGAAGTAGATGGTTCCATCTTCACACAACCAGCCAAGCGTCCCGCCAGGACAGGATTTATTTTAGACAAAGCAAAGAAGGAATTGGGTTATGAACCTGTTAGCTTTAAGGAAGGATTAGCACAAATAAAATCACAATTAGCCCATGTTTGACGTTGTTATCCTCACAGATGAGCGATTTATCGATCCCAAAAGTCAAAGTGCATATGTCAACAATGTGTTGAAGGAAGATCAATTGGTGATGGACGCACTGGAGAGAAATGGGCTTCAAACGAAGAAGGTGGCTTGGTCTGATTCTTCATTTAATTGGTCTCAAACTAAAATTGCACTTTTCAGAACTACCTGGGATTATGCTGAAAAATTTACCGAATTCAGCGACTGGCTCATGGAAGTGTCCATGATGACTAAACTTGTAAATGATTATGAAACGATCATCTGGAATCTCGACAAGCATTATTTAGAAGACCTTGAAAGAGCTGGTGTCAATGTAGTAGAAACCTATTTCATTGAGCCGGGAGATCGTCGTTTACTGCAAGAGATACACAGTGAGTTGGGATGGGAGCATACCGTACTAAAGCCAGCAATTTCAGCTGCTGCAAAGGATACCTATAAATTGAGATCTAAAGAGATTGCTGACCTTGAACCACGCTATCGAGAGCTCATCAAAGATGAAACATTGATGATCCAACCCTTTCAGGAAGATGTGGTGAAACGAGGAGAAATCTCACTCATGCTTATCGGCGGAATGTATACTCATGCTGTTCTAAAAGTGGCTAAACCAGGAGACTTCAGAGTGCAAGATGACTTTGGCGGGACTGTGGAAGACTACACGCCTACACAAGCTGAGATTGATTTGGCAGTGGCAGCAGTGGCAGCTTGCGAGATTAAACCACTCTATGCTCGGGTTGATATAGTCAACGATAACAATGGAAAGCCGGCTGTATCAGAACTAGAGTTGGTAGAGCCTGAAATGTGGTTTCGAAACAATGAGCAGTCTGCAGAAATGCTAGCTGCGGAGATCAAGAAACTGTTTTAAGTCTAAGTGAACATCCGACTTTAACCTGCGCTAATTTTCCCAAATCCTTATCAAACACTTTACCAATTCTTGGATATCCTCCAGTGGTTTGACAATCACTCATTAGTATTATGGGCTGGTTATTAGCCGGTAATTGAATGGTGCCCGGTACGACAGCCGAAGATGCAATTTCCTTGTAGTCACAATCTATTTTTCCATTCAATCGGACGCCCATTCGATTGCTTGATGCATCTATTTCAAATCGTTTTGAGTCAGGAATTTCCTTAAGCAAATCCCACTCAGGGCCCTTCATAATTCGAATAACAGTATCCTGATTATTTCGCTCTGGAATAGAATTGTCTTTTACTCTTCCATTTGCATTATCAGATTCAAGGACATCCCCAACTTTGAGCACATCACCATTCAAACCACCAAAACCTGCCCTTGGATAGGTGGAAACACTACCAAAATCTTCTTTTGCCGATAGTCGCCCGCCGATAGCCAGATATGCATAAACATGATCTGGAGCATCTATTTGTAGTACATCTCCTATGCTCAGTGAAAGGCCTCCGATCCTCTTTTCTCCGTTAATTTTAATTGTTGCGCCTACAGCGGCAATGAAAGATGACTCCAATGCTTCCAGTTTCATCCCCATCATAGCAATTTCAACAACGGGAAAGTCGTCTGGATTTCCAACCAACCTATTCGCAGCGATCATCCATTCCCGGTCCATAGCTCCTGATTGGGGAATGCCAAATCTTCGATACCCAAACCGTCCAAAATCCTGGATAGCTGCCCATGGGCTTGTTTTTATCAGCTTTAACTTTCCCATGATTCAAACTCTTTCTTCGCAATACGATAAAATCTGTACTTCATCCCTACATCTATCAACATGGGTTTTGGCTCATTTGGATCAAAGACTTTTGCCGGCGTCAACCCAATAATATTCCAACCACCCGGACTTGCCAATGAATAGATACCTGTTTGATTCCCTGCTATTCCAACAGATCCTGCAGGAATAGTTTTCCGTGGATTTTCCAATCTTGGGCAACTAAGATTTTCATCCAATCCGTCAGCATAAATAAAGCCCGGAGTAAAGCCGATAAACAACGAACGGTAAACACCTTCCAGATGTCGTTCTATGAGTTTTTCATGGGAAAGATTTGCATGTTTTGCGATGCGATCTAAATCCAGACCCAACTCATAGCAGATAGGGAGTTTTATAATGTCATTGGAATCAGAAGGTTTCTTTTCTTCAATTGGTGCACTCGCCAATAGGACTGTTAGCTGGTCAATAGTTAACGAAGTGAATACCGCTATTGAGTGATAGGCAGGAACAATGTCTTCGAGCTTATCTCTAAGAATATTGACAATGGTATGGCTGCTTTGATGAATTTTTTCAATGGGAATTGTGCTCCCGCACTCCATAAGAATCACAGTTTCACCAAGATGTGAAACTCTCCAGGAGATATCATTAAACAGCAGCGATTTGGACTCCTTTACTGACAAGATGATCGTTGATTTCTTTTGCTAAAGTTACGGCGCCTTCTGTATCTCCGTGCAAGCAAATGGATTGAATGTCTAACTTCAGCCAATTGTCCGTGTGCACACGATGATTAATAACTAATTGCTCTACTTGGCCAATCACAGCTTTATTTTTCAAAACAGCCCCTTCCATGGCTCGAGATCGCAGGGAGCCATCAGGCTCATACTGTCTATCAGCAAAGCCTTCAGCGATAAATGGATAGTTTTTATTATGTGCTACGCGAGCTGATTGCGAGTCAGCCAAACCCATCCAATAAACACCATTTGCAACTTCCTTAAGTACATTCAAAACAAGTTCTGAGATGAATCCATCAGACGCAGCATGATTGTAAAGTGCGCCGTGTGGTTTAACGTGATGAAGGATGACATCTTCCTCTGCACATACGCGTCTAACCAATTCTATTTGCTCCGAAATGCTATCAGCTAGTTGTTGAGGTTGCATTTGCATGATCTTCCTTCCGAAATTCTCTCGGTCAGGATACGATGGATGTGCTCCAACGGAAACACCACTTTTCCTGGCAAGAAGAATGGTTTGTCTGACAGAAGATTCATCCCCAATGTGACCTCCACATGCGATGTTACATGATGAAATGTAAGGCATAATCTGTTCATCCAAATTGGAATTTGGGTGTTCTCCAAGGTCTGCATTGAGATCGATTCTTAATGACATTAAATAAAGTTAAAAACGCTATTTAAGCTCCTAAAACTCACAATAAGGCTAATTATAACAACTAACCCCGCTAAAGCATTTTGCCACGACTTGTTTACATATTTATCAAGCAGTTCTTTTTTGTTGCACAAGTAGATCAAAAAGAAGACGATAACTGGAAGTAAAATTCCGTTGGCAATCTGCGCTACTTGAATCACTTGAATAGGTTTATAGCCAGCCATTGAAAATGTAGTACCTATTACTAATATAAATATCCAAACCGTCCTAAATCTATTATCATTGGTGTCGGTGTTCCATCCAAAAATTCCTCTGGCTGTATATGCTGCGGCCAGTGGTGCAGTAATCGACGAAGAGATACCTGCAGCGAACAGGCCCGTTGCTAAAAAGTATTTTGACCAACTACCTAGTAATGGCTCCAGCTGGCTTGCCATGTCGTTGATTCCAGAAACACCCATTCCATAGATTGTGGCTGCACTTGTGATTACAATTGCCATGGAGATCAAGCCACCAAGTCCTATAGCCACTGCATTTTCCTTTTGTAAATCACCAAGGTCATCTTCACTTTTCCACTTTTGACTCACAGAAGAGGCATGAAGAAATAGATTGTAAGGAACAATAGTGGTACCTATCAAACCCAAAATAGCCAACTGATTCTTATCTGTAAATGATGGAATAAATAAACCAGAAAAAATGGCTGAAACATCTGGTTTTATGATGATAGCAGTCGCCACAAAAACAATACTCATTATGATGACAAGTACAACAAGAATCTGTTCAATATGCTTGAATTTTCCTGCAAAAAGTACGGCAAAAGAAATTACCCCGATGATTACCGGCCAAGGCAGGGTCGTTCCGAAAACACCTTCTATTCCCAATACTGCTCCAGAAATATTGCCTGCTTCATACGCCGCATTCCCAATTATAATTGCTGTAAAAACCAAAACAATAGCCGTGCTTCTGGCGATTGGGTTTTCAATTTGAGATCGTATGGCTTCTCCCAATCCTTTTTGTGTAATCAAACCCAAACGTGCAGTCATCTCTTGCAGGACAATGGTCGCGATAGTCGCAAACAGCAAAACCCATAATAGTGTATAGCCAAAATTTGCACCACTCAGTGTGCACACCGTCAATGTTCCCGGTCCTATAAATGCCGCTGTTACTAGTGTGCTTGGACCAAAATATTTCTTTAACCAATTCATTTGTATCCAATTTTGGGTGTCAATTTTACCTTGCTTTTTACAAACTCTCCGGAACCATGAGCTACAACTTTTCCATCTTCATTCAACAATTCTGATTCAGCAATGAATGAATTTTCTGTGGATTTTTTTAGCAATCCCACTGCACGTAGGACTCCACTATCTACTGGTCTTCTGAAATGAATTTCAAAGGATTTGGTTAGAACAAACACATCGGTAACTACAGAATTAGTCGCAAAGAATGCCGCGTCATCTAACAGCTTGAAATATACCGATCCATGAATAGCACCGAGTGCATGGAAATATTTCTCATGGATGGTCAATCCAATTTGTGCGCTACCATCTTCGATCTTAATAGTTGTTGTATCAAATATCATAGCATTGACATTCGCTGAAAGGTACATCCGCTCTAGTCTATCAAAATGACTTTGACTCATTGCCTGTTGTTATCAATGGTGAAGTTGAATGATACTGTTCCTTCTGTCCGATTACCTACCGGATAGTTTTTTTCCATAAATGCCACGTTTCCTTCATGATCTATGGTGACGGCTGTAGAGCAGCAAGTACCATACTCTGGTGTGCGAATACAAATAGCTGACAAGGCTTTCTCACGATCATAATCCAGTCCTGTTTCAGGAAGATGATTATCTGGAGCTATCGTATCATCTTGCATCATCTCAATCAGGACTTCATTGGTAAAATCTGTTTGGATAAGTTCACTAAATGCCCGTTTAGCTCGTGTCACTTTGGGCCATGGTGTATCTAGAAGTGCATTACTAAGGCCAAAAATGCCCGGCTCTAATGTATTAATGACATTGTCATAGTTACTCACATGTACCAGTTCCCTGGCTAGTAAAAGCAGGTTAAACCCATTATAATTGCTGCCTGCTTGATAGACATCTTTGGCGTAATTCTCTGACGTTTGGTCGCTTAGTAAAAAATTGACAGGAAGGTCGCCACGAGATTGGGCTTCATCCTTAATATTTTTGATATCCCGATAGTTTGTAACTGCCGCAAATCGTCCATTTTTATGGATGGCCATCCAGGTACCAAGTGCTTGCAAGTCTCTACCTCCTAAAATTTCCGGATGATCTTTCCACCAGTCTACAGGTGCCGTTGGACGAGCATAAAACTCGTCACGATTAGCGGCAAGAATAAACTTGTATTTTGGATGAGCCTTGTATGCAAATGTGATTAGACACATGGAATGAATGCTTTCGGATGAATGGTCTAATTTAGGATTTTCATTTCCATTAACCTGACCAATGAAGAAAGTTCTTCAATATCTCAAAGACTATCAACGCGAGCATTACGATTTGAAGATGTACGTCGTGATATTCGTCTTTACTGCTATATGCATCACATTAAATTATCAATTTGATTTTGAAGATGGTGTTATTGATTCCTACAATGGCCAACCGATCAAATGGTTATGGATGTTTTTATTTCACGGTGGGCCTTTTTTCATAGTGTGTCTCATCCTTTTCGCTTTTGGCAAGAAAAGGGACTGGCTAAGCAGTCGGAGCTATTGGGTTAAGTTTATTGTTGGCTTTGGTTTATTGGCTTTGGACCGATCTTTTTATGGATTTACAGAATGGCTTAAGTACCTGCCTCAAATGGAATACCATTTTGTCATTCGATGCGCCAACTGGGCATCTAGTTTGATTCTGGTGGTCATCCCAATGTTGATACTTTATCCATTGCTGGAAAAGGATGATGTTAAGAATTACTATGGTCTCAGCTGGCAAAAATTTGATCCAAGGCCGTACTTAATCATGCTTGGGATAGCGGCTGTATTTATTGGCATTGGTTCGTTTTTGGGAGAAATTCAGGACTTCTATCCTCGATATCGAGGTTCAGGCGCAAATCTCTATTTAAGTGTCAACCCAGGGATTTCTGAATCGTGGCTGGTTACCATTTACGAACTGAGCTATGGTAGCAATTTTATCTCGGTGGAGCTGATTTTTAGAGGCTTTTTGATTTTTGCTTTCACAAGAACCCTGGGTGGTTATGCTGTTTTGCCTATGGTTGTTACGTATGCTTTTCTTCATTTTGGTAAGCCGATCGGAGAAACTATTAGCTCGGTGTTCGGTGGTTATTTATTAGGAATTATTTCATACAATAGCAGAAATATTTGGGGCGGCATTTTGATCCACCTGGGAGTTGCTTGGCTGATGGAACTCTTTGGGTGGATGCAGCAGTAACTAATATGGAAGATATTATAAAACAACTTTGGGTTGCCTCAGATGGTCGAAAGGAATGTAGGCTAGTCCTGAAGGGTGAACCTCTTCCGCGGGTTGTTCAACCTTTTGGCGTTTGTCAAACCACTGCAAACAAAGTCGTTCTGGTATGTAGACAAGTTTCAGGGTATACAAAAGGAGGTGGTTCTGAAGGCTATAGAAATCTCTCACTGGTGCAAATAGAAGATGTAGAAATCTTAAAAAGAACTTTTCTTGTTCCCTCAGATTTTGATCCTTTAGACGCTAAATATAAAGAGTGGGTCTATCATATTTAAATGAAAATGAGTTTCCTATTTCTTCTTGTCTCGCTTAAATGCCAGCTTGTTTTCTTCCGTTGCGGACTCGTCAAAATAGTAGCCTTCATAATCAAAAGCACGTAAATCGTCTGGATTAGTTATTTGATTTTCGATCATGAATCGAGACATTAATCCCCTTGCTTTCTTGGCATAGAATGAAATGATCTTGTACTTGCCATTTTTAAAGTCTTTGAACTCAACGTTGATTACTCTTGCTGGCACATTTTTCTTGTCTACTGATTTAAAATACTCGTTGGAAGCAAGATTTAATATAATATCATCTCCCTGAGCCTTAAGGTCATTCAGTAAGAGGTTAAGAATTTTTTCGTCCCAGTAGTCGTAGAGCGTTTTGTAATCGTCAAAAGCAAGCTTGGTTCCCATCTCCAATCTGTACGGCTGGATTAAATCCAATGGTCGGAGTAAACCATATAATCCGGACAAAATACGGAAATGTTTTTGAGCAAAAACCATTTTCTTTTCATCAAAGGTCTCTGCTTTCAACCCTTGATAAACATCTCCATTAAATGCTAATGCTGCAGGTTTTGAGTTTTCCTCGTTGTGCAGAAAATCAAACGTCTTGTATCGATGAACATTTAGCCCAGCTAATTGTCTGCTGATGCTCATAAGGTCTTTTACTTCATCAACGGACTTTTTCTTAAGTACTTGGATCAGTTCCTCCGTACATTCCATCAGTCTTGGCTGAGTAGGAGTTGTCTGATGTGGAGTCTTGAAATCAAGATTTTTTGCGGGAGATACTACTGCGATCATATCAGGTACTTTTTAGTAATAGTAATAGTGTGAGAGAAGCTTAATTAAGCATTTTTATCTTTCTCTTTTCATCAACTTTTCAAAGAAATCAATTAAAGCTTTCTTCCCTTCTTCTCTTGCGTCCATTGTATCCAAAAGAGCAAAAGCCTCATCATAAAAGTTATTCATTTTCTTTTGTGTCAATTCAAAGATGCCTAACTCTCCATAAATATTTTTAATGGCCGCTACTTTTTCATTTATATCAAAGTCAGTAGCAGACAGCCATTTATTCATTTCTTTTCTTTGAGTATCGTTTGCTAATTCAAGCGCTTTGATCAGTAGATACGTTTTTTTGTTGGAAACAATATCACCACCCACCAGCTTCCCGAATTTTGCTTTATCTCCGTATACATCCAGCAAGTCATCCATCAATTGAAAACCAATTCCGGCTTTTTCCCCGATGGCATTAAGCTGAGCTAATTGATTTGACTCCATACCAGCGAGTAAACCGCCATACTCCAAACTGAATCCCAGAAGAACAGCAGTCTTTAAACGGATCATTTCTAGGTACTGAGCTTCGGTTACTGTGTCAAACGCTTCGAAATTCATATCCAACTGTTGCCCTTCACACACTTCAATTGCACACTTGTTGAATTTTTTTATTGCATCTAAGAGCGATTCTCTTGGACCTTCCAACAGCTGATCGTAGGCCTTGACCATCATGGTATCACCACTAAGTATAGCCACCGTTTGATCCCATTTTTCATGCACCGTTGGCTGTCCTCGTCGAATAGGTGCCTCATCCATGATATCATCATGCATTAGCGTGAAATTATGAAAGACCTCAACAGCCAATGCCGGAGAAATCACCGATTGGTTATCTTCCTTTTTAAGTCCATGCCCCAGCAGAACCAGCATCGGTCGTAATCGTTTTCCGCCCAGGGAAAGTAAATATCGGATAGGATCATACAGATTTTCGGGCTGATCACCGAGTGCCAGGCTAGCCAGGCCGTCCTCAATTTTTTGAAGTTGTTCTTTCATTCGATTGCAAGATAAAACCCCTAACCGATTCGTATGTTTTATTTGTCTTCTAACTCAGAAGTATTCATTACATCATTTTGGTGGTCGATAGACTCTTGATGAATAGCATTCAGGTATCGGATCATGAATTTTTTAGACAGTCCCTGCAGGGCGCCGTTGGCAGATGCCTTTTCGATAATTTCTTCCCATCGATTGGTTTGGAGAATCGTAATTCCTTTTTCCTTCTTTACTAAGCCAATTTCTTCTGCCACTTTCATCCGATCCCCAAGTAGTTTCATAAGATCGTCATCGATTAAATCAATTTGACTCCTCAATCGGGAAAGTTTATTGGATAATTCTTCATCAGGAATGTCTGGCCTTCTGACCACAAGTTCATCCAGTAAAGCCTCCAGATCATTGGGTGTAACCTGCTGTGCTTTATCACTTAATGCTTCATCTGGATGAATATGAGATTCAATCATTAACCCGTCAAAATCCATATCTAGTGCCTGCTGTGATACACTTAGCAATAACTCCCGGTTACCACAGATATGGCTTGGATCGCATACCAGCGGAAGTTCAGGGAATCGTCTTTTCATTTCAACTGCTAGTTGCCACTTAGGTTCATTGCGGTAAATACTGTTGCCATGTTGAGCAAAGCCACGGTGAATCATACCAAGTTTTGTGATACCTGCCTGATTGAGCCGCTCTAATGCACCTGTCCACAGCTCTACATCGGCATTTATTGGATTTTTGACTAAGACTGTAGCATCTGTTCCTTTAAGTGCATCTGCAATTTCCTGAACAGAAAATGGATTTACAGTGGTGCGAGCTCCAATCCAAAGGATGTCCACTTTATGCTTAAGTGCTTCAAAAACATGATTAAAGTTTGCAACCTCAACTGCTATTGGAAGGCCAGTTTCTTTTTTTGCGCGACTTAGCCAGGGCAATGCATCCGCCCCTATCCCTTCAAAACTATTTGGTCGTGTTCTCGGCTTCCATATGCCTGCCCGCAGCACATCCACCTTCCCGGTTTCAGCAAGCTTCTTACAAGTTGAAAGCACCTGATTCTCAGTTTCAGCGCTGCAAGGACCCGAAATTACCAATGGCCTCTTTTGCTCAAATAATTGGATTGGGTTCGTTTTCATTCTTTTTCTTTTATGCGTTTGATCACTTCCTCCCATATCTCTCTTGGGCTGCAAAGAGACAGTCGAATGAATGACTTGCCTTCGCTACCAAAAACACTTCCCGGTGGAATAAAGATTCGATATTTATTTAAAAGGAAATCAGCAAAGGATTCACCATCTGAAAATTCAGTTGGGATTCTGGCCCAGATAAACATCCCAACCTCCTCGTCTCTAAACGTGCATCCAATTAACTCAACCACCTGCTGAGCTAGTTTTTTCCTTATTTTATATTCGTCATTAAGCAATTCATACCAATCTTCACTCACCTCCAATGCCGCTACAGCAGATCTCATTACTGGCTTAAACTGACCTGAATCCACATTGCTTTTAAAAGCAAGAACAGTTTGTATGAGGTCAGCATTTCCAACCAAAACCCCTATTCTCCATCCGGCCATATTATGGGATTTGGATATGCTATTCAACTCCAACACTAAGTCAGTATTCTGTCTTTGTTGTAGAAGACTTCTTCGCTTATCAGTAAGTATAAATCCATATGGATTGTCATTGACGATAACTATTTGATGCTTTCTTGAGAATTGAATGAGCTGCGCAAACAAATCGTCTGAGCCGTTTCCGCCTGTCGGCATATGCGGATAGTTTACCCACATAAGCTTTACCCGACTGAGGTCTAGTTGTTCCAACGCATCAAAATCCGGATGATACTGATGTGCTTCATCAAGCGAATAGTACACCGGCTCCCCTCCAGCCAAATTGGTGGCTGAACCATACGTTGGATACCCTGGGTTTGGCACAAGTGCTTGATCCCCTTCATTTAACAAGGACATGCTGATGTGGATGACACCTTCTTTGGACCCGATCAATGGCAACACTTCAGCGTCGGGCTCAAGCATGACACCAAAATATTTGGCATACCATTTTGCAAAGGCATTTCTTAAGTCAGGAATTCCTTTGTAGCTCTGATATTGATGATAGTTTAATTCATTAAACCCGTTGACAAGGGTTTCCTTCACAGCAGAAGGTGGAGGCATGTCCGGACTTCCGATTCCTAGATTTAATACATTTTCACCTTTTGCGTTTAGTGTGTCAATCTCCCGAAGTTTCTTGGAGAAATAGTATTCGCCAATCCCAGATAGTCTTTTTGATTTGAGCTTACTAACCATGCGTCTCCCCCTTTCTGTAGATACCCAGTGTCTCAAATTGAATGGTCATTCTTTCCATGATTTGATTTAAATCATCAAGTTGTGAACTATCCTGAATCTCCAATGTAGCGTAAAATCCATACAATGAGTTTTTGCTGGGCACAGGATGTGATTGTAGTTTACTCAAATTGATACCAAGACCACTGATTATGGTGAGCGTATTTGCCAAAGATCCGGCATCATTCTTTGTCTGGAAGTACACAGATACCTTATTGGGGTTTACTACATTAGATTTCCCTTTTGGGCAAATGACCAAAAACCGGGTATAGTTGAGTGAATGGTCTTCGATTCCAGCTTTTACAACTTCCAAGTCGTACTCTTTGGCCGCTTGTAAGCTTGCGATCGCCGCAATGTTTTTCAGCTGATTGTCTTTGATATTCTTTGCACTCCCTGCAGTATCAAAAGCTTCTACCACTTTCATGTGCCTGTGTTTGTGAAAAAATTCGCCACATTGTCGTATAGCCATCTGATGTGAATGTGCCTCAGCTATTTGCTCAATATCTGTTCCAGGTAATGTCATTAGGTTCATTTTCACCCGAAGACCAACCTCTCCGCAAACTTCCACAGGGTTCGATCGTAGCAATGCGTAATTAGGGATGATACATCCGGCCAGCGAATTTTCAATTGCCATGAGAGCAACATCAGCACGGCCTGAGACGACTGCAGCCATAACACTTGGGAATGTTTCACACTCGCATAGCTCAATATTATCACCAAAGAAATGATGAGATGCCTCGTGATGAAAGCTTCCTCTTAGACCTTGAATTGCTACTTTTTGTTTTTGCATGGCAAAAAAAAAGCCTCCCGATGGGGAGGCTTATGTTTTATTTTTTAACACATACTATAGCCACCCCGATCTATCGATCAGATAAATAAAGAAATAGCTAAAATATGTTACGTTCGTTTTCATTGTTGGGCCAAATGAAAGTGATAATTTTTTTAAAAGCAATAATATTTCATTTTAAAAATCACAGCTTCCTATGGGGGACCCATCTGGTGCCTGGATCGGACTTTCCATTTTGAACTCTTCTGGCTCTGCCAGAAAACGATCAATTTGTGCTACCACGTAACGATAATAGGTACCATCATCATTGGTTTTTCGATCATTTCGGCTATTGGCATAAGATCTTATTTCTTTGATTTTAGCTGTAGCTTTTGCCCTCACTTCATCATAGGCACGATCATTTATCGCCAGTCCCATTAGGTGCTTTAGCATTTCCATTTCTACTACTTGCTGAATGGTGCGATCTAAACTATTGTGAGATGGGCTCATCCAAACCGCTTTTATCATACGATCTAAAACAGCATCCACACCAGGTTGACTATTATCCCTTGCCTTGTAGGTAAGCAATCGATTGAATCGATCGGCATTGAGGATGAAGCTAAATGGAACGCTTGCTGCAGTTTCTACAGCAGCCAGGTAGTCAAATGCGGGCCCGGTTTTCGATTGGAATGTTTCTCTGGAGCGTGGGTGCCCAAACGCTCTTGGCGGAATCTGACCGAGCAGGTTTTCAGGGAGTTTCAAGTTTTCAACCTTGACTGTGTTTAAAAGAGCTTCCAGTGCTCCCATCTGCTCATCGAAGGAAAGCATTTCAGTTACAACCTGATTGCCTCCTCTGAGTGCATAACTGTAGTTTAAGCCTCCAATGATTTTAGAAGTGCCGTCTACCTGATAGCGATGAAAAAGATACATCGGGACCAATACTTCTTCAATTGAGCTCATCGGCATATTGGAACGAATGGCTTTTTCAGAGAATTTATTGAGAATGGCTCTGCGAATCTTCATCATTCGATTCAGTTCTACCGCAGCGTTGGTGCCGTTGTCCCAAAGGTGCGCTTCTGGATGCAGTCCGCTCGCAGGCCTTGCATCTTGATCTGTGATGTATCGAAGGTCATTGTCAAAAGCATCATTCAGAATCTGATCCAGTCTCTCTTCATTCTCCCCACCTGGAAAATCACCATAGCCATATTTGATAGTTACCTTATCCCAATCACCTATTTTATCATCGTATGCTTCGCTCAGATCAATGTTACCTTGTTCATCCATTTTCACATACGGGTGTGGATAGTCCATGACAGAAGCTCGATTGTTAACACTTGCCGCAAAGTTGTGTGCCAGCCCTAGCGTGTGGCCAACCTCATGTGCAGAAAGTTGTCGCAATCTTGCCAACGCCATTTCGGTCATTGCATTTGGTGATTCATTTCCGGATTCATATGGTTGTAATAAACCAGTTGCGATTAAGAAATCCTGACGTACACGTAGTGAGCCAAGACTTACATGTCCTTTAATCATTTCTCCTGTTCGTGGATCCGTAATTCCTCCACCATAACTCCAGCCTCGTGTTGATCGGTGTACCCATTGAATCACATTGTATCGTACATCCAATGGATGGGCGCCTTCAGGCATCACTTTTACTTGAAACGCATCTTTATATCCCGCAGCTTCAAACGCTTGATTCCACCAGCTGGCACCTTCAATCAAAGCTGAACGCACAGGCTCTGGAGCACCTCTATCCACATAGTAGACGATAGGCTCTACTGCTTCACTTACTTCTGCATTTGGATCTTTCTTTTCTAACCTATGTCGCACGATGAATCGCTTCACAAGTGGGTCTTCAATTGGTGTCGCATAGTCCTGGTAAGAGATGTTGAAGAAGCCAGATCGAGGGTCGAATACGCGGGGTGTATAATTGTCATCAGGCAGCTCTATGAAGCTATGGTGGGTACGAACTGTTACCGCATCCGGTGTTGGTGTCACAGACCTGAGCCACCAACCACGTGCATCACCACTAAAAGTTAGAATCGATTCAAATTCCGTATTTTTTGGGAAGTTGAAAGTTGCATCCATATAAATAGCTGACCTTGATTTATCTACTGAGAAGTTGCCTTGATTAGAACCTCTTAATCTGCCGCTTACATCATGAGAGTCTCTTAGAAGGAAGTCAGTTATGTCAATCAGGTAGGAAGAATTGTTTTTGGATTTGATTTCGAATCCTCCAATCACAGAGCTGGCAAAAGCTTCCGCAACAGACTTGACCTCATCCTGATTGTCGCTGATCGCCCGGTAGTCGTAGTTTGGTTGAATCAGCATTAGTTTGTTTCCGTACTTTTCAAACTTTACTACTCTTTCTCCCCCAAGCTGACCTCTGTCAAGACCAATGTCGTTGGAGCCAATTCCAGCGGCTAACGAATGGACATACAAAAACTCCTGACCTACTTTGTCGACTTCAAGAAACATGCGCCCTGCTTCATCATCATAGTAGAAGTTGAAATAACCAGCCTTCTTCTCCATGCTGGAGGTAAAAGCGGACATAGAATCCTCCAAAGATGGTGCTGAGGTGGAGCTTGGCGTATTTGTAGTTTGGCAACTTGCCAGAATCAAAATAAGTGTCGCTATCTTCCAGTATTTCATATGTATAAGTTTATTTTCAATGTGATATTGAATGTCTAATCTATTTCGAGGTTGAATTCGTGTTTACTCCTTGGATCATTCTAGATTGGTACGGGACTCCCGTTATGGACATTTCATTTCGTTATATTTAATGGGTAAACTCCTAAACGAGCATAATTTAAGGCATTGGTTTGGACAATCATCATAGTGATTTTATCAATCTACATTATCACCAATGTGGCGGCGTATTTCTTACAAGAAAGGTTTTTGTTCAAACCTGAGAAGCTCCCTCCAGACTTTCAATTTAAATATCCAAACCAAAAAAGTGTAGAACATAACTTGTACGTTGGCGATGATGTGAGAATCAATGGTGTCCACTTTAGCATATCGAAACCTAAGGGAGTTGTGCTTTACCTTAAGGGTAATTCACGTTCCATCAAAGGTTGGGGCAAATTTGCAGTAGATTTTACCCGCCTGGGATTTGATGTAGTGATGGTAGACTATCGTGGTTTTGGGAAAAGCAAAGGACTAAGAAGGTCTGAGAAAGATATCAAGAATGACATGCAAAAAGTCTACGATATATTAAAAAGTAGAGTGGACGAAAAGTACATCACTATCTACGGCAGATCCATGGGTTCTGGATTTGCCACAAAGTTGGCCAGCAATAATAGCCCGCGCATGCTTGTTCTGGAATCCCCATACTATAGTATGGCAAAAATTGCAAAGAGGTATATTCCATTCATGCCTGCCTCACTCATCTTAAAATATCCATTGCGTACCTACAAATGGATCAAGTACGTGAACTGTCCTATTAAAATCATACACGGTACAAAAGATAAGTTGATCCCTTACAACGCTAGCCTTGCACTATCCAACATTAACCCTAAAGTGACTCGTCTCTATTCTGTAATTGGAGGTGGGCATAATGATCTCTACACCCATGAGGAATATCACAGAATGTTGGAGGAGATTGTAAAGACTGAAGAATTGACCCCAATCAACCCCAATGAAACAAGCATTTCTTTTAAGCGGAAAGTGGAAAAAAATTGAATCTCAGCAAATGCTAAATGTCCTTAAAATTTTACTACTCACTTTACTGGGATTATATCTGGTAGTGGGATTACTGATTTACCTACTTCAAGAGCGATTGATCTTTCTTCCAGAGGATCTACCTTCTGATTATACCTATTCATTTGATGCATCATTTGATGAGCATTTTATCACAATGGCAGACGGAACTGATCTCAATGCATTACACTTTAATCAACCGCAATCGAAAGGCTTGATCATCTACTTTCATGGGAATGCAGGAAACTTAGCAAGATGGGGGGAGGTGGTTTATCCATTTGTAGAGCTCGGATATGAAGTGTTTATAGTGGACTATCGTGGGTATGGAAAGAGTGGTGGGAATAGAAGTCAAAAAGTGCTGCTATCGGACGCGGACGCTGTTTATAAATATGCCAGTCAGCTAGAATCTGAAGAGAAGACAATCTTATTTGGCAGATCTCTTGGTTCGGCTTTTGCTAGTTACCTGGCAGGTAAAAACAATCCATCCAAGCTCATTCTGGAAACTCCATTTTATAGTCTGCAAGATGTGGCCAAGGATATGATGCCAATCTATCCTGCCGAATACCTCTTGAGGTACAATTTTAGAAACTACCTATACCTGAATACATGTGAGGTGCCTATTTATATTTTTCATGGAACCGATGACGAGGTGGTCGACTATTCTTCAGGCAAGCAGCTTTTCAATAGTCTTTCAGGAAAAGACACTGAATTTTTTACGATTGAGGGAGGCCATCACAACGACCTTTCCAATTTTACTTCTTATTGGCATTACATGAAAATAGTGCTACGAGATGAGTGAATCACTTTTCTTTATTGCTCTTGTTCCTCCATCGCCCTTTAAGGAAGAGATCACCCGATTGAAAATGGAGATGGCTGAAAAGTATAGCAGCAAGCATGCCTTAAAATCTCCACCTCACATTACCCTACACATGCCATTCAAGTGGAAAGAGAAAAAAATGGATCATTTAAAGCGAACGATGGCGACGATGAATGAACAAATGGAGCCATTCGCCATAAAGTTGAAAAACTTTGATTTTTTTGAACCTCGGGTGGTGTTTGTGGATGTAATTAAAAACGAAAAGCTTGAATCACTTCAAAAGATGGTAGTAGATACTTGTAGAAAAGAACTGAAACTTGATAACGCCAATTATAAGAATCGACCGTTTCACCCACACGTCACTATTGGCTTTCGCGACTTGAAAAAACCCCAGTTTTATGAAGCTAAAAAAGTGTTTGAAAATCGTGAGGTAGGCTTTGAGTTTGAAGTTCATCACCTGAGCTTATTGACGCACGATGGTAAGCAATGGAATACGGTTAATTTTTAATATGATTGTACTTTTCGGACTGGAAGATGGCAACAAAGGCAACTAGCTGCTCCATTCAAAAATCTCCGTATCTTCTCCTTTATACAGCCTCGCGCTTTTAACCTTTTCAAATGCTCTGAAGTGGACCAGATTTTCCTGATCACCCCATACTTCATGCAAAATGCTGTTCCACACCTTTATTCGTTCCAGCTTTTTCACTTTTTCTATTTCTATGTAACACCACATCACATCGTCTTCCTTCTCGGCGCCGATCCAGTTTAGCTCATACTCACGATCTTTTTCATCCCACAGCTTCAATCTTTCCAGGACATACGGTTTTAGGTTTTGCTTTACAAAATCCCATCTTTCTTCTTGGGTAATATCTAGTTTTTTGTCACCAGTATACTCCTGAAGAGCCAATTCAAGATCGTCCAGAAAAATTCTTGTACTGATTTGGATTGCTTTTTTGTCTTCTTTGTACTTAATGTCTGATACACTCACATGAAATGGGTGTATCAACGACTGAAAAAAAATGAGTGCCGCTGTAATCATGAGTCAAATCTACGCAAATGGCATGCCTTAGGTCAATACCGTTTATCAAATCATTGTTTAGCGAAAACTAAGGTTCAATTGCATGTCTTATATTCGCTACCCCATGAGTGAGTTTAGATTGTATTACGGGCTTGGATTTGATCATATTTTAGATATTAATGGCTATGATCACATCCTTTTTGTGATTGTTCTTTGTGCCCTTTACCAATCCACTGATTGGAAAAAAGTATTGATTCTGATTACGGCATTTACCATCGGTCATTCCATCACATTGGCATTGGCCACCATGCGAATTATCAAGATCAATGCCGACCTGATTGAATTCCTTATTCCAGTCACTATTCTTATCACTGCAATTTCCAACTTGTTTACCAAAGAAGATAGAATTGCAGAAGGTAAGATTTGGAGAAACTACCTCTATGCAGGCTTTTTCGGATTAATTCACGGCCTTGGATTTTCCAATTACCTCCGTGCGCTGCTAGGTACAGATAAGACAATCATCCTACAGTTATTTGCCTTTAATGTAGGATTAGAGGTAGGTCAAATAATAATAGTAGGATTATTTATGGTGATTAGTTTCTTTTTCGTCGGGTTAGGAGGTGTCAGCAGAAAAGATTGGAAAATGATAGTTTCATCAGCGGTGGGCGGTATTGCCTTAATGCTCATGCTAGACACAAATTATTTAAACTAAAATATTATTAATTAAGCATAACTATGAAGAATAGCATTCTACTTATCGTGGCGTTTTTGATCGGATCTGTTGCAATGGCACAGGATCAAAAACAAAAAGACACCGAGTGGGAACAGAAGTTTGAGCAGCTGGGTACTATGCTGCCAACCCCCAATGTGTATCGTACAGCTTCTGGAGCACCTGGTCATCAGTATTGGCAACAAAAAGCCGATTACAAAATGAAAATTGTACTCGATGACAACAATCAGACTATTACGGGAAGTGAGACAATTACGTATTATAACAACTCCCCCGACAACCTGGAATATCTATGGGTTCAGCTTGATCAAAATATGCGCGCTCAAGATTCTGATTCTCCGTTAATCGGAAGAAGTAGTATGAGAGATACCTTAAGTGCATTCTCCGTATTCAATCTTGTAGGAGATTCAGGTTATGACGGAGGCTTTAAAATCAAGTCAGTAAAAAGTGGCGGTAGTGACATGACTTACATGATCAATAAAACTATGATGCGCATTGATCTGGCACAGCCGTTAAAGTCCGGCGAAAATATGTCTTTCAGCATCGATTGGATGTACAACATCAACAACCGAATGACCGATGGTGGTCGATCGGGACTTGAGTATTTCGAAGAAGAAGACAACTACCTGTATACAATTGCTCAATTCTTCCCAAGAATGGCCGTATATATTGATAATGAAGGATGGCAAAACAAGCAATTCCTTGGAAACGGAGAATTTGCCTTAACCTTCGGTGATTACGAAGTAGACCTGACTGTCCCATCTGACTTTGTTGTAGGTGCAACAGGCGCCTTGCTAAATGCGAAAGATGTACTCTCAAAAGATCAATTGAATCGATACGAGGAAGCAAAGAAGTCATATGAAAAGCCGGTGATAATTGTAACGCAAGCTGAAGCTGAAGAAAACGAAAAGACCAAATCAACCAAAACCAAAACATGGAAGTTCAAAGCACAAAATGTAAGAGATTATGCTTTCTGTGCTTCCAGAAAATTCATTTGGGATGCCATGGCCGTGAAACTTAGCGATGGCAATGAGCCTTTGGCAATGTCTTACTATCCAAAAGAAGGTAATCCACTGTGGGAAGAGTTTTCCACACTCGCTGTAAAACAAACGCTTGAGACTTACTCCAAATTCACAATAGAATACACCTACCCTGTTGCAATTTCTGTACACACAGCTTCCATTGGAATGGAATATCCAATGATTTGCTTCAACTATGGAAGACCCAATGATGATGGTACTTACTCTGACCGGTTGAAACATGGAATGATCTCTGTCATCATTCATGAAGTAGGACACAACTTCTTCCCCATGATCATCAACTCAGATGAGCGTCAGTGGACATGGATGGATGAAGGATTAAACACATTCGTTCAATATTTGACCGAACAAGAATTTGATGATAATTATTTAGATTATGAATATCCATCAAGGAGAGGTCCTGCTGCTAACATTGTTCCGTACATGAGTGGAGAAAGAGGTTTGGTACGGCCAATTATGACCAACTCAGAACAAATTAGACAGTTTGGTAATAATGCATACGCAAAGCCTGCCACTGCATTGAACCTACTACGAACTACCATAATGGGTCCTGAACTATTTGACAAAGCATTCAAAACATATGCACAAAGATGGGCTTTCAAGCACCCAACTCCAGCGGACTTATTCCGAACCATGGAAGATGCTTCAGCAGTAGATCTGGATTGGTTTTGGAGAGGTTGGTTCTATGGCACAGACTATGTAGACGTATCACTCGATAATGTAAGATGGTTCCAGATGCAGACTGAGGAAAATGGTCTTGAAGCCAGGAACATCAAAGGTGCCGGCCAAGGAATAGATGGAAATACTGATGGCGAGAAAGATTTTGGAAGTGATCCCCAGCCATTTGTATTCAAGGAATGGACAGGCGGATTTGGAGAATATCGACAATCCATGGATCAAAATAAAGTCAAACAAGCAGCCAAAGGGAAAAACTTCTATGAATTGACATTGAAGAACAAAGGTGGGTTGGTTACTCCAATTTTAATCCAATGGACCTATGTAGATGGGTCAGTGGAACTGCAGAAAATTCCAGCTGAAATTTGGAAGATCAATGAAAAAGAAGTGACCAAAGTTTTTATCAAAGAGAAACAAGTGGCTAAAATTGTAATTGATCCAGACCAAATGACTGCTGATACCTATACAGATAACAACGTGTTCCCAAGAACGGAGGAAGGCGATAGATTTGAGCAGTTTAAAGATGGAAAAGATTAATACTTAAGAAAAACACACACAACCAACCTAAACTAAGGGAGGCTTTAATAGTCTCCTTTTTTTATTCCTATATTTATCACTTTTAAGAATTCCACCATGAAAAATTCGCTTTGCGCAATTGCGCTTCTAGTAATTATAGCCTCATGTTCCACAGGATCGTCCTCTTCTGGAAGTTCTGATAGCACTTCCGTAGGCGGAGAATTTATTGAATACAACAACCCTCCTGCAGAAGGCTTCAATCAGGAAGGCTCAGATTTGCTAGCCACTCTACTCGCCGACAAGGCCATGTTGGCAATGGGTGGAAGAAAAGCCTGGGATAATACCAGATATATAAGTTGGAATTTCTTTGGCCGCAGAAATCACACATGGGATAAATTGACTGGGGACGTTCGCATCTCTGTACCAGATAAAGATCTTACCATACTTATGAATGTCAATACCAAAGAAGGAAAGGTGATGAAAAATGGAACTCAAATGACCGATTCTCTGGATTACTATTTAGAGAGAGGATATGGGCTTTGGGTCAATGACTCCTATTGGTTAGTGATGCCATTTAAACTCAAAGATTCGGGTGTTACTTTGAAGTATTTAAGAGAAGATACCACAATGACTGGAGCCAATGCAGATGTTATAAGCCTTTCGTTTGAAAATGTAGGATCAACACCTCAAAATGTCTATGACGTATGGATAGATACAGACTCTAAGCTTGTCACACAGTGGGCGTATTATCCGGATTCATCCTCTTTAGAACCCAGCATTGTTACTCCATGGGCGGACTATCAGAAGTATGGTGAAATCCTTCTTGCTAAAAATAGAGGTAAATATGAGTTATCGAATATTCAGGTGCTGCGCGAAGTACCTGATGGCACATTTACTGAATTTGAAGGCAACTAAACACCCCATTTGAAAAGCATTAACATGCTATCACAGCCAGTCTTAATTGTTATTTTTCAATATGTTATCCAAGCTCTTTTAGCTCTGGTAATTATGTTGATTTTGCGAAAGTTTTACAAACAGTATCAGAACAACTTTTTTAAATTTTGGTCTTTAAGCTGGCTCGCTCTTTTTATTACAATGCTTGCATCTTCTACTGCTTTGACCAATGCTTTTTACCTTCCATTAGAACATCCTTTCAGACTATTTATCTCATTTTTAAGCGTGTATTCGAGTTTTCTCCAGATGGCTTGGCTGTATGCTGGCACACGAGAAATAAGTCGTACAAGCAAGGTTAGTCAGAATTACATGCGGATATACATGTTAGCCTCTATCCCTGTGTGTGCGGTTTTAGTGATGATATATTATCAAGATCCAAGTGCGGGAGATCTTCGCATTTTTTATCGCATAGGAATTAAATCGCTTTTAGCAGGAGGAATATTTATAGCCTGCGCACTCATGCTTTTGAAAATTAGCAAAGCCGGAATCGGCATCCGATTTATCATATTCTCATTTATCGCTTATGGCCTTCTTCAATTAAACTATTTTATTGTCACATTATGTGAAATCAATGGCATTAACTATGGAGCAAAATTGCCTTTTTTTATGGGGGCTTTTGACCTATTCCTTCAATCTTTGATGGGGCTTGGAATGATCATTAGTGTGCTAGAAATTGAACAACTCAGTCTCAAAAAAGCAAACACTGAATTGGATACATTCCTCTATCGCTCCTCACATGACCTGCGATCACCACTTACAACGATTTCAGGAATTGTTGAGGCCATCCGACATGCAGATGACGAAAAAAAAGTAGCTGAATTTTTAAGCGCCATTGAAGAAAGAGTACAACAAGCGGACAATGTAATACGTGACATAATCACATTAAGAAAGGCTCAAAAAGCGGATTTGATAATTACCAAAATTGATTTAGTAGAAGAGATTTATAAAGAGTATAACTTTTTGCTTGATCCAAATGATGTACAACCAAAACTGGCAATTGATTCTGAATTGGTAACCATTCATACCGATAGCGCCCGCCTACATACAGTGCTCACTAATATTATCGGAAATGCCATCAAATACCACAATCGGGATCATAATACTGAAATCAACATAAAAATTCAGACCACTGAAAAAGGAGTAGAGTTAAAGATCTCTGATAATGGCGCTGGAATAGATGAAAAGCATCTCCCAAAAATTTTCGACATGTTTTATCGCGCAACTAAAACCTCTACTGGAACTGGTTTAGGACTATATCTTGTCAAAGACGCCCTTGACCATATGGGAGGATCCATTGAAGTTTTTTCACAAAAAGGTAAAGGCACGACATTCTATATCTATTTACCTGACCTCATACAAAACCAATAGGTTGTTTTTTACCTTAGTATCACTTAAAGAACAATTATGAAAGCAATTTGGAATGGCGAAGTTATCGCCGAAAGTGACGATACAGTTGTGGTGGAAGGCAATCACTACTTTCCTCCATCATCGATCAAGAAAGAATTCTTCAAAGAGACAAACACGCACACTGTATGCCCATGGAAAGGCACTGCCAGTTATTACTCCATAGAAGTAAATGGTGAAGAAAATAAAGATGCGGCCTGGTACTACCCTGAAACAAGTGAGCTAGCCAAAAATATCAAAGGATATGTGGCATTTTGGAATGGCGTAAACGTGGCAAACTAAGCCTAATCGGTTTTAGGAATATATTCCAGGGGCAACATTTCTGCAATTTTTGAAGACCACCCCATGTAGCCTTCAAAGAACACTTTTTCTACATCGTAGTATCCATTCTCATAGATTCTAAGGAAATCTGTGAAATAAACGATTGAGGTCTGTTTGTTGTCTGACCCTCCTCCTCGCCTATACCTAGAATAGCCGGGCTCTTCAGGTTCCTTTGTATAAATAATTTTTAGGTAACCTTCATAAGTCATGGACTCACCCTTAATCAAACCATTGTCCTCTAATACTTTTCCAAGACTATCTACAACAGTAGGCAGCCTTCTCATACTCATCCAGTATCTGAGGCTGTCAGAATCAGAAGAGCCGCTTATGATAACTTGTGTGGATTTATTGGCGCTTACATCATAGGCTGATATTTTTTCTTTAATAAGGCTTTCTGGTGGCCTTTTTCTGTTGGGTACTCTGTATAGCTCCTGTACTATGAATCCTTCTTCCACAAACGTGTTTTCCTTAAAAGATCTAAGAAAGTGACTAAATGAGCCACGATATGATTTGGCTCTGGCCTTTTCCCACCTCAGCATCTGACCTTTCCTTTTGGGCATCATCTCCATAAATCTTGGCACTCCAAAAGAATAGAAGCGCCTACTTCTATATTCCATTCTGAATTCTTGCATCACATAACCCAGTCGGTAGCCCAAAGCATAATTCTCTATCAAAATCTCTTTTCTGGCATGTGCGTACAAACCATTTTCTATTTTATCAAAAAAAAGGAAAATATCTCTTGGGTTTCCGATCTCAACTTTAGCTGCATTTTGAGTCTCTCCCAAAAACAACTGCCTAAATACAGGATAATTATTTTTCCATCCCGCTGTATCGGCATTCACTTGAATGTCCTTAAGCTCAATCACCTCAGGGTTCAGTACTATTTGAAAAAAGGGGAGCTCATCCGTACTGAGAATTTGCCTTGAATACTCATGGTACCCTATATAGGAAACAATCAATTCATATTTTCCTTCAGCTGCTATTGTAAATGAAAAATTACCCTCCAAATCGGTAGTAGTTCCAATCAACGTGCCCGAGAAAAATACATTGGCAAAGGGAATGGGTTCTTTAGTATCTCTATCCGACACATTCCCCCTAATTATTTGAGCCTGTAAATACTGGCCGCTGAAAATCAGAAAAAAAATAAGATAGGATACTCGCATGATCACTCCTAACGTATAACTATAATAATAGTTATACGGCCTTTTTCCTTAGGTCGTAGCTGATAAAAAAGCTCCTCAGCACCATGGTTAAAACCAAGGGAACAAGTGATTGATGAATCGGCTGAGGTAAAATAGCCCAAATCAAAAGCACGCCACAATACCAATACGCTGTTGCTTTGAAATAGACACTGAAGAATTTTCTGAAACGCTCTTTGGTGGTAAAGAAAACTAGCGGAAAGTGAAATGGGATGGCCCAAAGGATATTCAAATTTCGTTGCGATAGGTGCTCTGTTCCAAACCATAAGAAAACAACCCACCATCCCGCAAAGCCAACAATAGAAAATAAAAGTGTATCTATCCACTTAGTACGTTTTCCATACTTCATATTACGGTGAGTAATTAAACCCACAATAAAGAAGACCAAAACAAACGTATTGAAAGGGGTGAGAAGACTATTTGTGATGTCTTCTTCCTCAGGCATAAAAGTAGTTTCCGCTCTTTCAACTAAAGGAACCTTCAGACTATCCCGATCTATAGTAGCTCCAGCAAATGCCGCATGAATATAATCTGGTAAAAACATATACTCATATGCAGTAGCTTCCCTATCTATTTGAAGGCCAAGACCCAGATCGATGGCAAAATCCCCCCACGGTTGGTAATCCAGATAATCATCCATTAAGTCGCGAATAGTTTTTCCCTCTTCTTTATAACTAAAATCGAATGCAATTCTGTTTGGAAACAACTGCACTGGTACATCTCTGATTTTTGTTGCGCAATTATCAAAAACATAGTTGTAGAGATACTCTGCATTCTCAGGTTGTACATTGCGTTGAAGGAAATCGAAAAATTGCTGCTTTTCCCCAGCGGTGAGATTCAAATACTGCTCTTTTACGTACCTGTTTTGACTTTTGTAATAGCGAAATACACGATCATATTTCATGACTCCCACTTTATACTTAAGTAAACCCTGAGCAAAATTCAAGAAGAAGTTTTCCTGATCGAAATCGTATAATCCGTAGTTGTAAAACCAATCAACTCCAGTACTCGGATCTACGATTCTGATGCCGCTATGACCAAACGCAGACCATACCTCTCCTTGATAAGGCCCAATGGTAATCACGGCAATTTCTGCGCGATCAGACAGTTCTATTTGTGCATGGGAAAAAGTGGTAACTAAAAATAGAAGGCTAAGGAATACGAATCTCATGATTCAAGTGTTTACTTTGTTTCTAATGTTGATCAATCTTCACGATAGCATCTCGCTCGCTTCAAAACTAACGCCAAAAAGGATATCCAATGCGTGGAAAATCTGGAGAAGCTACCAACGTTCAGTCAATTCGCGAGAATCTGCTATTTCAGGGCTACCAATTAGCATGGCGATAGAACCAACAACTGCCTGCAACCTGAGATGTCCAGAGTGCCCCAGTGGATTACGGTCATTTACCAGACCGACGGGGAAGCTAGACACCGAACTCTTCCATAAAATAATGTCAGATGTGAGCGACCATTTGCTTTATCTCACCTTCTACTTTCAGGGTGAGCCTTACCTCAATCCACAATTTCTGGATATGGTGAAGATTGCTTCAAATCATAAAGTCTATACCACCACTTCTACTAATGCACATTTCTTAGATGATATCAACGCTCAGAAAACTGTGGAATCCGGATTGGATCGGCTTATTATCTCTATTGATGGCGCCTCACAAGAAACGTACGAATCATACCGAAAGGAAGGTGATTTGACCAAAGTCCTTGAAGGAACCAAAAATATTTTGAAATGGCGCAAAGCCCTGAAATCAAAAAGTCCAAAAATAGTGTGGCAGTTTTTGGTAGTAAAACCGAATGAGCACGAGATTCCAAAAATTAAGCGATTAGCTAAAGAATACGGAGTTGATAAAGTAGCATTTAAGACCGCACAGATTTACGACTACAAAAACGGAAGCGATCTCATCCCAACTATTGATAAGTATTCCAGATACAAATTAACCGAAGGCGGTACCTACAGTATTAAAAACAAGCTTGAAAACAAGTGCTGGAAGATGTGGCAATCGTGCGTCATAACGTGGGACGGACAAGTAATCCCGTGTTGTTTTGATAAAGATGCCACTCACAGTATGGGCAATGTTGCTACAAAAAGTTTCGAGAAAATATGGCATTCTAAGCCTTACCAAAATTTCAGAAAATCGTTACTCACATCACGTTCTGAAATAGAAATTTGCAAAAACTGCACAGAAGGGCTGACTGTTTGGGCTTGATGCACTTATTTCGCACTTCATATCACGCGACTTATGAAATTTGACCGAAAAGATAGGACCAACGAAGAGCTTCTAGCCATCCACGAAGCTTTGGTTACACCCCGACTTATTGAAGAAAAGATGCTCATTCTGCTTCGTCAGGGTAAGATCAGTAAATGGTTTTCTGGTATCGGACAAGAAGCAATTTCAGTAGGAGCAGCCTTAGCACTCGAAAAGGAAGAGTACATCCTTCCAATGCATAGAAACTTAGGTGTATTTACAACGCGAGGCATTCCATTCCAGAGATTATTCTCTCAATTTCAAGGAAAGCTAAGTGGTTTCACAAAAGGACGAGACAGAAGCTTTCATTTCGGCACTCAGGATTACAACATCGTCGGTATGATATCTCACCTCGGGCCACAGCTGGGAATTGCCGATGGAATTGCCCTTTCCCACCTTCTCAAAAAAGAAGAAAAAGTAAGCCTTGTTTTTTCCGGAGATGGAGGTACGAGCGAAGGGGATTTTCACGAAGCTGTAAATGTGGCATCTGTATGGAAACTCCCTGTTGTCTTCGTAATAGAGAACAATGGATATGGCCTTTCTACGCCAAGCCGCGAACAATTTAATTTTGATTCTTTTGTGGTGAAAGGCCCTGCCTATGGAATGGAAGCTTACAGTGTTGAAGGAAATTCAATCCTAGAAGTGTTGAATGAGTTAGAGCCTCTGATTGAGGACATCCGTAAAAACCCGCGACCAATTATTTTCGAGGCGAAAACGTTCCGAATGAGAGGTCATGAAGAAGCTTCCGGTACTAAGTACGTCCCTAAAGAACTCATGGAAAAATGGGCGAAAAAGGATCCGGTAAAGGCATTCGAAAGCTATCTTATTAAAGAAAAGGTATGCAGCAATAATGAAATTGCTGAAATCCGTAAGTCGATTCAAAAAGAAATAGCCGATGCAGTAAAAGAAGCCTTCGCAGAAGAAACAATTACAGCAGATACCAATGCAGAACTTGCAGATGTTTACTTCCCATACGAACAGAAAGTAATAGCACCGAAAGGAAAAGAATCAGAAAAACGATTGGTAGACGCCATCTCAGATGGATTGAGACAATCTCTTGAAAAGCATGATGAGCTGGTGGTTATGGGGCAAGACATTGCTGACTATGGAGGCGTTTTCAAAATCACTGAAGGCTTCATGGAACGGTTTGGTAAAGACCGAATCCGTAATACTCCACTGTGCGAAGCTGCCATTGTAGGTACAGGACTTGGTTTAAGTATCGCAGGGATGAAGGCCGTAGTAGAGATGCAATTCGCAGATTTCGTTACAGAAGGATTCAATCAAATCGTGAACAACCTGGCCAAAATTCACTACCGATGGGGACAAAAAGCAGACGTGGTGGTAAGGATGCCTACTGGCGCAGGTGTAGGTGCTGGGCCGTTCCATTCACAATCCACTGAAGCATGGTTCTTCCATACACCTGGATTGAAGATCGTATATCCTTCCAATCCACATGATGCGAAAGGCTTACTTGCTGCAGCCATTGAAGATCCTAATCCTTATCTATATTTTGAGCATAAAGCGCTTTACCGATCACTGAGTGGAAATGTGCCAAATGAATATTATACTACTGAAGTAGGTAAAGCCGTCATTAATCGTTCTGGATCAGACATGACTATCATTACCTATGGAATGGGTGTTCATTGGGCAAATCAAGTTGCAGATGAAATGGATGCCTCAATTGAGATCATTGATTTGAGAACCTTGCTCCCATGGGACAAAGAAACAGTCAGATCGGCCGCTGAAAAGACTGGACGTGTAGTTGTTTTACATGAAGATTGTATGACGGGAGGTATTGGTGGCGAAATAGCTGCTTGGATTTCGGAACATTGTTTTGAAAGTCTAGATGCACCAGTCATGCGCGAAGCAAGCCTGGATACCCCTGTTCCATTTACTACAGATTTGGAGCGAAATTTCCTTGCCAATTCAAGATTGAAAGATACCGTTCAAAAAATGCTAGACTACTAGTCATTTACTACAATTCGGTAAGAGACAACAGTTCCATCGCGATCATTGGAATCATAGATATGAAGAAGATAAATTCCTTCTGAGAATTCAGAGATATCTATTTCATGATATCCGTCAAACCCATTTTGTAAATCGAAAGATGATAAAATGTTTCCTGTAATATCCACGAGTTGTCCCTTGACGTTTTCAGCTTTCAAATGACGGTATCTTACTTTTACTATATCACTTGCCGGATTCGGATACACATGTAAATCTTTGAAATAGCTAAATATCAGTCCTAGCACACGCTGAATATTGATTTCAATCCCATCTTCTGTTGCAAATGCTTCAAGTTTGAAATCGGTATCGCTTACACCAGCTTCGCCCACTTCAAACTCAACAACAGCCGATTCATCTAGGGGAATTCCGGGATACTCAACAAAGAAACGATATATTCCTTGTGGTAAGAATCCAAACTGGAATTCACCATTTTCATCGGTCTCTCCATAGGCAATTAGTTCAAAATCATCGTCTTGACCAGTTCTTCCACCTGATCTCTTTCGTCTAAGTCCACATCTCCTTTTTGAAGCTCGTCTTCTGGCATCTACTCTACTGCCTTCACCCGGAAAGTCCTCCTCAATTAGAACATCGAGTGTGCCATCCCCCGTGAGTGGCCCAGGTACCTCTGTCAGTCTCACCTGAACATTTGCTGCCTCTCTAAAGAAGACCGTATCCGCTCGTATCCATTCAAAGTCATCTCCAAAATAGGTTGGAATATAGCTTGCTTGATCTGATGGATTAATGCCACATAGATAATTGCCTAATACAACATTTGGGAAAATAAAGGTGCTGCTCACATCATCAGCGCGCTCAAGTGTATCATAGCCTTGCTGCCTTCTGATTGCTTCGAGCAAATAGCCAGAAATGGAGGTGGTCACTGGATCATCATTTGCGTCAGTTATTAGCATTGAGAGATCGGCTACCGCCAAAACCTCCTGAGATTCAACTGCGAGGGTCAAATCTGGAAGTAATGAATTAGTAACTGAACCGGTAAAAACTCCCATATTGTCAAAGTCAATTTGAACAATTTCAAGTGTCGCACCTGAAATATTGAAGTCTCCACTTTGACTTAAAGAGCTTCCATTTCTGGAAAAACTGTAAGTATTGGCAGTCCCTCCAGTAGCGATAGAAAGAATTGGACTTGATAAATGGGGTCTCTCTATGGTATCTCCAGCATTGTATTCGACAAAGAAGATTGGAGCTTGATTATCATATGAAAGTGTAGCAATCCCAAGGAGAGGTTCTAGGTCATCAAACTCCAATGAGTTACTCGATACATCTAATATGGAAATTATAGTCGCTCCAAAATCCATGAGTCCATCAATTTGATTGTTGCTCAGATTCATCGTATTGAGCACACTTAGTCCTCCAACAGCACCCCCTGTAAAGGGATTTGGCATTGCGCCCTGTGCTCCCCTTCCACTGAAATCTACTTGAGACACTCGAATCTTCGCGCCATTCAAGGTGATGCCATCCCAATCTCTGAGCCGGTCTGTTTCCCAGTTCACAGCCGGGCTCCAATTGGAACCATCTAAAGCATTAAATATTTGAACCAATGCGGTTGAATCCGTGAGGGTAACAGCATCAATAGTGGTTTTCAGCGATATCGTGTTTGAATTGGTTGATAGTTGATTGGAATTATCCCTTACTCTCACTCGATAGAAATATTCCGTTGAGAAATCCAAACCATTGACCGCAACAGTGTTTCCGGTTAATACCAATGGATCATAACCAGTAAGCAATGTTGAAAAATCATTCATTTCAGATACTTCCAATTCATAGTTTTGTACATCCACGCCAACACTCCAATTTGCATCAAATGATGTTGAGGTAATGGCAGTTGCTGGTAAAGCCTGAAATGCACTCCCGCTGATTTGTAATTCATCTACAGAAGCATCTACACCAACATTACCAGCTGAATCAGTTGCAGATACCATCACATCATAAATACCATCTGCCAATGGATCAATAATGCCGGCATTGAGTGTCCAGATGCCTCCAGTAATTGTTGAGGCATTATACATGGTTCCATCTACGGTAATAGAAACTGATGTTGTGTCGTCATCTACTGTTCCTGTTAATGCCGGACTATTATCTGACGTTGTTAATGCATCAACTGTAACAACTGGCGCCGTTAAATCATATTTTATGACAAACGTGTTAGCTTCCGGTGTTGCGCTATTATCATCCTGAGTAAATGCTGCACTATCAGCTATATCAATGGCAATTTGGCCTTCGGCGAGTAAATCTAAAATCAAAGTATAGGTGGAATCATTGACCGTAGTAAATGAACTCGCTTGAATTGATCCGCCAGCCGACACTTGTATGTCTGACTCATCAAAAGAATTTACTGCCTCTTCAAAGCTGATTGTAATATCTAGTGGACTGCTGTTTGTTGGAAGTGCTTGTAGACTTGAGATTAATGGAGGCCCAATATCTACAACATCAAGTGGCCGCGATTCAATTAAGCCCCAGGTGCCATTCTGATTTCGAGCTCTGACGTTTACTGTGTGACTCCCAAGTGCTAATGAATTAGTGATTAAAGTTTCGTCTTGTACAATACTTGGGGCAGGGGTAGTAATGGTAATAAGTGTGGCACTACCTATACCGGGATCTGTATCTATAAAATATTCAAGTTCTGTCACGTCTTGAATAATTCCAGACTGATCTACATACAACATACGAATTTCTGTCATTCCCCAGCTCCCACCTTCAGCACGTCCCCTCATTCCTAATGAGTGAAAACCCTCTGCAAGACCACTTGCATTTAAAGAATTAACGATAGAAATCTGATTTGACGCAGTGAACGGTGCAGTTAATGTAGCGTTTCCAACGCCTGGATCCGTATCAAAGAAGTATTCTATTTGATCAATATTGACCAACCCGCCTGAAGCGGATGGATCCACAAACATGACTCTAGTCTCTGTCAACCCCCATGCACCACCTTCGGCCTTACCCCTGAATCCCAAGAGATGAAACCCTAAGCTAAGACCAGAGGCATTTAGTGTTTCTACCAAAGAAACAGAGCTACTGGCTGCGAATCCATCAATGACTGTGGCATTTCCAACGCCCGGATCTATATCGAAGAAGTATTCCAATGAATCCACATTTACAATTGCTCCTCCGTCAGATTGGTCTACAAAGACTAAGCGGGTTTCCGTAATCCCCCAGCTTCCACCCTCTGCACGTGCACGCATACCTAATAAGTGAAATCCGGTAGGCAGTCCGTTCGCGGTGAGTGTCTCTACGATAGAAACTGATGAGCTAGCTGCAAATGAGTTTATAAGTGTTGCCGATCCTATGCCGGGATCTGTATCAAAGAAGTATTCTATTTGATCCACATTCACAACAGCTGCTCCATCCGAAACATCTACAAAGACCAATCGAGTCTCGGTGATTCCCCATTGTCCTGTGGATCTTAAGGACGGGTCGATAAAATCGTAGGGAGCAATTTGTAATACACCAGTATCCAGCACATTATACTTGGGGTTTGCTGCAACATTTCGTGCCCTCATACCAAGTGTGTGAAAGCCAGTAGCTAATCCAGAAGCTGTAAGTGTTTCGACAAGACTTACTGTCGTATCTGGTACTCCAATAGTTATAGTTGTTCCGTTACCGAATCCTGGGTCAACATCAAAAAAATATTCAAGTTCGAAAATCTCAAGTGTATCCGGTTGGGCAACCGAGGTGTAGCAACCAAGGATGGCAATAAAGTATATTATAGCTTTCGCAAGTTTCCTAAGCAGACTCATTCGAGTATTTAATTTTAGTTTCCGTCTGCTTCTATCGTCGCGTCTACATTATCACCCTGTTTTATAATTTCCGGTAATCTTAAAACTCTAATCGTAGGTAGTGGTGTGCCTGTAATACTGAAGGGTATCGTGCCGCCAGTTAGCCCAATGTCCGTTCCATCATTCCCTCCATTAATTGCCGATCCCCCGCTTAAGCTTGGGTCATTGGCAAAGTCCCAATCATCCACTACAGAAACGCCAACAAATTGTGGGTCAGTAGCTTCAAAGTTTCCTGAACCTGTATTTCCATTAGACCCAATAGGGAAGGTATCATTGCCGGTACTAAAGGACATGTTGTTGGTGAATGTTGAATTATTTAATGTGCCGGTCACTGCATCCGAAATTGGAGCCCTTCCATAAAAGATGTTATTGGTGATGGTAGTTGTGGTTACACTGTTAAAAGCAAAATCACTACTTCCATCACCCAAGAATAGGTTGTTTTTAATGATGGCATCTGCCACATTTATTGAACCGTATCCTCCAGAACTTGTGGTTGACGATCCCATTATAACGTTATTAGTAATAACGATTGAGGTAGGATTAGTTTCTTGAGTAAGGTTTATCACTTGTGATAATGAAGTTTCTCTAAATCCTATCACACAATTGCGAATAACTACATTACTTAGAGACTTGCCGGGGCTACCTGCCGTTGTGGTCGTGATTCGATCTATATCACCATTTTCAATAAAGATATTACCTGTGGAGCCATCACCATTCCCAATGGTCAAGTCATCGTTTACATTCAAACCAGAAATTCGTGTTCCAAAAACTCCGGTTGCAATGATTACATTAGCTACCCACGTTTTGTTGGGTTGATCCTTATCGGGGTTGAATCCAATGCCAAAGAAGGTTAAGCTATCCTTTGTAATTGTGAAGTCCGGATAGAAGGTTTGACTGGGTATGATGTGGATGATATCTCCTGGACTTGCTGCAGTAATTGCACTTGCAACATCTGCAAAAATATGAGAGCCTGAAGGTGCAGTAGGACGGTTATCTGCAATCCAAATATTTTGTGCGTTTACTTCAAAGATTAACAGTATTGCACAGCATAGAGTCAGTAGCGATTTCATAAGCGTGGTGGGTTTTATACTACTATAAGGTAGAAATAAAGTCACACTAACCCGACGAAATCAAGAATTTTTTGATTTTTTCAGAAGTAAATTTTAAGATATCCGTGGTTGAAGGAAGCTTATTTTGTTCCGAATACTGGACTCTCTAAAACTTAACCCCAAAATCGATGGAGAAAATAGTATTTCGAAGTTGCAAATCTTCAAATGCTGCTGATGCCTCATTCACCGTATTAATTAAGCCACGTTGGTAGGAGAAACCACCAAAAATGGTTGTGTTGATACCCGCTCGGTATTCGATTCCTGCACCTAAAATTACAGGAACATCGATCGGTGTGAATTTTTCAACATTAACAAAAGTTGGATCTTCAGCCTCATCAAAAACTTTAATCTCCAGTGCTGTGCCTATTTGAAGATACGCTTTCATATCAGGTGCTAGCTCATTGGTAAATAGCTTGAGAGTTGCGGGGATTTGAAGGTACTGAAGTTTATATTCCTCTTCAACAGTTCCGTCTGCGTTTCTGAAAGAAGCACGTTTAGGGAGATAAATTAGCCCTGTACTCAGATAATAGGTATCTGAAAGTGTTTTATCAGCAACTAAGCCGATAGAGAATTTCATCTTCGACCCATCATTCTCGACTGTTTGAGCATCATTTTTTGCTCTATTGGATGTAATGACCGGTGCTAGCTTCAATCCCAACTTTACTTGTGCCATCGAACCTACTGATAAAAAGATGAGGAGTACGAAAAGAAACTTCTTCATAAGTCGTTGTTACTTCTAAATTTGCCCTCAAAAATAGATAGTATGCGAGTAGTCCACCTAATGATTTGTGTTGTTTTCTTAGCGGCCTGTACCAATGAGCCTTGTCGTGATTCGGTTGCGCCAGAAACAGTGATACTCGAAGTAGATCGATTAGAACAGGAACTCTTCAAATGCAAATCAGCAAAAGAAGTCGAAACTCTTCTTTCAAGCCATGCGGATTTTGCAAAATTCTTTCTCCACTCAGATCAATATCCTGCAGATTCTATTCTTGCAAATCGCATGTTTGGATTGATTCAAAATCCTTCCATTGATACCCTTTACCAAGAATCCATAGATGCTTTTAAAAACTTCGATGAAGTAGTGCGAACGCTGGAAGATGGTTTGGGTAGACTTAAAGTTTTTTATCCACAAACTCCTACACCAAGAATTCAGACTGCTGTGACTGGATTGTATAATGACTTATTCATTTCCAATGAGCACATCATGATAGGCATGGATTTTTTCATTGGGGATGACGCCAGTTATAAACCACAACAGATCCCAAACTATATCCTTGACCGATACACGATAGAACACTTGGCTGCTAGTATTTTACAATTTGTTTCTAGCCAATATATCACTACGGGAAAAGGTGATCAGATGCTAGCAGAGATGATAGACTATGGAAAGTCTTACTATCTTCTTAGCAAAATATTACCCTGCACACCTGAGCGAATACTCATTGGATATTCTGAAAGTGAATGGAGGGATGTTTTTGAAAATGATAAGATTATATGGGCCAACTTTGTACAAAACGAGTGGTTGTATGAAACCAATCATACCATTAAGCAAAAGTTCCTTGGGGAAAGACCGAATGTTTATGAAATAGGCGATAAGTGTCCTGGTAGAATAGGTAGGTGGTTGGGATGGCAGATAGTAAATGCCTATGCTCAAAACACTGGAGCTTCGGTAACCGAAATAATGGCAGAAAGAGACCTTAATAAGGTGTTTAATCAATCAGGTTACAAACCATCAGGCAGTTAGGATATAAACTTCAGAATCGGTGACTTCAAACTTGTATTCGTTGTTCAGGATTTTCAGAAGCTTGGTAATCTGAATGTCCTTGTCGTAATAAAGTTCAGCAAGCTTTCGGCCATTTCGTTGATACTTTGCTAGTAGCTCAGGTGAGTCAAGAAAAACTTTAAGTTTTCGGACAAACTCATTTGATGAATATGGATTATGATAGAATCCACACTTGTTCCTCGTTACGAGGCTTTTGATCCATCCGTCAAAGTTTATGATTGTTAGTTTTCCTGCAGCTAATGAGTCAAATAGTTTGTTGGGGCTTCCAGTGCCTAGCACCTTTACATCTTTAAAGGAAACATAAACTGCGTCACTTTTATTGAGCAGATTCTTTACACATTGCTTACTCGAATGCGGATAGAATGAGACATTTTTTACCCGCTTAAAAGAAGATCGCAAGCGCTTTAATTCTGACCCATATCCAATAATGTTAAACTGGACTGGTAGACTTGCATTTTTTGACTGCCTGGCTGCCTCCAGGAAATACTCCAAGTGATTGGCTTTGCCAATAGCACCACAATAAGTTATTTGAAATTGATTGGTTTCACTAAAATCACCAACTGAATGATTCGCTTCAAAAAAACTACAATCGGCCATGTTAGGAATCACATAGACACGTGTATTTGGGCTTACCTTTTCTATATAATTGCGAATGGCTGGTGACAGAGCAATGACTTTTTCTGCTTCGAAATAAAACCTCTTCTCCAGGGAATATAACCATTTCTTCATCCACCTATTCTTTATGACACCTAATTGTACTGGTGCCTCTGGCCACAGATCTCCTACTTCAAAATAATACGGTAGATCAAGTTCCTTTTTTAGATGGGTGGCAATGAAGCCCGTCGTTAATGGGGTAGTCATTACATAAGCAAGATCATGTTTGGCTAGATTTTTAGCCTCCTTTTTCGCCAATTTTACAAATTTCCAAAAAGCTAATATTCTTTGAATAAACCCAAAGCTATTGTCATAAGAAACGGGTAAATAGTGAACTTCAATGCCCTCTATCTTTTTGATTGCATGCGACGAATTATGCGTAGTGATCATCGTCACTTCATGTCCTGCATCCACCAGTCCTTTCGCCAGATAAAAGGATCTTATGGACCCTCCTTCTTCAGGTGTTTTAAAATGTTGGTGGATATAAAGAATTTTCACGAGCTTAAAGATGTGTTGTAATTCGAAAAAATCAAGAGTCTTTTCGAAGAAAACAACCTCATCGTCGGTAACAAGTATTTAAAATTCTATTTAATCCAAACGAGACATGAAAGCAATGGTAATATTTGCTCTGGTTAATTAGATCTTGTAATGATCTCTCTCTGTATTGCTTGAGCCTCCAGTTGCTTTTGATGACTTAATTCTGGATTTGACCTTGACACATCATAAGCTTCTTTCATTAGTTTATCATACTTTTTCTGAAGGGAACTTACTTTGTTTTGCTTAAAGAGCTTAATCATAATTGTAGCTAGTGAATGGTTTTGAAAAATTGAATTGAGCGAAGATTACTTTAAGTCCAATTCAGTGCAATAGCACATCTTTAAATCAATCATTTCCTTCGATGAAAATCATCAAAAAATGCTCATGTTCACCTTTTGATTACCTAAGAATCTCTAGTGATTGCTAGCACTCGAAACTTTTATATATTCCTGCTGTCATTAAGAAAAATTTAACAATGACTACAGAAAGGATTCATTCACTCGATGCATTGCGAGCCATTATGATGCTTTTAGGAATTGTGCTACATTCTGCAGAGACATACTCTGTTGGTGTTGATCTTCTTTGGCCTAAAGATCCTCATTCAACCAGCTATTTTTTTACCTACCTGACTTCCGTCATTCATATTTTTAGGATGCCAATATTTTTTCTACTAAGTGGATTTTTCGCTGCGATGCTTTATTATGATCGCTCACCAGCCGCTATGATATCCCAACGTTTCAAGCGAATTTTATTACCTTTTATCGTATTTCTATTGATTTTACATCCAATCATTTATCATTCATATGATTTCATGATTAAATCATTCGGGCTCGACAATTTTCCTAATGTATTGTTCCGATGGTTGCCCAATATTACCTATCACCTTTGGTTTCTTTATTATCTGATCATAATCACATCGGTTGCTGTCCTAATTGCCTCATTTCTAAAAAGCACTAAAAAGGTCAAGTCATTTATTCTCAATTCATTCAACAGGCTTTTCCAAAGACAATTAGGATTTATCTTGATCCTGAGCGTGATACTTTTTTTCCTTTTAGTCTGGATGTGGGATTACTGGGCGCCAACTCCATTAGTCTTTGTGCCTGATGTGAAAGTCATGGTTTTCTACTGCGTATTCTACTTCTTTGGATGGGTGCTTTACAAAGCAAAAGACAAGATTAACTTATTCATGAACTACGATTGGGCTTTTGTGATCATTGCTTTCATCACCTACACAATCAAATTTATCTATTCCGACCAGATTGATGATGTGATATATGGAGCATTAAATACAATCATCGGGTGGTTCTTTATTTTTGGTATTATAGGGCTTTTCCTCAGGTATTTCAATGGTCCTTCCAAATTCAGGAGATACTTATCTGATTCATCGTATTGGGTTTATCTCATTCATTTACCCTTTACCCTTATAGTACCAGCTCTAATAGTGAACTGGAGTATTCCCACTGGGTTGAAGTTTATTATTGTAATGACGGGTACGACAGTCATATGCTATGCTACCTATCACTTTTTGGTTCGAGGTACATTCATTAGTAAGTTTCTAAATGGCCGAACTTATAAGTAATAAAAATTATCCGTTTACTACTTAAAAATTCTTTTATAAATGGGTTTTCTGTATAGGAACTGCAACAAAAGCAGCGGATACATAATTAGATCTGTAAGAATAAGGCCTGTACTAAATGTGATGTCATCTCGAATGAGAGATCCGGATTTAACAGATTTTACCTCATGAACATGCCTCCAGGATTTTAGAAAGAAAGGAAGCTTCTTTCCAATATCGATGAAGTACCATTGGATATCTGATGTATAGTCCTCTATAATATCGCTTGCCCAATACTGCTTAAAGAGTATAAAATTCAGTTCTAAAACAACTTTATCTCCTGCCTCACATCCATCGAATTGAACCAGCCTAACAGGTGGAAATGGTGGATTCACTTTAAGAAACAGATCTTTAGTAAATCCGTCCTTTACTTTCTCAATAGATGCATTTACTCTGGTTTTAATTATGATTCTCACTTCTCACTAAACTATTGAGTTTAATTAAAGTTTAGAATTGAAGATGCTTAATGCAAACACAATTAATTATAACTGCTCAGATCTTGTTAGCTGATCGGCCTTTGATAGCAGTACAATCTCCACGATTAGCACAGCAGGTAACAATACCAGGCCGATAAAGGAGAATATTATGCTCCCTGAGCACAAATGGTTAACTATTTGATGTGACGTTAAGGCGTCGTTTCAAGGAATGCTTGCTTTAGATCATGTTGAGGATGTTTTGCAGAAATTCATCATTAACTTGATATCGAAAATTAATCCTATGATCCGCCCAGCTATTCCAGAAGATGCTCAATCGATCATCCACATTTACAATCATTACGTTGCAAATTCGCACGCAACCTTTGAAGTTTCTCCGGTAGCCGTTGATGAAATGGTTGAAAGAATTCACAAAGTGCAGCAGGAATTTAAACTCCCCTGGTTGGTTCTTGAAATTGAAAATAAGATCGTGGGCTATGCTTACGCTACCCAGTGGAAAGCAAGAGTAGCTTACGCTAAAACCACGGAAACCTCCATTTATCTTCAAAAAGATCAAGGTGGAAAGGGCTATGGAATGCTACTATATTCCCAGTTAATGAACCAACTAAGAACACTGGGATATCACGCCATTATTGGTGGCATGTCTTTGCCTAATGAAGCCAGCCGAGTACTTCATGAGAAACTAGGGTTTAAAAAAATCGGAGAATTCAAAGAAGTAGGTCACAAATTTGATCGCTGGATCGATGTGGGATATTGGGAGTTGGTGTTGTAACCTCATTCAGACCTCAATGCCTCTATTGGATTCCCTATTGACGCTCGTATTGAATGATAGCTCACAGTAAGCAATGCGATGAAAAATCCGCTAGCAGCTGCTAATGCATACATCCACCAAGTGATTTCAATACGGTATTCGTAGCTTTCCAACCAGATGTTGAGAAAAAATGAGGCTGCCGGAATAGCTAATGCTGACGAAATAATTACCAGAACGGTAAAATCCTTAGACAGCAACTTCCAAAGCGTAGGAACTGAAGCTCCAAGTACTTTTCTAATGCCTATTTCTTTTGTTCGCTGTTCTACAACAAATGCGGATAAGCCAAACAAGCCTAAACAGCTAATAAGTATCGCCAGAAAACTGAAAAATGTTGCAAGACTTCCAATTTTCTCCTCCGATCTAAACTTTGTTGAGTATTCGTTATCCACAAATTCATAATTGAATGGATGTCCCGGAAGCGTGGCTTCAAAAGTCTCCTGAATTTTTTGTAGTGCTTCCACATATCCCATTTCAGGATTTAACCGAATAAACAAAAAGGACATTGCCCAGGTAGTTGGAAATACCATGAGCGGATAGGGTTCCTCATAAGGTGATCCTTTGATCATGTCTTTAACCACTCCAATTACTGTAAATTCCTTTCTCCCTTTAAACTCCCACTTCGATTGAAGTACACTACCTATTGGATTTGAAAGTCCCATTCTTTTCACTGCTGATTCACTAATAATAACATTAGCGACTTCATCCCTATCGCGAGAAAAATCACGCCCTTCGATCAATTCCCATTGAGTGGTTGCTCCATATTCAGGAGACACGAAAATGGTATTAAATGAAAATGCGATACGCTCCCCTGTCTCTCTTAGTGAGAATCCACCATTATTCCCAAGTGTATTCATCAATGGATAATTGGCAGCAGCCATTTCTTCCACCATTCCTGTTCGCTTTAGTTCTGCTCGCAATACGTCGTATTTTTCATAAAACTCATCAGACCGTCCTCGTACGGTAATTAAATCCTCTTGATTGTAACCAACAGGTCGAGATTTTGCATGCTGAATTTGATTGAAAACTGTTATCGTTCCTATCATCAACAAGATCGATATGGTAAACTGAAAGATTACCAGACCCTGACGAAGGCGAACACTTGCAATTCCTTGCTTTAAGGTGCCACTCAATGCATTTAGTGGCTTAAATGAGGAAAGAAATAATGCTGGATAGCTTCCAGCTAAAATGGCTGAGAGAAGTGTAAATAGAATTCCGGTCAACCAAAAGGTAAAGTTGCTCCAGGGAATACCCAACGTCTTATCGGAGATACCATTAAACCACGGAAGAATCAACCAAACAATTACAATAGAAAGGATAAATGAGGCTAATGCATATAAAGTAGACTCCGCAAGGAACTGTGTAATTAGCTGAGAACGCAACGAACCTACAGTTTTGCGAATGCCCACTTCTTTGCCACGATTCTGAAATCGTGCAGTATTTAAGTTCATAAAATTGATGAATGCGAGAAGCAACACAAATACACCTATAGTCGCATAAAGTCTTACAAACAGCATACGCTTGCTTGTCACCTGAATACCGTCTTCAAACTCCGCATTTAGATGCCAGTCTTTCATTGGTAAAAGGAAGAGTTCCATTGGCCCGTCCTCTGAATCCCGATGGGGTGTCATAATGTTTTTGATCAAATTTGAAGCTTCATTCAAATCAACCCCGTCTTTGAGTGTCGCATATACTCGGATGTTGTAATTATCCCATGCATATGGATTTTGCTCATTGTATATAAGATCCATGGAAGCCATAAATGTGGCATTTGCAAACTCTGAATTATTAGGAATGTCTTTGTAAACGCCAGCAACTTTCAGGTCTGTTTGGAGGTTCAAATTCACCACTTCACCAATCGGATTATTATCTCCAAAGAATGTCTTAGCCAAAGATTGGGATAAAAGAATACTACTGCGATCATCAATACCGTGAATATCCCCTGACATCATTTCGAGTGAAAGCATTTCAGGCCCGTCTGGCTGAAAGAAATAGCCAATCTTATCAAAAGACTGTTTACCTACCGAGAGCAGTTGTGCACGGGATCGGAAAAAGGTCATACCAACTTGATCAAAGACTGCCGGATAGGTTTCCTTCATGAATACACCAACCTGACCTACCAACGAGCTATTCACACTGATGCTACCATCTAGCTCAGTATTTTTTCTTAGAACCTGTACAATTTGATCGTAATTTTTATGGTACGTATTGAATGATAATTCATCATTAATCCAAAGTCCGATGAGAATGGTTACAATCATTCCCATGGCAAGCCCACCAATATTGATGGCTGAAAATAGTTTGTTTTTCAGTAGGATACGATAACTGATTTTGAAATTGTGGCTGATCATAGTCGGAATAATTGAGTTTGACTTAAAAAATTTGAATGCAAATGGGCGGAGGTAATTAAAAACCTGATACCAGTAGTTGAGCTTTGCTCTTCTCTCTGATTTTTTTTCTATAGTCCGATAGAATTTTTCATCAAGATCTCCAAGTACTTCCTCCACCAATTCGCTCTTCAGGAATAGGAGTAAAAATTTCTCTGCTGGTTTCGGTGGCATTGGCACTTTCACCCGATTCCAAAATTGAGTTTACCATCTGCAAAGGCTGGAAACTGGTTCCATAAATTCATTTTCAGCTCACGAGAAATCTCCAGCGCTCGCTGACCTGCTGCAGTGATTGTATAAATTCTTTTTCTTCTTCCGCCTCGCTCTGCAGAGGCAGCTCCCATTGCAGAGGTCAGAAATCCTTTATCCTCGATACGGCTCAGTGTGGAATGTACTGCGCCAATAGAGACTGGACGTTTGGTTTGTGATTCAAACTCTTCCGCTATTTTAAAAGCATAGGCATCTTCACCAAGTATGCCAACTAAAAGCAGAATTGTTTCTTCAAAGTCTCCAAGCTTACTTTCTTTCATATTACTAAATTGTAGAACAAATATACGTAACTAATTATTATTTGTTCTACATTTTAGTATTAAGCCTTGTAATCTGATATTACTGACAATAGTGAAACTTTATCACCTTCACATCAGTATAATACTGACAATAGTGTAAAATATGCGAGATATTAAACTTGGCAACTTCGAAGAATTGGTTCTTTTACTCGTTGGCGTTCTATATGATCAAGCTTACTCGGTAAACATCGTATTGGAATACGAAAAGCAAACCGGCAAAAAGATCAATGTAAGTGCCATTCATACGGTACTTTATCGACTGGAAGAAAAAGGGTTCTTGGAATCCAAATTAAGTGAAGCTACCTCAGAGCGAGGCGGGAAACGAAAAAGGCTATTCTACCTCACTCCTTATGCACAGACTGCTTTGGATGAGTTGTCTTCACTTCGTGAACGATTGCGATATCAGATCCCGGCAAAAGCACTTAACTGGACTAAAGGCTAATGACGAAAAAAGGACAACATCGACCACCAGAATTTGCTTTGAAGTTCTTCCGATGGTATTGTAAATCGGATAAACAAGAAGAACTCGAAGGGGATTTAGAGGAATTCTTTTCCCTCCGAATCCATAACGGTTCCTCACTTTGGAAGGCACGATTATTCTTCTGGTGGAATGTGCTCAGGTGCTATCGCAGCTACGCAAAAAGAAAAACTCAAAAGACTAATACTATGTACCCATTATTTAAATCCTATTTCAAACTCGCCATGCGGCATTCCTGGAAGAATAAATGGTCGGTGATGATCAATGTTGTTGGACTAGGACTCGCTCTCAGCATGTGCATTTTCGTCTATTCCATCTATGCTTACAATTTTGAATTTGATTCTTATTTAGACAATACCGATGATATCTATCGGGCGCATTCCATTACATACGAGAATGGGAGTGAACGCCAAAATGAGATTACCCCGCTTGCCCTAGACGATGTGCTAAGAAATGAAATAAGTCAGGTACAAGGAGTAAGCAGTTTTTTTGATGAATATTATACAGTTAAAAAAGGCGCTGACTATTTCCAACAGGATGTTGGAGTTGTCTCTTCGGACTTCTTCAAGATGTTCGAAATACCACTTTGGTACGGATCCTATGCTGATTTCGGGGATAAGCCACTAGTTTATCTCACGAAACCGACTGCCAAGAAATTCTTTGGTGAGGAGGTTGCTTTAGGCAAAAAACTCACAGTCTATGTTTCCTCAAAAAGAAAAATTGAGGTAACCGTTGGAGGGGTCTTCGAGCGTATCCCGCTTAACACCAGCTTTACTACATCCATGATGATCAGTATGGATGATTTCACCAGAGCATTCGATACCAATAAAAATGATTGGGCTAATCGCTTCTATGTTACTCATTTTGTGAAGGCCACAACCGCATCTATACCGACCATTATTGATAAAACCTCTGCATATCTACCTCAACAAAACGAAGGACATAAGGAGCTTAAAATGAAGGGCTTTAAATTCATTCCGTTTCGTAGCGCTATTCATAATGACGGTGATATGTATCGAACAAATACCAATGCCCGCTTAGAATATACTATTCACATCATTTTCACTTCTCTTGCCGCCATGGTGTTTCTAATCGCATGCTTCAACCTTGCCAACTCTTCCATAGCAATGATAGCCAATCGCCTAAAGGAAATAGGCATTAGAAAAACCTTAGGGTCCGAAAACAGGCAGATCATGGTGCAATTTCTTATGGAGATGGGAATTGTTTGCGCGCTCGCTTTTATCATTGGCTTGTCCATGATCAATTTAACCTCGAGTTCCATCATGGGGCTGTTTGGTGAATCTTTTTTGATCAAAGACATCGACTTGACGGGTGTAATCCTTTTTGTATTCCTGTTTCTCATCTTTACTACCCTTGTTGCCGGAATAATGCCGGCGCTTTATGCGTGGAAATTTCAGCCGGTGGATATTATGCGTAAATCGGCGAAGCTACGAGGAGTTGGTTGGATCAATAAAACCTTAACAATTGCGCAATACAGTTTTTCTATAGCAGTATTGTCTGCAGCCGTTACTTTTTCAAAAAACTCTAAGTTTCTAGATACGCTCGATTTAGGATACGCAAATGAAAGTATATATACGCTCGAGTTTTCTGATCAAGAAAAATACGCTGCTGTTAAACAAAAAGTAGATCAGATTCCGGATGTGAAAACCGTTGGAGCGGTTAGTCATATTCAACGATTCGGTAGTTCGAGCCAAAGAAAGCTTTTACAAATTGATACGGCTTCATATGAATTAATGACTTATACTGTAGGGTCTGGGTACTTAGAACTGATGGAGGTGCCGATAACTCTTGGCAGATCATTCATCACCGGCAGTGAGCTAGATCAGCAAAACGCGATTATTGTCAATCAGGAATTTGTGAAACAATACTTTGAGAATAAGAATCCATTGAATCAGGTTATAAAGATTGGAGACCAACGCAAAACAATTGTAGGTGTCAGTGCCAATCTCATTCAGGATGTCTATCAGAATGCTGAGGACACACCTGCAGCGTATCTGTTTTCGGAGGCTACCGAATATCGCTTCTTAATTGCAAAAGTGGGGAGTGGTGATAAAACTGAAATTGAAAGCAAATTCAAAGCAATTTGGAGCGAGGAGATTGACGGGCCTTTTGGAGGAAGCTGGCAAAAAAATTTGGCCTATGGCTCGGCAGTCAGAGATACCGAAAATCTCCGAGTTATTTTTCTTGCTATGGCTATCCTGGGTGGTTTTCTAAGTGTCGCTGGAATATTCTCATTGTCCAAGCTCAATGTTGCTAAACAAATCAAAGAAATCAGCATTAGAAAGGTGTTGGGTTCTACATTGAAGCAACTCTTGCTGAAGATCAACAAACCGTTTTTCTATATGCTGTCCATTGCCGTGATAGTCGGTGGTGCGCTGGGATACTTAATTTCAGAGATGGTACTTAGCATGGTTTATAAGTACTATGTTGCCATTTCTCCAACTACGAGTCTGCTATCCGGCATGTTCATCACTCTTGTCGCCGTACTAATTATCACGCTTTCTGTAATGACCCCAGCTATGGCAAACCCAGTAGTAGGATTAAGAGATGACTAGGCATTTTAAACTCCTTTTGACACAATCTGGCGCTGGATTTCCAGTGCCATTTTTTGTTTTTCCATGCTTTCGCTTGGGTTGGATTTTGAAAGCACATATGCTTCATGCATGAGTTTATCATATTCTCTTTGTAGAGATGATACATTGGACTTTTTGAAAAATCTTAGCATTGAAATTGTTTTTGCTGGTAAAAGATCTATTCCCTTTAGACGATATATACACTAAAAACTTGCTTCACTTTTTTACACGATTTTTCGATCTGGGTCAAGGATAGATTTTAACTAATCATTCCCCTACTTTTGCACCCTAATTTTATACTATGGATGAGGCAAAAAAATCATTGAATTTCATTGAGCAGATGATCGAAAAGGATCTGAAGGAAGGGAAACATGACTCCATTGTTACTCGATTCCCTCCAGAGCCCAACGGCTACCTTCACATCGGCCATGCCAAATCCATTTGTTTAAATTTCGGATTAGCTGAAAAGTACAATGGTAAGTGTAACCTCCGCTTTGACGATACCAACCCTGAAAAGGAAGAAACTGAATATGTCGAGTCCATCAAGTCCAACATCAAATGGCTTGGTTTTGACTGGGAAGATCGTGAACACTATGCTTCTGACTATTTTGAGCAGCTCTATGAAATGGCTAATACGCTGATTAAAAAAGGCTCAGCCTATGTCGATGATCTGTCTCAAGAAGAATTCAACAAGCTAAAAGGAACCCCAACACAACCAGGCAAGCCAAGCCCTTTCAGGGATCGATCTGTTGAAGAAAACCTTGACCTATTTGCCAGGATGAGATCAGGCGAATTTGCGAATGGAGAGAAAGTGTTGAGAGCTAAAATTGACCTTACCTCGCCTAACATGCACATGCGTGATCCAATCTTATATCGCATCAAACAGGTGCCCCATCATCGCACAGGTTATCAATGGTGCATCTACCCAACATATGATTTCGCTCATGGACAATCTGACTCCATTGAGAATGTGACTCACTCACTATGCACGTTGGAGTTCGAAGTACACCGCCCATTGTATGAGTGGTTAATTAATGAATTAGAAATCTACCCTTCCAAGCAAACAGAGTTTGCAAGGCTGAATCTTGGATATACTATAGTAAGCAAGAGAAGCCTACGCGAGCTAGTAGAGTTGGATCATGTCAATGGATGGGACGATCCGCGTATGCCTACCATTTCAGGCATTAGAAGAAGAGGGTTTACTCCGGCTTCTATTCGAAAATTTGCAGACACTATAGGAGTCGCCAGAAGAAACGGGATTACAGACATTGCTTTGCTTGAGCATGCTGTGAGAGAAGACTTAAATGCTACTGCCAACCGGGTATTTGGCATAATGAATCCCCTGAAAGTGATAATCACCAACTGGCCGGAAGACAAAACAGAAATGATGACTGCAGTCAACAATCCGGGAGATGAATCGGCAGGTACACGTGAAATGCCATTTACCAAAGAGGTTTTTGTCGATCAAGCGGACTTTATGGAAGACCCACCAAGCCCCAAGAAGTGGTATCGCCTTGGTCCGGATCGTGAGGTTCGGCTGAAGTTTGGATATATCATCAAATGTACCGGTTACAAAAAAGCAGATGATGGTACTATCGAAGAACTTTATGCTGAGTATGATCCACAAACAAGAAGTGGCCAAGATACTAGCGGAAAGAAAGTGAAAGGAACACTTGGCTGGGTTTCAGTACCACATGCGGTGAAGGCAGAAATACGAGAATATGACCGATTATTTAAAACAGAGAATCTAAATGCAATAGCTGATGATTTTAAGAATCACCTCAATCCTGATTCTCTGACAATCAACTCGGATGCTGTACTTGAGCCTTCACTGAAGGATGCAAAAGTAGGTGACCAAATGCAGTTTGAGCGCATTGGATATTTCCGTGTAGATGAAGATTCGACTACCGATCATTTGGTTTTTAATAGAACCATTACCTTGAGGGACAATTGGACCAAAAAATAGGATATGAAAAAATACCTTACGCTCATCTTAGTGGCCGTTTCATTTCTTTCTCACAGCCAGGATGGTTTTGAGACATTGGACGATGCTGCTTTTTCAATCAAATATCCTGGCACCTGGGAGCTGAATCAATCAGGCCAAATGGGAATGTCATTTGCACTTTTTTCACCAGTAAAATTTGACGGTGATCAATTTCGTGAAAATGTAAACCTTGTTGTTCAGGATATCTCTTCCTACAACATGGATCTAACCGATTTTGTGAATCTGTCAAAGAATCAAATAAAAACGATGATTCAGGATGGTAACATATTGGAGAGTGAAGGAACCGAAGATTATCAGAAAATCATATATACAGGCACAATGGGTCAGTTTAAGTTGATGTTCAAGCAGCATTACTGGATCAATGGAAGCAATGCTTATATCCTAACATTCACAGCTGAGCAGTCTGAATATGACAATTACGCGGAAATTTCGCGCCAAATCATGGATAGCTTCCTGTTAAAATAAATCGGTCAGAATGAAGGTATCCGGTCTTTATATCTACCCTATCAAATCATTTCAAGGCATCTCACTTCGAGAAGTTGAGGTTTTGGAAAGAGGGTTTCGATACGATAGGCGATGGATGTTGGTTAATCATAGAAACATCCTAATCACGCAACGATCACACACCCAAATTTCACAAGTCGGTATAAGACTGACTTCAGACAGTATCATAGCATCGTATAGTGGTCTGCCTGACCTGGAAATTCCATTAACATTGAAGAGTAATACCCATATAAATGTGACTGTCTGGAATGATCAGGTGCAGGCACTTGAAGCTCCATCGGAAATAAATGAATGGTTTTCCAAAATAGCAACTGAGTCTTGTAAGCTTGTATTTATGCCGGAAACGGCATCTAGGCCAATCAACCCTGAGCGGGCGATCAATGGTGAAAATGTCAGCTTTGCAGATGGGTATCCATATTTAATACTTGGGCAATCTTCTTTGGACGATCTTAATTCAAGACTTGATGCGTCAGTTCCAATGAATCGCTTTCGACCGAATATTGTAGTGGAAGGGAGTAAAGCATATGAAGAAGATAACTGGAATGACATCCAAATTGGAGACGTTAAGTTTCATGTCACTCATCCATGTAAGAGATGCGTTTTTACTACTATTGATCAAGAAACAGGAGCAAAAGGAGCCGAACCACTAAAGACCCTCGCGACTTATAGAAGAGAGGGCAAGGAAGTGATTTTCGGCGTGAATACACTTGCGTTTTCGACGGGTAAGATCAAGATTACAGACACAATTCAATTGAATTCTTAATCACTTCCTCAAACTCCAGACTTCAAACATGGGCTCACCTCGGCTATTGTTCCCCGAGTGTTGCCAATCACCTGCTTTCAGTTCATAATTGAATTCAAGACTTGCACCCACCCGGGTGTTATCCCGAGAAAAAAACTCAATGTTCTCAGTGTACTTGCCTTCCGTAGTTGTATACGTACCTCCACCCGTTCCCATGAACTGTTTAGTTTCTGTGTTATACGCGATCCATTGAAAGCGGGTGCCCGAAAGTATTTTCATGGTTTTTCGCGGACGCAAAATATCAACAGATTGCACGTCGCCATTTCTCATTCTTCCTGTAATAAGCCAGGCACCTGCCAGCTTCCCTGGTTCTCCTGCGTCTACTCTTGAAGCCCAGGTTTCCATACCTACAATCCGCATCTTATCTGGCCCGTCCCACTCAATATCAAATGAAACTTCCATTCCTACTTTATCTTGATCTTCGGAATTAAACTCCGCCACTTCAGTCATCGTGTTTCCGTTCAATTTCCAGGTTCCTCCATTGGTTTTGATAAAATCACCTGTTTCTTCGTCAAACCAAGCAGCTGCCTGATAGTCTTTAGTAAATGTGACTACTCCTCTCGTGTTTTGTCCTTCCTCGCCTGTTTCAATCCATTCCCATGCTCCAATTAGATTTTGCCCAAATGAAACATTGATAATGCAGGTTAATATAATTGCTCCTATACTTTTCATCTTTTTCCTGGTTTATAAGTTTCCTCTGCTCTGGCCTCCACATCTTCACGATAGTAGGCGATCTCTTTGAATTGCTGATTGGCGTACATTTCTGCCTGATCATAAAAGTGTGGTGAATTTGAATCTCCGCTCTGGCCTCCAGCAAGAATGGTTTTAGCCTTCACCTTGTTACCAAACTCTACCACAGCCACGAAGCTATTTCCTCGGGTACCGTAGATTTTATCAGTATCCTGTGATGACCTCATACCATAGGCAGCGAGCGCTCCCCACCTTCCTGTTGTCATTCCAACCGGAATGCTTAGCGCATCATCATCAAATTGAAGGTCAATTGATCCATCTTTTCGTTGGAATCGATTCACTTCTCCCCAAGGTGTGTTCCAGTTGCCCATTCGCTCTTCCACTTCTGTAATGGCTTTAATAAAAATGTCAAGTCGATCAGCCTCGGACAGGTCCGTTCCGAAGTAATTAAATCGGTCCATACCGATTAAATCTTCAGGCACCTCTGCATATCGGTATAAATTCATGCCATAGAAATGTGCCAGTGTCATCCCGACAGACTCTACGCCGGTGCGCATATCCCAGTTTCGCAACACTTCAATTGGTCCTGAAATACTGACATCTGGTGCTTGATCATACGCAGCAATAAGTCCGGGAATTACTTTTTCGAATGCCGGTAAATACGGATCATATGCCAGGTCAATCATTTTATCAATGGTTAACCCCTTGGCGTCCGCAAGCAAGCCTATGGCGTGCACCGCTCGGAAGTTCTCAGGAATTCGCGACATATAACCTGGGTAATCTTCCTTCTTGGGACTGTATTGTGCTGCGGATGTAAATGGCGTAGAGTTACAATTTTGAATCCATCCGTTAAGAGGATTCATCACGGTAATCGCTTCTTCGACCGGATGCAGCCCTTGCCAATCAGTTGCAGGGTTGCTTCCGTCTACTGGTTGTGTATAATCGAATTGCTCATCCCGAATCGGAATAAAGTTGCCATGGTAGTAAGCAATGTTTCCTTCAGAATCTGCAAAAACGGTGTTATTGGATGAATTGGTACGGATATCCATCATCTCATTGAACTCCGCCAGATTTTTCTTTTTAGACCGAATGTATGATTGCTCAAGTGCTTTCACCGGCTCCCACATCAAAGCGGTGGCCGTCCACTTTCCATCTACTTCATGGGTGATTGGTCCATGGTGTGTTCGGTAGATTGGAAAGGTTTTTTCTTTCATCGATCCGTCTACCCTATATTTCAAGGTCACTTCTTTTACTTCCACTTTTCGCTCCTCTTCCCCGTACTGATAATACAATCCATCCTCCTTCTCGAGGATGGTCTGCTTGAACTCATCGATTACATCTGTATAGGTGGAAGTGTGCATCCATCCGGTGTTTTCATTGAACCCCTGATAGACAAAAAACTGCCCCCAGGTAACAGCGCCGTAGGCATTCAATCCTTCTTCACTAACAGCGTGCACCTCCCCTCGAAAATAAAATGACGTATGTGGATTGATTAATAACATCGCATCACCGGATTCAGTGAGGTCACCAGAGACTGCAAACCCATTGGATCCTTTCGGTTCTTCCATGAAATAGTCTACCTCGTTAATTTCCTCGGCTAATTTCTCACCTTCATAAAATGCTTTGATTTTTCTTGTGGATACTCGCTCAATGTCTCCTCCGATTGAACCTTCAGTGAAATACATGGTCATCCATGGCTCGTATTTTTTGATCACTTTTGGTTCTACTTCAGGATGTGTGTGCAGGTAGTAATTGATCCCGTCAGCCCAGGCAACACAAAGTTTTTTTAACCAATCCGGTGCAGATTGGTAGTTCATTTTGGCTTCATCTTTTGTCATGAACAGTTTTGCCCGCAGGTCACTATATATCGCGTCCTCTCCTTCCGCTTCTGCCAAGCGACCAATTGCCCAGGTAAAGTTTCGCTCCACTCTCCTGAAATCATCTTCACACTGAGCGTAAAGCAATCCGAAGACTGCATCTGCATCTGTTTTACCATAAACATGTGGCACGCCAAAATCATCACGAATGATTGTGACATTGTCGGCTTGACCAGCCCACTTGGCTACCTCGGGATAGGAAGTTTCGGGTGAACAGGCAATTAAAGTGAGAAGGAAAAGAGTGAGATATCTGTACATAGGTTTTGGGTTGAGTCCGATACGTATCAAATATATCTAATTATTGAACCATCGCATCGTTTTGCCAGTCATCCTATCTCTAAACTGAACGGACTCTAATGGAGGTTCAGAATCTATTCATATCTTCGAGAGGATTCTGAAAACAAATTCAGAATGACCAATCTGAACTATGGAAAACATCAGCCTCTGGATCATGGCCATTCTTTACATCATCGCCGGTGTGAATCACTTCATCATGCCTCACTTTTATGAGAAAATCATCCCTCCGTTCTTTTCAAATCCAAAGTTGATCAATTGGGTTAGTGGTGTTGCTGAGATCATTCTTGGTGTCCTATTATTGATACCGGCCTATACACCTCTTGCAGCTTGGGGAGTGATCGCTTTATTGATTGCCGTCTACCCTGCTAACATCTATCACTTCATGAAAGGTTGGCGTAAAAAGAAGATGGTTTGGGTACTAGCTCTTCGATTGCCTATGCAATTCATTCTCATCTGGTGGGCATATACATTTACCTAAAAGCAACCTTTTAGAAAATCTATAATCTATTGTAGTAGAGATTACCAACTGCTACAACTATGTTCAAGAATTTCTTCAAGATCACCATTCGTAATTTTCTTAGAAACAAATCTTACGTTTTCATCAATTTGATTGGCCTGGGCCTCTCGCTGGCATGTTGTATTGTCGGCTACCTCAATTGGGAATTTGCTGCAGACTATGACAAAAACCATCAGAATCATGAACGGATATATAAAGTCCATATCAACAAATCTGTTCAAGACCGAAATGTGCCGTATGGTATCACACCTCTCCCATTAGGTGAGCAATTGAAAGGAAAAATCGCAGGTGTCACTCGTTATTCGAGGTATGTGGATAATGGATTGGTTCTCAAAAAAGAATTGAATGTATTCAATCAACGAATCGGTTTTGCTGAAGATGACTTTTTTGAGATGTTTACTTTTCCATTCAAATATGGAAATAAAGAGGCCTTTTTTGACCAGAGCAAAATCATTTTAAGTGCGAATACCGCTGAGGTATATTTCGGTGATACCGATCCAACGGGAGAACTTATCACAATCATAAAAGAAGATGGAACCCCTCTCTCTATGACAGTAGGCGGTGTTTTAGAAGAGATCCCGATGAATTCTTCTATTCATTTCAGTGCCATCACTCACTGGGACAACTACCTGAAAATTAGAGAGCTTGAGCCAAACGATTGGACACGTTTCGTATCTGCAACTTTTGTAATGACAGACGGCAATAACTACCCTAAGAATTTATTGGACAACCTCAATGAGAATTATGTGACTATTCAAAATGAAGCACGAGACGATTTTCAAATCAGCAGTTACTATTTAGAGCAGTTGACCTATTTGGGACAAAATTCGATGGAGATCAGGTCCAATTGGCTCAGTGAACCTCCACCAACTCCAGCCGTCATCACTCCACTCATCATGGCTGGATTAATGCTGTTAATCGCTTGTTTCAATTTCACAAATACTTCTATTGCCATTTCCAGCAAGCGACTTAAAGAAATAGGCATCCGTAAAGTGATGGGTAGCGGGCGTAAACAATTGATCTTCCAATTCATGGGAGAAAATCTCATTCTATCATTCGGTGGCTTAATTGTGGCATTAGGTATTTCATATTTTCTTGTCCCTGCTTACAGTGCTATGTGGGATTTCATCAACTTAGAGCTTGATTTCATGGCAAACCCTGAGATCTTTTACTTTCTAATTGGCTTACTCATATTTACATCTATCATAGCCGGAGCTTATCCCTCACTATACATAAGTAGCTATCAACCAGTGAAAATTCTTCGGGGAAATCTGTCACTTGGTGGAACCAACTGGTTTTCTAAGTCACTTCTTGGATTTCAATACCTCTTTACTATCATCGCACTGATATCGTCATTGGCATTTGGGAAAAATGCCGAATATCAATCTGAGATGGATGTAGGCTTCCGAAGAGAAAACATACTTGCGGTTAGAGTAGAAAGCCAGTCGGAGTATGAGCGATATTTCAATCTTGTGAGTCAAATGCCCGAGCTAGACATGGTCAATGGCACCACACATCACATAGGTTGGTGGACATATAGCCGAACGCTAAGGGCTGGCGAAAAGGAAGCTGAGGCTAGCATGATGAATTTTTCTCTAGGTTACAAAGACATCATGGATTTGAATATTTTGGAATGAAGATATTTTGATGCGGAATTGGCCGACTTTGATCGTGAGAATTCAATTCTGGTAAATGAATCCATGGTGAAGGAAATGGGATGGACAGAGCCTGTTGGTCAGATAGTTCAGATTGATGACAGCACACGCTTGTCTGTTGTTGGTGTGGTAATGGACTTTTATATGTATGGTTTTTTCGATCCGGTAGAGCCTGCCGCTTTTCGTTTGGCGAATAAGGATGCAATGAATTTTGTCGTGATCAAAAGCAGCATGGGTTCAACTCACCTCCGGGATTTGATGGAAGAAAAATGGTACGAAGTAGCTCCAAATACTCCATTCAACTCACAGTTTCAGGATGAAGCTCTGGCAGGAACAGACTATGTCAATAAAAATATTGAAACCATGTTTAGGTTTCTCGGGATTCTGGCTTTGCTTCTTTCATCCATCGGACTTTATACACTGGTTTCTCTCAATGTTATAAAACGAATTAAAGAAATAGGTGTCCGTAAAGTGCTTGGAGCAAGTGTTGGGCAGATTGTTGTCCTAATGAATCATCAGTTTTTCTGGCTACTGCTTATCGCATCTGCATTGGGTGCCGCACTCAGCTATTTTGCAATAGATGCGTTGATGGCTTCTATCTTTTCCGTTTACAAAGCTGCAAGCTATTTTACGGTAATCGTTCCATTCCTTGGGTTGTTAATGCTTGCCGTAGCAATTGCCTCCATACGGATTACAAATTCGGCTGTAAAGAATCCCATAGAATCGCTGAGAGACGAGTAAAATGACTTGATAAATCGTACTTAGGGACAGAATCATAAATTACTATCCCCTCTTTTATGATTCCCTGTGTCCGAATAATTGGTTCATTTCCGAACAGGTATAAATACATCGCAATTTGTAACCGTCTGAATATGTGTTAGTTGTGTCCAGTGGCACATTTGTTGGTCATTACTGATCAAAACGTAACCTGATCATGTTTAGTAACTTTTTCAAAATCACTTTAAGAAATTTCTCGAGGAACAAGATTTATGTTTTCATAAATATCATTGGGCTTGGATTTTCACTTGCATGTTGCATAGTAGCTTACCTCAACTGGAAGTTTGAATCTAACTACGATACGAATCACGAGAACCATGCTCGCATCTATAAAGTCCATTCCTATAAGTCGGTGCAAGGAGAAAAGGTACCTTATGGGATAACTCCTATTGCGCTAGGCGAACAGATCCGAGATCAGATTCCAGGTATTACTCACTACTCAAGATATGAGGCGAGCACTTATGTAATAAAAAAGGAGAACAACGTACTTGAGCAATACATTGGATTTGGCGAAGACGACTACTTTGAGATGTTCACTTTTCCTTTCAAGTACGGGAGCAAAGATGTTTTGCTTGATAAGAGCAAGATCATACTGACAGAGGCTATGTCCAAGGTCTATTTTGGAGAAGGCGATCCAAGAGGCGAAATATTGACACTCATTGATTCAAACGGAAAGGAGTTTCCATTAATTGTGGGTGGAGTTCTGGAAGATATCCCTCTTAATTCATCCATGACATTTAAAGCCATTACGCATTATGACAACTACTTAAGGATAACTGGCTTTGAAAATGATGATTGGAGATATTTCAATGCGGCAACATTTGTCATGACTGACGGACAATATCCGCAGAGTCTTATCGATTTTGCGAACAACAATTCCATAGACATCCAAAACAAAGCTCGAGAAAACTTTCAGGTTGCTGGCTACTACGTGGAACCACTCACCACTCTTGCCAGAAAGTCCGAAAAGATACGCTCCAATTGGTTGAATGAAGCACCTCCAATTTCGGCTATCATTGGCCCGGCTATAATGGCCATTCAGTTATTATTAATAGCATGCTTCAATTTTACCAATACCTCTATTGCCGTTTCTAGTCGCAGACTTAAAGAGATCGGAATTCGTAAAGTGATGGGTAGCCAAAGAAAGCAACTCATTTTTCAGTTTATGATGGAAAACCTTGTGCTCTGCTTCGGAGCACTACTTATAGGTCTTGCTATTGCAGATATACTGGTACCCGCTTATAGTGCATTATGGAGATTTATTGATTTAAAGCTCAGCTTTACTTCTGATCCAGAGATCTATCTTTTCCTTGGTGGGCTGTTAGTAACAACTGCGCTAGTAGCCGGCGCCTACCCTTCATTATATATCAGTAAATATCAGCCTGTCAAAATTCTTCGAGGAAACTTACGTTTGGGAGGCAGCAGTAAATTCTCCAAAGTACTGCTAGGCGCGCAGTATATGTTGACGGCTTTAGCTTTGATTTCAGCACTTTCATTTTATAATAATTCAAACTATCAATCCGAATTTGATCTGGGCTTTTCAAAAGACAAAATGCTCTCGATCAGTATAGAAAATCAAAGTGAGATAAAAAGCTTCAGACCCATATTGGAGCAAATGCCAGAGATTAATTCCATTGCAAGCACGTACAATCGAATTGGAGATTGGAGCTATAGCAGAACGCTGAAAAATCAAGAAACGGAGATAGAAGCTGAAATGATGGACTTTACTCCAGAGTATTTTGACTTTATGGCACTTGAGATGGTAGAAGGTAGATTTTTCGACACAAAGCTTCAAGATCATGACCGAAGCAATTCCATCGTGGTAAACGAGCAACTCGTCAAAGAATTTGGATGGGACGATCCTGTTGGACAAGTCCTCGCCATTGATGATAGTACAAAGTTGAATGTCATAGGCGTTATCAATAATTTCTACGATGAAGGATTCTTTGACGGTATTGAACCAACAGGAATACGACTAGCAAGCGAGGATCTTAGGTATTACCTGCTCATAAAAAGTGATATGGATCCTGTTAAGTTATATGATCAGCTCGAAGCGGAATGGCTTAAAGTTGCTCCAAACAGACCGTTTGATGCAGAATATGATGATGCGGTCGCCAATGCCGAAGAAGTGAATGCAAACATTATGATTGTGTTTCAATTTCTTGGGTTAGTCGCTCTCATTCTTTCTACCATCGGCTTGTATACACTTGTGTCGCTTAATATTATCAAACGAATAAAAGAAATTGGTGTTAGGAAGGTGCTTGGTGCCTCCATTCAACAGATTATCGTGTTATTGAATGCAGAGTTCTTTTGGCTCATATTAGTTTCCGCTTCAGTCGGTGCAGTTATTTCCTATTTCGTATTAGACATTTTGATGGGCTCTATTTTTGAAATCTATCAACCGAGTACCGTTATTACAATGGTTATTCCATTTGTATTACTAATCGTTATTGCATTGTCAATTGCTTCAGCACGGATACTAGGCACAGCAGTTAAAAACCCTGTTGATTCGCTGCGTTACGAGTAAAATCAACTTGCTGAAATCGAACTTAAGGGCAGAATCATCGATTACTGCCCTTTTTTATGTCCCCAAAGAAGTAATCTGTCTATTTTTAAGACACTAACTCAACTACCACCCTATGAAACTAATACTAACCTGCCTGGTATCGTTGCTAATGGTATTTTCCATTTCAGCCCAGGTTACACTTCAAGGATCTATAACCGATGCAAATGGTAATGGTCTGCCGGGAGTGACCGTCAAAGTCGAAGGCACTACCAATGTAGCAACCACAGATCAAAATGGGAATTTCACAATCCAATTGACCGATGGATATGAAACATTGGTCGTTACCGCCGAGGGATTCCAAACTCAAAAGATTTATCTCACAGGCCAAAATTCGGTTTCAGTGAATATGAAGTCTGGCAGTGTATCAGACAATGTAGTGAACATGGGAATTGGCTCACAAAGCAAAGACAAACTCACAAGTAGCGTATCCAGTGTAGCCGCGGAAGATGTGAGCCCGGCACCACTTATTAATCTGGAGCAAGCCAATCAAGGGGTAACTGCTGGTTTATTTGTACAGAACTCCAGTGGTAAGCTTGGCCAGGGAACAACGGTAAGGATTCGTGGAGGTTCGTCACTCTCAGCTTCCAACCAGCCATTGTATGTAATAGATGGTGTACCGTTGACTTCCGGCAATCAATCCAATATAAATCCCAGCAATATCGAGACGATAGAAATTCTGAAAGATGCTGCAGCCACAGCCATTTATGGAACACGGGCTGCTAATGGTGTGATCATTATTACAACCAAAAGCGGCAACACAGGAGGCATGCAGGTAAATGTAGATTACCAATTTGCCATCAGCCAAACACCAAAAAAACTGGATATCCAATCCGCTGACGAGCATCGGTTACAGACTTTTGAAAGTATTCTTCGTGGATTTGAAATTGCCGTTGGTGGTCTCCCTGGAGTAGTTGACCCGCAGATTGACATTGATGGACAGATTAGAGATATAAATAGAGGCTTTTTAGAAAGCTATTATGATTCAAATCTATCTACTGTGCGATTTGTGGATATTTCTTCCAACCAATCATTCACTTTCAATATTCCTTCCTTCTACAATGACCTCACCTACAACACCGACTGGCAGGATCAGGTATTCAGAAATGCCCCCTCCCACCGTGCCAATGTAGATATACAAGGAGGAACTGAGCAGCTGGGTTATTTTGCTTCAGTAGGGTACACCACGCAGGAAGGAATCTTAATCGGCAACAAGTTTGACCGATTCAACGGATCCGTTTCACTAGACAGTAAATTGACTTCCAAATTAGCGGCAAATCTCAACTTCAATTTCATTCGCACTCAGGACGATCGATTGAGTGAAGATCAGGATTTGGGTGCACCGCTTCAGGCCATCGTACTTCCTCCTTCGGATAGTTTCGATCCGGCAAACAACTACGGACTGATCGTCAGAAGTCTGGAATACAATCCACTCACCGAAATCAACTTCGCAGATAATCAAGCAACCAATAATAGCATCATTGGAAGTCTAGGATTTAAGTATCAATTTTCCGATAAGCTTTCGCTTGATGTAAATGGTGGAATCGACAGAAGTGATATTAGAGCTGAAAGACGACAAGGTCCTGAGACGCTGGATGGTGCTCCAAGTGGCCGATCTCAGCTCAGTGAGCAGCTTACCAATAATTATGTGTTTAATGGCTGGGCCACCTACAATCCAGAAATAACTGGTGATAATAATCTTTCCATCATATTGGGTGGTTCGTATCAAAAATCCACCACAAGCTTCGATTTCAGACAAGCCAATGTAAATAGCATTGCCACACTGGAATCCCTAAGCGAGTCTGATGCATCCTTGTTTAATGAGCCGATACAAGGTGACGCTAGCGTCTTTTTATCATCCTATGCACGTGTGAGCTATTCCATTGGAAACTTGTACGACTTTCAGGTGACCGGACGAATGGATGGTAGTTCCAAGTTTAGTGAGGACAACCGTTTTGGTTATTTCCCCGCTGTTTCTGCTGGTTGGAATATCCACAATGCGGATTTTTTCGGCTCCAGCACGCTAAACCAGTTGAGGTTAAGAGCTAGCTACGGTCTGGTTGGAAATGCGCCGACGGACGACTTCCTCTATCGAAGAAACTACATCCGCACCAGATACAACGATGAAGACGCAGTAGAGCTGGCCAACCTTTCCAATGAAAATCTAAAATGGGAAACCACCTCTCAATTTAACGTTGGTGTAGATTTTGGGATAATGAATGATCGAATCAGCGGTTCGGTAGACTACTACTTGAAAACAACCACTGACCTATTATTTCCTGTACCTGTTTCGCAAACATCCGGTTTTGGTACCATCTTCGACAATATCGGAACCATGGAAAACAAAGGCTTTGAGTTAAACATTAGCTCACTGAACGTGTCTACTTCAGATCTTTCCTGGACCACAGACTTCAACATTTCCTTCAATAAGAATACCATCATCGACTTGAATGGAGAGCAAGCAATCGTAGGAGTAAACGCCTTTCTGGAAGGACAATCTGCAGGCGTTTTTTATATGAGAAAATACATGGGAGTAGATCCAGCAACGGGAGAAGCTCTCTACGATGACGGTAATGGTGGGACTACTGACAACTGGGAGGATGCACCTCGACAGGTGGTTGGCGATCCTAATCCAGATTTTTTCGGAGGTCTGACAAACTCTGTTTCATACAAAAACTGGACACTATCAGCTATGTTCCAATTTGTAGGTGGCGTTGATCTTTACTTCGCGACAGGAGAGTTCCTGGCCAACAGCGGCATTCTCAATCTGGGACAACTTTCAAGAGAAAGTGCCAGATGGTATGAGCCAGGAGATGAAGCAGCTTATCCTGCATTGAATCCATTCCAGGATGAACCGAACTCATCGACACGATGGCTCGAAAACGGAAGCTATGTCAGGCTCAAAAACATTACAATTACCTACAATTTCCCTTCAGACAAGCTGGCGGGAATGGGCTTACGAAACCTAAGTGTTTACGTAGGAGCGTCAAACCTCCTCACATTCACTGATTATGTCGGGTACGACCCGGATGTTAGTTATTTTGACCCCCTCGATGGAATCATCGGTCAGAATATCAGCCGTGGCATTGACAACTTTACTGCGCCACAACCACGAATCTTTATGTCGGGCATCAAAATCGGATTTTAATCATGAAAGCACTTAAGATAAAATACACAATGAGACAATCATTCACCTTCCTTTTCCTATTCGCTGGGCTAATAAGCTGTAATGATATTCTAGATATTGATGCAGAAAATTCACTTAGTGGAGATGTGCTAACAGATCAGGAATCAATTGAGTCCGCCTTGAATGGCGCCTATTATAATCTTTTTGGAATCAATGATGGATCAGATGGTGGTGAGCTGCTTGGAGGAGATTTTAAGTTGATTGCCACACTTCTTACCAGACAAGTGAATCTGGAGGTTTCCTGGGACGAGACCAATGCTCCTGGATATGAAGATTTTGTTCGTAAAAGCGTACTCGAAACCAATATCCGAGTAGAAGCAAACTGGCGAAGGGGGTACGAGACGATCAATGTTGTCAATGATATTCTGGACAACCTTGACAACATTTCGGATAATTCCGCTCGCACACGAATAGCTGGTGAAGCCATGGCTATTAGAGGAATATTGTATTTTGAAATGGCAAGACTTTGGGCACCGCAGTATCAGGGAAGTGCCAATGATCCGGCCATTCCTTTGATCACTGAGCCTATTAGATCAGTGAGTGACATTGGTACGCCAACAAAAGCGACAGTTAGTGCTATCTACACTCAAGTAGAAACTGACTTGAATACGGCTTCTACAAACTTGCAATCATTAGGTACTAATAACAATCGGATTTCCTATTATGCCTGTCAGGCCTACCTGGCTAAGGTAGCCATGCAGCAAAATGACTATTCAGCCGCAGAGGGATTTTTGAACAACGTGATTGGTGGACCATTCTCTCTTGAAAGTCGTTCGTTTGATGCATTTAATAATGGAACTGTATCCGGAGAAGATGTGCTGGTAGTACAGCAGACGGCTTCAAGTAACACTGGCACAAATACGACTGGCTTGGCTGCGTTTTACTCGTCATTTAATGAATTTGGCAGTACGCTTCGTATCCAGCCAAGCTCATTGAATTCTAATTTTCTTGCTAACAATCCAATGTTCAGTGATGCTGATCATAGAGCCAATATTGATTCTGTGTCTACATCAGCTAACGACGTGGATAGCTTATACTACCTCGATGCGGTAAATACATTTACGATCAGTTCTGCTAAGTTCTTGAGAAATACAGATGTAATTCCGCTAGTGAGACTTGCTGAAATGCGCTTGTCGAGAGCAGAAGCAATTTTGGAACAAAACTTTAATGGCGATCCTGTAGATGCTACAGCGCTTGCAGATTTAAATGTCATAAGAATACGTGCAGGGTTACCTGCTTTGTTAGATACATTGACTGCATTTGAGTTTTATGACAGCTTGATTGTAGAAAGAAATCGGGAATTGCTGTATGAGGGTGTGGTCTTTCATGATTTGAAACGTCAGGCTGCCAATGGCCTATCTGTTAGAATTACCAATTCAAATCTAGATCCGCTGGATGATCGCTTCATTCTGCCCATTCCACAATCGGAGTGTGATGCCAGTCCGGGGTTGTGCGACTGAATTTAGTAAGGCTTAAAAATAGTTTCTGGATTTTCGGACATTAATCTACCATAAAACTCAATTGCATATCGATCCGTCATTCCAGCTATATAGTCACATATTATTCTGTTTTTCGACTCATGCGGAGCTTGTTGATATAAAGTTCTATGATCCTCGGGCATTAAAGTTGACCCATTTCTAGAGGAAAGGGCACTGAAAATCGACTTAACAATCTCCTTTCCTCTATATTCAGCAATTTTTAACTTCGGACTTAGAATCTGAGATTCAAATGTAAAAGTCTTCAAAACTTCTACCTTCAAACGAACATCATTCTTTAGCCAAACTTTTGATAATGGAGGATATTTGGAGTCATATTCAAACTCAACACCTCTCACAAATTCACCAACCAAATAGGACGTAAGGCTTGTCCTTACTGCTCCATTACTTGCTAGGAAATTAGATCCTCCAAAAGCTAATTGGGACACTTTGATGGCTAATCCTCGAAATTCCTCTTTTGACACATTCTTAGGTATTTCAAGCTTTATATCGGAAAATATATCAGAAAATATATCAAATAAGACATCAATTATGTCATTATCACTCAAATCTAAATTAAGCGTTCTATTAACTTTTTTTCTCACCCTTTTGATCAAAGTAGAATCCGAGAACAATATTTTGAAGGGGGTATAGAAACCAGCCTTTAACCCGTCCTCCAAGTCGTATGTTGAGTAAGCAATATCATCCGCTATATCCATTATTTGGCACTCAACAGTTTTAAAATTGGATATAGTACTTTTCCCTACTATATTCTTCTTTATTTCTTTAACCACATCGTTCTCTTCTGAGTAGAATCCTTTGACTGCATGTTCCCGATCTTCTGGTTTTCTTAAATTCCTGCATGCCGGAATCTGATTATCATACTTAAGAATTGATGCCAAGGAACGATAAGTTAAATTCAAACCCATTCGAGTATCTCTACCTGAATCATCATAAAATATATTTTCGGAATGTATAATCTTTTTTTCCAGCTTAGTCAAGATTCGTAGGGTTTGCGCATTCCCCTCAAATCCACCATAGTCCATCATTGATTCATCTAGGGCTTCTTCTCCCTGGTGACCAAAAGGTGGATGTCCCAAGTCGTGAGCCAGTCCTGCAAATTCACAGATATTTTCATCTATTATAATTTGATCTCCTTTGCTATTCTTGAAGCGATGGTTTATTCTTATTGCTATAGATTTTGCTATCTGAGCAACTTCCAAAGAATGGGTAAGTCTGTTTCTGAAAAAATCTGATTCAACACTTGGATATAATTGTGTTTTTCCTTGAAGTCGTCGAAATGAAGGGGAATGAATTAGTCTAGCATAATCTCGCCTAAACTCTGATCTATATTCTTCAGATTCGTTTAGTCTTGAAGGGACTTCTGTGAAGCGTTTTTTGTCTGAGGATGAATACATCCTCTAAATTTAGTCCTTTGTTTTTTTGATTACAACGGTCGAGTTAGTGTTAATAGAATACTTAGTCCTGATTGATTTTGGCATATAAGAATTTTCATTAGCTGCCATTTTAAGAGCACTCTTAAATGCAGATTGTGTTGATTTAGCCATGATAGGGTTGTTTTACTTGACAAGATATAACAAAATAATAATAATATAACCCTAAATAAAGTTCAATAGTCTATAATTATCCCTCTATTTTCAAATTGTGCTTGGAAAGTAAGCCAGGAAGTTGAGCTAGTGATAATCTGGCTTTTGCCAATCGGGTAATCTCTGGATCTATCTGAAGTCTAACGGACATTCGAAAATCTGCACCCTCGAGATTGGCTCGATCAAAGCTGGCATTGAATAAATCACAACCAGTAATTTTTACATCCTTCAGGTCTGCAGCAGTAAAATCAGCTCCTTCCAAACTTGAATTTATAAATGCTGCCTGTCTGAGTTTCATTTCAAAAAACGTACAATCATTCAATTGACAATTTTCAAACACTGCCGAAAACAATAGCTGATTACTCCTGTCAAATTGAATCCCTAACATCTTACAGTTGCTGAACTCAACATCCAGGATGGATGTATCATTAAACTTCACATTGCTGAGGTTACAATCAACAAATTCTGATTCGATAAACTTGGTAGCTGAGAGGTTCCCATCAGAAAAATCGCAATTTTTGAATGTGCAGCATTCATATTCATTTTTATTGTCCAGTGTGGACAGCTTTTCAAAAGTCTCATTGGCAATTAGCATAGATCACCCTTGTTTCTTTTTCCAATATCTGACCAGACCTGCCACACTCATCCAGGAAGGATTGGCAGCTTCATACTGTTTCAATCCGTGATCTGAAACTCCGCGATCTCTGAGCTGCTGTTCAGTATACTTCATGAAAAGTGGGGTGATTTCATCATTATTGAGTCCTTCCTGCCATTTGGTTTTTATCCATTGCCCCCAGTCGCTGAGGATTTCTTTTAATTCTTTCATGTGAATGTTCGGATTAATTTCTTCGCCATAATGCGTAAGCACCAATCGGTTAGGATTTTTAGAAAGTACGAGATCGATGGAATGAATCCAATCTTCCAGGTTGATATCAGGCGGTGGGCAAGGAGGTACCACAGGTCCCCCTTCGATTTTGACACCAGCTACATCTCCTGTAAAAATCGTGTCTTTCCAGTGCCAGGCTATGTGATGCTTGGCATGTCCAGGTGTATGCAATGCCCGAAAGCTATGACCTCCGATTTCAATGGCATCATCATGATCCATCACTTTGAGGTTTTTCTTTGGTATGCCTTTCATTTCGCCCCATAGTACGTCCATCTGATCTCCATAAATCATGGTTGCAGATGCGACCAGCTTTGAAGGATCATGCATATGATCATGTCCAAATGGATGCAAATAAATCTTTGCCCCTTTTTCTGCAAATGCCCAGGCAGCTCCGGCGTGATCAAAGTGGATGTGCGATAAAAGCACATGTTTAACATCCCCAACTTTATATCCGAGGTTGTTCAGCCCCTGTTCCAGGCTTGGAAATGTGCTATACGGTCCAGATTCAATCAAAACTGGACCATCATCGGTTTCTATTACAAAGGCGGCAATTGCATGTTCATAATTTTGAAAATGCAGGTCGAGGGTGTGATACATAAATACGGTTATTTTTGGAATGCTAAGGCTATTAATTGTCGCAAGATTTTAATTGCTTTGGCATTCAATAACAGGAACAAACAAAAATTTTCTCAATAGTTGGCGTAAAGCCTCTTTGTAAAGTTACTAAAATGAGCGAGTCGAAATATTTTCAAGATCACATGCCAGAAAATGTCTGTTTTGGGTGCGGTAGTAACCATGAAGGGCTTCAAATCAAAAGTTATTGGGATGGAGATATCTCGGTGTGCGAATGGCGCTCGGAAGAAAAATACCACGGATGGAGCAACTTAATGAATGGTGGAATTATGGCTACACTCATTGATTGCCATTGCATGGGAACTGCCATGGCGGATGCCTATAAAAAAGAGGGACGGTCACTCGCTACAGATCCTGAATATCGCTATGCTACTGGCACACTGACTGTTAAGTATCTAAAGCCTACACCCAATACGACTGTAGAATTGAGAGCACGAGTGGTAGAGGTGAAAGGGAGAAAGACTGTTCTTAAATGTGACTTTTTATCTGAAAGTGGTGAAAAAACTGCTGAAGCAGATGTAGTAGCTATCCGCGTTTATGACAGCAGTGAAAATAAAACAACCGTTTTTAAGAGCTAAACTTTAATCAAATTGGAGTTTGATCTTTGTGGTGATTGTTTCATCTGTTTCCAGCGCCTCAATTAATGTGATGTTGGTTCCATTAATAACCAATGAGTTTGAAACCTCACTTTCGCCTTCATTTGTGCTTAAGTCACCAAAACCAAGGATAGCAACCTGATTATTTATTTGAAGGCTAACAATCAGTCTTCCTTGCCAAATACAAACCGCATCTTCTGGACAAAGAGAGTTTTCTTCAATGCTTTGGAAGGTAACTATCCAATTATTTCCTCGAATACCTGCTGAAACAGTTTCTTCGAGACCTATAAGTAAAACATTATCTTCTACTGATGAATTATCGTCTTTGCATCCTGATAGGGATGCCATAATGAGAGCTAAGTGAAAAACTTTCATGGCTATTTTTCACAAACAATCTTCAAATCTTATGCCATAAGTTAGGATTAGATGAACTTCTGAATAGGTTTTTTTACAATGCATCCATTGCTTCAAATTGTTCAAGTTCTTCCATTGTCATATCTTCAATCTTCAAATTTTCAAACCTGGAAAGGTCAAACTCGGATTGAGAGGTATAAATCGTATCTAAAACGGGTTTATATTTTTCAAGGATTACACGTCGCTTCAGTTTCATAGTTGGTGTAAGCTCACCTGTTTCTGGTGACCATGCGGAATTAATTAATCGGAATTCTTTGATTTTCGCCCAGTTACCAAGTTCTACATTTGCTCGATCTAATTCTTTTTGGAACAGTGCTCTTACTTTTTGGTCTTTTCGCATATCCTCAAAATCCATTAGTGAATAAGTTCCACTCAGTTGTGCTAGTACTTCATCCATATTTGGAACAATGAGAACGGCCGGAAACTTTTGTCCTTCACCTACGACCATGGCCTGATCAATCAGTATTGCTTCTTTCAACCTGTTTTCTACCTGTTGTGGTGCGATGTAAAGACCGCCAGAAGTTTTAAACAACTCCTTTTTTCGATCTGTGATATACAAAAATCCCTTCATCAATTTTCCTACATCGCCGGTTTTGAACCAACCGTCTTCGGAAAGGACTTCTCTTGTCAGCTCTTCATTTTTATAGTATCCTTTCATCACACTTGGTCCTTTTACCATGATTTCGTTCTCTTCTCCAAGCTTCACCTCAAGGTTGTCATATACCTTACCTACAGAGCCAAAGCTGAAGTCATCCATTCGGTTAGCAGCGATAACCGGCGAGGTTTCTGTGAGTCCATAGCCTTCGAGTACGTGAATGCCCGCCGCCCAGAAGACGCGAGCCAATCGTGGCTGAAGTGCAGAGGCTCCACACTGAATTTGTTTGATATTTCCGCCAAGTGCCTCGCGCCATTTGCTAAATACCAGTTTGTTTGCCACAGATAGTTGCCGATTGTACAGTGCCCCTTGATTTTTGTTTGGATCGAAATTCAATGCCAAAGTGATCGATCTGTTGAAGATTCCCTTTTTGATCGTTGAGAGCTCGCTTCCCTTCTTCAAAATTTTATCATACACCTTCTCAAGTAATCTTGGGACTGTATTGAATGTTTGCGGCTTTACTTCTTTGAGATTATCGGCTATGGTTTCAAGGCTCTCAGCGAAATACACGCCGATCGCATTGTAGATGTAGATATAGATTCCTGTTTTTTCGTAGATGTGGTTGAGCGGCAGGAAACTCAGCGCTTTATCTTTTCCTTTATCGAGTGTGCTGACTTTAGAAGATTCAACCACATTACTGTAAATGTTGGTGTGCGTAAGCATCACACCTTTTGGTTGACCTGATGTTCCTGAAGTGTAAATGATCGTACAAACATCCTCAGCTTTGACTGTTTGCTTCCTTCTTTCTACAGCCTCTTTATTTTTTCCTTTTCCTGCACGCAATACATCCAACCAACTTTTAGCTCCACCAATTTTATTGAAGGTATAAATAGAATCTATATCTAACTCTCTGGCGGCAGTATCAACAGATTTAAGCGTGGTTCCATTTGATACGAATATCAATTTTACTTCTGCCTCCTCAAGTATTGTTTTATATTCCAGACTGCTAAGCGTCGGATACAATGGAACTAAGATTGCGCCAATCTGCTGACATGCCATATCTACAAAGCACCATTCCGGCCTACCCTCTGACACTATAGATATTTTATCTCCAGGGTTTATTCCTAGTTCGATAAGTCCTTGACTTAATTGATTGATGATTTTAAGTGAATCGCCTGTGCTGTATTGTTTCCAGTAGCCTAATACTTTATGGGAAAAAGCATCTACAAGTGGGTTTTCATCGAATTGCTTATAGAGTAAGTCAAAAAGTCGCATCTTGAGTCTAATTTGAACCAGCAAATTTGTCCACCAAATTGACCTATAAGTGTTAGTATTTTCCCCTAATTTTCTGTGAACATATAGCTACTATGCATCCAGAATTATTTTCAATCGACGACTTCACCATCCATACCTATGGTTTCATGATCATGATAGGGGCTACATTGGGCTTCTTTTACATGACACATGTAGCCAAGAAAGATTTAGGTATTGAGCGAGACCAAATTCAAAATCTGGCCATCCTTGTAATTGTTTCGGCTTTTATCGGAGGTAAGCTTTTCTTCTACCTGGAAAATCCAGGCTACTACTTTAGTTCATGGGAAAACATGAGCAAAAACTTTCGAACGGGGTTTGTATTTTACGGTTCGCTTCTTTTTGCAGTTCCTTTAATTGTTTGGTTTTTCAGAAAGGAAAAATGGCCGCTTTGGCCACTTATGGATAGATTGGCAATAACCGCTTGTATCATTCATGGGCTAGGTCGATTAGGCTGCTTCTTTGCAGGCTGCTGTCATGGGACACCAACAGAATTGCCTTGGGGAGTTACTTTCACCGACCCAATATCACAAGCAGAGCCTCTACACACCCCTTTGCATCCCACACAGTTGTATTCAGCTTTTCTAATTTTTGGCATAATGGCCTTCCTTTTAATGCTCAAACGTCACAACCGATTTGAGGGACAACTCTTTTTTATCTACATTATCCTCTACGCATTTGGGCGAGCAATTATTGAGATCTTTAGAGGCGATGAGGAGCGTGGATACATCATTGATGGTGTGCTTTCACACTCACAGTTTATCAGCATTGGTGTAATTGCGCTAACGGTCTGGGCTTACCTAAGATTCAAAAGAAAATCGAAGTTTAAGAAGAAATAACTCTCAGCTGCAATGCATTTGGCAAAATCTTGACTTTGAATGGTGGTTTTCCAATTTGCTCCCCATCAATATGTGCGAAAAGTGTATCATTTGCCTCTACAGTGATCTCATTAACTTGATGAAATTCAACCTCTTTCAATGATCCATGTGTCCCATTTGAAAGTTTGCTGATATTCAAGAATCTTCGGAAAGGCGATAATGCACCAATCTCACAAATGTCTAATTTGCCGTCATTTACTTTTGATCTGGGCATGAGCTTAAAGCCTCCACCAAATGTGGTCCCATTTCCAATGGCTAAAAGAATCAGGTCTTTTTTATGTGCTTTACCATCTAAGGAAAAGCTGAATGTTCGCTCTTTATATCCACCCAGAATTCGAAGCACGTGATAGTAGTAGGCGGCATGTCCTTTCAAAAACCCGATACGTTTAGAGGTCATATCCTCAACAATCTGGCCGTCAAAGCCAATGCCAACTCCATTGACAAATTTCCGCTCATTGCACTGGCCTAAGTCAACTCGCATGATCTCACCATCTATTGCTGTCTGGATTCTTTCACTGGTTGATTTTCCAATTGATACATTTTTGATAAAGTCGTCGCCAGTTCCTGCTGGAACAATTCCAACTGGAATATCATATTTCAATCCATTGATAGATTCGTTGATGGTCCCGTCACCACCAACAATAATGAGATCAGTAAAAGATTCATCTAAACTATCAGATACTGCTTTGGTAGCACTCATACTTTTGACAGTATCAAAAACATGATGCGCTATTTTTAGCTCTTTGAGTCTGACAGAAAGCTTTTCACAAAGTGTTTTGGCATCTCCTCCTGCAAAGGGATTCCAAATAACAAAGATTTTACGTCCGTCCATTACTAGAAAGGTAGTTTGGTTAAGTCGACGTTTCCTCCAGTGAGAATCACGCCCACGCGTTTTCCTTTAAATGTTTTCCGGTTTTTTAGTATGGCGGCAAATGGTACAGCGCATGAAGGTTCAATGACGATTTTCATCCGCTCCCAAATCAGCTTCATGGCATCAACAATTTCTTTTTCAGTAACTGTGAATACCTCTTTCACATGTTCTTTTAGAATTTCGAAGTTTTTTTCTCCGATTGTTGTTTTCAGCCCATCTGCTATAGTATCAGAAGAAGTATTTGGAATAATTTTTCCAGCCTTTAAGGACTGATATGCATCATCTACTGCTTCTGGTTCCCCCAAATATACTTCCATATTTGGATCCAGGTGGTGTGCGATGAGACATGTGCCTGAAGCTAGCCCTCCTCCTCCTACTGGAGAAATGATGCAATCCAGATCATCGATTTCTTCAATCAACTCCTTAGCAGCAGAGGCCTGTCCGGCGATGATATTATAATCATTGAATGGATGAATCAGGATGGCTCCAGTTCTTTTCACCACATCTTCACAAGTCTGTGTTCTTGAGGCATCATTCGGTTGGCAAAGAATCACTTCTGCATTGTATCCTTTGACTGCATCGATTTTTACCTTTGAGGAATTCTCTGGCATGACAACATATGCTTTTGTTCCTGCCAGTTTTGCGGCTAGCGCGACTGCTTGTCCATGATTTCCTGACGAATGACAGGCAAAACCATTCACACGCTCTTCCGGCCGATGGCTGAAGATAGCATTAGCTGCTCCTCTCATCTTAAAAGCTCCTACCTTTTGAAAATTTTCACATTTAAAAAAAATATTGCATCCTGAAATCTCGTCGATGTTCTTTGAAGTCATCACCGGTGTTTGAATGATGTATTTGGAGATGCGCTGATGAGCTCTCTTAATGTCGGAGAAAGATGGAATGTTTGTTTGCATGATTTAAAATTAATGCGCTTGCAGCCAGTTGTCACCTACACCTATGCCAATCTCCATGGGAACTTCAAGTGGATGCGCATTTTTCATGAATTCCTCCACTTTGGATACTAACAAGCCCTGTTCGTCTTTGTGCATATCAAAAACCAATTCATCATGCACTTGCATAATCATTTTAGACTTCAATTTTTCTTCTTGCATCCATTTATGGATATCTATCATCGCAATCTTAATAATGTCTGCAGCACTTCCCTGAATGGGAGCGTTGATGGCATTTCGCTCGTCAAACCCACGCATCGTAAAGTTTCTTGAATTGATGTTTCTTAAGAATCGTCTCCGGCCAAGAATGGTCTCTACATATTCATCTTTCTTGGCCTTTTCAATGGTTTCATCCATGTATTTTTTCACATTGGGGAATTCCTTGAAGTAGGAGTCTATTATTTCCTGTGCTTCTCCTCGGGAAATGTTTAGGTTTTGTGAAAGACCATAGGCTGAGATTCCGTAAATGATACCGAAGTTTACTTCTTTGGCCTTCCGCCGCATGCCTGACTCTACATTGTCTACATCCACTCCAAATACCTTAGCTGCTGTGGTGGCGTGAATATCTCTACCTTCTTTGAATGCCTGCATCATGCTTTCATCCTTTGAGAATGCTGCCATGATGCGTAGCTCAATTTGGGAATAGTCTGCAGCCATGATCAAGTGGCTGTCGTCTTTCGGTATAAACGCTTTTCTAATCTCACGTCCCTTTTCCGTACGGATCGGAATGTTCTGCAAGTTGGGGTTGTTTGAGCTTAATCTTCCCGTTGCAGCTACAGTTTGCCTGTAATCGGTATGGATTCGACTATCTGCTTTACTTATCAATTTCGGTAGTGCATCCACATAAGTAGATTTCAGTTTTTGATATTCGCGAAATTCTAAGATCTGAGCGGCAATGCTGTGTTCATCTGCCAGCTTGGACAAAATATCTTCGCCAGTAGCATATTGACCAGTTTTCGTTTTCTTGGGTTTTTCTACCAGTTTTAATTTTTCAAAAAGAATTTCCCCCAGCTGCTTAGGTGAGCCAATGTTGAACTCAACGCCTGCCGTATCGAAAATCTCCTTCTGTACTCGACGAGTTTCATCATCCAGCTCCTTCGACATTTTTTCAAGAGTGGCAGTGTCTACTTTCACACCTTGATATTCCATGTCGGCCAACACAAATGATAAAGGTTCTTCTACCTCATGAAGGAGCTTTTCCAGCTTGCGCTCTGCTATGTCTTTCTCTAGCAATTCTTTTAGTTGTAGCGTAATGTCAGCATCTTCACATGCATAATCCTTCACCTTTTCTACCTCAACCTGGTCGATTGTTTTCTGATTCTTTCCTTTCGATCCGACGATGCTCTCAAAGGAGATGGTCTTATAATTAAGAAATTTGTCGGCCAGCCAATCCATGCTGTTATTCGACTCTGGATCAAGCAGAAAATGAGCGAGCATGGTGTCGAAAATTTGGCCTTTTACATGAACATCATAATTGCGCATGATCTGGATATCGTATTTCAGATTCTGACCAATTTTTTGAATGCTTGGGTTTTCCAATACCTCCCGAAAAGCAGTGGCTACCTCTTCTGCATTTTCGAAGCAGGGAACATACCATGCCTCTCCTTTTTCAATGGCAAAAGCAATACCAACAAGCTTAGCTTCTCTGGTTTCCAAACTTGTAGTCTCTGTATCAAAGCAGAAAGATTTTTGTGCCTTTAGTTTTTCCACAAGTTTAGCTATTGCCTCAGCTCCTTGCACCAGGTGGTACTTGGGCTTTGCTGTTGCAAAGGACGCTTTGTCATCTACAGGCTCTGGTGCTGCTCCCCCACCATCAAATAATCCAAGCTGTTGTGTGTCCCCTTTCTTGATGTCATTTTCTTCCTGAAAAACACGGCGAGCGATGGTCTTAAACTCCAACTTGTCAAATATCGGTTTTAGAATATCTGGATTTGGATCCCCGTATTTTAGGTCTTCTTCATTGAACTCAATAGGAGAATCAACCTTAATCGTTGCAAGCTCCTTGGACATGATGCCTTGCTGGCCATGTTCTTCCACTCGCTTCTGCAATGCTCCTTTTAGTTCATCAACATGCTCAATGATGCCTTCTACAGAACCATATTCTTTGAGGAGCTTAGATGCAGTTTTGTCTCCTATTCCAGGGATTCCAGGGATGTTATCAACAGAATCTCCCTTGAGGCCGAGCACATCTCGCACCTGATCTACTTTATCTATGTCAAACTTGGCTAATACCTCGGGAATGCCCATGATATCCACGCCATTGCCCATTCTTCGTGGTTTGAACAAGGAAATGTTCTCATCAACCAACTGGGCAAAGTCTTTATCGGGTGTCATCATATACACTTTGAAGCCTTCTTTACCAGCCTTCTTAGCAATGGTGCCAATGAGGTCATCTGCTTCATATCCGTCCTTCATAAGGATAGGTATGTTAAAGCCTTCAACAATTTTCAGACAGTAAGGAATTGCTACTTTGATTTCCTCTGGTTGTTCCTGCCGGGTGGCTTTATATTCTTTGTAAGATTCGTGCCGGAAGGTTGGAGCGTGAGTATCAAAAGCTACGCCAATGTGTGACGGTTTTTCCTTGGTAATGATCTCCAAAAGGGAGTTGGTAAAGCCAAGGATTGCTCCGGTATTGATACCATTAGTTGTCAATCGTGGGTTTTGGCTCATTGCAAAGTGCGCACGGTAGATCAGGGCAAAAGCATCAAGCAGGAAGAGTTTCTTTTCGGACATGAGGTAAAGGTAGCAGACTCATTTATTTCAACACTAGAAAAATATTAGCAATGGTTTGGAGTTTTAGATATATCAACTAAATTACAGACCGAACAGTCGGTTTATGAACAAAAAAGAACTTATCCTAAGAACTGCTACATCCCTTTTTAGTGAGAATGGATTTGAAAATACTTCCATGAACCAAATATGTAATGCAGCAAATGTCTCTAAGGGGTTGGTCTACCATCATTTCGATTCGAAGAATGAAATCTTAGTTGAAATCTTTAGGAATACAACAGAGCAAATGAAGAATATCAGCTCATTATCTTCTAATGAATCACCTTCGGATCAATTGCTAACAATAATTGAAAACTTCTTCTCGCAACTTGAAAAAGATGTAGTGACCTTAAGGCTAAACCTGAATGTCATGTTTCAACCTTCGACAAGGGAGTTTCTAAAGGCTCAAATCGAAGAGCGATCTTCACTTCTTTATGGGTCAGTTAAAAAGATTTTTGATCAAATCGATCAGGAAAAAAGTAATGCCTTGAGTTTCATGTTCATTGCAGAATTGGATGGTATTGCACTTAGCTTTCTATCCATTTTCGAAGATTATCCTCTCCTGGAAATCAAGGACCAATTAGTATCAAAATATCAAAGTCTTTAATATGATCAGAAAATATAATGAAAGCGAGATACCTACTCTCCTTGAGATTTGGGAGGACGCTTCCTCACTTGCTCATCCTTTTTTAACTGCCGACTTCCAGGCGATGGTAAAGCAAATGATGGCCGAAAAGTATTTACCCAATTCTGACACGTGGGTATATGAAGAGTCCGGCAAAATAGTTGGATTTATATCCATGGCTGCAAATGAAATTGGAGGATTGTTTGTTGACCCTCAATCGCACTCAAAAGGAATTGGAACAGCACTGGTAGCGTATGTTGATCATATGCATAATGTGTTAGAAGTCGAAGTGTTTAAAGAAAACAAAATAGGAAAGCCGTTTTATGAAAAAATTGGCTTCAGCACAATAAAAGAGTATTTCATGGAAGGAGCTGATCAGGTTGTTTTGAGAATGAGAAGAAATTGATTCTGAATTAGTCCTCTCGTTCAAGAACCAGCTTATTCTGTAGATACAAATACCTTGCATAATTGACCCACCTGCTTTCCTGCTTCACTGTCATTTCATAGGCTTTCCTGAAGTGTTCTGTTGCTTTTTCCTGATTCTCTTCTTTTAGGTAAAATTCGCCAAATGCAAAGTGATTCTGGTAATTGTCGGGTTGTGCTTTTATTTGCTGTTTCAGGATATTAAAAGCTTCGTCCTTCTTACCTTCCACCGTGTATTTTCGCAACGCGTAATAGTACGTATTGAAGCCGCTGGCACTTCTTAATGCTTCATTTTTCAACCTATTGGATTCCTTTTTCTTACCTTCCTGCAATAGCGCCTCGGACTTCAATATTTTATAGTTGAATTCATACGCTTGTCGCAAGTATTCATTTTCGATCTCTGGCAGTTTGGCAAATGACTTTTCAAGATATGCCATGGCTTCCTGCTTCTTGTTCTCATCTTTCTCAAGTGTTCGGATAAATAGTTCCTGATAATCTGAAGCTTCCTTTTCTTCCTTCTCCTGAAGATCGGCAAGTATATTGTCTAGCGCATTGGTTGAAACAGTAAAACTTATAGCTGTTTCTTCCCAACTAAGTTGCACTTCCGCCGACTCAGTTTTCGGATTTACGAAATCATAACTTAACCATTCTTGAAAAGGCTTCTTCTGAGTTTTAACCGGCACTCTAAGGACGTCATTAGCTTTGTCGTAGTTAAATGCACCCCAACTTGTTCCCGTCGAGAAGACGAGTATCCATTCATCCTTATCTACCAAAACAAGAAAACCATATATACCTGCTGATAGCTTTTTGCCTTCAACCTCTACATCACGACTAAATTCAATTGTGGTACGCTGATTGGAGCCCGCCCGCCATGGATACTCTACTCCATCTACCACGAAATTGAAGGGAACAATTCCACCAAAGATCTTTCTTCCATTCACCGATGGGCTGTGGTATTTGATGGTAATATCGTTGTTGCCGATATTGGCAATGGTGGTTCGAGATTGGCTTACAAGCGTCTTTGCTCCAACATCTTGTGTAAATGCATCCAAAGAAAAAAGAAGAAACACGGAAAGTACAATTGGGTAATACTTCATGAGATCGAATTTATTATGGCTTCAATCTACGATCAAAGTTTAAAGAAGGATAACTCTCCACATTCAAGCTGATTCAAAGTCGTTCAAACTCATTACTCGCTACTTGATCCGCTTATAAATTCGCTGGTGGGTTAATGACCATGTTTCCGCATAATCTGTTGTGAGATAAGATGAGAATTCAAATGAATTTTCGGTTTTAAAGGTCATCACATATTTAGATCTCAGTCTCCCCACTTCTTTATTTCTAAACCAGATGACTTCCAAAATACCGTTAGAAATGGAACCCTCTAATAATGAAAATTTTCCGTGTTCCGAATCAAGCGCTACCATTTGGATGGTTGAATCCTGACCCGTAATGCTGATCTCTCTCGCATAGGATTTGGATCTATAAAATCCTCGATAACGTATGGAAATCCCACAACCATCAATTAATGGTTCTATTGTCGCTATTCCAGTATTATTTTCGTACTCGCCTGGCCTAAGTCGATCCTTTGTTTGAACTTCCCACTTTCCAATGATTCGCGACAAGTACTCATAATTTGAATTTTGGCAAGGATAGCCAGGTCTGAAAATCTCCATTTTCCAAACACGTGTATAATTATCCCCACCACCGGATGAAGTGACAAGTTTATTTCCAATGAGGCGAATACCAGAAACATAGGAATGTTTGATTTTGGATAGTTTTCTACCAAATAGTAGTTCGCCATCAAAATTCCAGACTTTTACAAACCCATCTGCAGAGCCAGAGATAAAATAAGATTCATCGTTAGATACAGCTATGCTGTTAATCATTTTATATTCTTCATCATTTACTCCATGTGCAGTGATTACCTGAAGTATTTCTCCATTTGGTTTCACCATAGAAATGCTACCGTCCATATGTCCTGCAATTAAAAGCTCTTTCGATTCTGCATAATAAATGGACCGGATTCCTGATGCCAGAGAGATTGATTGAAAAAGATTGCCTTGATAGTCCCAGATTTTAATTGTTTTGTCAAAGCCGGCAGTTACAATCCAGTTTTTATCTTCTACAAAGAAGAGGTCGTTGACTTGCTTATCATGATTTAGGGTGAAAATTTGCTCACCATTTCGATCCCAAACTTTTACCGATTTGTCTCTGCTTGCAGTTGCGAGTAGCTTGTCGGATTGTGACACTTTAATAACCGCTTTGTCGTGGCCCAACAAACGCGTGATCAGCCTTCCCGATTCATCCCAAAGGATGGCCGAATTATCATAGGATCCTGATAGAATTGTTCCCTTTTCTGGATAGAAATCTACGGAAGAGACAGAGCTGGTATGACCCTTGAGTTCATGAGTAATTTTTCCACTAATAGAAGTGATATAAACGATAGAGTCCTTCCCAGCGATGAATAGTTTCTTTTGATCAACAGACATGTCGATACCATAGATTGTATTTCCAAATGCTAACGAGTCTAACACCTTCATTTGACCACATAGGTGATTTGAAAGTGCTAATAGTATTGAAAGGCCGGTGTATTGGGTAAGTTTTTTCATATCCGAGTTGAGCTAAACACTCTCTAAACTAAAGTTAAACTTAGTTGATCAGGCCTCAATTCATGAATTGTAGATTCATTAGTATGAGTGGATTATTACTGATTCTTTTCAGCTTTAAACTGAGATGGTGTCAAGCCTTTATGCCGCTTAAAAGTTCTCGTAAAAGAGTTCTTATTACTGAAACCAACAGCATTGGCAATTCCCAAAAAATTGAGGTGTGAAAACCGTTTATCGAGAATCATGTTTTCTGCCTCTTTGATTCGATAAGTGTTGACTAAATAAGTGAAACTGCAATCGAATTCTTCGTTGATGATACTTGATAAGTATTTGGTATTTGTGTGTAGTTTTTTGCTGAGTTCTCGTAAAGAAAAGCTGCTATTCTTGAATGACTTCTGTTTTTCAATTACATCAATGATCTTTGTTTTAAGTGCACTACTTTCAGAGCATGACAGTTTTTTTATTCGTTTTTTTTCAGGTAGGAAAGATGTGCTTTTGAATGCGGAATAGCCTATGAAATGAATAAATATTGAGAAGATCAACACCGAGGCTAGCATGTTTTCTCTATGCATGTTTTCGTCAAAAAAGCTCAAGCCCCATGTAATAGTGATCGCCATGATCAGCAAGAGGCAGACTTTAGTAAGTGACTGAATCCAACTACTTTTTTTGTTTTTTGTTTTTAATGTTGTTCTGTACGATTGCAATCCATATATACAGGCCGAAATCCAGAATCCTATTGTCAACAAATTTCGCAAAGGGTATAAATCACCAGCAGATCGGTGATCCAAAAGAATCAACAACTTCTCCTCACCCGGAATGCTGTAATAGGGGAGCATAATCAAGAGTGCCAATAAGGCCGGAATAAAATGGATTAGCTGTTTTGTTTTAAGACCTTTAGGTGCACAAGCCTCTCTAATGAAGAGCAAATATATTGGTGGTATCGTATAAAGTAGTGGGAGATAAACACCAATTAGATTTGGATACTTGAGAAGGTATCCTTTGAAAACAAAATGCTCGTAAGTCAGAAAAAGTGCTGAAAGAATCAACAGTAAGATTAGCAACCTATGCACTTTTGATGCCTTCTTAAATGCCAAAGCCAAAGCAAGTAAAAAACCCTGAAACGCTCCAAGAATAAGAGGTAAAGAGAGTGACATCACAAAGTGAAAAATTTTATTTAATCCAAAAATTCGTCTGGTATTGGATACTTCTTACTCTCCATCATCCAAAACATGGAGAGAATCCAATACCTGTTTCCATCATAAAACAGGTTGTAACTACTAAACCCTCTGCCTTCTGCCGATTTATCTTCCATCCAAAACTTATATGTACTTATGGTTTGCACGATTGAGCCGTACATTTCGACCTTGCTGAACAACTCTTCTTCATAGAAGCCTTTTTTGTCCAAATAGTCTAGCTTTTCGATGTATTCTTCAATGTCCATATGCATCAACTTATTTTTTTGTTCCTCTTCGGACCAATAGCTATAGGTGAGCTGTGCATTGGAGTGAAATAGATTTCTTAATCTATCAAAATCTCTTGTCTGACCAATGGGCCCAGACACACAATCATAATATGCTGACGTAAGACTCTCTACTGATACAGCATCTTCTTCATAACCTGATTTTTGGGCTATTGAAGCGATGCTGATTAGTAAAAACAGTAGGGTAAGTTTGTGCTTCATAATACTTTATTTTTAGGCGTGATTAGCTCAACAATATTGCCGTTTTGATCGGTAATTTTATAATCTAAAACTTCAGCAAGTCCCCGAAACTTGAATCTTAGACCAACTAATCTGCCCATGGATTCATTATAAGTTTGGCTGTAAACTTCCTCCTCTTCTATGAAAACAGTGAGTTGCTTGTCCTTTAACTTAAATGATAAATTAACTGCTTTTGAGAAGTCGGCGCTCAGAGCTGACAGGTCGTTTTCTTTACCTCTCAGATACACGTCGTTTAGCATGAGGTTATTATCCGACGTGCACCCAATTTTTGAGAAAGGAATGATCATGGCGCCTGAAGTTCCGATGAAATAAATTCGAGCTGATTGACACACCGCCCAACGATCATCAAATGTCGACTTAATCGTTGTTAAAAACTGGAAATTATCCCCTGAAACATCTCCCAGATCATCGATAAAATGAAATGAAATTTCAACTGGCTCTTCTAATTTTTGAACCTCTTCAATGATTTCATTTGTAAAGTTGATTCCGGATTCTGAACCTAATTGTGGTTGAAAATATTTGGGTACAGGATTGTACTCAATCATTCCCAACCAACCATTACTTTTTAAAAAGAGATCGTGAGACTTTGCAATCTGACCATCTGCCAGCAGTTTTGCCTCAAAGTATCCCGGAAAGTAATAGATCCCTGTGGCTTGCGTCTGCTCTTTGGAGATAGCTATGGTTTTTGTTGGGTCCCAATACTGCTGAATTTTGAGACTATCCACTCTCAATGTTTGAGGAATCGAAAAATCAAATACAACAGAATTCGGATATTCTTTGCTAAGTACTTTGCTAGCAAACGTGAATTCGGATGAGTTGATGACAACTTCCGGCCTTTTGTTTCCTATCAGGCTGATGGTGACCAGTGCAAGAATAAAACCGATGGTCACATAAACAGACTTACCTGGCTTCTTTAATCCACTAGACTGAGCGGCTGATTCAACTTGTTTAAACTCACGCCAATTTTCCTTTCCTACAAATCTGGATAGTGCATCCAATGTGGTGATGCTTGGAGCTCCCGTATGCTTTACTACTCCGAAAAAACGCTTCAGTGTCGGAACACTAAGTATCACCTGAGTAGTCTCGAATACTTTTTCCGACAACTCATCAAACATGGAACTATGCCATGAAGAAGCATCTCCCCATCCTAGTTTGCTCTCAATCTTGCTCTGAAGTTGGTTCAAATTGCGTTCTGAAAATTTATCAGCCATGATCAAATGTCTAAAAGATCTTTCTACTGAACAACTCTGAATGGGTTTGAACGAAGATGACATGAAAATGGATGGATCAACTTGCTCAACCAGCGTAAGGTTGTGTTATGAAAACACGAATCAATCTCCTTGTATTGTCACTCTGGGTCAGTTTCAATGCGCGCTCTCAAGAACTCATCCCTATTGATACCAACAACTGGAAAATTCAAGCGCGTGCTTATGTGCTGGAAAAGCATATGGGTACTGATGCCATATATCTACAGGCCGGAGCGATGACACTTAAAGACAAAGAATTTAAAAATGGTATCATTGAGTTTGACATCCATCTTAAGAAAGAACAAGCCTTTCCGGGTGTTTACTTTCGTGCAAATAATACTTCTGGAGATTCGGAGCAGTTTTACGTAAGGCCACACCAATCTGGGAATCCCGATGCAAACCAAGCAGCACCAACCACGAAGAATATATCGCCGTGGCAATTGTATTTTGGTCCAAAATATTCATTCCCATACGAATACAATTACGATACATGGACACATATTAAAATTCTAGTAAATGAAGAGAATGCACAGATTTTTATGGATCACAGTGACAAACCAAATCTGTCCTGGAAATTGTTTCATAAACCTGAATCTGGCAAGATCATTCTGAGAGGCGGAAATTCTTCAGGGTTTCATATTGCCAACATAAAAATCTCTTCTGACACTCCAGAGCTTATCGATTTCAAACCAGTTGAAAGGGAGGCTATTCCCAGTTTGATCCAGGAGTGGGAAGTATCTGACATGTTTGAAGAAAAGCTATTGCACAACCCCAATGATTTTGGTAAAGTGCTGGAAAACAGATCGTGGCAAGGTAAGATTCAGGTTGAAGAAGGAACAGCCGCCAACATTTCAAGAATACAAAACTTAAGAGATGGTACGCCGGGTAATACGGTTTTAGCCAAAATCACAATTACGTCAGATAAAGATCAAATTAAACTGTTTGAATTTGGATATAGCGACCGTGTGGTTGCTATTCTCAATGGCGAACCAATTTACTGGGGTAACAATAAATGGCGTTCACGAGATTATCGCTACCTCGGCACCGTTGGGCTTTTTGATGGGATTTATTTAAATCTTCAAAAGGGCAAAAATGAACTGCTAATGGCTGTATCCGAAGATTTTGGTGGATGGTTGATTACAGGAAGATTCACAGATTCGAAAGGAATTAAAATCAAGTAGTTATGGTTGAGGTTGGCTTTTATTAGCCAACCTCAATCTCTATTCGTACCTCAAGGCTTTCACCGGATTAGTTTTAGCAATCGAGAGAGTTTTATTTCCAACAGCTACTAATGCAATCAGAATTACCATTACAGCAGATATTAAAAACACCGAAACACCGATGCTTATTCTACTGGTAAAGTTGTCCAGCCAGCCATCCATTAGGAAATATACAATTGGCCATGATATCACGTTTGCAATCACTACCAGAATCAAAAATTCCCTAGACAGGATCATTACAATTTGAGAAATGTCTGCACCCAACACTTTCCTGATTCCTATCTCTTTGGTTCTTTGTAGTGCCGTGAATGAAGTAAGTCCAAACAGACCAAGACAAGCTACGATAATTGCGAACAGGGCGAACAGTGTAAATGCTCTGCTAAAGTTATCCTCGTTGGCATATTGCTTATTGTAAAACTCATCCAAAAAGAAGGTATCAAATGGATTGCCCGGAAAAAAATCGTCAAAGGTGGCTTTGCTTGTTTCATATGCTGTCTGATAATCATCCGTTTTGAGTTTTACTGTAATGTAAGAGGCATTGCTCTCAGTCAGAGGAAATACAAGCGGGTTAATATTATTTTTTACCGACTGCTGATGATAGTTATCAACTACACCAATGATGGTTCGTTTGTTTCCACTATACAGCACTTTTTGCCCAATCGCTTCTTCCGGAGTGGCAATTTCCAAATACTCCATAGTCGCTCTATTGATAATCACATTGCCCGTGTCGGTTGTGAATGTTTTGTCATAGTTTCTACCTGCGAGAAAATCAATTCCGTAGGTAGGAAAATAATCCTGATCTACGCCTACCAGATACACCGTAAAGTTCTTGTCTTGAGTATCCGTCTGTTTTCTCATTCCTCTGGTCCAGAAAATTTCGTCTCCTGGCACATTAGAACTATTGGTAACGGCCTCTATGTTCGGATTACTTCTGAGTTCATTTTCGAAGGAATTCAGTGCGGTTCCGAATAGGGAGTCTACCGCAAAAACTTGTGGACCTCTCATCACCATGGTGTCGGTCATGTCAAATCCAACATCAAGTTTTTTCATGTGACTGAGTTGCTGATACACGATGATTGTGCCAGCTATAAGTGTAACTGAAGCAGCAAATTGAAATATGACTAATGCCCGGCGAAGCATGATCCCTGACTTGTTGGTTGTCATTTTTCCTTTGAGAACTTGAATAGGCCGGAAAGAAGATAAAATGAATGCCGGATATAGGCCAGACAGGAGTGATCCAATGACATATACTCCTAGCACTGCAAGCCAAAAATCTCCCCTTAAAAAGAATGCTCTGCTCAGTTGTGAGTCAACCAATTGATTGAACATTGGTGTGGTGATCACCACAACGACAATTGCCAGTGTCAGCGCGATGAGATTTAAAACAAAAGATTCGGTTAAAAACTGATTAACCAATTGCTTTTTGTAGGCACCCATTGATTTTCTAACTCCTACCTCTTTGGCACGCTCAAGGGACTTTGCAGTTGAGAGGTTTATGTAGTTGATCCAAGCTATAATTAATATAAATCCTGCAATGATTGCCAGGAAAAAAACGGTGTCTCCGTCACCTTGCTCAGCTGGTTCTGATTCTTGCAGCAGGTTTGAATAGAGGTGAATATCAGTTATTGGCTGCAAAGGAAATTCCGATTTGAAGTTGTACTTCTCAAAATCTTCTCCTCTTTCTGCATACAATATTTCCTCAAACTTTGCGTCAAATGCTTTCGGATCTGTGCCTTCTTTTAATAGGACGTACGTATTAAAATCATACCATCCCCAGGCGGTTTCGGAAGAGGCTGTTCCGTCATCATTTCGGGTCTCACTATTAAGGGTCTCATACGAAATCAAAAAATTGTATTTCAAATGAGAATTTTCAGGAACGTCTTTAGTTACTCCAGTAATTTCGAGTGTTTTTTCTATCCAGGTATACAGATTTAGACTCTCACCGACTACATCTGTTCTCCCAAAATATTTTTTGGCAATTGATTCGGTAATGACCACTGCATTCGGCTCAGTGAGTGCCGTTTCGATATCCCCATGGATCAATGGGTAATCGAATATTTTTAGGAATGAAGGATCTGCAATCTGAACCCGTTTTTCCCGAAACTGGATGTTGTCTTTCTCGAATATTCCAGACATTGGGAATGCTCTGGCAAAATCAACCACCTCCGGCATATTTTCTTTCATAAACGGACCAACACGAGGTACTGCTGCAGCACAATTAATTTGTAAGTCTTCCCCACGGTATACCAAATACTTGACCCGATAGAGGTCTTCATGATTGGAATGGTATTTATCGTAGCTGTATTCATAAGCTACATACTGCGCAATGAACAAACATGCTGCAATACCCAGGGCAAGCCCGAAGATATTAAGAGCAGAATACACCCGATTCTTAGCAAGCGTACGAAATGTGATTTTGATGTAGTTCTTTAACATTGGGATTGAGTTGTTGTGAGTGACCTTTCGTTTTCTTTTTAAATCATAATTACGAATCGAGAGGAAGGCATCTTTGAAGTAGTGCATGCGTGCCTTGAATAGTCCTTTACTTTCCACGCGATCCTGAAACATCTCCTGAAGATCTCCGAGGATGTCATCCAGCAGCTCATCATCATATATGATTCTGAGTAGCTTTTCAGCAATTAGAGGAGGCTTCATATGGTACTGCTTTGTAGCCAAATCAGATGCTAATTATTGCCAGTTGAGGAATGGTTTTATAAAAACCTTCTTTCAATTCTTTTGCCTCTTTCAAAACTTCAAAACCAGCATTTGTTACCTGGAAATAGCGCTTCTTCTTCCCTCCACGTTTTTGAGTAGCTCCGCCAAATTCAGAAACGAGATAGCCTTTATCTTCCAGCCGATAAAGTGACGAGTGGATGGCACTGATATTGGTAGCGCGGTTGGCTCTTTTTTTGAGCTCCTCTTTTACAGATACTGCATATGCTTCTTTTTCCAGCGATGCTACTGCTAGCAGGATCAGTTCTTCAAATTCGCCAAGGTTATTTCCCTTCATCTATTTCAATTTAAGAGGTTATTCCTCATAAATGTAAATATTATAGATGATAATACTCATGTTTGTAAATAAAAGTTACAACCGCTTATGAATAAAATTCATGGTGCCGATGTATCTTTTTCAATTACTTGTTTTTTTAGTATCACTTCTATTCCTGACTTTTGGGAAAAAGTATGCCATGATTACCTGCTACATCAAATACGTCATCGATGCCGATAAACTTCAAGCTTTTGAGGCCTACGCCAAAATGTGGATTCCTTTGGTGAACAAATTTGGGGGAACGCATCATGGCTATTTTCTCCCACATGAAGGAGCCAATACCGTTGCAGTGGCTTTGTTTAGCTTTGACTCCTTAGCTGCATATGAAATCTATAGAGCGGAAAGTATGGATGATGTAGTTTGTCAAGCAGCATATGCGCATGCACAGGAAACCAAGTGTATTGTTAGCTATGAGCGAAGTTTTATGAAGCCGATATTTGACGCTGATTAAGTAAATATCGTAGTTGTGAAAACAGAAAGTTAAAATGGTAACAAATGTTTATAAAACATTATTTCTACTCATAAATCAGTCTCTCTTCCTGGTCGAACCATGACTTATACATGTCTTGATGAATAGCTTCCACTCTTGGTCTTCTTACCTTAAGAGAAGGTGTCATGAGTCCATTGTCTACGGTCCACTGCTCCTTCATGATAACTGCTTTTGCTAGTTTCTCATGACTCATAAGGGTGGGGTTGACATCATCTATCGTCTGCAGGATAGAATCTTTAAAACCTTGCTTTTCCTTTGCCTCGCCTGTTTCTGAAGGCACGATCAGCACAATTGGTTGGGCAATGCCCATGCCCACAACACATATCTGTTCAATATCAGTGTTTTTTGAAAGCTTAAGCTCTATTTGAGATGGTGTGACGTATTTGCCTTTGTCAGTTTTGAACTGATCTTTAATCCTCCCAGTAATTGAAAGATAGCTGTCATGATCATACTCACCGATATCTCCAGTTTTAATGAATCCATCTTCAGTAAATACTTCAACCGTTTTTTTGGGTTCCTTGAAGTACCCAACCATAAGCGCATCACTCTTTACCTGTATTTCTCCTTCTGACGAAAGTCTGGCGGTAGCTCCAGGCATTGGTTGACCGACTGTGCCAAATCTATTCGAACCGATAATGTTAAAATGTGAGAGGATACAATCCTCAGTCATCCCATATCCTTGTAAAATGTTTATCCCGAGTTTATCATACCATTCCAAGAGACTCACAGCTATCGGAGCTGCTCCTGTATAGCATAGCTTGGCGTTTTTCAGTCCCAATTTTTGTCGAATTTTCTTTTTCACAAGACCTCCAATGAGCGGTAGTGATATAAGCGTATCAAGTTTCTTTTGAGTGAATTTCTCTAAAATTTTTTCCTGGAACTTTTGCCAGATTCTAGGTACCGCTATAAAGAATATTGGATTTACACTTGCCAAATCCTCCGCAAATGTCTCTAATGACTCTGGAAAACTGACTCGTCCGCCACAATAGAAAGAAACCATTTCAATGCCTATTCGCTCTGCGATGTGTGATAAAGGGAGGTAGGAAAAATACGTACAATTTACGGGCACTTGTAAAGTCGGAACGGTAGTATTCCCCATGAGATTAAATGAACTCACCTTGTGCATGACTCCTTTTGGATTGCCGGTTGTTCCCGAGGTATACATGATCGTAAGTAAGTCATCCGGATTCAGGCCTGGTGGATCGAAACTGGTATAATCTGCTTTGATCAATGTTTCCCATGCGTGCTGCTCTTCTACACCGTATAGTTCAATCCCAATACGTATAATATCTTCCGGAACACCAGCTTTTTGCTTTGAGTAGTCGTCGAGTTTACCAATTATAACGGCTTTAGATTCACTATGAACCAAAATCTCATTGATGGAATCTTTATCAAGCGTAGGATATAGCGGTATAGAGATAAAACCTCCTAACATGATGGCAAGATCCGCCATAAACCAATGTGCACAATTCTTGGATAACAACGCTACATGATCGCCCTTTTTCAATCCCATATTGTGGAGAGATGCTGCAAGAGCTATTGCTTGATCGTAAGCATGCTGGCGGGAATATTCAATGAACTTTCGATTGATCGGTTGCCGAAGAAATATGAAGTTGGGGTCTTTATTTAGCCAATATTGAAAGGCTTCTAAGGGTGTCTGGAAGGTGCTCATGAAAATAGGTTACTGGTAACCTATTAAAGATACAGTTTTTCCTTGATTCCAGGCCAGCAACTCACTTGCACAAGCCTCTTACCATCTCTTTCTTTCCCATGGCTCCCTGCAGTGTCTCGACATCAAACCCAGCTTCTGCCAGGTTTCGTTTGAATTGTCCTTGAGCACAGTAAGTTGTGAGTATTCCTCCTTTTTCTAACAGGGAGAAGCATTTTTTTAGATTTTCTAGCGACCAGACTTCTGGCTGTTTGCTTGGTGCAAATGCATCAAAATAGATAATTTGGAACAGCTGAGATGTCTCAAAGTCTTCGAGTGTTGCGATGGTTTTATGTAGCATGAATGAAGCTGTCATGCCCAGCTCTTTTTCCCAATCGCATTCATGAATCTTTAATAACAATTCTCTTTCTTGCTCAGATCGGTGAAAATTCAGATTCTCATAAATTTCTTTTTTAATTGGAAATGGCTCTAAAGATGTGAAATGAACTTTTACACCTTGTATCTCCGCAAACTGAGCGGTCAGGAAAGCATTCAGCCCAGTTCCTAGCCCAATCTCCAAAATCCTGATTTCCTCCACTTGATTTCCAGATAACCATTGCTCCAGTCCCTCTCGTATAAACACATGCATGGATTCTCCTCTGGCTCCTCTCGTTGAGTGATAGGTCTCATTTAGCTCCTCATCAAATAGGCTGTGAGAACCATCTTCGGTAGTAATGATCTTGATCATGTGCTATCTTAATTGTTTAAAAAATGCAGTAATGGAAATATACGATGGCCAATCCTTTGTCAAATATCTGGACAAAGTAAAAGCAAGAACACCTAGATTATTCAACTTTATCCCAGAAGACAAGATAGAGTGGACCTATCAGGAAGGAAAATTTACCATCGGTGATCAAATTCGGCACCTGGCCGCAATCGAACGATTCATGTATGTGGAAAATGTGCAGCTCAGGCAATCTAGATACAAAGGATGTGGAAAGGATCTTGCGGAAGGTAAAGAGGCTATTGTACAATTCTACTTGCAAATGCAGAAAGAATCCAGGGAAGTTTTTGAAAAGCTAACTAATGAGCATATGCAAAGGAAATGCACAACTCCAGGTGGCATTGACATAACGGTTTGGAAATGGCTTAGAGCGTTGGTGGAACATGAGGTTCATCATAGGGGACAACTTTATGTGTACTTAGGAATACTTGGTATTGAAACACCTCCTCTATACGGTTTGACTTCTGAAGAGGTGATTTCGCGATCCGTTTAGCTACTTAGTCTTTATAAATCAGCACAGTCGCATGAGCAGCAACTCCTTCTTCTTTGCCTACAAAGCCAAGCTTCTCTGTTGTTGTTGCTTTAATTGAAATGTCGTCTTCTGCAATGTTCATTACTTCGGCCAGACACGCTTTCATCATTGGAATGTGAGGATTCAGTTTCGGCATTTCCAGGCAAACAGTGGAATCTACATTTCCTACCTTATAGCCTTTCTCTCCAATGATTTTAATTACATCTTTCAACAGAATCTTACTATCGATTCCTTTGTATTGAGGATCTTTATCTGAGAAATGAAAACCAATATCACGTAAGTTGGCCGCTCCCAGTAGTGCATCACAAATCACATGGATAAGCACATCCGCATCAGAATGCCCAAATGCACCGTGGCTATGTGGGACTTTAATTCCTCCGATCCAAAAATCCACACCTTCAGCAAGTGCATGTACATCGTATCCGTATCCTACGCGTATGTTGGGTTTAGCCATCTGGCAAAAGTAGGAAACATCCTCCGTTCATCACACGTGCTTACACTCCCTCTTTGAAGGGTGAGTTGTTTCTGGTTAGTTATTGTTTCGAGTCAGCCTTTCGCTTCGCTCTCACTTTTTTCACTACCCAAACGATTCCAACAGCCAGCAAACCGAATGGCCACAGTGCCAGAAGATAAACCATGAATGTAAGGAAGCCTTGCCACCCAGCAGAAATGGAATTTAGCATCCGAGTGCCAAAACCCGGACGAGGCTCCTGGTCCAGTTCGTAAGGAATCAACTCATAAAAAGCAACATCCAGGGTGCTGTAGCTTATTTTGTGACCGAGCAATTTGAATTGTCCCTGAAGTGACTCTATTTCTGTGCGTACCTGGTTAAGATTTCGCTCTACTTCCAGAATATCGCGCACATTGTCGGCTTTCTTGAGAATCTCCTGATAGCGTTCCTCCAATTTCTTTTTATTGGCAATGCGAGACTGTAGGTCATAGTACCTTTCTGTTACGTCATCGGTATTCACCCAACGATTGTCCAGTTTTTTATCGCTGGTAAGGTCACCTATCAGTGGATCAAAGTTTTGCGGTGGGACTTTAATGCTGATATTATAATTGATGCGATCATAGCCTTTGCTTTCGTTTTCAGAGCTGATGTAGGCGTCATACTTATCGAGCATTGTGCTGATGCGATTATATTCTTCTTTAGTATTCGCTACACTATAAGAAAGACCGCCAGTTTTGATGACCTTCTTTTGATAGTCTTGATTTGGTTGTTGCGCAAGAGGTGCAGACACCTTGCGAATGGAGCTTTCGGCCACATCCATTTCTTCCAACATTGGAGCTGCTTCATAGTCGGCGGTACTGGAATCTGAACCACCACAGGTAGCCATTAAGAACACGATAAGAATAGTGAGTGATTTCATATCAATTAAATTTAGCTGAAGTTTTCTACAAGAATCTTACCAATTTCAGCTGGCTGTCAACTGAAAGTCCTCACAATCCAAGCGAATCTGAGAATCAGAAAGATCTTTTTTGATGTACTGACAGTAGTGTCCTGTGCCCTTTTTAGTGTAGAAGGTACACCCAAAACATGTTCGTTGAACATCTATTATTCCTGCCTGATTCAGTTTAAAAATCATTTTTACCAACCCTTGATATAGCATCTCTTGGGCTGGGCTATCAAGACCATTGATGCTTTCTCTTAATGGCATATCAAATCCTTCTAGTTTGCTTGCCAGTTTTTTTCCTACTGTAGACAATAGAATGGTGTATGCCCTGGCGTCCTCGCCAGTCTCTTTCTCAATTAGTTTTTTTTCATATAAAACTTTGATGGCATCACTGATGGTTGGTTTTTTCAAATTGAACTCTCGGGAGAGATGGCTGACGTTAGCCAACGAGCGATCATGATGTCTGATAAAAAGCAACAATTGAATTTGTATAGGACTCAGGCCTGTCTCTTTTGCCTTTTCCCAAAGGAGCACTCGAAATACTTCAGATAACCGCTCTATTCCAACAACCACTTTACTCGTTAAATCTGCAACTTGAATTTTAGGATCAAATGAATTTGCCATTCTACAAAGTTAGTTATCCTAATTACATCCATTGTATTGACCTGAAAGTAAAGGGAGTTCAACTCATTCAAGTTGAACTCTCCTCTTAACATTTTCAACTACACGTAATCTACATTTATATCATTTTTCCACTGTATATGGAAGTGATAGATCACCAGATGCTACACTGTATACTGCGTATACCCCAAGCATTGGTAAATCTGTTTTTGATGTATTGACCTGCATGTACGCGGCTACACCATCAAACATAAAGTCTGTTTTTCCACTTACTCTATAGGTCGGTACAATAACCTTGATTTGGTTTCGCTGACTTACTACATGGAATCCCGGTGAATCCATATACATTGGCATTCCAGGGTTTGTAGGAGGTAGTGTCACATCTTCTTTCTCAGGGTCAAATTGTTTAACCGCAAGACCTCCAGCAAGACGTTTATCTTCTATGAGCACAACCCAATGTGGATGCCAGATGATCCCATCGTTTGCGTAATTCTGATCAAAATTTTCATCCCAAAGGGGCGTGTCATCAAAGTCTGGATGTGACGTCAGCGCAAGAGCCACTATCCCGGCTGTTTCACCAAATCCAACATCTGTCGACTTAAGGTTGGTTGGGAATACATAGCCAAGAACCGGAGCTCCGTCTAGTTGTCCCGCAGGAGTAGGAACGGATTTTCCAGCAGTGCCTTTTACCGTAATACTAAACACAAGGTGTTCAAGTGAGCCATCATGCACCACCTGGGCTTTCGTGATTTTTAAATCTCCTGAGCTTTTAAACTCAGCGTTTTCATTTTCTCCTTGAGAAAATGACTTACAGCTAATCATGGCGATCAGCGATAGAAATAGTAACTTTTTCATGTTTGTTTAATTAGGAATCCTAACTTATTACACAAACATAGTTTTTTTTGTTAGGTTTCCTAACTATTTATACAATTTTTTTACCAGTATCGTTGGATGACGTCCAGGAGTGTGGCGTGAACTCTTCCTCCAGCTACTATTTCCCTTCCGAATATATAGTCCTCTCCGCCTTTAAAATCAGAGACTGTACCTCCAGCTTCTTGCACGAGAATTACTCCTGCTGCTATATCATATGAATTAAGATTGTATTCAAAATATCCACCATATCGGCCACAAGCGACATACGCCATATCTGCTGCAGCACTTCCCATGCGACGAAGACCTTGGGTAGATTCCATGAGCTGGTGAAGGATTTTCAAATATTCATCAAGTCGTTCGAATTCATAATATGGGAAACCGGTTGCCAAAACCGTATCTGAAAATGCTTTAGCTTGAGAGACGTGAATTGGTTCATTGTTTAGGTAAGCTCCACCAGATTTCCATGCATGGAAACACTCGTCGTTTGCCACTTCGTACACAACTCCGGCTACAATCTTGCCATTATGCATGAGTCCAATACTTACACAGTAATTAGGAATACCATGTACGAAATTGGTGGTGCCATCTAATGGATCGATGATCCAGGTGTATTCTTTTTGTCCTTGCTCAATTGTTTCTTCTTCCGTAATGAAGCCAGCTCCTGGTATGATCTTTTCCAATCCGGAGATTATACGTTGCTCAGACTCTTTGTCAACATAAGATACCAAGTCGCTAACACCTTTAAACTCTACTGACTCATAGGTGAATCTTTTACGCTCCTTACGGATAAATGCGCCAGTGTCATAAGCAATAGCAGAAACTTTTCGTGTGATCTCTTCTAAATTCATTTAGTTCCTTCCAAAACAATTACAAACTCTCCCTTAATGCTTTTGGATTCAAAGTAGGCCATCACATCTTCAATACTTCCGGTGACGGTTTCTTCAAACTTCTTTGTTAACTCTCTGGAAACTGAAACGTTGCGATCCCCCAAAATGTCTTTGAATTGTTGCAATGTTTTTAGCAAACGATGAGGTGATTCGTAATAGATGGCTGTTCGGCTCTCTTCCTTCATCACCTCTATTCGTGTTTGTCTCCCTTTTTTGTGAGGAAGAAATCCTTCGAATACAAAGCGATCGCTTGGAAAGCCTGACTTAATTAAAGCTGGCACGAAGGCTGTGGCTCCCGGAAGTGAATCCACAGGAATGTCATTGGCCAATGCAGCCCGAACCAACAAGAAGCCCGGATCTGAAATTCCAGGTGTGCCTGCATCGGATATTTGGGCTATTGAGCTTCCTCTCTTCAACTTTTCAATGGCTTCTTCTACCTTCTTATGTTCGTTGTGCGCATGGAAGCTTTGTGCTGGTGTACCGATCTCATAATGTTTAAGGAGAAACCCAGAGGTTCGGGTGTCTTCTGCCAGAATCAGGTCAACGCCTTTGAGTACCTCGACCGCTCTATAGGTCATATCAGCAAGGTTGCCGATTGGTGTCGGGACTAAGTAAAGTTTTCCGGGCTCGATGGTCATTCAGCTAATTTAGAATTTAAAGTCGGCTATGACAATCTAAGAATCAGGCTGCTCGTGCGACTAATAGATCGCAGAGAAATAAAAGCAATCGTATTGCTGTTCATTTTAGACATCAGTAAGCGCTGCCAACTTTTTCCATAGCATGAGATTGCTTCGTATTACCCCTAACAATGCCGTTAGATGAGAGCATCTATCGCTTCAGCCAGTCTGTGGTCTTTCTCGGTGACCACATCACCAGCGTCATGAGTATTCAACTCAAAGCTAACTGTGTTATAAACGTTACTCCAATTGGGATGGTGGTTCATTTTTTCGGCAATGATGGCTACCTGACTCATGAAACCAAACGCTTCCACAAAGTCTTTGAATTCAAATGTCTTCTTTAGCTTGTTGTCTTCTTCTATCCAACTCATAGTTTGTGAATTTTAGAGTGCAATTATTCCTTCAATCTTATTGGCTTGTTTGTATACCTCTACTACATCCCGACTGGTGTCCATCAATCGTCTCAGTGTAACGCTAACATATTTGTTTCCAGAGCTTGGTTTAAGCCTGATTTCAGCACCAGGGAGCAACGATTCTATTTGAGCCTGATATTCTGGTTTCACGATGAATTTAAACGTATAATGCTCAGGAAACTGATGTGTTCCCTCCAGCTTCTCCAAAAATGATCTTTCGTCCCAGCTCATAATTTTAATTTAAATCTATTCTGCGAGATATATAAAAAAAGCCATCCCGATAAAGTTCGGAATGGCTTTCTAAATTTCCATTTTTCTACTTAGAAAAACTTATATCTCATGTCTTCAATTTCGGCAAACTCCTTAACAGCCTGGTCGATCTTTCTTGGTACAAACAGCCTGAAGTATGATAATGGAAAATCTGCAATCATTGCATTTTGTCCCAATCGCTGACGCGATACCTGAAGTGCAAATTGAGAATAGTCATCGAGATCAGCTGGAATGTCTTTTGCAGTAAGTTTCACTGCAATCACTCCATCTTGAATTGTGAAAGCCTGAGTCATTTCTTCTTCGTCAAGCGCAAACGAAAGGCCGATAGCCTCTGGTGCGTACCCAACTCCATTGATGCTGCTAGAGAACATCTGGAAGTCTGCACTGCCCGTTTTTGCTCCTTCACCATAGGCTATGGCAAGTGATTCTACGTCCGCTGCATCTACACCGCTTAACTTACTAAGAATGCTTTGCGCTTTTTTCTCATTTTTCACTTTTCGCTCTACCTGATTTCTTACTTCATCCAGATTAGCTACACCTTTTTTCTGAGCAGCAGTCATTGTTGCGACAATATACCTATCGCCAATTTCTTTTACATCTGATACTGCTCCAGTGCTTGCATCATTGTAAAGCCAAAGCACAAGACTTCTTGCTTCTACCATTGGTCCTACACGCTGTGCATTCTTTCCTATTCGATTGGCTTCTCTTACTGTCAATCCTTGTTCGTCTGCTAATCGCTTAAACTCTTCCAAATTTCCAGCTGATGCTGCAAACAGGTCCGCTTCTCTGTAAGACTCATTAATTGTCTCATCCGAAACAAAGAACTCTTTCTTCATTTTTGCCACTCTGAAAAGGACACTGTCAGCAGTGATCTGATCTCTTCTCGAGAGCTTATAAAATTCGTATGAACCATTTACAATGGTTGGAGATGAAACGTATCCAACCTCTTTTCCAAGCAAGGAATCAGGAAGATTGTCGGAAGTGTATGTGATAAATGGATATGGATCATCCGAATTGATCACTACGAAACTTGAATCGTTAGTTGCGCTTGCAAGTGACATTTTCAAGTCCGCCACTTCATCCATCACGATAGCAGAATCTGCACTTGAGGGTTTTATGTCAAATATTACATACGAAAGGTTTCTTGTTTCCTCTCTTTGAAATTCTGATTTATGCGCATCAAGGTAAGCTTGAAGTTCTTTGTCTGTAACGCTCACAGATGAATCTGATACACTCAAAAAAGGAACATACATGTAATCAATCGAGGCAGTTGAATTCTGATTGATGTATTCATCCTTTGCCTCGTACTTAGTCACATAGTTTGTCTTGGTAAATAAGTTTGCGTACTTCTCAAGTTTGCGGCTTGGCACCAAGGATTGTTCAAACGAAATCCATGAATTTCTTTGCTGCGGTGGCGCTTGCTGCAAACTCCCAAGGAATGCTGTCACATTTTCTTTGCTAAACTGTCCTGTTTGCGGATCTGCAAAAAACTGTATGATTTGTGGGCTGATGTTGCTCCCCTGGACCATGTCTACCAATTCATCATTAGTAACTACAATTCCAAGCTCTTCAAACTGCTCACCATACGCTTTTTCAAGTATTAGGGCATTCCATGCTTGATTTCTGATTTGATCCGTTTCTTGTTGAAGTGGGTTTCTCCCCGTATTGAGCGCGAAGTTGTATGAAAGCTCATCCACTTTGTTTTGAAACTGTGTATTAGAAATCCCTGCTCCAGCGATCTCTGCAATGTCCGGGTTATCTCCTCCTCCAATCAATGAAGAATTTCCGATAAGATCAGTTCCTATAAAAGCGACCATGGTTACCATGATTGCCCCTACCACGATCTTACCCATCTTGTTTCTCAGTATGCCTATTAGTGCCATATTATTCTAAATGCTCTTTAAATAAGGTCGGCAAAAATAAGGAAATAATTTGCTATTGGCTATTAGGTCGACAATTGAATTAAATCGCCTAATGTATTGATAATCAGCACAACTAATTGGCTGTAGCCAAATCTCGGTTTCTGCTCCAGAAATATGCGATACTTAAACCGGAAATAATGTGCCAAATCCCCCACCAAGCAGCTACAATGGCCATACCTCCCAATCCCTCGAAAAAGCTGAATATAAGGATCAGACCGAGTCCTGAATTTTGAATCCCTGTTTCAATGGCAATAGACCTTCTGTCCGCTTGCTTCAATCCAAATAACTTGCCCATCTGATAGCCTGCAGTAAGTGCAACAGCATTGTGAGTTAATACCAACAGGAGAACCAGATGGATGTATTCCAGGAATAGGTTGAAGTTGGCACTGAATGCTAGGCATACAATCGCTGCGAAAATGAAAATAGAGCTATAGTGCATAACCGGATGAAGCTTGTCTGCCAACTTTGGCTTCCAGCCTCGAAGTAACATACCCAACACAATTGGTACCAGTAGAAGCATTGTGATGGTTTTTAATAATTGCCAAAAATCCAGACTTACTTCTGTGAGAATAGTAGCCGTGGGTTCGTATAGATTGGCCCAAATTGTTAGGTTGATAGGTGTCATTACAATTGCCAGCGTACTGGAAACAGCAGTAAGGCTGACCGATAGAGCCGTGTTACCTCGAGCCATCGCCGCCATAAAGTTTGAAATGTTCCCCCCTGGACATGCGGCTACTAACATCATCCCAAGTGCAAAACTGGGTCTGGGCTGAATGATCAGGATCAAAAGGTAAGTGAGAGCCGGAAGTACCAAAAATTGTGAAAAAATACCCGCAAGTGCTGCTCTTGGGTTTTTGATCACCCGCAGAAAGTCATCTAAGTGAAGGTTGATTGCAACTCCAAACATGATGAAGCCAAGACTCAAATTGAGGTAAAAGAGATTAGCCTCACTAAAGTTGAGTGTGACCTGATCAATGGTTTCCATGGGAGGAAAGATAAGAAGGAATAAAAAAACCCGCTAAAAGCGGGCTCTTACTTTTTAGAAATGTGCTCTTCTATCATTGCTTCCTAATGATGATATCTCCATTCATATTCTTGAAGGTATATTCTGGTCCTCCTCCGTTGATGTCTCCAAATACCCACGAGTTGATGGATACTTTGTACTCGCCATCGTCAGATTTCACTTCTGGCTTGGATCGGTCGACAGACATATCGAAATCAGTAAATATCTCTCCCCGATCAGACCTCATTTTTGCCCGAGCTTTTACATTGGCCGGGAAAGTCACATCCACATTGCCATTGAGAGTCACGAAGGACATAGGCTCATTTGGCTTCACAGATTTAAAGTTCACAAGTATGGTTCCGTTAACCGTATTGGAAACAATAGAACCACTCATGTCCTTTAAAGTAAGTGTTCCATTTACTGAAGAGATTTCATGGGTTCCGTTCAATCCGGTTACTTCAATTTTACCGTGAACCGTGGATATTTCCAGGTCAAAATTTGCTGGCACTTTGATATCCAAATTGATCGCTTTTTTCCACGAATTAGTTTCTATTTCTACGTTGTTGTTAGCTTCTGATGCTTCCAACTCCAGTGGACTGCTGGCAATGCGCTTCATTCCTGCTGGGGCGCTACTTTTTTTATCTCCGTGATCGTGATCACAGTTTTTGCAGTCGTCTTTGCCGGCTGTGGCCTGGATAATTACCTCTTTGCCGTTGTACGCTTCGATGATAATGTTTCCTCTTACCTGACCGACTTCCAGTTTTCCTCTCTTATCGGGAGAGCTCAATGGTACAGTAATCTTTTCGTTGAATTCTTGTGCCAGGACGCTGCCTGCGGATATCAGAAATACTATTATTAGTAACTTTTTCATATGCTATATTTTTGTGCACTTGCGTGCGGTTATTCACTTTTTTTCAAATACACATTTCCATTAATACTTCGGAAGGATAACTCTGGACCTCCGGATCCAATCTCTACTCCTGTTTTAGTTCCTATTTTAAACTTTCCATGCTCACTGCTTTTCTCCACTTTTGGGCTCATCGTTTGATAATCAAATGCTGTAAACATGTCGCCGTTCATGGTATCAAAATACACCTTGGCGCTAAAGTCTTTTGGAAGTTTGAAATTGAAATCTCCATTCACAGTATTAAAGTCAATAGGCTCCTTCGGGCTTTCCAGAAAGTTGATTGTCACATCACCGTTTACGGTAGATGCTTGTAAGACTTTTCTGGCGTTTTTGATTTCTACTGCTCCGTTTACGTTGCAGGCTTTCACGGCTCCGCTTACATTCTGAACCAGCACATCTCCATTGTTTATTGTCTTGGCTTCCAACTTTACATTTTTAGGCACCTTGAGCTTGTATTGATATTTGAAATCGTACTTCGGATGATCTCTCATGTCATATCCTGTGTAGTTTCCCCATCGACATTTTTTGATGAAGGGTGCTTTTGTATAAAAAATCAATGAGTCGTCAGTCATCACTTCACCTAATTTCAACTCCTCTTTTGCTTTGGCAAGCAGCGCATCTGTGCTTGCTGACATCTCAATCACCAGCGAGAGATATACCTTGTTGTCATTAGAGGTTTCCACCACAACGTCTCCATTTATGTTGTTAATTATTACTGCCATTTCACCTGGATCTGTCAGCGTATATGTTTTGTTGATTTCCACTTTGTCCTCCTTGAGGTCGGGGAATATCAGTGCCATTAATATGATTAAATAGTTCATAGTCCTTCCTGAGTTTATGTGCTTTTTAGCGTTTTTATACTTTCGTTGAGTTTCTCTTTTACAAATCCCTCCTCTGTGATTTCTTCCAATTTCTCCAGTGTTTCAACAGAAGATTTCTCCTGAATGGCTACCAGTACATCTGCAATAGCCACCAATACCAATGGTGAGTCTTGTGTTGTAAGTGCATCTACTAATGCTTGTCTCACATTGGACTGGTCTACATATCGAACCAGCGATTCGAGGCTCGCCAATCTCACATTTACATTCTCATCGTTGTTGAGTGTAGTGATTAATGCATTGATTACTTTTTCATCTGCATTTGGAAGTTCGGCTGCTAGATTTACTGCACGAATTCGTTCTTGGGCTTTCGGTTGTTCGATAAGCGTGAGCATCATCATTTCTTTCATGCTTTGAATCTCGCTACTTAGTTGTCTGATATCCTCTTTTTGATTTTGAGATGGAAGCATCCACCATCCGATGAATAGGCCCATCACTAGTGATGCTAAACCCACTTGCCAGCTTCTGGTCATCCGCTCCACTATCCAGTCTAGTACATTCGGTAGGGCTGTCTTTTGTTTTTCTGCATAGGCTGCCATCATTCCATCAAATTTGGCATCCATCATTTCAGAAGGTTCTGGTCGCTCGATCTTCTCAAAAAGATCCCAGGTTTGCTTCAGCTCTTTCAGCTCAGAAGCCACATCAGCGTTTGCTTCCAAAAACTCAGCAAGGGCTTTTTCCTCATTCGCGCTGATGTCCCCGGCTAGCTTATCCTGCCACAGTTCTTCCGCTTTTTTCTTATTTATCTTCATGTGTCTTTCAATTTATTTCCATGGCGCACATGGAATTCGCATAAATTCTATCAGGTTAATTTTCATATTCTTCAATTATGCTCATTGCATTGCTATGCGTCCAGTTTTATGTAGGACTCCCGTAATTCTTTCAATACTCGGTGCACTCGCACCTTAATGGCGCTTTCAGTTACACCAAGCATCTCGGCCACTTTTGCATATTTGACCTTCTGAAATCTTACCAGTTCAATTAGCTCCCGCTTTTCATCTGAAAGACTGGCCAATGCTTTCTTTAGGTAATTCAATTCATCTGATCGTTCCATTTCTACCTCCTGATTTTTGGTTTCACTCAAGCGTTCCTCATATGGGTTCATGTCCTCCTGAAAAGCATACCGCTTATTCTTCCGATAGTGATCATGATGCACATTACGCGCCATCTGGAAGGCCCACACTTCGAAATCTCCCGTTTCCTTATAAGTGTGTTTGTACTTCAAAATTCGCATGAACACATTTTGCACCAGGTCTTCACTTGTCGCTCCATCATTGGTCATTCCATAAAAGAATCCAAAGAATCTTCGACTGTATCTCTTATAAAGTAGGTTGAGTTTTTCTACCTCTCCTTCTTTTACTTTCAGCATCAAGTTGTGGTCTTCCAGTAGGTTCATTCGGTGCATTCTGACGGGGAAACTGAAGTAATTTCGGAAGGTTACATCTGGATTGGAAATTATTTTTTAATCCTTCATTTCGGTTTTCAAAGAATGAGAAATGCCGGAAACTTTTGTTGGGATTCCTGAACTTTGTTTCACTCCGTCAGGAATGACGCACAGATTTTAGGATTTCTCTACTAGGTTTGAACCATGAACTTCACTGACCTCAAAAAAGAGATAAAAGGCCAACTCTACACAGATGAAGCCATCAAGCGCATCTACGCCACTGATGCCTCTGCCTATCGTGAAGTTCCTTTAGCAGTAGCCATTCCAAAATCGGATGCGGATATTGAAAAGCTCATTCGGTTTGCCAAAAAAAATCAAACCTCACTTATTCCCAGAACCGCAGGTACTTCCTTAGCCGGACAGGTCGTGGGCGGAGGAATCATTGTTGACGTTTCAAAGCATTTTACAAAAATCATTGAAGTCAATGTTGCCAAGGAATATGTCTGGGTGCAGCCAGGTATCGTACGTGATGAATTGAATCGCGAGCTTGCCAAGTATGGCTACTTCTTTGCTCCGGAAACTTCCACTGCCAATCGTGCGATGATCGGCGGCATGATTGGTAATAATAGTTGCGGTTCAAATTCAGTGGTTTACGGAAGCACACGCGAGCACCTGCTAGAAGTCAAGGCTTTTCTTTCCGATAGTACTCACGTCTATTTTAAAGAGACGGAAGATTTGCGAGGATCGACGGAGCTTGAAATACAGCTATATGAAAATATCTCCGAGATCCTCCTTGCTGAAAAGCATGTAGAACGCATCAAAAAAGAATTTCCAAAACCGAATATTCCAAGAAGAAACACCGGTTATGCTTTAGATATGTTGGCCCGCATGCAGCCATTCAATCCGGAGGGTGAACCATTCAATTTTTGTTCTTTAATTGCTGGCTCTGAAGGAACATTGGCTTTTGTCACCGCAGCAAAACTCAAGATCACCAAAATTCCAGATGGCTTTAAGCGACTAGTTTGTATTCATTGCAAGAGCATTGACGATGCGCTTAAAGCAAATCTCATCGCACTCAACTATCAGCCATATGCCTGTGAGCTGATGGATCATTACATCCTGGAAGCAACAGCCAGAAACAAAGAGCAGGCAGCCAATAGGTTTTTTGTAGAGGGCGAGCCAAAAGCAATTCTGATTGTAGAGCTGATCGGAGAGACAGAGAAGGAAGTAGACATCCGTATTCTCAATTTCCTGACAGAGCTGGGCAAGCAACGGCTAGGCTATGCTTTCCCAATAATTAGAGGTGATGATATTAAGAAAGTGTGGGATTTGCGGAAAGCAGGGCTTGGACTTTTATCAAATATTCCAGGTGACATCAAACCTGTCCCAGTTGTTGAAGACACTGCAGTAGCTGTCAAAGACTTACCAAACTATATAGGTGACTTCAACAAAATCCTGCAAAAGCATAATCTCTATAGTGTACACTATGCGCACGCCGGATCGGGTGAATTACACCTTCGCCCTTACCTCAATCTGAAAACGGAAGAAGGTGTAAAACTCTTTCGAACGATTGCTGAGGAAATTGCCGCATTGGTCAAAAAATATGAAGGTTCTCTATCAGGAGAGCATGGAGATGGCCGCTTGCGCGGAGAGTTTATTCCAAGAATGATCGGTGAGGAAAATTATCAACTCCTGAAAAAAGTGAAGCTGGCATGGGATCCAGACAACATCTTCAATCCTGGCAAGATTGTGGGTACTGCTCCTATGGACACTTTCCTTCGCTACGAGAAAAATCAGGAAATTCCCGAATACGACACGTTGTTGGACTTTTCCAATGATCAGGGAATTCTCCGCTCAGCGGAGCTGTGTAACGGTTCTGGCGATTGTCGTAAATCTGAGCTTAATGGAGGTACGATGTGCCCGAGTTATCAAGCGACACGGGACGAAAAAGATACCACACGCGCACGAGCCAACATTTTGCGTGAGATGCTAACGCGCTCTAAAGAAACCAATCCTTTTGTTCAGCCGGAGATCAAAGAAGTAATGGACTTATGCCTTTCATGTAAGGGCTGCAAAAGAGAGTGTCCTTCCAACGTGGATATGGGTAAGCTAAAAGCCGAGTGGCAATACCAATCCATGAAGGATAATGGTGTGCCTTTCAGAACTAAGATGATTGGCAACTATGCGAAGAGTATTCAGCGATTTGAAAAAGCTCCATGGGCATATAACCTGACCAGAAACCTTTCAAAGCCAATGCTTGGGTTTGCTACCGGGCGATCTATTCCTAAAATGGCCAGTCAGACGCTTCGCTCCTGGTTTGATAAAAAATTTCATTCATTGCAAAGAGAATCGAAGAAGACAGTTTACTTCTTTTTTGATGAGTTTACGAACTATCTGGATGTAGAAATAGGGAAGAAAGCTATCATGCTCTTAGACCGTATGGGCTATGAGGTGCGGGCTGCTAATCATGCAATAAGTGGAAGGGCCTATTTGTCCAAAGGAATGTTGGAAGAGGCTCGGGAACTGGCCAAAGAGAATGTGAGTCTATTCCATTCTTTACTAAAAAAAGATGTTTGCCTAATTGGCATTGAACCTTCGGCTATTCTCACTTTTCGTGACGAATACCCAGACCTGCTTAGAGGTGAGGAGAAAGAGCAAGCTTTGAAAGTAGCTGAGCGAACTTTCACGATAGAAGAGTTTTTGGCAAAGGAGTTGGGAGATGGCAGACTGAAGCCAGAAGATTTCTCGCATGAAAAGAAAAAGATACTGGTTCATGGACATTGTCATCAAAAGGCCCTCTCGTCTATGATACCTACCATGAAAGTGCTGAAAGCTGCGGAAAACTTCAAAGTGCAAATGATCCCAAGTGGCTGCTGTGGCATGGCTGGCTCCTTTGGTTATGAAAAAGAACACTTTGATGTATCTATGAAAATCGGTGAGTTAGTCTTATTTCCCAAAGTGCGTGAAGCAGAGGAGGACACCATTATTCTTGCTTCCGGCACCTCGTGTCGTCATCAAATTTGGGATGGAACCGGCAAGGTGGCAAGGCATATAGTGGAGATTCTTTGATCTTGATAAACAGAGAATAACACAAAATATTCTTTTTTTTATCTAAATTGAGGCTAATCAACTCACCCCCACCATGTTACATCACAAAATTTTCTGCTTCTGCATTGCTCTATGTCTGTTTTTATATACTAAAGCTCAAGAAGAATACGATTTAGTTTTTGATGGAAATGCCTCTAATGGATCCAGCTGGATATACATAGATCAAAACAGCGACCTCATCTTTTTTGCTACAAGGTCTTCCGCAAATGATAGAGAACTATGGAAATCAGACGGGACACAATCTGGTACAGGAATGATAAAAGATATCCATCCCTCTAGCAATGGGATTCCTACCACACCTATCGGTGTTGTCGTGGGTGAAATGTTATATTTTGCTGGCAATGGAGGGACATCCACTGGTCAGGAGCTATGGAAATCTGATGGAACAGAAGCTGGAACTGTCCTGATCAAGGATATTTACGCTGGGGTCAACTTCGGATTTGATTCGGAATACATTGTGGAGTTTGATGGGGGAGTAGCCTTTACTGGTCAGGATGAAGATGGGGAGGAGCTGTGGATATCAGATGGGACTGAAGAAGGGACCGTTCAGGTAAAGGACATAAAAGCGGGATCTACAGGTTCACTTGTGAGGTACATTGCTAATGCTAATGGTACACTCTATTTCATTGCAGCTGATGCTTCAGAGTTTGGCTTATGGAAATCGGATGGGACTAATGGCGGCACCACCAAACTTTCAGACCTTGGCGCTGATGCTAATCCTGAACATGTCACGTTTCATCAGGGAAATATTTTATTCTACAATTTCACCAGCAGCGATCCAACAATGGATGAATTCTGGATTTCTGATGGAACGGTAGAAGGAACTGAAAAATTGACTGATATCCTCACCAGTGGGCCGATAAATGACCCAATGGTTGCCGCTGGAAACAATCTCTTTTTTCGTGCTGCAGATGATGACGTAGGTATTGAACTTTATAAATCGGATGGGACTGCAGGTGGAACCGGGTTTGTCAAGGATCTGGATGTGGGAGCTGGTGATAGTTTTCCCGAAAACTTCATTGAATACATGGGCGAAATCTATTTTGTCGCTGAAACTGATCTTTGGAAATCGGACGGGACCGAAGGAGGCACAACCATTGTAGTGCCTGATGTCAATAGCAGAACAGAGATCCTGTCCGACGGATCTAATTTATACTACCGAATAGGCAACAATCTCGGCATCTACAATCCTACTGATGGCGCTTCTGTTATTACAACAGCGCCTGATTTTTACGTACATGATCTCAAAACCATTTTCAAAGAAGAATTATACTTCATAGGTAGCGACGATGTAGAAGACGAATATGATTTGTGGAAGTATAATCTTACCTCCAAAGTGGATCAAACAATTACTTTCGATGAGCTTTCCAATGTAACCTTTGGCGATAGTGATTTCAACTTAACCGCAAGTAGTACCTCAGACCTAAGCGTGACTTTTTCCAGCTCAGATGATGGAGTCGCTGAAGTCAATGGGAATACTGTGACGATTATTGGCGCTGGAACATGTGACATCACGGCATCTCAATCAGGAGACGGTGAGTATAACGCAGCTCCTAATGTGGTGCGAACATTAACAGTCGACAAAGCTTCTCAGTCAATAACATTTGATGCGCTAGCGGTGAAGGAGCTTGGTGACAATACATTCAATCTTTCTGCGACGGCATCCTCGAGTTTGGATGTAACCTTCGCCTCTTCAAATGCTGCTATAGCAACCGTAACATCAGAAGGAACGGTAACTATAGCAGGAGTAGGGACTACCACTATTACAGCATCTCAGAGCGGCAATGCAAACTATCTGGCTGCAACGGATGTCGAACAAACGCTAACTATTGTAGATGCGCTGGGATTAGAAGATGACACCAACTTTCGAATCTATCCCAATCCGGTCACTGATGAACTAACAATTGAATTTTTAAATCAAGCACTGAGTGGAACTATTGAGTTAATGGATGCTACAGGTAAAGTGATCCTCTCACGAAACATAAATGCAACTCGGCTGAGCATTCCCATGGCTGAGCTCCAATCTGGTATCTACTACCTTCTTCACGCAGAAACAGGTCGGACATTCAAAGTATTGAAGGCGTCACGTTAATGCCTTTCGTGTAATTTTCGTGGACTTCCTGAGTCGTCTGGTGTTAAATTAATACCATGACGATAGCACTTCCACATCAGAAAATTAAACTGAGCGACAATACTATTCGTCGCAGCTTGATGGTAGTGCTCGCGTTTGTCATGACGCACCTCATCACCTATCAGCGCCTACCATTCTCATCCGAATATCGATTTCCGTTGATTCCGTTCTTAATTTTTTTGATCTATGGATTGTGCATTTGCGAAACCAATACGTGGAACTATCGCAGACTTTCACGTAAGTGCAAAATCAACTATGATCTTAATTCCGTTTGGTTGATTGTCCGAACTAACCTCTTCTATTGCACCATTATTTTCTCCATTCTCGGTATCCTTCAAATGGCGCTCTTTCAATACATCATGAACCCTTTCCGGTTTGTAGGATTGCTTAGTGTTTGCCTAATGATTTCATTGATCGAGACGGGGGTGTTTATCCTCCGGGGGTATGCTAAAAAATCCAAGCTGACATTAAACAAAGTTGCCGCCTCAAGAAGCCATCTCAGCATAGTGAGAAATGGTGTACTCAGAACCATCGACGAAAATGATGTTGCTTACTTCCTGCATCAAAATGGATGTGTGTTCATGGTCGATCATGGTGGCAATAAAATTGTAACACAATACGAATCGCTAAATGAGTTGGAAGAAAAACTATCGGTACATTTCTTCCGTGCCAACAGGCAAACAATTGTGTCAAGAGCGGCCATTCGCTCGATCCAAAAGGATGTGAATAACAAGCTAAAGCTGCAACTCGATCATTTTTCAGATGCTATTTCTGTGAGTCGCTACAAAAGCCCGGAGCTAAAAACCTGGCTTTCATCTGACCATTCAGCCTGAAAATAGCTACCATTCAAGCGATACTTCTCCATTTTCATGATTGTCAAATCTTACCTGTCGTAGGATTGGCTAAAAAAGTATCATGAAAAAGATTTTAAGCACAACCCTGCTGATGATGGTTTGGATCATTGGCTCATCCTTTTCTACTTTGAAAGAAGGGGACCTAACCAAGGAAGATCGAAAGTATATCAATGATTATCTGAAGCAATCACAGAAAGAACTCTTCAGCAGAATCAAAAACCTCAGCGAAGATCAGTGGACATTTAAGGTCAGTGAAACCGCCTGGTCGCCAGCCGAAATTTGTGAGCATATTTTTAAAACTGAGACTACTTTGGTGAGTCGGGCAGATGCCATGGACACGACCACTTTCAAGCCTCAGACTGAAGAGTATGTAAAGGAAAAGGTTGATTTCATTGTCGATTTCCTTCAAAATCGGGAGCGGAAGTTTAAGGCCCCTGAGCATATTCAGCCTGAAGGTCAATTTGCTACCTCAAAAGATTTTATCTCTTCATTCAAAAAGAAGAGAAGCGAAACGATGGCTTACGTAAATTCAGTTGAAAAACCGCTGAAAGGGTATTACAAAGACTTTGGTCCACTAGGCGAAATCAGCGGGTATCACTGGTTGGTGTTTATCAGTGCACACACCCAAAGACACATCAAGCAGCTGGATGAAGTATTGGCTAATCCGGACTTTCCCATTTGAGTTGGTCATATAGTAGAGTAGGCTGCTTGAGTCAATTCAGGATCATTTGCTGTTTTGGGTCAGCAGCCTTTTTCAAATCTCAATCTCTCCTGTCATGTACGTCACGGCATTCCCGGCGATAAGTACGCGCTCCCCCAGATCGGTACAGTTAAGGTAGCCCTTTCGCTCAGACAGCTGATACGCGATCATTTCTTTTTTACCCAGCTTTTCGGACCAATAAGGAATGAGTGAACAATGTGACGAGCCAGTCACCGGATCTTCAAACAATGCTCCCCCCGGAAAGAAAAAACGGGAAACAAAATCTACTCCATCCCCTTTTGCTGTGCAGATAATTCCGCCTTTTTCAAACTGTTTTGGACTGAGTAAGCTTGCATTGACTTTTAACGCCCGCACGTCTGCTTCACTATCGTATACCAACACCCAGTCTCTGGATTTTAGTACTTCTTTCGGGGAGATAGAAAAGGCTTTCAATAGGCCTTCCTTCATTTCAGCAGCTTCCGGTTTACGAGAGGGGAAGTCGAGTTGTAGCAAATGATCTTTCCGCTTCACTATCAAAGGGCCACTCATCGTCTCAAAGTCAATTTGATCTTTGCCATATCCCATATGATTATAGATAACATGCGCAGAGGCTAGTGTTGCATGACCACAGAGGTCTATCTCAAACTCAGGAGTAAACCATCGCAACTCAAAAAAGTCTCCCTGATTTTGAAAAAAGGCTGTCTCCGACAAGTTGTTCTCTATGGCAATTTTTTGCAGCACATCGTCCATGGGCCATTCATCTCCAATGGGAACAACGGCCGCAGGATTGCCTGCAAACAAATGATCAGTAAATGCGTCGACTTGATAGAATGGTAGCTTCATGACTCGTGGCTTTTATAAAAAATTGACATCTTTTAGCTTCTAAAAAGTTAAAGCATTCGTAAGACTATGGACACATTTATTTCAAATTATTAGCGGATTATCACTTGGATGATTCTATTAGGGTCGGAATACAGCGGATGAAAAGTGAGAAAAAGTATAGGAGCAATACGGACACCTTAGGTCAATAAAAAAAGGGCTCACGCCCCATTTTTCTTAACAACTTTCAAAAGAAGAGTTATTTAGCTGAAGCAACTGCATTTCGTCCTTCTCGCTTCACTTGTACATATTGCTTTTTGATTTGCTTGAAGTTATCCTTGGTTACCTTCTCGCCAGTTTTTGCATGATGCTCCACAGCTATGAAGTAATCCCGAATGAGCTTTTTGAATTTGCCTTTGGCCATTGGTCCCATTATTGCCGGCTTAGTTCGATACTGCATGTCAAAAGAAAACTCACTTGTCCCATTGCCCAAATCTTTAACCTTGTACACCGCATGCGTGTATTGAGGATCTACCGGGAATTTACCGGCCTGGTAAACGGTATTCGTAAATGACATACTTTCAGGTGAATAATTCACCATTTTCTCCTTTAAAAACTGGGTCTGCTTTTCATTGAAATAACAAACACGTTCCGCTCCTTCTCCTGCCTTTAAAGTACCATTGATATAGTCAGATGCTATAATCTTTGGGTGTGAATAGGCAATTCTGCCATAGTCTTCACCAACAACCTCCCATAGTTGATCTGCAGGTATGTCCATCACTTTACTTATTTGAAATTTCTGGAGTTTCTTCTGCTTTTGCGCCTCCACATTCCCTGATAGTGCCACCAGTATGCCCAGTGCCAGTACTCGCATTGTCTTTCTCATTATTCTAATGTTTTAGTTATGTTGCTTAGACCACACATACTACTATGTGTTACAGGTTTCAGAAGGTAAAACCTGAAAAAAGTTGCTGTCGCAGCTTGTTTAAATCTGCGGAGAAAATCAATTCAGATTGAACAACCTGACTACCTTCTCATCACTGATCACTTCATCCAGGAATGTTTTACGATCAAAATCTTTTTTAAAAGGCAGTCTATCATGTAACTGGCGATACTGATCTTCTACAATCGACAAGGCTTCATCTGCATCTTTGGAAATATGTTTCTGAAAGTTGGAGTATTCCTCCCGATTAAATAGCAGGTTTCTGCTATCAAGGCGCTTGTTTTCAATCATCACGGTCACTTTCTTATAGCAGCGGCACGGATTTGATTTATTGACCAACCCACATTTATGATTCATGAACTGGAAAAGGTCTTTGCGGGCTCTAGACAGTCGCACTCTGAAGTTTTGCTTACTGATACCCAGAATCTCTGACCCAATGGTATGATCTGCATTAAACAATTCTCCCAGGATATAGACCATGCGCTGATCTCGTGTGAGGCACAGTAGCATTCCCGACATACAAGCAAGATTCATTTCTCTGATTTCATTTTCCTTTTCTTCCTGCTCCAGTTCAGTCAGCTCTATGTTTTCAAATGAGTCCAGAATGTTGCCGAACGTTTGAAAATCGGTGACCACTTCTTCGCGACCGATCTTTCGCATCTTTAAAAAGTGATTGGCAACAATACGATAGAGCCAGGTTCTAAACTCTGCCTGGCCCCTGAATTGCGCGAGCTTGGTTGTCACCTTTATCAGCACCTCCTGCGTGATGTCCTGTGCGTCATTGGGATTTTGCACCATCTTCCAGGCAATATTGAAAATGAACGGCTGGTGCTTTTTTAGTAACTTTTCAAGTGCTGCTTTGCTCCCTTTCAAAGCCTTTTCGATCAATTCTTTGTCGTCTTCGTCCGTTTGATATTCTTGCTGAAATGGATTCATGGTATTCCTTTATACGCTTTGACCTTAAAAAGTTGGATGTGTTACAAGAGTCTGCCCAGTATTTTGATAAATATTAGGCAGACCAAATACTATTTGGATAGCTCCGCAAGCTTTTGGGAAGAAGTGGTATAAATCTCCTCGATTCCCGGCTTTACCTGCGCGAAGATCTCTTCGTTCTCCACTTCAAATTCCACGGTCCATTCCAGTTTGGTTTCCTCGTTGTTCCTTGTGAACTTCATCGTGCCAATCACATCAGATATCGGCATAAAGGATTGCTTATCAATCTGATATTGAAATATCTTTTGTTTATCATCCGATTCGAGGATGGTCTCAAATAGTTCATTGCCATCATGCATTTTGCATACGCGCTTGGCTCCTTTTCCTTCTCCATCAATGGTGCTACCAGAAAGAATGGGTAGCCATCGCTCCCACTCTGCGCCCGTTCGCACGTTGTTCCACACCTGATCCAAACTCGCGTTTAAGGTGTGATTTGTTTCAATTCGTTTTTTCATTGTCATCATTTTTAATTCTGCATCTTGGACTAGAGACAGACACATGTGTTACACATTTGACGATGAAGGCTTTATTGAGCGAATTTGGACGGTGACTGTACATGATCGAGCAGATAACTACATGGATTTGTAATGCGTATACATCACAGAAAATTCCGCTGATATGAAACTACTCCTCTGGTTTATTCTTCTCGTTATTTGCTGGCCGCTGGCCCTGGTGGTATTGCTATTTTACCCCATTATCTGGCTGGTGTTGTTGCCATTTAGAATTTTAGGTTTTGCTGTGGAAGGTGTATTTGGGTTTATTCATGCGCTGTTTATGTTGCCGGCGAGGATACTTTCCTAATCAACCTCTAATTATCGGCATAGAGACGTGCCAGCGACAAACCATTCTATCCATCTATCTTTCAGCTCCAGCTTGCGTATTAGGGTAATATGAAAACACTTCTATCTACATGCTTCATCCTGATCAGCATTCTGACATTTGCTCAGAAAAGCCCAATCTACACCACCAATGCTGGTGCCATCAAAGGTTACGATCCAGTCGCTTACTTCGTAAAAGCAGAGGCGATAAAAGGCAATGAAGCATTCACCTTAAAATGGAAAGAAGCTGATTGGTATTTCAGCTCTCAAGAGAACCTTGATGCATTCAAGGCTGACCCTGAAAAGTATGCACCCCAGTTTGGCGGATATTGTGCTTTCGGCGTTTCGAAAGGAGGGCTATACAAGATCGAACCCGAAGCATGGAAAATCATAGATGGAAAGCTCTATCTCAACTACAGCAAAGGCATCCAGAAAAAATGGGAGGCCAACCAGGCTGATTTCATCAAGAAGGCTGAAACCAACTGGCCGGCTGTGATCAAACAATAGGTTATGCTTATCACTTACTTTTTCTGGCAAATGAGGTCACTATACCAAATTTGATCCCTGTCACATTGGTGTCATCTACGCGGTAAAACGGAACTGAGACTGCTGTGAAAATCCTGAGATTTACCGTAGAGTTTCGATTGATCATCAACCCTCCTCCGAAGTAAGCACCAATGCCTGCTTGTGATGTGTGATAGTCAATGTCGTACTGAGAGTCTTTGATTTGTGTATACCCATATTCCATACCGCCATTTATATAAAAGGTGGTACGCTTTCTCGACAGTGGATAGGTGACACCCAGGCTGACATTGCCGCTATGCAGCGAACGATCGGGTGAGCGGTGGTTGACAGAGAGGTTAGATGAGGGAAACAACTCAAAATCAAAGTTGAATAAGAAGGTTGATGCGTCATAGGTATAGGCTACGCCAAATCCTGATAGTATGCTTTCGTTTGGAATCGCTTTTCCTCCCAGCATGATGCCCATGAAATGGTTCACTTTGATCTGGGCAAGTTCCACACCTTGTTGGTCGTATTCAGTAACCTCGTCTATTTCAATGTCTGTTTTTGCTGTGCGATTGGTAAAAAACGAGCGACCTAACCGTGAAAGCAAGGGATCCAGGTCTTGTTCCGCCGCACCCTTGGCCATGTCATGCCAGACTTGCTCCCGACTTGTCGTTTCGTAGACGCCTAATGAAATGATATATACACCCTGTAGGAAATGTATTTCTCCCGTCATGAAATAGCGAGTATTCATTTCCGTTGCCTTGGCTACCGAAGTTGAAAGAGGCTCTCGATCCAGGTAGCCATTCACTCCGATACGTTCATCCAGGAAGATTGTGTAGTCATGGTTATCCTCTATGTAAGATTTGATGAGCTTGGAAGTGGAATATTGAAGTCCGTTGGTTGGCTCCATGTTTATCAATTCAAAGCCTGGAAAATAAACGACCTTCTGTGCGAAGCAGAGGTTGAATGCAATTAATGTGATAATCGAAATTTTAGTTTTCATTTTGGGTCAGTTATCAATTGGTTGATGCTAAGTCCTGACCGCTTTTAGTCTCCCCTAAGGGTTTTAACTAAAAGTGAAAATAAAGTTTGAGTGCTTGGGGGAACTCATTTTTTCGACTGCCTAAGTCGCTTTTTTTGAATCAACCTCCTCCATGGTTTTGGTTATTTGATCTTTCATCTGATCGAAAGTAGCATATCCGTGAGCGATCATGAAAAGCTGATCTTGATGAAGCAGCACCATAGTTGGATACCCTTTAACGCCCCATTGACGATTGAGTGCAAACTCATTTCTCGTCTCATACCGAACTTCTTCATCTTCAAATCGAGCCATGAATTTTTGGAAGTCAACGTTGAGTTTTTCGCAGATACTTTTATAGAATTCGACTTTTCCAGGGTCTTCCGATTCCACATAGAACTTTCGTTGGATCTCCTCGAAAAACTCCATTTCATGAGGCCCAATCAAAGGTCGTGCAGCCACAATGGCCCGGCATGCAGGTTCCGTATCGTAATTGAAATTATCCAGTTCCATCAGCTTATATCCAAACGCCTGGCCACTCATTTCATTTACATGTCCCCAATGCTCTTTTAGAAAATTTTTCATCTGATCATCCCAAGGCTCTCCCCCTCCCGGCCGCAAACCTCCTACCACAATACGGAAGCCTACTTCTTTATCCCGATAGTAGTCTCTCAGCTTGATAAGGTCGGGTGAAATTCCCCAGCACCAAGAACACATCGGGTCTCCGATGTAGATAATCTCGGTTTTATCTGTCAGCTTATTTTGTCCAATCGTCTGAAGATCTTCAAAAGAGGATGGGGTACAAATACCTGTTTCCGGATCGCAATATGGGTTCATTTTCTCCTCGTTTGAATAGCAACACATGCAAGATATTTAAGGTTCTGATTTATTTTATCTCCATTTGTGAAACATATCACTTATTATTACGTCTCCATTTAAGTAACTAATTAAAAATCAATCCATGAAAGGAACAAACCTGGGAGAATTTCAAGAGATCGTAATGCTGAGCATACTCATATTAGAAAAGAACGCTTACGGTGTGACGATTCAGGATGAAATAGATAGACGCATGAAGCGATCAATCAGTCGGGGAGCGTTACATACCGCACTTACCCGGTTGGAAGAAAAAGGATTTATCAGCTCCGACTATGGAGAACCTACCTCCGAACGAGGTGGGAGGCGAAAGCGCTTTTACGAAGTAACCAATAAAGGACTGGAAACACTTCAGGAAGCAAAAGAGCTTCGAGAAGGCATGTGGGGTCTTATCCCCAAACTCACCTAATCAATTACTATTAAAGGACTAAACTCAAAAGACTTAATCATGAAACATCCGGAGATACCATCATTTGCTTACAGGCTTTTTAAGTGGTTTTGCAAAGATCCACTGTTTGAAGAATTGGAAGGTGATCTGGAGGAGACTTTCTTGCGAAACAAAGAAAGGTTTGGGCTGAAAAAGGCCAGGCGTATTTACACAAGGGAAATTTTGAAAATGATTCGACCTTCCGTGTTGAGCAAGCCCACATCAGGACCCGGATACCAAGCTGCTCTGCTAGGTAGCTATGTTACTATTTCGATTCGAAACCTTAAAAGGCAAAAACTGTTTTCATTCATTAACATTTTCAGCTTGTCTGTTGCTATGTCGGCTGGATTATTGGTGATCGGGATGATCACTGATTTGCTCAAGTTTGATGAATTCCACGGGCATAAACACGAGATCTATCGTGTCATTTCTTCACCCGTTTATCAATCCCGAACGCTTGATGTTCAAGCCTCTTCTCCGCGCTATTTGGGCAAGGAAATGATGCAACACATTTCTGGAATACACGTCACAAACCTTGGCAGAAGAATGCAGGGTACAGCAACCGCCAATGAGAAGAATCTATTCCTGAAAGGAATTTATGCAGATGAGCACTTCTTTGATTTTCTTTCTTTTGAACTAACAAAAGGAAATAAAAAAACAGCGCTCAAGGAGCCATTTTCTGTTCTTCTCTCTCAGAGTTTTGTTGATAAAACCTTTAAAGAAGAAGATCCTTTGGGGGAAACTATTGATATTGAAGGGTTAGGTACATTCATCGTTACAGGGATCGTAGCCGATCCGCCTCAGTTTTCTCATCTACAATTTGAAGCGGTTGTTTCCATAAGCACCACTCCTCTGCTGGCAAACCAAGGTGTCTTAGCTAAAAGCCATGATCAATGGGAAAATCTCGATCGTTACTACAACTACATCTATATCCCGAACAATGAGCAAAAAGCAAACGTAGAGTCCTGGCTAGAAACCACTGCACCTACATTTTTTCAAGATCAGAAAAACTTCACTGCTTCCTTCGAGCTTCAGCCTATAAACAAGATTGTGCCCGGGCCTGATATCAGTGACTCCATTGGCCCTAAAATGATCTACTTACCTATCATCATCTTATCAGTGATTGCTGGTGCCATTCTGCTTTCTGCCATCTTCAATTATACCAATTTGTCGATGGCGCGTTCGCTGCGTAGAGCAAGAGAAGTGGGCGTAAGAAAATTGAATGGAGCTACCAGATCGTCTATTTTCGGGCAGTTCACAGTAGAAGCAATCATCCTTTCACTCTTTTCCCTTGGGTTGAGCATTGTTTTCTTTCGTATGCTGCGAAATGGATTTATTGCATTGCTGCCAAGAGCAGAGGAGATGGTCAGATTAGAGCTGTCTGCAGAACTCATTGGCTTATTTGTGGTGTTTGCTATACTCGCCGGATTGATTGCAGGATTGAGTCCTTCACTTTTCTTTGCAAGACTTAGCTCTCTCAATGCTTTACGATCTGGAAAGATGCTGAAAACGCTATCGGGAATTAATTTCCGAAAAGGCTTAATCGTCACTCAATTCGCTTTGAGCATCATCTTCGTCATGGCGGTGGTTATTACTAACAAGCAATACAGCTACTCGCTTAATAAGGATATGGGATTTGATAAGTCAAATATCCTGAATGTGAGTATGCAGGGAAACGACCCTGAAATTTTGCGTGCCGAGTTTCTAAAACTGCCCGCCGTGTCTAAAGTATCATTCTCCTCGTACATCACCGGCGTTGGCACCTGGAACAATCTTCAATTGGTTGATTCCAGAAATCAAGATACCGTATGGGTCCACGACCTATTTGTGGACCATTCCTACCTGGATAACATGAACATTGAGTTGCTCGCAGGACGAAACTTTGAAACGGGTGAAAACAAGATTCGAGAGTCTGCCATTCTTGTCAATGAGACCTTTGTGCAAAATTTTGGGCTTGGCTCTCCATCTGAGGCAATTGGAACCATATTCAAAGTAGAAGATGAATCTGTAGAAATTGTTGGAGTGATTCGGGACATCATTTATGCCAATTTGGAAGAACACATTAACAGTTTTGTGCTGAGAAATGGCAAACGTTATCATTACGCCAACTTAAAAATTTCCAGCACAGATGTTATTGGGACACTCGATAAAGTAGAAGGAGTTTGGGATTCGGTAGATAAGAAACATCGATTCGAAGCTCACTTTTTGGATCAGCAAATCGAAGATTATTTTAAGTTTCTTGTAGACTTCATGAAGATTTTTGGCTTTGTTGGATTTCTTGCTATTTCAATTAGCTCACTTGGTTTGTTTGGCATGGCTCTTTACGCTACTCAAACACGGATGAAAGAAATTGGCATACGAAAAACATTTGGAGCTTCAGAGCGCATGCTTATTTTCTTATTATCAAAAGGATTCTTCAAGATGGTTGCCATAGCTGTGCTCATAGGCTCACCTATCTGCTATTTCTTATTTGATAAACTGATTCTTGCCCAGCAAGTCTATCGCACAGAGATCACCATAATGGAAGTAGGCGGCAGCATTCTCTTTCTGATGTCGTTGTGCTTCTTAACGATCATTACTCAAACATGGAATGCCGCCAGAACGAATCCGGCCGACGTACTTCGTGATGAATAATTGATAGTATTTGATTCGTATTCAATCTGTAGATTGAGAAAAATTCATTGAACCTTTTTCGATTTGCTTCGACTAAGGATTAGTAAATGAAAACTTCGGATCAAATAATCGAGGAATGGTTGGTGATTAATTGCCAGGCTGGGGATCGTAAAGCCTTTGAACTTTTGGTCAAACGCTGGAATCCCAAAATGCTTGGCAGGGTCTACCATACAACGAAAGACGCTTCGGCCTCTCAAGACATTGTACAGGAAGCCTGGATTGCAATTATCAAAAAAATAAAGACACTCCATGATCCCGGCGCATTCCAGGGCTGGTCGCTAAGAATCGCCACCAACATGGCTATTGATTGGATCAGGTCCAATCAGACCAATCGTAAAAGGGAAGAAATTCGAAAAGTTGTCCAAATAGAATTTGCCGAAAAAACCAACCGCCCGGATGAAGAAACGATTGGTGCCCTCAAACAGGCCATCGATCAGCTCCCAAAGGAGCAACAAGTCGTGATCAAACTATTCTATCAAGAAAATTTATCCATGATCACAATTAGTGGCTTACTGGATTTGCCACTTGGGACCGTCAAATCACGCCTCTTTCGTGGACGCGAATACTTAAAAAACATTTTAGAACAAAAACTATATCAAGATGAAAAAGAATGAAGAAATCGATCAAATGATAAAAGAAGCATTGTCTGAAGATGAGAAAGAATTGTTTGACTCCTACGATGAGCAAGGCATGTTGGAAATGTTTGGCGTATTGTTTCACGGTAAAATGAAATGGCTTAATGGCCTAACCTTTTTTATTCAACTCGTGATGCTCGGCTTTGCTGTATACTTTGGGTATCGCTTTTTTGGAACATCCGAAACCAGAGAAATGATCCAGTTTGGAGCGGGATTCTTTACCATGATGATGGGAGTTTCCATGATCAAGATCTTCCATTTCATTGAAATGAATAAAAATGCAACTATTAGAGAAATCAAGCGCTTAGAGCTACAAGTATCTGTTCTGGCATCAACCTTGAAGAAAAACTAGAGTGGAGGCAGCTCAGGATATGGAATAATTGCTTCTATTAGTAACATCACACCATCCTTTGTAAGAAGGGTGAGTGTGACCAAAATGCTGCTTATAATCAAAGAAACACCAACGTTGTTTTTTCGAATCTCTTCAAACTCATCGATTGGTGTGAGCTTGCTATAAAGAAACGTACTGATCAATCCAATGAGCACTGTAGCTGTATAGGCAATAGCAATGTAAATGGCACCTGTGGCAATGTATTCGAAGGCTAAGCTGAAACTATCTGCACGTTGATTTAAGAGCCTAAATGAGGATATCAATGGCTGAACAATCCCACTGATCATGATTCCAACAGATAGGATTATTGCCGAAACAAAGATGCTGTAAGACAAATTATAGTCTTGTATCCTATAATACTTCCTGCCTACCCATTGAACGATTTTGTATGTCAATGCAAGGATAAAAATCCCAATCGTGATAGCTGAGATAATTTCAATAATGGCCAAAAGTGCGATGTTAGCGTCCATTGACTAATGCGATTTTCCAGTAATTAATATTATTTGAATTTGGTGGCAACATTCCTATGGGCCACCCCTTTCCTGTTGTTTCCCAAAAGTAGTAGTTCTTACCTTGATGTTTCAAATGATCTCCAGATGCTGGAATGTTCAGTGCCAGCATCGCATGTGCATATTCATTGCTAACCACAATCATCGGGTCAAAGCCAAGAGTCTCCAACAAGGAATAGATGAGAACAGCCCGTGTGTCACAATCACCATATAGTGAATGTAGAAATTCATACGGCGAGAGCAATCCAAAGGCAATATGTCCAATACAGGGTTTTCCTTTATTGTTGGCTTCAGAGCAGTCTTCTACACGAACATAGCTGTAAGGTATGTCTTGAACAAAGGTCACTATCAACTCTGCCATCTCACTTCTAGAAAAGTTTTTCTCTTTGGAAATTCGAACCAACGAATCTGCCAAAAATTCAATCTGAGGCTTACTTTCCTTAACCAACTCCGCATAAATTTTACCCCATAGATTTTCATAAGAATCCAGGTTAATGGTCATTTCATTCCTTTTTTTCCCTGCCAAAAGGCTCACCTCCTCTTCTGATTCATACCTCGTACAGAACGATCTTGAATAATCCACCATGTCCCACTCTCGCTGGTGCAAACGATCATTGCTGACATTAATTACCATATAGCTATCCTCGCAAACAGGGAGATCCCCTACTTCGGATTGGAACAAATCAATGACCCCTGAAAAGATCAAAAAAATGACAAAAACAAAAAAGATGAACCGCAGTATTGCTTTCATTGGGCTAAATATCCATAAAGACAATGGCATTTAAGAACACATTTTTATTAAATTCCATTTACACCGAATTCAGCCATGACCTACTTTACCATCTACACAAGCACTCCAAGGGAAAAATTGACTTTGAAGACTTTGATGGAAATCACTGAAACTTCTCAAAAAAATAATCTGAAGAATAACATCACGGGCATCCTATTAGGCATAGAAAATAAGTTCATGCAGTACTTTGAAGGATCAGAAGAGAATGTGAACGAACTGTTTGATAAAATCTGGCGAGACCCTCGACACAAGAACGTAACCCAATGGATCAAAGGTTTTACGGATGCACGTGTGTTCAAGGAGTGGTCAATGGGTTCGTGGATGCTCAGCAATGACGAACTGAAAACCAATCCCGCTTTAGCCGATTTGAAAAAATTTCTTGATAATCCGATGAACGATGAGCTCCAGGTAAAAAAATTTATGGCAATGATGAATGATTTGCTGAAAACATGGATCGCACACGAACCTGAGCGACTTAAGAAAATACGAGATGAATTGTCCAGTTAAATACCCATAATTCGTCTTTTCCTAAAAATGAAGAAGCTACAAATACTTTTTATTGGTTTTATCCTTACAGGTTCTGCTGCTTCTGCACAGCAGTCTGTTCCTTATGCCTGGCTCGCCGGAACATGGACTGGAGATGGTTTCGGTGGTACTTCTGAAGAAATGTGGTCTCAGCCTTCTGCTGATGGAACAATGATGGGTACCTATAGACATCACAAAGGTGATGGAAGTCTTAATTTCTACGAGTTTATGGTCATGGATTCTACCGGGCTCAGATTAAAACATTTTAATCCTGATATGATGGCCTGGGAAACCAAAGAAGACTTTGTCCATTTTAAGTTGATTGAGTTTACTGAAAACAAAATCGTTTTAAAAGGTCTGGTATTTGAGCTTAAGTCAGACACGGAGTTAGAGATCAGGTTGGATCTCAAAGATGGAGACAAGAAGTGGACGGAAGTGTTTACGATGAAACGTAAATAAAAAAGAGGTTGCCTATAAAGACAACCTCTCAGTGATATTTACCTATCCTCTTTTGTAGGAGCCATTGGCTTTCCTTGATAGTTTTTAAGTTGTTCGTTGATATAATCTATGGCTCGTTGTAGCTGAGCATCATTTCCTTGGGCAAGCTGGCCAGGATTTTCCTTTACTTCAATATCCGGATCCACTCCGTGACCTTCTTTAAACCATTCGCCACTTGGATCAAACATTCGGAAGGTAGGGACAGTAACCCCTCCTCCGTCTATTAGTGATGGTGCACCAGAGATTCCAATCAGCCCACCCCATGTGCGCGATCCGATCAAGGGTCCCAAGCCTGCTTTTCTGAAATAGTCAGGAAATGCATCACCTCCGGATCCACTCCATCCATTGATCAGCATGACTTTTGGACCAAAATTTCCAGCAGGAGGCCATGACCAGGTTTCTCCATCGCGGACAGCCCAGTATGCAAGTGGCTTTCTGTTAAGCATTTCAATGAATCTATCTGGAATCTGACCGCCGCTATTAAATCTTTCATCGATGATCAAAGCTTCTTTATGTAATTGTCCGGTGAATTGTCTTATCAGTTCATTTTGACCATCGATACCTGTACTTCTAACATAAATATATCCGGCACGACCGTTGGTCATTTCGTCTACTTTTTTGCGATTTGCCTCGATCCACTCAAGATGTCTAAGGCGAGATTCACTTGGCATGGTTTTTACTAAAACCTTTCTCGAATTTGTCATTGAGGCTGTATTGTTCACTGTCAGCTCTACTGTCTCATTAGCCAACCCTTGAAAAGACGCAAATGGATCTTTAGATCCATCAATTGGCACTCCATTTACCGCCAGAATGTAATCCCCTGCATTGATGTTAACTCCCGTTTCATCCAGCGGAGAGCGTACTTCGGCATCCCAAGAGGCTCCACGTACAATTCTACCCACTTGATAGAAGTTGTTACTTTTCTTCCAATCAATTCCAAGATATCCCACATTCACATTTGAGGATCTTTCTTGATCTCCACCTCCACGATACGTATGTGAAGCATTCAATTCGCCGATTAATTCACCTAACACATAATTGACATCCCATCGTGTCACACATTGTGCAATGAGTGCTTCATACTGCTCGCCTACAGCTACCCAATCTAAGCCGTGCATTTCTTTGTCGTAGAAATAGTCACGCTCCAATCTCCATGCCTCACGGAATATTTGCTTCCATTCATTCATTGGGTTGATTGTCATTTTCATATTGGACATGCTTACAGGTTTATCCATATTTTGGCTTTCACTAATGCTCACCACACTGACTTTGCTTCCACTTGAAACTGCTATTTTCTCACCATTTGCAGCTATCTCAAATCCATTAGCATTTCCCATCAGAGTCTTTACCTCTCTGTCCTTAATGTCATAGTACTTAATCGCAGAACTTCTATCAGCTGACCCAGAATTTGGAAACTGCATAAAAACAATTTTTCCTGATACGGCTTCCAATCCACCATAATTTCCAGCATCAATTGGTAAGAGGATAATTCTCCGTTCAAACCCATCTATATCAATTTTCACAGGAGTGCTGGATTCCTCTTTGTCTCCTTTCTTTTTGCCTTTCTTTTTATCGCCATTCTCATCGTCTGCATCTTCTTTCTTGATTTCTACTTCATCATTTTTTGGCTTCAATAGATTATCAGTCTTTTGCGTCAATGGCACAGCAGCCATAATGGTACTATTTGGGTAGATAAATGTGTTGTCAAAGTCAGAATACACTGGACTGACATTCCTATTTGTGAGAAAAAAGAGATAGTTATTATCGGGATCGAACGTCGGTGAAAAATCATTGTAAAATTCTCCGGTGACTTTATACCCTTGCTTTGACTGTGTATCATATAGATGAATCGATCGATTATAGTTTGCATTGTCTTTGGAATACGCAATCCATTTACTATCGGAAGACCATGAGAAGGAAAAATTCCTCAAAGCTCCATGAAACATGAAAAGCCCCTCGTCCATTTTGAAAGTTTGCCGCGTGTTCAGGTCGAAATAGTTGAATTCCATTGCCTGATTGACGAATGCTAATTTTTTGCTGTCTGGTGACCAGAAGAGCTGATACCTGAACCCTGAAGTATATTTTGTCAACGTCTCAGTAATTTGTGATTCAGTGTTATAAATCATCAGCTGGTATTCACCGCTTTTATCACTCCAGTAGGCAATCTTTTTGCCATCTGGAGACCAACTTGGTAAGCGATCGTGCGCTCCGTCGCTATTGGTAATATTACGTGTTACTCCGTTTTCAGATGGAACAGAAAAGACATCTCCGCGAGCAGAAACGATAAGTCGTTTCCCATCCGGTGAAACATCAAACCAGTTCATGTTATCGCCGACATCGACCATCTTTTCCGTTAATGAAAGCTGGTCTGTAATGACTTCAATATCTACCTCACGAGATTGTTGAGTTGAGAGATCCATGAGATAAAGCCTCCCAGCATTTTCAAAAACAATTTCTTCTGGTCCAATGGAAGGAAAATGAATGTCGAAATCTGAATAATCTGTGATTTGTGTATTGCTTCCTGAAGCCAGATCGTAAGACCATAGATTGTATCTGCTATTTGGTCCGTTATCTGAAGAATAGAAAATTTTACCATCTCCCCACATCGGAAATTCATCACTTGATGCATTATTTGTGATGTTAACTGAAGTGTTTGTGGCTAGATCATACGTCCATATATCAGGGGCCCAGCCACCTTTATACCGCTTCCAGGTTCTATTTATTCTCGATTTAAAATTAAATGCGATACTTGTACCATCTGGAGAATATGATCCCAAGCTACCATATGGCAAAACCAATTTTTTGGGCAACCCACCGTTGATATTTACTTCGTAGAATTGTGAAAATCGCTGACGTCCACTTTCACGAGATGAAGCAAATAGAATTTTGCTTCCATCAGGATGCCATTCTAAAACTTGATCAAAGCCTCCGTGCGTCGTTAATCGTTTCGGAATACCTCCATTTGCTGGAATAACATACACATCCCAGTTGCCATCGTAGTTGGCTGTGAAGGCAATTTGGCTTCCGTCAGGTGAGAATTTAGGGAATTTTTCTTCTCCCATAGGAGAACTTAACTTATTTGCTGTGCCCCCCGTTTTTGGAACTGTCCAGATATCGCCTGCGTAAACAAAGACAATGTTGGTTTGTGATACATCTGGTTCCCGAAGCATACGGGCATTGATCTGAGCCGCTATTTCACTTCCTAAAAAAAATAGAAGAAGTGTAACGATTAGGTTGTTATTCATGTGTGATAGGGTTTGATTGCAAATTGAATTTACTAAGAATACTCGAACGTAAGAAAGATTACGTGTGAGTAGCTTATTTACGTGTGAGTGTGATCGTACCGAAAAATGGCCCGATAGCAAGCACCATAAATATGAATTTCATATCATGGTTAACCATCAGATAACTCAATAATTGAATGCTGAAGATGGTAATGGTAAATCCAATGTTATTCACCAACGTTAATGCGGTACCTTTCAGTTCTGGAGCAGCTCTAAGCGCTACTAATGAACTAAACAAAGGGGAATCTGCGATGACCACCATTCCCCAAAAAACCATAAAAGCGATAAAATAAGGCCTGCCAATTTCAAAAGCGAATGGAGATATCAAACAGCAAAGACCTGATAGAAAAAGGAAGGTTCCTGCTGTTTTTTGAGTTCCGAATTTTTCAGAAATATATCCACCCAGAAAACACGCCAGAGTTCCGCTTCCGATAATCAGGAATGACTGAAAAGAAATCACCTCACTCTCGTATAGACGAAGGTGGCCATTGTTTTGAATCACCACCGGTACAAATGCCCAAAATGCATACAGTTCCCACATATGTCCGAAGTAGCCAAAAGCAGCTGCGCGAAAGGGTTTGTTTTGAAACACCTGCTTCATCTGACTGAAACGAGGCTTCTGTCCTTTTTTGCGATAAGGACCTTCGCCGACAAGGAGCTTAATTAGCAAACCGCCGACAACAGTCAAACAAGTAGTAGCTACTATCACCACCTGCCAATCAAACGAAGTATCATAACTCGCAATCAAGTGAGGTAAAGCAGTCCCCAGCACCAATGCCCCAACCAAAAAGCTAAGCGCTTTGCCAAGCCCTTTTTCGTAATAGTCTGCTGCGATTTTCATGCCTACGGGATAGATTCCAGCCAGAAAAAACCCCGTGACAAAACGATAAATAAGAATCTGACTGAAGGATACATCCAGCAGGACGAGCATATTAAATGCAGCACCTAAGATCGCGCTTGCAAAGAAGACATTGGACGGGTTGAAACGATCTGCAATGGTTAGAACTGCATATATAAGGGTCCCAATGATGAAGCCAAGTTGTACCGCCGAGGTGATATGACCGATATCTGCATTGAGTAAATCCAACTTTATCGCCAGGTCAGGCATTACAGCATTTCCTGCAAACCAAAGAGAGGTGCAAAAGAACTGAGCTATAACGATGATTGGGAGAATATGCCTGGGAGTGTTGCTCATGCGAAAAACCAATAATCATCAACAGGTTTTTTCCCCCACTGGTCTAATTGATTCCTGATAGCAGTCTTATCATCCGGGGAGGTCACTACAACAAGAATCTGCGCATTCTTAAATGAAGGAATTTCATTGAAGTGCTCCATTTTTATTCCATAGACATCCTTACCGATTTTACGTTCATTGTCGCACACCCAATGGAAGGTGTCTTCCTCTTCAAGTAAGAGCTTAGCCAAATCTTTTCCATTCCTTCCAGCCCCCCACAGCACGAGAGGCCGCTCTCTTTTACGATCAATCAGATAAAAATAGCGCAACTTCATATCGAAGTAGCGGTTGTCTTTGTATTCTTCCCATGTCCTCGAAATCCGATCGGATCGATCTCTCCAATAATGGAGTACTTTGTCAATCCCGTGAACCTTGAGACCCTTTTTGTAAAATCGAAAGCATAAATCATAATCTTCGGGATACACCTCTGGGTTGAATCCATCTACTGCTTCAAAGTCATCTTTATGGATAATCCAGCAATGCGATGGGATCACACATTCCTGATAAATCTCCTGATAATGCGTTTCGTTTTTCGCTACTTCATTGAGCCACACTTCATACCGACGAAAACCATCGCCAACTTCGCCCTTATCTACAAAATGTTCTGTGCCACCAGCTATGATGTGACCCTTTCCATATTTCATCCATTCATTCACTAAAACCTCCAGCTTGTCATCCGGCATCTTATCATCCGAATCCATGCGATTAATCAACTCTCCTTTGGCTTGGATATATCCTTCCTTCAATGCCGGTATAAGCTTATGGCGCCTGCTATGCACCACTTTGATACGATCATCCTTTTCAGCATACCAATTGAGTATCTCGGGAGTGCGGTCAGAAGAATGATCATTGATTGCAATTAGCTCCCAGTTTTTGTAGGTCTGACGAATAATGGAATCGATGCATTTGGGTAAGTATGGAGCAGTATCCTTAGCTGCCATAATGATAGATACAAGGGGCTGGTTCATCTATTAATTAAGGTTTTTGCCCCAGTATTTATTGGCATAGCTGGAGACAGGAAGTCCTAAATTAAAACGAATAAACATATTGAGGTCAAACCAGGCCACTTTAAAAAAGCCATGTTCATTAAATCGTCGAGGAGACGTTACTATGCCGGGTTTCATCAGTGCCAACTTTCCCTTCTTTCGAAGTGATTTGCATAAGTAAGCCGTCTCCATCAAAGCTTCTTCAGGAAATCCACCAAGTTGATCTAGCACTTCTTTGCGGGCAAAAATTGCTTGGTCACCATAGTAAATCTTGCCAAACCGATACCGTATTCGATTGACAATTGTAAGCAGCCATAGCTTCCAATCCGGTTTTTGAAATGAAAATTCGAATGCTCCGCCTACTACTTTTTTATCTTCCAGTGCTTTCAGAATAGATGCATCAAAATGCGCTGGCAATAAGGTGTCTGCATCCAGAAAAAGGACTACATCACCTGCAGACTTCTGTAACCCATAATTGAGACTCTTGTATTTTCTGAGTTTGAAATCAGGTTTGCTAAACTTTAGAATCATCGAATTGCTGATGCTTGCGAGCGTTCCATCTTCGCTTCCGGCATCTACTACAATGAACGCCAAATTATTAGGCTCGGACGCACAACGAATGGTGTGCTCAATGGTTGAGCTGATGTTGCTTACTTCGTTGAGTGTGGGAATTACTATCGAGATCAAAGCTATGCCTGACTTATCTCAAATAAATGCCCATCAGGGTCTCTGAAGAAAGCACGGATTTCAGCTCCCCAATCTACCGGAGGTGTAAGGAAGTCTGCGCCTCGCTCTTTCAAAGTTTCATAGCATCCCATACAGTCTTTTACTCGTATGGTAAATGAATGACTTACGTTCTCGGGGTTTAACGGAGGAACAAACTGAGTATCCGGTTTATCATCAGTTGGTCCACCAGCTGTCACAAGCAAGATCCAGTTTCCTAGAAACCGTATAACACAAGAATCCCCACCATATTCCCGATAGATCTCTGCGCCTAACACATCCTGATAGAAATCTTTCGCCCTACTCATCTCTGACACCACCAAAATAGTAGTGAGCGCCATATCTTCTGTTGGGAACGGTGATTTTTCCATCGTTATAAATTTCCGAGGTGTGTATGTTTAAAGTTATCACTAAACTTCAATCCATACCCAAAGATTCGATCCATGCTTGCATGTCCAAAAAGGATGACACCCACAAGTTGTAGTTCCACAATTCCCCACCAAAAGCCCAAAAATCCAACAATCAAAGCGATTCCCTTATGATGAAACAGGTTATAAGCTGTAGCTCCAAGTCTTGGATTTACCAGATAACCAAGCATTCCTATATCTGGAGTTAGAATAAAAAACAAATAAATCCACCAGGCATAATCGAGCAAACTGAAGAGGTAAATGGATAGAAGAAACATGGCAAGTTCTTCCATTTTTAACAGGTTTTTCATAAATCTGAGTATTAAGTAATTGACTTTAGTCCATCTAAGAATATATCTAATTCGCCGGTTAGGTTATACAGATTTGGTGTCACTCGGACCACCTCTTGATCTTCCAGGTATCTAATCACTGTAAACACTTTTGTCTTTTCATACAGCTTTGAAATAACCTCTTTGGTTTCCATTCCTTCTATCTTAAAGCTGGCAATCGCACAACTTCTATTAGAATCTGAAGGTGTTGTTATCATCACTCCAGGAAGGTCCTTAGCCTGAGAAGTCCAATAGTTTTGCAGGTATCGAAGGCGCTTTTCTTTCCGCGGCAAACTCACCATTTGATTAAACTCCAACGCTACCGGGATTGTAATTACTGTAGGAACGGAAAGCGTACCGAAATGGCCCAACTTCCGGATGTCATTTTCATTATCTCCGCTATCACCAAAGAGTGGCCTTAAATCTTTCACGCGATCTTTGTTGACATAAAGCAAGCCAGCTCCCAATGGATTCCCAAACCATTTATGCAGATTTACTCCAACAAAATCGGCGCCCAGGTCTCTTAGCTTAAAATCTACTTGAGCAAAGCTATGTGCAGCATCGACAATGATCTCAATGCCTTGGGCCCTGAACCGATCTGCAATTTTCTTGACAGGCATAATCTGCCCAGTCAGATGGATCATGTGTGTCACCAGAATCGCTTTTGTTTTTGGTGTTATTGCATTCTCATAACTCACCAGAATTTCTTCATCCGTTTGCGGCAGCAATGGAATCTTAATGCGCTTGATCTTAATGCCCTTCTGTTTTTCCAGCATTTCAAAAGTCTCAATCATGCTGTAGTAGTCTTGACCAGAAAGTATGACTTCATCGCCTTCATTCCAATTCAAACCCTGGATGGCAATGTTTAGAGCTTCCGTGGCGTTTCTGGTGATTAATGCCTCACCACTATCTATTCCGGTAAAGCTTGAAAGATCTTCAACAATCGAGTTAAAATCGTCACTGTACTTTGTTCGAAGATATCGCGATGAATTGACGTTTACACGTTCAATGTTTTTGATATAGGCTTCAAAAACAGGCAGTGGCTGCACACCAAAATATCCATTCTCTAAGTTAATAAAGTCCTTTGGGACATCATAAAAGTCCTTTCTAAACTTCTTCCAGAATTTTTCATCGGCCGTCAGATCATCATTAAATAAATGCTGATATTCAGTAATTCCTGGGCGGGGAGCGTTAGCAGATATAAATGGAAGGCTGGCTGCAGCAAGCCCCAGCCCTTTTAATACTTTTCGACGATCCATTTCTTCAGGTTTAGGTCAATTACCACCAATAAAGATACTAGTATCTGCCGTCTCAAATAATAAAGGGGGTCAAAATAACCCCCTTTTCATTTAATCATAAATCTTAATAATAGTGTCAATATCGACATACTTATCAAATATTTGAAGCTCATCTAATGTGGCATTCAGATAATTACCGCTACAGTATATGGTTCGGCCTAAGTATAAATCACTTGACGTAGTAAAATCTGTAGTTTCACTAATGACTAGTTGAGTCTCTTCTGACTCCACGTACATCCTTATTAATCCCCCTTCTCGAGACAATGTCAGAAGTGTCCACTCATCTTCGTTAACTGGTATGCTACTAATGATGCCGTATTTTACATTGTTGGAACCTCGCAGAGTTGCCCGGAAAGATCTATCAGAACCAATTGCTAGCGTTACTGTTGGGCCGCTGGCTTGCGAACAACTTGATGTATTTCTTGTCGATAGAAGTACTCCCTCATCGGACGTACTTGTTTTCGCCATCAGAGAAATAGTAAAATCCTCATTACCAAAATTTACATCTTCAGAACGTGGAATCTGCACAAAATCATCGATACCATCAAATTGGATTGCGCTTGATTCCTCGCCTGCTTGGCTAGCAACAAAGTTAGCGCCATTGACCTCTCCGTCATTATTGGAGGTTTCGTCTAAGGCATTTTCATTGAATTTATAATATGCAACAGGATCCGGTAATTCAGGGTCAGAACCACCTCCTCCCCCGTGAGGCGGAAAGTAGTCTTGGAAGCAACTAGTGAGACAGCATATGCACACTACTATGAAAGACAAAATTAATTTTTTCATAATCTTTTTTCTTTCAAATTGAATCTTTATAACCCTTAATTATAAAGCCGTGCAATACTTAATTAAGGAACCAATAGCTTTTTTTATTTAATGCCCGCTAAAACTTAAGGGGCAAATATTTAAAAGGGTAAATCATCCAATCTTGGTCTGGACGCTTTCATGTGAATCTCTTCACCCTTAATAGAGATCACAACCAACTGATCACTTCTAGTAACTTTTTTGATCAAATCTTCTCGAACTACAATGGATCTTGATATTCTAATAAATTGATCAGGTAATTCTACATGTACTGCTCCAAGAGTTTTGGTAATAACCAAAGGTTTATCCTGATTGGCTAGAAAAAGATCTGTGTATGGGCCTATACCAGCAGACTTCAAATAGAGAATTTCATTGAATTTTAATTTGACTCTTTCCTTTCCAGATTTCAGTATGATAAAATCTTTATTCTTTGTGCCTGCAAGTTTTGCTCTTTTTTTCAGAACGTGGATAATCGTCAATTGTACACAGATGAAACATAAAATGATGAGCCATTTAATTGATTTATCACGGGCTTTATAATTAAAAAAGTAAATTTTTTCTGCCGTGTGGACAATAATATTGGATCCGCTCCATATTGGATGATTAATTATTGGATAGTCAATCTGGTAAATTGTTTCAGATCGTAAATCATTAGCTATCACAGAAAGTAACTGTTCACGCTTTGACGCTACAAGAAAGTCGCTTGAGGCTGCAATTCTATTTTTACTACCACTTGGATTTAAAGGCACCTCCGCTTTAACCATAAACTTATTTCGTTCGAGGTTGGCAGTTAGTTCATAGATCTCTTTAGTTGTTTCATTATAGGAAAAGAGTTTATTGCCGTATTGAAAAAGTTTACTGCTCTCTTGTCCCTCTTTTTCCTTAATGATTTTTCCGTTAGTGTCTATCAGCGATATAGAAGGATCGATTTCCTCATTACGTCCATACCTCGATGAAACAGCAAGGTAATTACTGGAATCAGTCTCTATCGGAAGTACGGTAATCTTACTTGAACTATGTGAGTATTCAGTTGGCTCAAAGAAGTGATTAAGATTCAAGTCAAATACTCTAAGCCAAGATGAGCTATCTGTAAAAGGAACATCATAATGGATGTTTTCAGGAGCAAAAGATCGAGTAATGATCTCCGGAGTTCCATCTTTGTCAAGATCAAAAAAGTAGGGATTAAGTACTAACGATCCTTCATCCTCTGTTCTATTGAATTTCTTAGTACTCCAATTAAATGAATAAATGGCTCTGGGTTCCAATGGATATCCTGCGTTAATTGAAAAAACAACGTATTTGTCAAAAATGCCAGCAATCTCGATTAGATAATCATAGTTCTCTAATGAATAATCATTATTTACGGGAATAATTGGATACGATTCCTTGACTGAATAGAGATCGCTATATTTTAGCCAAATTGTATCTTGATAGCGCATTATGGACCATATCTCCTTAATGCCGTCATTATCCATATCATGGAAATAAATGGCGCTAGATGACTTTATCTTTCCTTCAATTTTTAAATCAGAAATATGATCTTTTTCTGATCTGATATTAAAAACTGAATAGATGTTGTTGTAGTCTCTAACTAAGATTTCTTCTTCTTCTCCATCTCCATTTAAATCCTCATACTTAACGATAACTACATCTTTCGCCAAGTATTCTTTGAAAATCTTTAGTCTGTGGCTATCGATAGTGAAATATAAAAAACAGATGACTGCTGAATTAGCTAGAACCAATAGAAACGAAAATTGATACTTCTTCAAGAGTCAATTAGTTATTTACAACTAAAATAACTCATCTGCATAAACTACTCGCCAAACATCTCTTTCAGTGCTATTATTCGATAGTTGAAAATCTCCATCAATTGTCTTTTCACAAAAAGCGACTGTGCTATGCCTCCAAGAAATCCAAAAGGTATTTTATATGAAACTCGGTCAGTCATCAAAACACCATTTTCGTTTTCTTTAAAATGATGTTCATGGTGCCATAAGCTATAAGGGCCAAATCTCTGCTCATCTACAAAAAACAGTTTGTCATCTACATGGGTGATTTCAGTGACCCAGTTGATTTTTATTCTTGGAAAAGGAGAAATTTTGTAAGTAATCATTTGCCCTGCATACATGTTTTCCTGCTCACACGAAGTTATTTGGAACCCCATATGCTTAGGTGTGATCAATGTCAGATTTTTGGGGGATGAGAAAAACTTCCATGCTTCAAGCAACTTGATCGGCAATTGTTGCATTACTGTTAATGTATAGATACCTGAATGCTTTTTGATTTCAATCATGCTCTATAAACCGACAGAAGAGTGAAATGTTAAATAATCCTAAATCAAAAAACCGCGTTTATTAAAAACAGATATTTGGATACTTGAAAAAGCTCATTTTCATTGCATTGATCATTTCAGGCTGTTTTTCCTCCACAGCTCAACGAAGCTATGTCTATGGTATAGTGAAAGATAGTCTTACTAAAGAAGACTTAATAGGCGTTCACATCCAAAACATTGATGCTGGCAGTTTAACCTCCACCAATGCGGAAGGAAAATTTCAGATGCCAGGACAAATCGGAGATACAATCGTTTTCTCCAGCGTAGGTCACAAAACATTAGCTTGGATTGTAGATTCCACTTGGTTTAAATCTGAAGAAATTGAATTTCTCCTTCCTGTTAATACCATTTATCTGGATGAAGTTGTTGTAGGTGAATTTCCAGAATACGAAAGATTCAAAGATCTTGTGATAAAGGAACAGCCTAAAGACACCACCTTCGTAATCTTTAGAGTACCCCGAGTAGTGATGGATCCTTATCCACAGATGGAGAAAAGTGAATATCTAAACCCTGTTTTCGTATTTTTTCATCCTATTTCTGCTATCCATCACTCTGTCAGTAAAAAGGAGAAAGAAAAGCGGAAGATGCAGCAAATTCGTCGGACAAAGTATACGACCGACAAGGCTCGGCTAAAATTCACCAGAGAATGGGTAAGTGAAAACACGAAACTGGAGGGCGACAAACTCACAAGCTTCATTTCATATTGCAATTTTTCGGACGAATATCTAGCTACCTCCTCAGAATTTGCCATATATGAACTCATGATGGACCTACTTCCCAAGTTTCTAGATGAGTATGAAGAAGGCTAGTCCTTATTTTCCTCCAAATACTTAGTCACACGTTCCTCTACATTATCCCTGATGTTCATATAAAATAGATTGTAATCCACTACATGATATCGATCCCAATTGATTAGAAAACTCCAGAAAAATTTCAATTTATTGATCCAAAGCATGCCATCCACAGTCTGTGCGTCAGATAATCCAGGCCTTATTTTTTTGTAATTCTTTAATATCCCTCCTCTATTTTTCCCCCACGAAACGTAGGCGGTATCACTTGTCCAGCTCAAGGGGTTTATATTGAGCGCGTCAGCATACCAAAAGTCATGGTTACGAGGATAATAGTCTCGGGCATATGTATTCCACGTGAGCCAACAGCCAACATCATCAGGATTCTCACAAGGTGGGATGTACGAAAATGTCCCTTTGTCTAATGGCATGCCTACAATATATGCCGCCACAAGCTGCTTCATGAGTTGCTTACTTTCAAAAAATTCTCGTAGCAAAGTCACCGCATGATTGGTCCCCTGACTATGCGAAGCAATGATAATCGGTCGGCCTTCATTCCAGTTTTCCAGGTAATACTGAAATGCTTTTTTCACATCCTGATAGGCAAACCCCAAAGCTTCTACCTTCATAGGTAGGTTATCTGCGTAGTACACACCAATGTGAGCCTGCCGATAGAGTGGAGCATATACTTTTCCTGAGGCATTGAAAACAGATGCCTGGTATTTAATTGTTGATTTTGCTATTTCCTTATTGAGTTTTTCATCATTCACATCTGCAAACCACGGATGGTCTTTGTGCTGCTTTTTGGAATAAATGGTTGGATAGATAAAAAAGATATCTACATCTGCTGTCGACTGATATTCTTTCAATTCACCTTTCCCTGGCACCAAATCAGCCATATCATCAACATCAGGATGTGCCACCCAATATTTCAGTTCTGTATAATCTGGTGCTTCAGGAACTAAGTCCAAATCTTCACGTCCATATTTTGTATTGAACTTTTTAGCGTCTTGAGTAAATCCACTGGCACCAGTGAAAACAAACAGCAGAACAACTAAGTTTTTTACATAGGTTGAGCTTATAGCCATATAAAATTTATAAATTATAGTAATACTAGATTTACTCTAGTTAAAGTATTAAACCCTTACCAATATGACTAATCATACATCCAATAATAATGGTGATGCAAGCCAGTGCCCTTATTTAGGCGGCATTCTAAATCAAGGTGCAGGTGGCGGTACCTCTAATCGCGACTGGTGGCCAAACCAACTTAAACTGAATATTCTCCGACAGCACTCATCCAAGTCTGACCCTATGGATGATGGATTTAACTACGCTGAGGAATTCAAGAAGCTAGACTTAAAAGCCTTAAAAAAAGATCTGTATGACCTGATGACAGATTCACAAGATTGGTGGCCTGCTGATTATGGACACTACGGTCCACTATTTATTCGAATGGCATGGCACAGTGCAGGTACCTACCGTATTCAGGATGGGCGTGGTGGAGGTGGAACAGGTACGCAGCGTTTTGCTCCTCTAAATAGCTGGCCTGACAATGGGAACCTTGATAAAGCAAGACTTTTACTTTGGCCGATTAAAAAGAAGTACGGAAGAAAAATTTCGTGGGCTGATTTAATGATTCTAGCTGGAAACTGTGCTTTAGAATCCATGGGATTTGAAACATTTGGATTTGCCGGTGGACGAGCAGATGTGTGGGAACCTGAAGAAGACGTTTATTGGGGTGCAGAAACTGAGTGGCTGGGAGATAAACGATACACAGGAGATCGTGAGTTAGAAAATCCACTAGGTGCCGTTCAGATGGGATTGATTTATGTAAATCCTGAAGGCCCTAATGGCAATCCCGATCCGTTGAAATCAGCTATAGATATCCGAGAGACCTTTGGTAGAATGGCAATGAACGACGAGGAAACAGTAGCTCTGGTAGCCGGAGGTCACACCTTTGGTAAAGCACATGGTGCTGCTGACCCTGACAAACATGTGGGTAGAGAGCCTGCAGGCGCAGGCATTGAAGAACAAAGCATGGGATGGAAAAATAGTTTTGGAAGTGGCCATGGAGATAGCACTATTACGAGTGGAATAGAAGGTGCATGGACACCAAACCCAACAAAGTGGGATAATGACTATTTCGAAGTACTCTTCGGCTATGAATGGGAATTAACAAAGAGTCCTGCAGGAGCAAATCAATGGACACCTACAGCAGCATCTAATGCTAAAAAAGCACCTGCTGCAGGAGATTCATCGAAATCGCAGGCTCTGATGATGACAACTGCGGACATGGCATTGAAGATGGATCCTACATATGAGAAAATTTCCCGGCGCTTCTATGAAAATCCAGAAGAGTTTGCTGATGCATTTGCACGTGCATGGTATAAGCTTACTCATCGAGACATGGGACCCATTGCACGTTACTTAGGATCTGAAGTACCTTCAGAAGAATTGATTTGGCAAGATCCGATTCCCGCAGCTACTCACTCGCTAAGTGACTCAGATGTGACAGCATTGAAAGTAATGATTTTGGATTCCGGATTAGCTGTTTCTGAGCTGGTCTCTACAGCATGGGCTTCTGCTTCAACTTTTAGAGGCTCAGATATGAGAGGTGGAGCAAATGGCGCTCGGATCAGACTGGCGCCGCAAAAAGACTGGGAAGCGAACAATCCCAAGCAATTAGCGAAGGTGCTTGCAGCTTTGGAAGGAGTGAAAAGTAATTTTGGTAAGGATGTTTCTCTTGCCGACCTGATTGTTTTGGGGGGTGGCGCAGCCATTGAAAAAGCAGCTAAAGATGCTGGACAGAATGTGGTGGTTCCATTTACTCCTGGGCGTTCGGATGCATCCGCTGAACAAACCGACGCAGAAGCCTTCGCAGCTCTGGAACCCTTAGCAGATGGATTTAGGAACTATCAAAATACAAGAGTACCCATTGCCGCCGAAGAGATGCTCGTTGACAAGGCACAGCTCTTAACACTTACCGCGCCTGAGATGACCGTATTAATAGGAGGTATGCGTGTATTGAATACCAACCATGACCAATCAAAGCATGGCGTATTTACGGACAGGCCTGGAACACTCAGTAATGATTTCTTTGTGAACCTGCTAGACTTTGGCATCACATGGAAGGCTACTGCAGCTGATGATAAATACTTCGAAGGGACTGACCGAAAATCAGGTAACGTAAAATGGACCGGAACCAGAACCGATCTGATTTTCGGATCAAATACAGAGCTTCGTGCAATAGCAGAAGTCTATGCATGCGAGGATTCAAAAGAGAAGTTTGTCAATGATTTTGTATCCGCCTGGGACAAAGTGATGAATCTGGATCGGTTCGATTTAGGGTAAAAAATAACATAGGGTTCAATTCATATGGGTTGAACCCTTTTAAATACCACCTGATGGAGTTAATGAGTTTTATTCGATCTGGTCAGATAGCTCCGCTTGCACAGCTTGTGGAGGCACAGCCAGAAATTGTGAATAGACCCGATGAAAGGGGATTTACCCCTTTGGTACTTGCAACCTATTTAGGTCAGAAAGAAATAGCTGAATTGCTTATCGATCAAGGTGCAAATGTTGATGCAAAGGACGCACTCGGCAACACAGCACTAATGGGCGTATGTTTCAAAGGATCATATGAACTCGCTGAAATGCTCATTACGAAAGGTGCAAATGTTCTTTTGACCAATAATGAGGGAGTAGATGCTTTGACTTTTGCGAGAAATCACCGTCAGGAAGAAATTGTACAGTTACTTATTTCTGCTGGAGCTGAAACAGTCTAGATAAAATCCAGTTAAAGTAATCACTAACAATGCTTCACTACATCCACATTCAGGGAAAAGAGGCCCCTCGATTTCATTTTAGAGATCAGACCTCCAGGAGCTTTAAGTCAGTCATACAATCATTGGCGAAAGGATCTCCTCTGGTCATTTCTTCCCTTTATAGAACCGATATTCTCTACCATGCGGATGCTGATAAATCTGAGAATATTCTCAAACTGTGGGAGCTCTATTCCAAGCCCATTGAAGATAGAAGCGTACTCACATTTGTCGCAGGGAGGGAACATTCGCTCGAAACATTTTTCACCTCACTTGTTGCTTTGAGTAGTGTAAGCCTGTGGTATAATAGCTATCTCGAAGAATTCAGACACGCATGTTCACTAGATTATTCCAATCCGATTCTACAGGATTTGAAAAACTGTGAAAAGTATCTTCAGGATTCACAGAAGACCGTTTACCGCCCATTGACGGAAATTGATGCCGCTGATCTTTTGCCTCGCAAAGAAGTATATGCTGACCTTTCCAAGCACTTCAATGACTTTCTAAATTGATTTCAGGCACGATTCATGCTTTTATTTCGATCAATTGATTGATAACCTAACAAAGTATTGAATTATGGAACTTAAGAAAAACAAAAAGTATGACCTGGAACACAAAAGACCTTTGTTTTTTGGTATTGGTATGATCATCTCACTTTCCTTAACACTGCTAGCATTTGAATGGAAATCCCCAATTGAGCCGGTTATGCATTCATTTAATCAAGAGTATGAGTCTGTTGACGAGTTCATTGTACCTCCAACAGACATCAAACCGCCCCCTCCACCACCTCCATCTACACCTATAATTAAATCCACAGTTGAAGAGCCTAAAGAGGAAATAGAAGTGACCATAGATGCGGAAATTACTGATGAAGAGTCTGTGGTAATTTTAATTCCAACAGAAATTTCAGAAGAGAAAGTGGACGAGGCTCCTAAGAACTGGGCTGAAGTAATGCCCACCTTTGAAGGAGGTATGCAGAACTTCTATAAGTTCCTGGGTAAAAACATTCATTATCCCAAGCAAGCCCAGCGTATGGGAATAGAAGGAAGAGTTGTCGTTCAGTTCGTTGTAGAAAAGGACGGCACATTAACAGACCTTAAAGTTTTGAAAGGCATTGGTGCAGGTTGCGACGAAGAAGCAATCAGGGTCATGAAAAAGGTTCCTAAGTTCCTTCCAGGCAAACAAGGAGACATCCGTGTGAGAGTTCAAATGGTCGTACCCATCAACTTTACATTGAAATAAATTAAAACTGAACAGTTGGAGCATCTTCAGCTCCTTCTGTTGCTTCGTAAAGTGGCTTACGTTCAAAACCAAACATCCCTGCAAGCATCGTATTGGGAAACTTTCGTATATACGTATTATAGCCTTTTGTCTTTTCATTGTAGCGGGTTCGAGCTACCGAAATTCGATTTTCTGTTCCTTCTAATTGGGCTTGAAGTTCCAAAAAGTTTTGATTGGATTTAATATCCGGATAGCGCTCCACAGTCACAAGTAATCTTGAAAGCGCTGAGTTCAGGTTGGATTGGGCATTGGCAAAATTTTGCATCGTCTGAGCGTTCAGGTTTGAAGGATCTATTTGAATGCTTGACGCTTTGGCACGGGCCTCTGTCACTTGGGTCAACACTTCTTTTTCTTGTTGAGCAAACCCTTTTACGGTATTTACTAGATTAGGAATAAGGTCATATCTCCTCTGATATTGCGTCTCAACGTTGGCCCATTCTGTATTTACTTCCTCATCCAGAATTACCATCTGGTTATACTTGCCTGCAAAGAAGTTGTAAACAAGAAAAAGTGCTACAACAATGATCAGAATTGTGATTAGTCGCTTATTCATCTTATTTTGTTATTTTCATCGAAGATATGAAATCATACCTAAAATCAATAGTCTTTGCATGCTGTGTTGCTGTCTTAGCATCTCACGTTTATAGTCAGGAATTACAAAGTGTACCTCATCTAAAGGATCGTGTCACTGATTTGGCTAACCTCTTAAATGAATCTGAAGAACGTATTCTGACCAATCAATTGAAAAGCCTGGAGGAACGGAAAGGTAGCCAGCTGGCAATTCTTATCATAGGATCAACTGAAGGTGAATCAATCGAGCAGTTTTCCATTCGTGTGGTGGATCAGTGGAAGCTGGGCAGAGAAGATATAGATGATGGCGTTTTGTTGATTATTGCTAAAAATGATCGCAAGCTGAGGATAGAAGTTGGATATGGATTGGAAGGTGCAATTACGGATGCGTATGCTAAGCGTATCATCAATAATATTATCGTACCACATTTTCGAGACGGTGATTATTACCTTGGAATTGAAGAGGGAGTCGAAGCAATCATCTCATTAATTGATGGAGAAGATTTACCGCAAGTAACAAGAACATCCACGAGTGACAGAGAAGATGATTATTCGTTTGCACTTTTTATTGGAATAGTTGTCCTGATCTTTTTCGTATTCATAGTGAAAGCATATCTCACCAAAAAAATTGGGAATCTCAAAAGCAATCTTATCATGATTTCTTTTGTGTTTTTGACATCCTGGATACTTGTGAGTTTCGTAGCAGCTCTTTTTGCCTCATTTTTTGCAATGGTGTTCTTAAATGGAGTTGGCTCAGGTGGTAGAGGAGGCCGAGGTGGTGGATACTATGGAGGTTATTCTGGAGGCTACTCCGGTGGATTTAGTGGCGGTTTCTCTGGTGGAGGGTTTTCTGGTGGAGGTGGGGGGTTCGGAGGTGGGGGAGCATCGGGAGGTTGGTAAAACATTTGAGTTTATGAAAAAATACACATTTACAGAGGCAGAAAAACATCAGGTTAAAGAGGCTGTAGAGGCTCTCGAAAAAGAGTCTTGTGGCGAGATTGTCCCTTTCTTTGCGCGAAAGAGTGATAATTACACAGAAACATCCTGGTACATTGCCGCCCTTCTTGGAGTTGCCGGATTGGCAGTTATTGCGCTACTTTCATATACATGGAGTCTTCCGCCTCTTTCCTTTATTGAGGCTTTTATGCTAGTGATTGTCCTTATGCTAGCTGGATACTTTTTACCTATCCTATTTCCAGTGCTCAAACGGTTAATTGTTTCGGACGAGCGTGCATTGGAAATGGTTTCTCTCCGAGCCAAAGAGGCATTTTTAAACGAAAAAATCTATGATACCCATGAGCACGTTGGTATTCTAATATACATCAGTCGTCTTGAACATATCGTGTTGGTTATTGGCGATGAGGGAATCAATGAAAAAGTTAAGAAAGAAGACTGGGAAAATGTCGTGGCTCTAATTACTGATGGCTTAAAAAGAAAGCAAATCGGAGATGGTCTGGTGAATGGAATCAATCTCTGTAAAAATCTGCTAATCACTAACGGTTTTGTTAGGAAGGATACTGACACAAATGAGCTGTCAGATGAGCTAAGAATCAAAGATTGAATCCCATAGAACATCTCATCTTATTTTCATGTTTTACCTTTATAGAAATCTTTAAAACCTAATATGATGAAACTAAAACTGATCTATGCATTCCTTATCGGAATGTTTGTAGTGGCCTGCACCTCCGCAGAAAAAGAATCAGAAAGCAATGAGCCAGAAGTTGTAGAAGCCAGAGTTTTGGGCAAGGTCACAACTTACGCCTCTGATAGCACTACAATGGTAGGCTACTTGTCTTTGGATGTAAATGACTCTTCAAAACGTCCTGGGATTTTGGTTGTACATGAGTGGTGGGGACACAATGAATACTCTAGAAAACGAGCAGACATGCTGGCCGGCCTGGGTTATGTCGCGCTTGCAGTCGATATGTATGGTGATGGTAAGCAGGCTGCTCATCCAGATGAAGCTGGAGCTTTCGCCGGCATGGTCATGGGCAACTTCGATGATGCAAAAGCAAGATTTGAAGCCGCCTTAGAAACGCTGAAAAGTCATCCAAATGTGGATAGTGAAAAAATCGGGGCGATAGGTTATTGCTTCGGAGGAAGCACCGTACTTAGCATGGCGAATGCAGGTTATGAGCTAGACGCAGTTGCCGCATTTCATGCAGGACTTGGACTTCCTGTAATGCCTGAAGCTGGCTCTGTAAAAGGTAGAATTCTAGTTGCAAATGGCGCTGAAGACAAATTTGTAACTGAGCAGCAAATCACTGATTATAAAGCTGCAATGGATGCTGCTGGTGCAAGCTATGAGTTTATTAACTATGAAGGTGCCGTGCATTCATTCACAAGTAAGGACGCCGATTCATTAGCTGCTAAATTCGGTATGCCACTGGCCTACAACGCAGCAGCTGATAGTGCAAGCTGGGCTAAAATGCAGGCACTCTTTGCAGAAGTCTTTTAAAAAAAATACTCCTTGAGAAAAAAGCTTCTTATTTCCAGATAAGAGGCTTTTTTCATTTCCATACATGAATACTTCCTGTCTGATCTACCAGAATTTTCTTGTATTCTACAGGTACCACCACCTCAAAGTTCTTATTTACCACACCTATTTCCCAGGTCTTCTTGCTCTTGAGCAATGCGTATTTCCCTACAAAATCACTGATCCAATATTTCTTTACTGCACCAATTTCTCCTATGTGAGAGCCGCGTGAGCTGAAATGGTCGCTTAGCTCATGAAAGCTGCTACTTAGATCTGTCATGGCTGCAGGAACTACTACCTTACCGCTCTTATCAATGAAACCGAACTTACCGTCCTTCTCAATAAGCGCCCAATTAGAATTTTCTCTATCAAAATAGCTGATCTTGTCATACATGGCAGGAACGACTTCACGCCCTGATTTATCAATGAGACCATACATTCCTGATTTCTTCACCATAGCTAAATGAGACGCGCCTCTGTTTCCAAAGTCATAGATTCGTTCATATTTTGGAGCGATTACTTCTTTCCCATTTCTTTCAATTATCCCATAGAGGCCATTTTGTTCAACCCTGGCCCAATGACCAGCAATTGTTCCAAATGAAGAAATTGAGGTATACTTTGGTGTGACCACCTCTTTGCCCGACCGATCGATAAACCCTTCAAGTCCGTTTTGTTCCACTTTAGCCCAGTCCGTCCCGATGGAGCCAAAGCTCCCTATTCGTTGGTACACTGTTGGTACAATTTCCTTCCCCGACCGATCGATGAATCCATACATGCCATCTCGCTGTACACGAGCCCAGGTAACTCCATTCGAACCAAACGAATTGATGCTATTGTAGATTGGTGAAACCACCTCTGCTCCTGACCGATCAATGAAACCATAAAGACCATTTTTTTGGATCATCGCCCAGTTTACATTCTTATCGCCAAAAGAATAAATGCGATCATAGACTGGTTTTACTACAACACTCCCTGACCGATCAATAAAGCCATACCTGCCATCTTTCTGAAGTTTTGCCCAGTTTAGACCTGACTCTCCGAAACGATAGATTTTATCATATTCTACCGGCAGAATCTCTTTGCCTTGTCTATCAATAAGACCATAGTTATTTTCTTTCCGAACTAATGCAAAACTGCTATGGCCGTGTTCGCCATAGCTAGAGATGTAATCATACTTAGCTTCCTTTTGAGCTTGAGCTTGAAATATTGTAATGAAAAAAAGTAAAAATATCGCCTGATTAGATTTCATAATCTTGTCTTACAGGCTAAGGACAGAATTTCGACTCAAAAGTTTCTATTTGACGCTAATTCTTTTGCGACTGGTATAAGCTTCATTACTTATTTGAACAGAATAGATTCCTGGGTATAAGTAATCAAGGCTAATTTCCAATTTTGATTCGGGCGCTTTTAGCACCTTCTCCCAAACTTTTTTCCCGGAGAGATCTGAAATAGTTATGCTAATGTCTGTTCTGCTGAATTGTGATCCTAGAAATAAATTGATTCTGTCGCTGATGGGGTTTGGAAAAATTACCAATTCATCCTTCGCTTCAAAGAATGCAATAATCGTAGCGCTGTTTTCACTTGCTCCGTCATAATCATACTGTACAAGTCGGTAATAATTTGCTCCTTGCGCTGGATTCTGATCTGTAAATAAATATTTGATTTGGTCGCTCGTAGTACCATTACCATATACTGTGCCGATGGTTTGGAATGATTCACCATCAAAAGATCTTTCAATTTCAAATCGATCATTGTTCAACTCTGAAGCTGTCACCCATTCGAGGCGAATAGCGTTTTCATTAACACGTGAATAAAAAGAAATCAGTTCAACAGGTAAAACTGAAAACGAATCACATGAAGATCCATCTGTTCCATTTACTGAAATAAGTGTGAGTGAATTGTCAACAATGTCGGCAGCATTGAAGTCGTAAGAATATGTTTCAATCGTTCCGTTTTTCTCTGGAAAGGTGATATCAATCGTGTAGTCTGATGTCATGTCTGGAAGACTGAAAATCGTGACAGATGGGTTTTGCGCACCATGCCCGGCAGAAGTACTTCCGCTCTGCGCACCTGACACAATATTGCCCATATCATCTTTTATTATCATTGTTGCGCCAACAATTGGCCGAGTAGTTGTTGTTCCATCTACACAATCTTGTGTGTAGACTTTTAGATAGTCGCAACCTCCGCCATCACAAAGGTCATTTTCCCAAATCTGATTATTGCCCCCGTTTACATTGACATAAATATCATAGTCGCCATCGTCATCATAGTCTACTAGATTTACTCCTTCCGAATCGGCATTGACTGCAATGTCTGTTCGTGTAAAACTTAGATTGGCTACACTATTCGTTCCTGAAGTTGTATTAATATATAGATAGCTGTTTCCTGTGTTGTTTCCGAGAAATAAATCGATATCTCCGTCTGCATCAACATCTGCACACGCACACCCATCGATGTTTGGTGTGCCAGGGATTGTTGGCTTAGCTGAAGCGGTAAATGTTCCAGATGTTGTTTGAAGCCACACTTGATTGGTCCCTGCATCTGTCCAATAGATATCCAAGTCTCCATCCAAATCAAAATCGCAAAAAATAACACCTCCTTTGTTTCCATTTACGGCGTTAGTTGCTGCGTTATTTTGAGGGATTGTAGTATTGGGTGTAAAAGTTCCATCTCCGTCATTTGTGTACAGCTTATAACCTGTAGCATTCGATGGCTTTCTCACGATGAAGTCTACATAGCCATCTCCATCATAATCACCGCTTGCCATATAATCTCCATTTTGACCAGTCAGTTCCAAGCCAAGCGTATTTCCGGTTATTGAAACATGTTGCATAAAGTCATTGCCCGTTGCCTCTGCTGCGCTTTCTGAATTTCCGTCACTATCTCCGTTATCTTCCAGCAAAACGCCTCGAGTCGCTGCTCCATCTAGTTGCTGATTTTCTAAAATGTCCACTCCGCATTGTGCATTCTCCAAAATAAGATCAAGCCAACCGTCATTGTTGTAGTCTAGCAATGCAAGACCTTCTGAGTTTATTCCATCATTACCTTCACCAGTACATCCATCTCGCTGTAAATCGGTGAAAATGAAGTTTGGTGTTTGACCCGTTCCTACGCCAAATTGATAGTTGGGTGTACTGTCTGTGCCACGATTAATGTAGAATTCAATTCTTGAGTGCGCATTACGAACGAAATCCATATTTCCATCATTATTGAGGTCTCCCCAAATGATGGATCGCTCACAAAGTACATCATCTAGTCCGCTAGCTAGGGTTGTTGTTACGTCAGTAAAAGAAGGATTTGTTGCGCCATCGCTTTGTAATAACCTTGTTCTGCCGGCAGCATTGTTTTGGTTTGTATTGATGAGGATATCCAGATCACCATCATTATCAAAATCAGCCCAAACGGCCCCTCCATCTTTATTGCCTCCGATTTCGGCACCTGTGCCTGTTTGGAGAGTAAACGTCTGTGAATAGAGAGGAGTGGTGGCTAACATAGCGAATGTTATGCACCACGCAACTAGGTTTTGTTTGCGCATGAGTGGTAGTATTGACGGTTCCAGCAATACCAAAAATACGCAGTTTCCTGAGAATTAGGATGTTATCAATTGATAATTTTTAACTTCCGCATCCAACACACTCGATTTCAGAGTTTATCGGACGAGTTCCATTTTGCTTCATTTTAAGATTATGAATCTTGTCCTTGATCTCCATATCGTTGAACATATCACCGGTCAACTTTGATTCCAGATCTGTAATTTGGGCTTGGATTTCTTCTGCAGTCATGACGTGTTTGTTACGGGTAATAGTAGAATAAATTTAATAAGAATTTTGTAGAGATGGTTCATCAACTGCTAATTTTTCATAAGAAAAATTCGTATTACTCTTCTTCATCCATGGCAATCATCTCAATCCTATTCTCTTCCACAGATTTGAATTCCTGATTGTACATGTTGTGGAAAGCGATCATAGTTCCTATGATTGCCACCCAACATACTCGCTTTAAAAGCTTCAATAATTTACTCAATTTCAACGGCATCCAGATTCAAAAATTCAACCTTACCATTCTCAGAGAGTGTAACTCCAATCACTGAGTCTTTTGCGATATTACCTGCAAGAATATCTTTTGAAAGTTCATTGAGAATCTCTCGTTGCAATACGCGCTTCAATGGACGTGCTCCGAATTGTGGATCGAAACCAATTTTCCCCAAGTGTTGAAGTACTTTTTCATCCGCTTCTATCTTGATCCCATTTTCTTCCAGACGCTGCTGAATAAGTCTGAATTGAATTCCCACAATTTTCTGAAGGTCATCTTTACTCAGCGGACGGAACATGATTGTTTCGTCGACACGGTTTAAGAATTCTGGCCTCACTGATTTTTTCAATAGCTCGAAAACCTGATTCTTAGTTTCTTCAATTACCGGCTCAAGATTGGCTTCATCCAGTTTTTCAAAGTTTGCCTGAATCAGTCCCGAACCAATATTGGTTGTCATGATTATGATTGTATTCTTAAAGTTTGCCACACGTCCTTTATTATCTGTTAATCGTCCGTCATCAAGCACTTGTAGCAAAATATTGAAGACATCAGGATGTGCTTTTTCAATTTCATCCAACAATATCACACTATAGGGCTTTCTTCTTACAGATTCTGTAAGCTGACCTCCCTCATCGTATCCAACATAACCGGGAGGTGCACCAATGAGTCTACTCACAGCATGTCTTTCCTGATATTCAGACATATCGATCCGCACCATTGCATTCTCATCATTGAAAAGATATTCTGCTAATGCTTTGGCAAGTTCTGTCTTACCAACTCCTGTTGTGCCTAAGAAAATGAAGGATCCAATGGGGCGCTTTGGATCGTGTAATCCTGCACGACTTCTACGGACAGCATCTGAAACTGCCTGGATAGCTTCCGTTTGCCCTGCTACTCTTTTGCCTAATTCTGTTTCAAGGTGGATGAGCTTTTCCCGGTCACTTTCTAGCATTTTGGAAACAGGTATGCCTGTCCATTTAGCTACCACTTCTGCAATATCCTCGGGGTCTACCTCTTCCTTAAGCAGACTTTTCTCTCCCTGCATCTCTACCAGCTGCTTTTGATATTCTGAAAGCTTCTGCTCGGATTCAACAATTTTGCCATACCTGATCTCTGCCACCTTATTGTATTCTCCTGCTCTTTCTGCCTGCTCAGCTTCAGTCTTATATGTTTCTATGTTTTCCTTTTCCTCGCGTAGGCCTTGAATGACTGACTTCTCATTGTCCCATTTTGCTTTTATCTCTTTTCTATCTTCTTCTAAATCAGCAATTTCTTTGTTAAGCAACTTCTCTTTTTCCTTATTCTTTTCTCTTCTGATGGCTTCACGTTCGATCTCCAATTGCATGATCTTCCTATTAAGCTCATCCAACTCTTCCGGGAGAGAATCAATCTCAATTCTTAATTTTGAAGCTGCCTCGTCCATTAAATCAATGGCTTTATCTGGTAAAAAGCGATCGGAGATGTAACGATTCGACAACTCAACAGCAGCAATCACTGCATCATCTTTTACTCGCACTCCGTGGTGTATCTCATATTTGTCTTTGATTCCGCGAAGGATTGATATTGCATCAGTCACGCTAGGTTCATTCACCACTATGGACTGAAACCTTCGTTCCAGGGCCTTATCCTTCTCCATGTATTTCTGATACTCTTGAAGAGTAGTCGCTCCTATAGCATGTAATTCTCCACGGGCCAATGCTGGTTTCAACAAGTTGGCTGCATCCATGGCTCCTTCTCCACCTCCTCCAGCCCCAATCAGTGTGTGAATTTCGTCGATGAATAAGATGATCTCGCCATCACTATCGGTTACTTCTTTGATCACCGCTTTAAGCCGTTCCTCAAACTCACCTTTAAATTTTGCTCCTGCCACTAATAGACCCATGTCTAAAGAAATGATCGTTTTGGATTTCAAATTTTCGGGAACGTCACCATCTACTATACGCTGAGCCATTCCCTCGACTATAGCTGTCTTACCTACACCAGGCTCGCCAAGAAGAATCGGGTTATTCTTTGTTCTTCTTGCTAAAATTTGAAGGACCCGTCGTATCTCTTCATCCCGCCCGATCACTGGATCAATTTTTCCTTTTTTTGCAAGCTCATTGAGATTTTTAGAATACCGCTCGAGTGATCGATATTTCGATTCTGCATTCTGATCTGTTACTTTTTCTCCTCCACGAAGCTCCTTGATTGCTGAGATCAACTGTTTTTCCTGGAAACCTGCATCCTTTAAGATTTGAGCAGATTTATCGCTTCCTGCAAGAATTCCTAGAATTATGTGTTCAACAGCGATGTACTCGTCTCCAAAATCCTTAAGGTACTTTTCTGCTTTTTGCAAAGCTTTGGCTGCTTCGTTCGATAAATAGGGTTGCCCGCCAGAAACCTTGGGATAGCCATTGATTAACTCCTGAAGTGGGCCCTTTATCATTTGCTTTTGTGCTCCCAGCTTTTTCAAAAGGAAGGACACTAAATTTTCATCAGACATGAAAATTGCTTCCAGAAGGTGTCCAGTCTCAATTACTTGTTGACCTCCGCCAGATGCGATTTCTGTTGCCTTTTGAAGGGCCTCCTGTGCTTTAATTGTATAGTTGTTGAAATTCATTTGCCTTTCTATTTCTTGTATGATCTGAAGATCACAAATGCTATTCCAAAGAAATTATTGCATTATTTCAAGACAGAATGACAGGAAAAGATTTGGTTATTTCGTAAAAAAGAAGCCAATAAGTCAGGATAACATTTTTAAATTATTAGAGAAAATGTAAATTTTTATTTCGTGTTTTTTGACAAAAAGAGGTCAATCATTTGTTTATGATCGCTAACCTTCTAATTTTAATGGTTCAATTTTTTTAAACCTGACCAAAAATGAAAAAAGTACTATTACTATTAGCGATGGTGGCATTCCTAGGAGCTTGCACATCGTCGGCATCATCTGAATCTGAAGCTGAAGATGCTGTAGAAGAAGCAGGAGAAGCTGCAGAAGAAGCAATGGATGACATGGAAGAAGCTGCGGGTGACGCAATGGATTCTCTTGAAGTCGCTGTTGATTCTTTAGCTGCTGAAGCAGAGGATGAGATGGCTGATGAAGCTGATCAATAATTATTGATCCAACATAAATCAAGAAAGGGAGTTTTTACTCCCTTTTTTTGTATCTAATTGGAGTCAGACATTTTTCGATCTCGCTGGAAAATCCATATCATTATTATGATCCCTGAAACAGTTAATGGAATGCTGAGTATTTGACCCATATTCAGTGCCAGGTTATCTTCAAAAGCTTCTTGATTCATTTTGAAAAATTCATCCGCAAATCGAAGGGACCAAAATACGATCATGAATAGTGCGAAATTGAATCCTTGGGGCAAAACCTCTCTGCGCTTGGCCCACAACCAATAAAAGACAACCATCAGTATAGCAGCGTAAAAGGCTTCATACAATTGTGCTGCATGTCTGACTTTGCCTAAAGCTGAAATCTCTACAATCTCTCTTCCCTCTTTTTGGTAGTTTTTATATACCAGCGGGCCATCTCCGAAATCAACATGCTCCCTTACTTCCCGATATCTGTTAAGAGCACCTTTTAGTTTATTCTCAACAAAATCTTTATCCTTAATCTCAAACTTTACGCCTCTTCTATATTCAACTATGGCTTTAATAGGAACCCTCCCTGCCACCGTGCTTTGTATATCACCCCCTTTTTCAAAATTTACACTTTCAATGTCTGGAGAGTATTTTAGAGTTTCTAGTGTGGCTCTTGCATAGATAATACCAGTGTTAGAATTAGTTAGCGTTCCTTCCATTTCTGAGTTGAAAAGATTTCCTATTCGTATCAAAGAAGCAGTCAAAACGCCTACAATAACTAAACGATCCAGAATCCAGAGGTAGCGATACTTATACTTTTTGCAGAAAAAATAGATGGCGATCAGAATCCCCAAAACACCTCCATGACTGGCCAGGCCTCCTTCCCAGATTTTCAATATATCAATAGGGTTTGATAAATAATACCCGGGGTTATAAAAGAGACAATGCCCCAGCCGGGCACCAATGATAGTCGCAATTACCATGTATCCTGTAATTCGTTCCACATCTTTTTCAGGACGACCCTCTCTTTTGAAGATGTGAAAAAATACCTGCTGTGAAATAAGAAAGCCTAAAGCGAACAACACGCCATACCACCGGGGTGCATAATCTGTAAAAGGGATGGTAAAGATGGCGGGATCAACTGTCCAGATAATAAAGCTAAGCGTGTTCATTTAATCAAGTGTTGTATGAGTCGCTCCAAAGATGAATCAATCTAATGAAAGGGGTTAGACTTTTCTCCAGAAAAATGGTGTGAATAGGATTAATACAGTGAAAAGTTCCAGTCTACCCAAAAGCATCATAAAGGATAAGATCCACTTTACACCTGTAGGTAAGTGAGCAAAATTATCTACCGGTCCAACGTCACCTATTCCCGGTCCAATATTTCCAAGTGTCGTAGCTACTGCCCCAAGCGAGGTATTGAAATCAATTCCAAATGAGGAAACAGCAATAGCCCCGAAACATACGATCAGTATGTAGATCATGATAAATGCCAAGACATTAAACGTAATGTCTCGACTTACTGATTTTCCATTGAAGCGGACGGGTATAATTGCGGACGGGTGTAAGATTCTTTTTAATTCTAGTAAGCTGTTTTTAATCAGAAGGATGTGTCTCACCAACTTTACTCCGCCTGCAGTAGAGCCAGCAGAACCTCCGGCAAACATTAGCAAAAAGAATATGACGGTAAGGAAAGATGTCCAGGCAGTGTAATCATGCGTAACATACCCTGTTGTAGTTACAATAGATACAATTTGAAAGAGGGCGTCTCTAATTGACTTCTCAAAGGTATCATGACCCAAATTGTAAATAATAAGTCCTACAACCAGTGAAACGGAGATACAGAAAATCAGGTAAAACCTAAATTCTTCGTTGTTCAATACTTTTTTAAACTTCCCATGAAGACCAAAGTAGGTCATGGTAAAGTTGGTGCCGGCCATGAACATAAATGCGATGATCACATACTGAATGAATGGATCGCTGTAATAAGCAATACTTGCATTTTTAGTAGAGAAGCCTCCGGTGGCCATTGTAGTTAGACTGTGATTGATGGCATCATAAAAGGTCATCCCACCAACCCAAAGTAAAACCATTTCTGTAAGTGTGAGACCGCAGTAAATAATCCATAGCCTCTTGGCTGTTTCTTTGATTCTTGGTTGGAGTTTATCCGGAGAAATCCCAGGTGCTTCTGCCACAAACAACTGCATCCCTCCAATACCTAAAAGGGGAAGTATGGCTACGGTTAAAACAATTATTCCCATACCACCGATCCATTGGGTGAGGCTTCTCCAAAAAAGGATGCCTTTATGAACGGATTCGATATCAGTCAATACAGTGGCACCAGTTGTAGAAAAACCGGATAGCGTTTCAAAGAAGGCGTTGGTGAGGTCGGGAATTGCGCCGCTAAGAAGATAAGGTAGCGATCCGAAAAATGACATAGAGAGCCACCCCATTGTTACAATCAGATAGCCGTCTTTCTTCCGCATGTCATTGTTTTCCAGGTTTCTCGTCAGGAATACGAATATTGCTCCAAAGCCTATTGTGATGAGTGCCGAGCCAATAAGTGCATTATGATCACCTTCTCCATAGTACAGGCTAAAAGGCAGGCACGAAAGCATAAACGCTCCATTGATAAGAAGCAAAAAGCCGATAACCTTAAAAATTACCTTGTAGTTGAATTGCATGGCTTACTTGAAGAAGCTCTCCACTTTTTTAATACATTCAGGTTTGGACAATACAACTACGCGATCCTTTGAGTGAAATTCAAAATTACCTCTGACAGCAATTCCTTTTCCATCTCTAATCACACCTCCTACAATGGCTGTCCGTGGAAAATCAAGGTCTTTGAGAGGTTTCTCCATGATCTTAGATTTCTCACTTAGTTCAAACTCCAGAATCTCTGCATCAACACCGTGGATGCCGGCAATGTTTAAAACTTCTCCTTTTCGTATGTATCGGAAGATGAAACTAGCGGCGATTAATTTTTTGTTTATTAGTGTATCTATTCCAATACTTTGTGAAAGGTGGATATAATCCACATTTTCCACTAGTGCTATTGTTTTTTTAACTCCTTGATTTTTTGCAACCAATGAAGCCATGATATTTGTTTCTGAGTTCTCAGTAAGAGCCACAAAAGCATCCATCCGATCAATGCTCTCTTCTTTCAACAAATTGATGTCACGACCGTCTCCATTAATAATCATGGTATCTGGAAGTTCATCAACCAGATGAAGGCATTTTTCTTTATCTGCCTCTATAAGCTTGATATTATATTTTTTGCTTAAAAGCTTAGCGGTATTAATCCCCACCTTGCTCGCACCCAAAATCATCAAATTCTTGATCTCGAAGCTCTCTTTTCCTGCCAGGGAAGTTACTCGCTCAATCCCATCTGGCTGTGCAATGAAATACGCGTGATCTCCATCTTGGAATTTATTTTCCCCGTAGGGAATGATGGTTTTATTGTTCCGCAGAATTGCTACAGTTGTAAAATTATGATCTGGGTTTAGATAAGCTGTTTCTGTGAGTGTCTTACCAAATAATTGTGAACCCTCATCTACAGTGATCCCCACTAATGAGAGCATGCCCTTTTCAAACTCGAATGTATCAGTCAGTGCTGACTGTTTGAGCAACCTTTTGATCTCACGTGCGGCAAGCGATGCTGGCGAGATAATTTCATCAATTCCAACATTGCTAAGATTTAGCTCATCTCGTGAGTGCAATAATTCGATGTTAGAAATTCTTGCTATTGTTTTTTTTGCCCCAAGACTCTTGCCAAGTATGCATGTGGTAATGTTTGTTTCCTGAATAGACGTCACCGCTATCAGCAGGTCTGCCTTTCCAATATTGGCTTCTTTGAGTATACGTGGTGATGTTGAACTCCCCCGTACGGTGCTCACATCCAGGTGCTGCGAGACATATTCCAGAACATTGGGATTTGAATCTATGATTACAATGTCCTGCTCCTCTGCTGTTAAAAGCTTCGCAAGATGAAAACCCATCTCCCCAGCTCCTGCTATTACAATTCTCATTCTATCTTAAATGATACCGCCTGCAAAGATATTGTATCTAAGTACCAGCATTCCAAATGATTATGAATTATATACCTCACTAAAGTATTTCTTCGTTGCTTCCATCACCTTCGGTGCCAATACAATTGTGGATATCATTGTTGGTACTGCCATTAGGCCATAGGCTACAAAAACAAGATTTACAACGTCTGTTAATGATGCCACAGAGCCAACAACCACTAGAGCTATGTACCAATAATAAAAATATCTTCCGTATTTAGCGCCTATCAAAAATGATAGACACTTCTGCCCATAGTATGCTAACCCAAAAATGGTTGTAATTGCGAAAACCATGACACAAACCATCAATACATACGGACCAAAACCTGGTAAACTGATTTCAAATGCTTGAGCAGTCATCACTATTCCATCTGATTCCCCACTTTGCCATGCACCAGTGATTAGAATGCATAATCCGGTCATCGTGCAGACGATAATGGTGTCAATGGCAGGTCCCAACATTGCTACCAAACCTTCTCTAACTGGTTCCTTAGTCTTTGCCGCACCGTGCATCAATGGCGCCATACCAATACCTGCCTCATTAGAGAAAGCTGCGCGTTTAGCTCCTTCCACAATTACGGCTCCAACAGCACCGCCCAACATTGCTTTGGCAGTAAAGGCATCCTCTAAGATGAAAAGAAAAGAAGGAATAATTTCCGATGGATTCAAAACCATGATTGAGGCAACGCTAATTACAAAAAGTACCACCATGAATGGCACCAGCTTGGACGCTACGTTTCCAATTCGTTTGATCCCTCCAAGGATTACTACGGCGACCAAAGCAGCTATCACAATTCCAATGGTCAGATTAACCGCAAAAGAATCCTGAACGCCCGCTGGAATCAAAATGACGTTTTTAAATACTGCCACCATTTGATTGGTCTGAAAAACAGGTGTTGCTCCAAAGAACCCTGCAACGCAAAAGAAGGCTGCTAATGGCATCCATTTCTTTCCAAGCGCCTCACGGATCACATACATTGGTCCACCCTGAATCTCACCCATGGAATCTTTGCCTCGAAACTGAACAGCAAGCGTGCATGTAAAGTACTTTGTAGCCATCCCGATAAACGCACTCACCCACATCCAAAACAGGGCTCCTGGACCTCCCGCTGCAATGGCCAATGCCACACCGCTGATATTGCCCATACCAATTGTTGCTGCCAGTGCGCCAGATAAGGCCTGAAAGTGACTAATGTCTCCGGGATCGTTTGGATCATCGTATTTGCCCCTTAGGACATTGATGGAATGACGTAAATAGCGAAAGGGTAAAAACCTTGAATAAATCAGGAGAAATAAGCCTCCACCAAGAAGTAATATCAGTAGTGGTGGTCCCCAGATAAAGTTTACCGCATTGGATAAAAAGCTGCTAAGTGAGTTCATAAAGCCCGTGAAGGTAATATGTATCTTTGAGTCAGATCAATTTAATGGTAGTGAAATGAACAAAAAGAAGGTTTTGTTGATTACAAGTGCAAAATAGGAATTCAAAATAGATGAAGTTAAACTTTAGAACATTGGGATCAGGTCCCCCCCTAATCGTAATGCATGGCGTTTTTGGGTCATCTGATAACTGGCAGACATTGGGGAAAGTTTTTTCCGAAAAGTTCAAAGTCTATCTGATTGATTTACGCAATCACGGAAACTCCCCACACAGCAATGAGTTTGATTACGATGTGATGGTGAAAGATGTGATGGAACTCATGGATGATGAACATTTGAGTCATGCTCACATCCTTGGACACTCTATGGGCGGAAAAGTAGCGATGCATATGGCAACTCAACACTCAGGCGCAGTTGATAAGTTAATTGTAGTGGACATAGCTCCTAAATATTATGAACCTCACCATCAGCAAATATTTGAGGGTTTTCACTCGGTAGATTTAGCGAAACTTCAAAACAGAAAGGATGCGGATGATCAAATGGCCCACGTGATCACCAATTTTGGCGTTCGGCAGTTTATTCTTAAAAATCTCGATCGAAAAAAAGATGGGAGTTTTGCCTGGAAGCTAAATATATCTGCGATTGAAAATGCCATTGAAACTGTAGGTGAAGGCATCGAAGGAGAAGTTAGCTTTGCAGGCCCTACACTATTTATCGCCGGGAGCAAATCAGACTACATCACAAATGATGACCATAATCTCATACAATCTTATTTCCCAGCGGCAAAAATTGTAACCATAAATGGGGCTGGGCATTGGGTACACGCAGAAAAACCCCATGAGCTTGGAGAGCTAGTCATTGAATTTTTATCCAAATGAATCACGGCAAATTATTTTTAATCCCTACATATCTGTCATCAGACAATGATGCCTCGTTCATTTCACCTATGGTGACAGATGTGCTGAAAAACACCAAATATTACTTTGTAGAAAATGTGCGCACTGCCCGACGCTTTGTTAGCAGTCTGAAAGCTGGCATTACGATCGAAGAACTAGAATTTCAAATTCTCGATAAAAAGTCTAATTGGGATCAAATGTATCCGCTGTTTGAGCCCATTAGAAATGGCTTGGATATCGCTGTTATCTCTGAAGCAGGTGTTCCCTGCTTGGCAGATCCGGGCAATGTGGCTGTTAGCTTTGCCCACCAAACAAACATCCAAGTGGTTCCAATGCCCGGAACTTCTTCCATACAAATGGCGCTCATCGCTTCCGGTTTTAATGGTCAAAGATTCACATTCCATGGCTACCTTCCCATCGATAGAAATCCAAGACAGCAAAAAATTAAAGAACTCGAGAAGCTTAGCCAGTCTGGATATACCCAGCTTTTCATGGAAACACCGTACAGAAATCAGCAATTGATAAAAGACATTTTGAAAATCTGTCGCGCAGACACTTTACTAAGTATCTCTGCGGACATCTCTGGATCCAATGAAAAAATATTGACACAGCCTATTTCAAAATGGCAGAAAACTGACATTCAAATACATAAAATTCCAGCAATATTTAGTTTTGGTCAATTCCCATAACGGAGTTCTCCAAATCTTCTAAATTTGCCGACCTAAAAGAAACGAAATATAGATGCCATATTTATTTACTTCAGAGTCCGTAAGTGAGGGACACCCGGACAAAATCGCTGATCAGATTTCCGATGCACTAGTAGATCATTTTCTTGCATTTGATCCTGACAGTAAGGTGGCATGTGAAACTATGGTAACCACAGGTCTTGTCGCTCTTGCTGGTGAAGTAAAAACCAAAGCATATATAGACGTGCAAAATATTGCTCGTGAAGTCATCAATAAAATAGGCTATACGAAAGGTGAATACATGTTTGATGGAAACTCATGTGGTGTTATTTCTGCCATTCATGAGCAATCCCCTGACATCAACCAAGGCGTAGAGCGAGAGTCTGAAGATGAGCAAGGGGCTGGTGATCAGGGAATGATGTTTGGTTACGCAACCAAAGAGACTGAGAATTACATGCCTTTAGCATTAAACCTTTCACATAGAATATTAATGGAACTTTCTGATATCCGAAAAGAAGGAAAACAAATGACCTACTTACGTCCGGATGCAAAATCACAAGTAACCATTGAATATGATGATCACAATCGTCCGATTAGAATTGATGCTATTGTTGTTTCTACCCAGCATGATGATTTTGACAATGAGGACAACATGCTAAAAAAGATCAAAGAAGATGTGATCAATATCCTTATCCCGCGGGTAAAGGAGAAGCTTAAAGAACAGAATCAGGAATTATTCAACAATCAAATTAAGTACCACATAAACCCTACCGGCAAATTTGTAATCGGTGGTCCGCATGGAGATGCCGGGCTGACAGGAAGAAAGATTATCGTGGATACATATGGTGGCAAAGGAGCGCATGGTGGAGGCGCCTTCTCAGGAAAGGATCCTTCGAAGGTGGACAGATCTGCTGCCTATGCAACCAGACACATCGCTAAGAACCTTGTGGCTGCTGGCGTGGCTGATGAAATCCTTGTTCAGGTTTCTTATGCAATTGGTGTTGCCGAGCCAATGGGCATTTATATAAACACCTATGGTACCGCAAATGTTGACATGAACGATGGTGAAATTGCCAAAATCGTAGATAAAATATTTGATATGCGACCTGCATACATCATTAAGCGGTTGAAACTTAAAGAGCCCATTTATTCAGAGTCTGCTGCCTACGGGCATATGGGAAGAGTTCCAGAAGTAAAACAAGTAAACTTCAAAGGTAACGGTGGGGAAGAAGTGAAGAAGGTAGTAGAAACATTTACCTGGGAGAAGCTAGATTACGTGGATCAAGTGAAAGAAGCGTTTAGCCTTTAGGATAAATGAAAAATCCAATAAGCAGCTGGCACCAAGTCGTAAAGACCAACGATGCAAAGCTGCTTAAGTCCATTCTGGACAAAGAAGCTATTTTTTATTCACCTATTCTTTTCAAAGCACAAAAGGGAAGGAAAATCGTCATGGGATATTTACTTTCCGCTGCAAAGATGTTTGAAGGAACAGGCTTTCACTACGTCAAGGAATTAATTAGTGAAAGTGATGCTGTACTGGAATTCAACGCTGAAATTGATGGAATCATGATAGACGGTGTGGACATCATCTCGTGGAATGAGGATGGAAAAATCATTGAATTTAAAGTCATGATACGTCCATCAAAGGCAATTGAGAAAGTGGGTGAGAAAATGAAAGCGCAACTAGAAAACATGAACCTTTGGGATAAACTAAAATTGCAGTTATGAAAACCGTCAAAAAAATATGCTTGATAATTCTAATTGTCACGGCCTGTCAACCCCAAGCTGAGAAAGCTCCTGTTCAAATTAAGCCCGTTGCAGAAGGGCAATCATTCAATGCAGCATTTCTAATGATTGATGGTGTCTATAATTCTGAACTAATAGCTCCTTATGATATTTTTCAACATACCATTTTCCATACTGATGGTGGAATAAATGTGTTCACTGTCAATGAGACGATGGATACGGTTACAACCTTTGAAGGTCTTAAACTTATCCCTCACTTTTCGTTTGACAGCCCTGACCTTCCTGAAATAGACATCCTGGTAGTCCCTAGTGCAGAACACAATATGGATTCTGATCTTGAAAACGAGAAGCTAATCAACTGGGTCACTGAAATAGGTGGCAAAGCAAAGTATGTAATGTCGCTTTGTGATGGTGCGTTTGTTCTGGCCAAAGCAGGACTGGTGGATGGTAAGGAATCCACTACATTTCCTACGGATATTGAACGATATCGAAAGACATTTCCTGAATTAACTGTGCATGAGGGAGTCTCCTTTGTGCACGACGATATGCTTCTTACATCTGCAGGAGGCGCCAAGTCTTATGATGTATCACTGTATCTGGTTCATCATTTGTATGGAGATCAGGTAGCAAAAGGAGTTGGTAGAGGTCTTGTTATAGACTGGGAGCTAAGTGATTATAAGTTCATTCGAGTAGAATAAATTGAATCCACAATGCAAATATTTGAAGTTAACAATAAGAAAACTGCAAAGGATTTTTTACTCTTTCCAGTAAGACTTTACAAAAGTGAAGTGAATTGGATACGCCCATTAGACAAAGACATCAATGGTGTTTTTGATCCTAAAGTCAACAAATTTTTTAGAAACGGTGAGTGTATGCGTTGGATTCTCAAAGACGATGCAGACAAAACCATCGGTCGGATTGCTGCATTCATCAATCAAAAGACTGTCAATAAAGACAATGACCAACCGACCGGAGGAGTAGGATTCTTTGAGTGCATAGACGACCAAGTAGCAGCAAACCTCTTATTCGATGCTGGGAAAAACTGGTTGGAGCAAAAAGGCATCGAAGCTATGGATGGACCGATCAATTTTGGAGATCGTGACAATTGGTGGGGACTTTTGATTGACGGGTTCGACCGTCAGCCTAACTATCAATGTAACTACAACTTCCCATATTATCAGCAGCTATTTGAAAACTACGGATTTCAGATGTATTTCAAACAGTTTACGTTTGGCCGGCTGGTTATGGATCCCCTTAGCGATCGACTCTACCAAAAAGCTGAAATAGCACAGAAAAATGCAAACTATACTTTCAGGCATATTGAGAAAAAGCATTTAAAAAAATATGCAGAAGATTTTAGAACCGTTTATAACGATGCCTGGGCAAGTCACCCAGGTGTAGCAAAAATGTCTTCTTTGCAGGCCAATGCGATCATTAAAAAAATGAGGCCCATCATGGATGAAAAAATCATGTGGTTTGGCTACTACAATGAACAACCTGTTGGTTTTTACATTAATATTCCTGAATTGAATCAGGTGTTCAAGCATGTCAATGGGAAGCTGGATCTGGTCGGAAAGCTTAAATTCCTCTATCATAAACTGATGAAGACCAACAAAAAAATGATTGGATTGGTATTCGGTATTTCTCCCAAACATCAGGGAAAAGGAGTAGACGGTGCCCTGATTATGGCTATTAGAAATGTGGTACAAGAGACTTACACCAGATACGAGCAGCTTGAAATGAACTGGATTGGAGATTTCAACCCAAAGATGCTAAAAGTAGTAGATCAAGTTGGTGGAGAGATAGTGAAAACACATCACACCTATCGGTACCTTTTTGATCGCACTAAAGAGTTTAAGCGAATGCCAATCAAGAAGTAACAAACTTCCTTATTGTTTCCACGATTTCTTTTTTCTTTTCTCCTTGTAGTAGGCTTTGTCTGCGATGTAAATTGTTTTTTCTATCTCGCAGAAAACCTTACCCTCTTTACTTGTTAAGCTTACTGTTTTAACAATATCTACTTCTTTCTTTTCTGCAACATTCTTCTTGAGCTGACTAAGATCTTCTTTTGTAAATTCGAATACTGCGTACGCATCTGTGCTAGCCGGGCGCCTAAAATTTACAATCGAAGATTTGTCCCAAACTACGTAATCGGTCCCCAATAGCTGAATGAGTTGAACCATATAAATTGGATCTGTTGCCGAGAACAAGCTTCCTCCAAAAATGGTCCCAACATAATTCCTATTCTTATATGAGATCGGAATTTTGATATCTATTCTGCTAAGATCCGGTGTTACAGAAATGATTCTTCCTGTAGATCGTCGATACATTGGAGTTAGATTAAAAAAAACCTTAAAGATCTTATGTGTATGATTTTTAAAGTATTTATTAGCAATGCGCGATAGAAACTGATACATATCTGGAGTTTAATGACTCGAACTTAATGATGAAAAAGTTTATCTTTCCTAAACCACTGACCCTACGCCACCAAAAATGAAGAATCTCATTCTGCTTGTTCTATCACTTGTCTTGACTGTTTCAGTAAACGCACAAAAGGCAGAAACAGTTAGTGTCCCCTATCATCACACACGCTTACCAACCAATCCTTTGCCGGACGGATTGAAAAAATTCCATGTGGTATACAGGCTGGACAATCTGGAAAAAGATTACATGAGCAAAAACTACATATTCTATCTTGACAAGCTTGGTATTTGGGGATTGGAACGCACAGACGATGAGGGTGTGAAGATTCAGGTTGAACCTGATACGATGAGCATCTCTAGCTATGGAAACTCCACCAAGTTTGACGATAAAACCAAGTATAATAAAGTAGTAACATTTAACAGGACGCTTTATTATACGGCTACCCTACCCGGCGAAGAAGGAAACCCTTTTGTTATAGAAAGCATTGATGACCATGCCTACATTAAGCACGGTGAATGGCAAAACTCCGAGACCGGCGCTGAAAACTGGTATAACTCCAGCGTCAATTTACTGGCACATGAGTATGATCAGGAAATCACACAAAAGAATGTAAATAAGCTGAGCTCAGAACTAAGTGGTTTCATTGGTTTTCCACAGATCAAAGGGACTGTTCCCATTCTACGAATTAAGAAGTTTAAAAAATTCTCTTATCCGGAGCTTGATCAAGCAGTGGATATCGCCAAAGCGGCGTTTGCATTGCATCAGATAGATCAGATGTACATGCCTGAAATATGCAAAGAACGATTACAAGGAGCTCTGGAAATCTGGGAAAAAGTAATCGCTTCCAAAAATATGTCAGATAAAAAAGCGCGAATCAATAGCGAGGTAGCTGCACTCGCTTATCAAAACCTGATTCTCGTGACTGGACTAATGGATGACTATGAAAAAGTAGAAGAGCTGTATACTAGCGTAGAGGATGATATTAAACAGTACGATCCTAAGGACTGGGATTCGTATCTCCAAAACTGGAAGGACTATGTAAACTATCGTAAGCAAAGAGTAGAGGCCAACAACTAACGGTCTATCTATATAATTCGACAGTTCAGTAATCATTAATTAAAGAAGGACTATTTTTTCTTTTGAATTGCATAAAATCGTAATTCATATGGAACAGTTTTTAAGCATTTCACATATCATCTGCGGTGGCACAGTATTGCTCCTAGGGGTGTTTCAGATGTTCAATCGAAAAGGTAGCAAGAATCATATCCTACTGGGGAAGGTGTATGTAGCTGCCATGTGGTGGATATGTTTGAGTGCACTATCTATAATTACATTTTATCGCTTTAGCGCATTCCTCTTGGTTATCGCTGTGCTCACTTTTCATACTTCATTCGTTGGTGTACGAGTCGTGAATAGAAAGAAGCCTGGAACAGAAAAGTGGTACGATTGGGCAGTAGCAATAGCTACATCGTTGTTTGGTGTCGGATTGATCGGCTATGGAGGATATATCTTCTTTGCCACTAATAATACTGTTATGGCCATTCTCTGTTTAGGTTTCGGTCTCCTCACACTCAAAAATGGAACCGATGACCTTCGTTTTTTCATCAAACCAACCATTTCTGAAAAACACTGGTGGCTATATCAGCACATTGGAGCCATGGGTGGCTCATACATTGCCGCACTTACGGCTTTTGCTGTGCAAAACCCAAACATCTTTATGCCAAACAGCGCTAACCAATGGCTACTTTGGATCATTCCGGGTGTTATTGGAGCACCGCTTATCGCCATAGCTTTAAGGCGTTGGAAAAAGAAACTAACGGCAGGCGGTGCAACTGTTTGATTCTATTCCTCATCATAAATATGGTTTTCAAAATAATATAGACTAGGTGTCGTTTGTTCGATAACCTAAAAAAATCACCAATTATGAGACATACCCTATTCATAGCTGCAATACTTCTGTGCAGTGTAGGATATTCCCAAACAAAAACAATTAAAGGCACCGTTTTTTACGATGAGACTAAACAGCCTGTTCCTTTTGCCTATGTAAAGCTCAAAGGTGTAGCATATGGTACGGTAACAGAATTTGACGGCACCTTTTCATTGAAGATTCCTTCCAAATATTTTGACAGTATTCTGGAGTTTTCCTACGTTGGCCTCAAGACACAAGAACTCCAACTTCACAACTACGAACAGCCAGTCAAAATCTACATGAAAACTGAAGTAACTGAGCTGTATACTGTTGTGGTCAGCACCAAGCGTGACCTGAATCCAAAAAGCATCCTCAAAAAAGCGCTCAAGGCAATTCCGGATAATTACATAAATGAGCCTTTTAATCTAAAAGGTTATTACAGAGAATATGTGAAAGAAAATGACAATCCTGTAAAGTATGCGGATGCGGCATTTGTATTAGACCTCAAGCCCTATAGTGGCAAGGAGGAAAAGCGAAAAAGATTTGAAAATCCAGTAGATCTCTCAGGTGTAACAACTATAGGAAGCTGGACTTCAAGATCATCATCACTGCATCGTTGGCATTTTCATCAGAAAATTCTAAAGGGAGAAAAGTCAAAAATCATTGAAGCTAAATCAAGTGACGACCTCAACACTACCCGACTCTATTCCAATATTCAGGGTGGGCCACTAAGCGCTTTGACCAAAGATCGACTCAAGTATCCATCCAACTTTCTGAGTCGGTTTGGCAAGTATGAATATACCATGCTGGAAGTTGAAAAGAACAATGAAGGTTTCTACCTAATCAACTTTAAACCTGAGATGTCTCCTGAAAAAATGGGGGAGAAAAAACGTCCAAATGATTATGAATACAAGCTGGGAGGCAACATTCTGATTCGAAAAGAAGATTTAGCCATCACTGAAATTAACTACTCCGTTCCTCCTGAATACAAAAAATATATCTGTGGATATCGCGGTTGGTCTGTAAGACACTTTGACTTTTCTGTTCAATCTAAATATGCAAAGGATGGTGATAAGTACGCGTTACAATATCTTAAACATGCGGATGAATTCATTGTAGAAGATACAGCAACCGATCGTCGAATTCCGTATGCTGCCATCTCAGAGTTTTTTACGCACGCTGTTGAAACAAAGGACAAACTCTCCATTTCAAACATGGAAAATTTTAGCAACTCAGACTACAACTACCTTTTCGATCTACCCGAAGGTTATAACACTGAATTTTGGGCAAAGTATACGCTGGAGCATCCGGAATCAAAAGTGCCGGAAGTCATCCATGTAGCTATGAGCAAAGAAGTAAATCTAGAAAAACAGTTTTCAGATAAACTTACTCGAGACACTACACTACTACCACCCGTTGCTAAGAAATACCCAGTATCAGTAGAAGCCCACGGGCAAAAAATTCAGGATGATTACGCCTGGTTGAAAGACACCAAAAACCCAATGGGAAATGAGGAGATCATGCAATATCTCAGCCAGGAAAACGGATATACAAACAATTATTTTAAACCTTTAAAACCACTTCAAAGAGAGCTGTTTAAGGAGGTCAGATCTTACGTTCAAGATACTTATGTTTCATTGGCGAGAGAGGAAGGAGGCTACAAGTATTACTACAAATACGCCCCTGAAGAAGAATATGCCAGACACTATCGTAAAGCCCAGGGAAAAGGTGGTAAAGAAGAACTGCTTTTTGACGTGAATAAAATGGCTGAAGACAAGATGTACTATGCGTTTGGTGGGTATTCCGTCAGCCCCGGAAATAAAATGATCGCCTACTCTGAGAATACCACGGGAAATGATAAATGGGTGCTGAAGTTCAAATATTTTGATGAGGACAAACCCCTTCCATTTAGTCTCGATTATGTAGGAGGAATGATCTGGCTCACAGACTCCACAATCCTCTACGTAAAGACGGAAGAGAAGACATTCCGAGCATCTAAAGTCTTCAAATTCGACCTATCAGTAGGTGAAAGCCAAATAGTCTATGAAGAATCTGATGTAAAATTTTCAGTATCTGTTTCAAAATCCCGAAGCAAACAATTTGCATTTATCAGTACCTATGGAAGTAATCAAAATGAGATTCAGCTACTCAACCTAGATAATCCACAGGGGAAATTTAGAATGGTCGTTCCCCGAAGAGCAGATCATAAATATAGCCTCTCCCACTATGAAGATAAATTCTATATCCTGACCAATCATAAGGCAGTAAATAATAAGCTCATGGTTACAGATACTTCCAGGTTTGAAGAGAATTCTTGGGTGGAAGAAATCGCTGAAAGTTCAGAAATTGAAATAACTGCCGTCGTTCCGTTTAAAAATTGGATGGTGTTTCAGGAGAGACATGGATTGCAGCATAAAATAAAAGTCATGAATAAGCTGGATGGAAAAGAACATTATGTAAAGCAAGGGAATGATCGATCTGTTTATTTGGGAGAAAACGTTGATTTTGACACGGACACGCTCCGCATAAGTAAAGCCAACTACCATCGACCACTTCGAATTCAGGATTATGATATGAATGAAAAGAAGTTTAAGCACCTTAAAACGGTTGGAGGTATATCACCTGCTTATTTTGCTAAAGTTGAGACCATATACGCCAAAGCAAAAGATGGCACCCAAATACCGATTACACTCATCTACAACAAGCACTTGGTAAAGAATAAAATTAAGGATGGGAAAAAACCTCCACTTTATATTACCGGGTATGGTTCTTACGGGTCCAGCTATTCGGCAAGCTACAATCCCAATATCGCGCCGCTTATTCAAAAAGGATTTATATATGCCATTGCTCATGTAAGAGGTGGCGGTGACCTTGGAGAAAAGTGGTATCTGGAAGGCAAGATGCTAAAAAAGAAAAACACATTTACAGACTTCATCACCAGCACAGAATACCTGATTTCTAAAGGCTATGGGGAAATGGGGAAAGTCATTGCAGAAGGAGGAAGCGCCGGAGGTTTGTTAATGGGAGCAATTGCAAACATGCGGCCTGATCTTTACAAGCTCCTCATTCTGGATGTACCATTCGTGGATGTCATCAATACAATGATGGATGAGAAACTGCCTTTGACCAGCCTGGAGTACGATGAATGGGGCAATCCCAATGAAAGGAAGTATTTTAAATACATCAAGTCATATTCTCCATACGAAAATGTGGAGGCCAAAAACTATCCAAACATGCTTTTCCTCACCGCTATCAATGACTCCAGAGTGGGATACTGGGAGCCCGCAAAAATGGTAGCCAAACTACGTGAGGTGAAAACGGACGATAATGAAGTGCTGCTTAGAACGGACTTTTCATCAGGACATGGCGGTGCTTCTGGCAGATATGCCTCGCTTGCAGAAACCGCATTTAAGTACGCGTTGATTTTGGAGATGATTGAAGAGTAAAATCCAACATAAACAAGAAACCCACAAGCCAATTTTTGGCCTATGGGTGAAGAGTAGATAATTAGTCTTTACTAAATAGAAAAGTATCCGATCCATCTTCTAACTCAAGCTCAGTAGTTGAAAGTGTTTCTACATCTAATTCCCAATCGGAAAAATTCTGATCGTAATCTATTGTGATTTCATCTTGATCTGAATTCCACTCCCATTCACCAGTGTATCTTTCCAGTTCTCCATTGTTATTGATCTCTTCCTCGTAATCTCCGTCCGCATCAAAGGTGACTTCAATCTGAAAACTCGAAGAGAGGTTCATTCCATTAATTTCCTCTAAATTCCATTTTCCGGTTAAAAGCTCTGTCTTAGATGGGCCAGGGTCGTCTTTACTACACGATGTAAGTAATACCAAACACGCAAATAGGCACGATAGCAGAATAGCTGGTTTCCAACTATTTCCTTCTTTTTTTCTTGATAGTGTTTTCATAACTGTGATAGTTTTATTTGATGATAGCAATGTAGATTCATCACTTCCCATCCTTTACCACATATGTTTCATCCTTTGATAGTGAGGTAACATTTGTACTTTTTCTTGTTTTTATTGACTTTTACTCAGTGAAGGAGTGGTTGCCTTTACTCACCAATCAGACTGAAATGAAGTACCGGCTCTGTTTTCTAGTTCTGTTCAGCTGTTTGTTAGCCACTGGCCAGACTAACAAGACCTTCAATAATATCACTGTGGAGGAGGGTTTGTCCTACAGTCTTGTTTTTGAAATTATTAAAGATAAGTATGGCTTCATGTGGTTTGGTACAACCGATGGCCTTAATAAATATGACGGCTATAACTTCACTATATATCAAAATATACCTGCAGACTCAACCAGCCTTCCCGATAATAGTATTTGGGGACTTTTAGAAGATTCATCCGGCAATATCTGGGTAGGGACTGATGGAGGTGGACTATCACTTTTTAATAGAGAACGTGAATCCTTCGTGACCTATAGTCACGATGAAGATCGCGCAAATAGTCTGATACATAATTCAGTCAACTCAATCATTGAAGATCAGAGCGGTTCATTGTGGATAGGAACCTATGGAGGAGGTATCTCAAGGCAAATAAGCGAAGGCGTTTTTGAAAACTTTGAACATGATCCTAAAGACTCTACAACTCTTAGTAGTAACTATGTTCATCACATTTTTGAAGATCGTGAAGGTCAAATATGGGCTGGAACAAAAAATGGACTCAACCTATTCAATCACGAATCGAGAAGTTTCACCCGAATCACTTCTGATAAATACGATCTAAACAATGATAATGTGCTATCAATTGCACAAGATGAAACGGGTCTGTTTTGGTTAGCAACATGGGGTGGAGGGCTCAATTCTTACGATTTAGAAAGTAATACCTTCAAAAATTATATGCTTGAAATAGAGGGAGGTAACCGGGTGGCATTTGTGACAGTAGATACTGAGAATACCGTCTGGGCTGGCTTCCTTGGGAGTGGTTTGGTTTCCTTCGATGGCGAGGATGAGCTCTGTACCATTACTAATGATCAATTAAACGCTTCAAGTATTATAAACAATAGTGTTTGGGTCCTTTACGAGGATGACAATAGAAATCTGTGGATTGGTACCGAAAGTGGCATCTCGGCCTTAAATCTAAATGCAAACCCCATACATACCGTGGGTATGTCAGACTTCAATTCATCATTTAGTAGCACAGTCATTACAGGGTTTAGTGAAAGTGCTGAGGGCATTCTATTTGCGACAGAACAGGAAGTGGGATCATATAATGAAGAGGGAATAAAAAAACTGATTCAGGTCCCTGACATCTGGTCAATGATAAAATCTAAAGATCATGAGCTTTGGGTTTCATCTTATGGATATGGAGCTTTTCGGTATGGCTTGGACAATGAATTGATTGAGCAATACTTAAATCCTATAAATAAACAAATGGAAAATGCTACCTATATATATGAAGACAGAAACGGTCTTATATGGGTAGGGACATATGGAGAAGGGCTTTTTTCATACAACCCCTTACTCGATCAATTCTCTCACTATACGTTGCTGGATTCCGGCCACCATGCTTCGCCCCCTGTGCTCAACATGATAGACGATACACATGACAACCTATGGATTGGCACTTATGGAGAAGGGCTTATCAAGCTAAATGTAGAAAAGCGGTCGACCGAAAGAATAGATACCCAAAGCAAAAATCCTATAAGCCACAACACAATACTTAGCCTACACTCAGACAATGAGGGTTTTCTCTGGATTGGAACCGATGGAGGAGGTCTTAATCGGCTGAATACCCAATCGGGAGCTATTTCTCTGAAAACAACTCTCAGCGGTCTGCCTAGCAACGTGATTCTTGGTATTCTCGAGGATGATAATGACAACCTCTGGTTGAGCACCAATGCCGGCATTTCGAAATACAATAAGCAACTTGAAAACTTTACTAACTACGATCAATCACACGGTTTAGTCTCAAAAGGTTTTAATGCTGACGCATTTTTTGAAGACTCCGACGGACGATTCTTTTTTGGAAGTGGCAATGGCTTTAATTTCTTTCATCCGGATAGTATTCGGCCATCAACATATATTCCCCCTGTTTACTTCAGTGACCTTAAAGTACTCAATCAATCTGTCAATATTTCCGATAGCATATTAGACAAGCATATTAACCTGGTAGAATCAATATCATTGAACTACGAGCAGAATTTTTTCACCCTAAACTTTGCTGCTCTGGAGTATTTCGCCGCAGAAAAAATTACTTACGCGTATCAACTGGAAGGCTTTAGCTCAGATTGGATATATACGGATGCGTCCAATAGGCAAGCGACCTTTACTAATCTGGATCACGGAGATTACATCCTTAATGTAAAGGCATCTAATAGTGATGGTATATGGGGAGACAATATCAGATCCCTTAGCATTAGTATCCTACCTCCGCCATGGAAAACATGGTGGGCCTATGCACTTTATGTAACAATACTCGTTGCAATTTTCTGGGTGATCGCACACACATTAAATATCCGGGAACGACTTAAATCTTCTCTCAGACTTGAGCAACTCGAGCGAAAAAAAGTAGAAGAAATGGATCATTTAAAATCCAGATTCTTTGCAGGAATTTCTCATGAGTTTCGAACACCTCTGACTTTAATTTCCTCTCCTATTGATCAGTTAATTAGAAGGTTTAAAAAGAATGATGAGATCCGCTGGTCATTAGACTTGGTCAAACGAAATGCAGATCGTCTCTTAAGGCAAATCAACCAGCTTTTAGATCTCTCGAAGATTGAAGCCGGCAAACTAAGACTCCAGGTCAGCAAAAGCGATATTGTCAACTGGGTTAAGATCACCGCCGCCTCATTTGAGTCTTTGGCTATAAATTCAGACATTAACTTTTTGGTCTCGCTGCCTACAGAACCGCTAGTCATGTTCTATGATAAAAACAAGATTGAGCAAATTCTGATAAACCTTCTCTCCAATGCTTTTAAGTTTACCAGTCCCGGCGGAAACATCCAACTGAAAGTGGTTGTTGGTGATGATAATATTGCCATAGAAGTTGCCAATGAAGGAATAGAAATACCTCCTGAGCATCAGGATAAAATATTCAATCGGTACTATCAGATCCAAAACTCAAAAAAAGCTGTGGAGGGGAGTGGCATAGGTTTAGCCTTAGTGAAAGAGTTTATCGAGTTGCACCATGGTTCGGTAGCGGTTCATCGCAAGCAATCTTGGACAGTATTCACACTGTACATACCATCCGCTGATTCCGTATATCTTGAAGATGATCGTGTGTCAATGGAAGACACAGAAGTTTTTAAAGCGATTCAGCAACAAGAAGAGGAAAATGAGTCTCTTAAAGGAAAACCTGCCAGCAAGGAAGAATTACCAACACTACTAATTGTAGAAGATAATCTTGACCTGAGGTCTTACATGGCCAAGGAATTAGCTAAAGAATACGAAGTATTGGAAGCCATGAATGGACAAGAGGGCGTAGAAATGGGAAATTCGCAAATTCCAGATTTGATTATTACTGACTTAATGATGCCAGAAATGGATGGTATTGAAATGCTACAAAAATTAAGGTCTGATCCTAAAACAAATCACATCCCTATCATTATGCTCACAGCAAAAGCCGAAAAAGAATCCCGACTGGAAGGCTTGGGACAAGGCGCTGATCACTATTTAAATAAACCATTTGATGTGGATGAGCTTGTTGTCAGGTCCAAAAGTCTTCTCCACCAGCGAAAGAGAATAAGAGATCACTACTACAACGAATTCCTTATTAATCCAAAAGCAGAGAATATCCCTTCAATGGATGATCGTTTTTTAGAACAGGCCGTTGACATCTTCGGAAGTCAGCTAAGCAATCACGAGTTTTCCGTAGATCAGTTTGCCAAGGAGCTGGCCATGAGTCGAGTCCAGTTACATCGTAAAATGAAAGCTATTATTGGATGCTCTGCCTCTGAATTTATGAGACACTATCGACTAAAGAAAGCATTTACCCTTCTGAAGAATAAGACAGGGTCAGTTTCCCAAATTGCCTATTCGGTAGGTTTCAATAACCTCTCTTACTTCACTAAGGCTTTTAAAGAGATTTATAATAAAAACCCCTCACAGGTTTAAGATTATTTTATTCTCGGTGCCATTTGATGTTTATTCAAAGGGATGTAACCTACGTACTAATCCTTGAAACGATTGTGTTAAACATTAGTACCCATAAATTCTAGCTTGGTGATGAACCAAATCAGAATTTATTATGAAAAAATTACTAATCCTTTCTTTAACACTTCTGGTGCATTTCACCATTGCACAAGATATCATAGTCATGAAAAATGGCGATGAAATAAATGCGGTTGTCCTAGAAGTTGGGTCTGAATCCATTAAATATAAAAAACACGATAATCAGAATGGGCCTACCTACACTATAGACAAAGCTGAAGTATTTATGATCCGCTATGAAAACGGAAGTAAAGATGTTTTCAACACCCAAAAGGAAGAACCAAAAAAACAAGTAACAAATGAACGCTCTTTTTCAAAGGGCTCCATCAATATAAATCCACTGGGACTCCTTCAATTTGGACCCATCATTCAATATGAAGGCAAAATCGGTTCTTCTAGCTATGTTGTTCCCTATTTTCGGTATGCCTATGCTGGTGTAGCCACCCATGCAATTTGGACTGAATTTGAAGAAGATAACGAACTTTCTGCAGGCTCCGCCGCTATTGGATTAGGCTTTAAAGGATTTACGTCAAGTGACAACTCGCTGTATTATGGAGGGCTTTTGGACTATAGCTGGACAACTGCGCGATACAATATTGGACAAACGAGTGAGACAGAAGAAAAAGCCACTAACCTTGGGGTAATCTCCAACTTTGGATATCGTTGGAGGTCAAGAGGGAGCTCTTATATAAACCTTGGCTTACTTGCAGGAGCCGCGTTTACACTGAAAGATGAAGAACGATACGTTTCAGATGGATCATTGCTTAGCCAAGATGAAGACATTACCATCTTCGCAATGATCGAGTTTTCATTTGGATGGGATTTCAAATGAGAACTAAAAGCATCCTGATTGTGCTTTTGTGCACGTCTATAGTAACATCAACTGCTCAGGATATCATTACTAAAATGAATGGTGATGATATCCAGGCAATTGTGATTGAAGTACTGCCGACTTCTGTTAAGTATAAAAAATATAACAACCAGAAGGGCCCACTGTACACACTTAAAAAAAGCGAGATATTTATGATTAATTATGAAAACGGATCCAAAGACGTCTTCACTACACAAAACAGTGATGTAATGGAAGGCTCATCGGCCACTATCTATTTTTACAGACCTAAGAAATTTGCCAATGGTAAAACCAAAATAATTGTAGGAACAGTTGAGCCTGATGAAGTACTGGTTGGCCTCAAAAATGGAAGATGGTATGAGATGGATTATGAGCATCTGGGAGATCGGCAATTTGTTGCAGGGGTTTTTTCTCTAAACAAAGAGATTTACGAACTAGACGTTGAGCACAATGAAACTTACTACGTTAAATGTACAGTTTTGACAAAAGGCCTAAAAGTAATGGCAGAACTCACGTTTGTAGGCAAAGCAACTGCTCTTAAGGAAATGGAAGGGTTGAAAGAACAAGAAGACTCATTGGTAGATTAAAATGCAACTAGATTTTATTGCCTTGCAAAGTCTAGCAAGGCATAATATTCATATCCATTCCAGTCAAACGATCCAGGAAATCCAATAACCGTAGCGCCTCCATTGGTCAAAAAATTGATCTCTGGAGTTCGCAGCGGACCTAGATCGTCATTCTCATCACGATAGGTATACAGCAATGAAGAAAGATTCAAGTCCGAAAGTTCCTCCGTATATCTAGGGGTAACAAGGTTTCCAAGTAGCCTGTAGTCAACCCAGTTTTCCCGATTGACAATATATCCGTTTTGGAAAATCTCTTCCCCGTCTAATATCGCTACCCTCAGTTCCTCTGCTATTTGAATAATCTCTTCCTCCACATCCAACCGTCCATTTAATAACACGTAGCTGTCAGCAATCATACCATCTCTAACAATACTTCTCAGCGCTAAAAAGCTTCCAACATAATCGCCAAATACAATTACATGGTTTCCCTCGTCCTTAAAATGGTTGATTGTCCTCAACAGAATATCTATCGAAAAGTCATTAATATCCTGAGCTTCTTCTTCTGACATATAATACTGCTTAGAAAGCTCTGGATCTTTAGTTTGAGCCTGATGTACCAGAACGACATTGTAAGGAAAAAACACAAGCTTACTTGCAAGCTCTTCATCTGGGTCTATGTCATGCGTCAGGCCGTCAGGCAATACCAGAAGTACAGTGTCGTTTTGAGCGACTTCCTGAAAAATTACATAGTCTACAGAATCTAATGGACGATAAACAACGGCAAGCTCATCATTGCATCCAGGGAAAAGTAGAACACCTAGCACAAGAGTAACAAGGATTTTCTTCATTTGTAATTCAATTTTGTCTGTGTTTGGTAGTAAATGCTGAGAAGAAAACACCAATCACTTCATCTGTGGATTGGTTATTTGCATCAAGAAAATTACCTGAGAGATTACCTGGTGGAATACTTAACATTTGGGTAAAGAAATCCGGCTCATCTGTGCCGTCAAGCTGAAGCTCCCACTCTCTTAAAAAACCATCCACTTCATGTGGAATTTGCATTACATAGACATATGGGTCATATACTTCAGAGGCCTCATATAAATAGACACTTGCAGATAGATCAGGACCAACGCGCAGTTTCTTGTAATAGAAAAAATAGTACTCCATAGTCAGAAAAAGATCTATGCCCTGTCCATAGTCACCAATTATATAGCTGTAATATTCATCTTCATCTATTGCTTCCAGCTCATAGAGATTGGCCCTTCGATTGGGGTCATATTCCGGATCTGAAATGTTCACTTTTGACTGGGATGACATACTAGTTGGCGTACTCTTCCATGACCTTTCGCCTATTGATACGAGTAACCAATACGAATGATCTTGCTTTGCAATGCTACTATCCGATGTTAGGTAAAAGCCCCTCTGCTGATCAAAAACCATTGGATATGAAAGAGTGTCTTCATCTTTGGTCACTTCCATCAGTTGGACAACTGCGTCTGAGACAACCTCACTTGCCGGACCTCTGCTGTCTATTGGCACTGATCCAAGAATATTCACACGGGCTGGCTCATCATGTGAACCTACATATCCCAAAATCATCAGTTTTTGAGAAAACTTGAAATCATTAAAATCAGCATCTTCAATGCATGATATTATGGGCACAAAGCATGTACAGCAGAAGAAGACATTAAAAACCCTAATTATGATTTTTTTCATATCAAAACTTCATGTTGTAAGAGAATGTAGGAATAATGGAACCTAAAATCGATACCTTTTTTAGAGCATAAGGGGTGTCAACCCCAGTACCTGTCTTCGAAATCAAATAGGAAAATGTGTTCTTATATCCATAGAGGTTCAGGATAGAAAAAACCCATTCCCCTTTGATTTTTTTTGAGGAGTCCATCTTTGGCAAGATGGTTATCGACACGTCTAAGCGATGATTTGGTTTGAGTCGGAAAGAATTCCGATCTGAGTAAATGATCAGGTTATTTATACGACCTTCCGGTAGCGTAATTGGTCTTCCTGACTGGAACATAAATTTTGAGTTGAGCCTTACGCGGGCACTCGGCGTGAAGGAAACCAATACATTCAGGTTGTGAGGCCTATCATAATTTGAAGGAAACGCTCGTCCATTGTTGATCTGGATTGACTCGAATGGGGACAAAGTCTTCACAAAAGACCTTGACCATGTATAGTTTGCGGACCATTCCCACTTACTACTCTTATTTTCAACTGTGAGCTCAACGCCGTGAGCGTTCAGCTCAGCGGGAAGCATGGAAACTTCTTTTTGATCCAGAAATAAGAGTAGCTGATTCTCCCTGAATTCTACAAAGTTTGACATTTGCTTGGCAAATACATCCACAGAAAACTGCCATCTTTCTCTGGATTGTACGTATCCTACGGTCACTTGATCTGAGATGGTTGGCTTAAGATGATAGCCAGAAGGCGCCCAGGAATCGAATGGAACAATGGCATTTGAGCTTGAAAGTAAATGTACGTATTGGATCATACGATCATACGCAACTTTAACTGCATTCTTTCTGTCAAGCTGATAGCTCAGTGCGACCCTGGGCTCCGGATAGTGATAGTGAGCAATTGTCTTGTTGGCAGCAACGCGTTCTACATTTTCGACTGTAATCTCTGATTTGGGCAGGTTCGGATCATACTTGTAAATGAATCCCGGACCATAGTTCCAAAGCCCTGCATATCGCAAGCCTGCCCGTATTTTCAAAGGTGTTAACGGGTTAAATTCCAGATCTATGTAAGAAAAGTACTCGAGCCCGAACTCCTTAGGAGAGGGCAGGTGATCTGATGACGCTGACTTTTGATTAAGCGGTGTAAAAATATTGTTTTTGACACCTGTCCCTAAGTGAAAGTCAAATTTCGAATTCATAAAGAATGATACATCAATTTTACCTTCAGTAGTCTTCACGCCAGACTCTCCCCTGGTCGGTTGGCCTGCTACGTCATCGAAACTGGTCGCATATTCAAATTGATAATTCCCAGTAATAAGCGTAAAGTTGGAAAAGACCTTATCTGAGAAAATATGATTCCAGCGAAGCGTAGCAAGACGATCTCCCCACCCAAAGCCGTCCTTGTTTACATTGCCATTATCTAAATACTGTTGGTTAAAATGGTCTGCTCCAGAGTAGCCAGAAAGAAATATCCGGTTCCGCTCATTAATGACAAAGTTCAATTTTATGGTCGCATCATGAAAATTAAGTTCCTGACCTTCTTCTTCTGAATCATCGGGGAGGTTCATAAACAAATCCAGAAATGATCTCCTCCCCGAGAAATACACGTTTAACCTGTCTTTTATTATCGGTATCTCGAGCCCTATTTTTGATGATAGGGGATTCAAGGAAAGGGCACCCTCAAAACTCCTGCTATTTCCTTCTCTAAGACGAATATCTACAACAGATGAGGTTCTGCCTCCGTACCTCGCGGGGATGCCTGCTTTGTAAAATTTCATATCTTTTACCGCATCATTGTTGATCACTGAAATAAATCCAAATAGGTGTGCAGTATTATAAAGTGGCGCCTCATCGACTAAAATTAGATTATGGTCTGTTTTGCCCCCACGAACATTGAACCCTGTAGTACCTTCTCCCACAGAGCTAACCCCTGCCGAAGATAGTATCGCCTGTTGCATATCCGGCTCACCCAAAATGGCGGGTATAGCAGCCACTCTTTGTGGAGTAAATCTTACAGAGGAAATTTCTGTTGTTTCTAGTTTGCTCTCCTCTGCAATTACCTCTACAGTCGATAGCTCTATAGATGATTCTTCCAGATTCACTTTTAGTGAAGTGTTATCTTCCAATATCATTTCATTTGTATGTGTCACATAGCCAGAGTAGGAAATGACGATCGTATGTTTTCCTGCCGGAAGTCCAAAGGAGTAAAATCCATAGGCATTGGATGTAGCTCCTTGCAATGATTCCAGATCATAGATATTTACACCTATCAGTGCTTCCCCTGTATTTGCATCTGAAACAGTTCCAGATATCGTGTATGTCCTTCTTTCCTCTTCGATTCTCTTATTTTCTTCTAAGGAATAGATTGTTATTATTTCTCCCACCAACTTAAATCCAAGACCCTTTTTATTAAGTAACGCTTCGAGAACATTTTTCAAAGGCTGGTTCACAATATTTGCGTTCGCTATCTGATCTTCCATGCACTTGGCATTACTATTGAACGCGATTCGAATTCCAGATCTTTGCTCAACATTTTTGAGCGCTTCTTTGAGTGTAACATTCTCGAATTCTATTGAAATCTTTCTGTTTAGTATTGAGTTTTGACCAATGCTTGAGAAAGAAAGCAAGACCGTCAATAGAATAAGTATCAAGCGTAAATCCCTGTAAAATGGGTGAAGAATATGTGATGATGATCTAGTGAGTTTCATTTCTCCTCGATTATGAATTTTCCACCCATCTCCTTCACCTCAAGTCCACATGCGTGGGTAAGTATTTCTACGATTACTGTAAGCTCATCAACATTAAATTTTGCGGTAAGATTACAACCAGATGTGGTACTCTTGAGAACAATTTTGTCATCATAAAAGGTATTTAAGGATTTAACTGCATCCTGCAACTCTGTCTCTTCGAAGAAGAAGAGTCCAGTTTTCCAGGAATCAAAGTTTGCATCTGCACTCTTTTTGTTCAACCCGTACTCATTGCTGATCGCTGCAAGTCCTTCTGTTAGGATCACTCGCTCATTCCCAGTTGTTTGCTTCACTTCTACGATCCCCTCTTTGACGGAAACTTCTGTAAACGAGTTAGTCGCATTGACATTGAATGAAGTCCCTAGCACTTTTACTTTTGTACTGCTCGTAGAAATTGTAAATGGCCTTGATTCATCTTTAACTACGTTGAAAAAAGCTTCTCCCCGAAGTTTCACCTCTCGCTGTTTATCATTGAATCCTTCAGGAAAAGAAATCGATGCTCCTTCGTTTAAATAAACTGTGCTCCCATCAGGTAGGATTACACGCTCTTTCGAGGCTACCTCAATTGAATCCCATTTGCCAGCATTACCTATAAAATTATACCAACCGATTGTTGAAGCAATTAACACAACAGCCGCTGCGAGTTGTCTCCAATACCTAAATATTGGTATAACCGGATTTTTTATTGATTTATTCGTCTCAATTCGAGACAGTAATCTTTCCCATGCTAAATGTGAGTCTCTATCAACTATGGATATTTCCTTCCTTCTATCCCAGAGTTTGCTTAAAAGCGCATATTCCTCAGGATTTTTCTTTTTAAACTTAATTGCCTTTTTGATTTGCAGATCATCTGCTTCTCCGGAAAAGAAGTGCACCAACGCTTCATGAATGTCATCCATTGTGAGATATTTCCCCTATTGTCACATTTAGGAAACATCACCCTGACTTGAGGCAATTTTTTTTTAACTAGATTTTCGAAAGTAGGGCGAGAAGCAAATAATGCTCGGCTACCAGCTTTCTTAAGATCTTTAAAGCTCGGCTCATTTGGGTTTCTACTGTTTTTATAGAAATTCCTCTTTCCTCTGCAATTTCTTTATATGTCAAACCATTCTTCCTACTCAAAAGAAATATTTCTTGTGTCTTCTGGGGAAGTTTTGCTGCAAAAAAATGAAGGAGGGGAAGGATATCGTCTTCTTTAAATTCAGACGGATCTGGTAAAACCAATTCTTCCTGATATATATCTGAAAAATTGGCCTCCTTGCTTCTTAGTCGCTGGAGAAGGTTAATACTTTTAAATTTTACGGCTCGAAGTAGATATCGATCTGGTTGCTCCAATTGTTTGAATGATCCTTTATCCCAGACATCTACAAACACTTCTTGAACGACATCCTCAGCATCTCTTTCATTCTTCAAAATGACATATGCATAATTGTAAAGTGGAGAGTAATAAGTGTGAAATAGATCCTCAAATTCCATTTAGGTATCTTAATGCGGGAGTCGGCAAATGTAGCGGATAAATAAACTCGCAAAGAAAATGTAAATCTGTAAAGAGTCCAGATGGGCGGTGTGACCAAAGACCTCAAAAAATACAATTAGAATCAGGAGAGTGATAATCAAAAAAGCAGTCACATTTCTGTAACTGCTTTTGCTTTTCTGGGTGGAAGATGGGGCTCGAACCCACGACCCTCGGTACCACAAACCGATGCTCTAACCAGCTGAGCTACAACCACCGTATACTTTCCAGGAATTCTGAAAAGGACTGCAAAGGTAATACCCCTTTTGAAATCTACAAACGATTATTTTCGATCAAAATAAAGCCGCTGACCCAACTGGCTGTCATTCAGTTTTCCCTCTGAATAGGCCAGATGGCCAGATACAAAAGTTTTCTCCACGCTAGACTTAAATTCATGCCCGGTAAATGGTGACCAGCCACATTTTGCAAGAATGTTTTCTTTAGATACCGTCCATCGTTTATTCAAATCAACCAAAACCAAATCTGCCTTATATCCTTCTCTGATGTACCCGCGCTCTTTCACTTCAAAACACTCAGCCACCGCATGGCTCATTTTCTCAGCAATCCGTTCAAGTGAAATTTTTCCCTGCTGGTAAAAATCCAACATTGCAACAAGTGTATGCTGAATCAATGGCCCGCCTGATGGGGCTTTAGTATATGGATTCTGCTTCTCCTCCAAAGTATGAGGTGCATGGTCAGTCGCAATTACATCAATACGATCATCAAGTAGTGCTGTCCAAATTTTATCTCTATCTGATGCTTTCTTTACAGCGGGATTCCACTTAATAAAGGCCCCTTTTTTGTCATAATCAGCATCACTAAACCACAAGTGGTGTATACAAGCCTCAGAGGTGATTCGCTTCTGTCCTAGCGGCTGATCATTTGAAAAGAGATCGGTTTCCTTTCCGGTAGATATGTGGAGAATATGCAATCTAGCATCACTCTTCTTTGCTAGTTCCACTGCTTTTGAAGAGGATAGGTAGCATGCCTCCTCACTTCGGATGATTGGATGATATCTAAATGGTATATCATCTCCATATTGGGCCACGTACTTTTCCGTGTTCGCTCTCACTGTTGCTTCGTCCTCACAATGTGTAGCTATCAGAATTGGCGCATTTCTAAATATATTTTCCAGCGTTTCTTGATCGTCTACCAGCATATTTCCCGTAGATGACCCCATAAAAATCTTTATGCCGCAGACTGATGCAGGATCTGTTTTGAGAACCTCATCCAAATTGCTGTTTGTGCTTCCCATATAAAATGAATAATTGGCCAATGAATTTTTAGCTCCAATCTGATATTTGGCTGTGAGAAGCTCCTGAGTCACCGTTTGCGGATTTACATTTGGCATTTCCATAAATGATGTAACTCCACCTGCCACCGCTGCTCTCGACTCGGTGAAAATGTTGCCTTTGTGAGTTAATCCTGGCTCACGAAAGTGGACCTGATCGTCAATTACACCTGGAAATAAATGCAGTCCACTTCCATCAATAACCTCATGATTTGATTCAGTCGAGAGATTGGACCCAATCTTTTCAATTCGGTCTCCTTTTATGAGAACGTCTAATACAGACACCTTTCCTTCGTTGACAACACTTGCTTCTTTGATTAAAAACATATGATTATACCAGTTTAAAATATTGTTATTCTGGAAACCCAGAAGGTGTATTAGTTATGAACAATGTTCACTTTAAAGCAAAGCTGAATAAAAGTGAGCGTAATGTGAAAACAAAAAAGAGCTTTTAAAAAGCTCTTAATCGTACATTTACTCTAAATCTGTATTTCCTTCTATCACATTCTTGTATTTTTTGAAGCAATTACTTCTTGGAAACCGCATTAAATAATTATACTTGTAATAGAAAGATGGATTTTTATAGTCTTTCTTTCCATAGCTGGTTGAAAAGATCTTGTGGGGCGAATGCCCCACAATGATCAATTTCTCTTCAATTATTCTCCAGAAACTTTCTCCTCTTTTATTTTATCTGCTTTAATTCTTTCGGCTCTATTAGCTATTTCCCATCCCGTATAGAATACAAGTCGGGCTCTCTTTTCCATTGTTTCAAAATCTATTTTGTCTACAGTATCTGTCGCCTTGTGATAATCCGGATGAGTTCCATTGAAATAGAAGATGATCGGCACATTGTTTTTAGCGAAGTTGTAATGATCTGACCTGTAATAGAATCTGTTTGGATCATTCTCATCATTGTAAGTGTAGTCCAATTCTAAGTTTGTATATGTCTCATTCATATTCTCTGAGAGGTTATGGAGCTCTTGAGATAGCTTATCTGACCCAATCAAATAGATATAATCTGAGTTTTCTGAATGTGCATCATCTACTCTTCCCACCATGTCGATATTTAAATTGGCTACTGTGTTCTCTAATGGGAATATAGGATCGGTATCAGTGTAGTATCTTGACCCTAACAAACCTTTCTCCTCACCGGTTACAGTCATAAAAAGAATACTTCTTTTTGGTCCTTTTTTCTTCGCGGCAGCGTTCGAAAATGCTTCAGCAATCTCAAGTACTGTAACTGTACCAGAACCGTCATCATCAGCACCATTGTGAATTTCCCCATTGATAATTCCAACGTGATCATAGTGTGCTGTAATCACCAATACTTCATCAGGCTTCTCTGTTCCTTTCAGGAACCCTAAAACGTTTTCTGTGCCAACCGGCTTATCCAGATAGTCTGCATTGAAAATTACTTGTGCTTCATCCCCAGCAGCAATGGCACTAAATTCCTTATCAAACATCCAGGATGCCATAGACATATCACCAATGATCAATTTGTTTGATTCATTATCTCTACCATCCATTTGCAATGAGGGTCGTTTTAAATATGGAGAATATCGGGTAATGAAAGACTGAAATTCCTGATCGTCTTTAAGGATTACAATCACTCCACCTGCTCCTGCTTCTTTCGCTTTTTCCGCTTTCTCTTGTAATCCACCCAGTTTGTCTGCAGTAAAAACAACATACTTACCATTGTAGTCCGCCTCTTCTTCTTTCTCGTCAGCAACGATTACTTTGATGTACTCTTCTCCACTTGTTTCCGAACTCGAATAATAAACGAAATCTTCGAAACCAACTTTTTTATCATCGCCTCTTCGTAGGTAAACTGAACCAATTGCTGACTCTGTCAAATCAAACTTTTGGAAATATGAACCGTCGACTGGGGCCTCAAACCCAAGTGATTCAAAATGCTTTGCGATATATTCAGCGGCCATCTTCTGCCCTTTTTGTCCTGTTTCTCTCCCTTCATATGCATCAGAAGCTAACACAGAAAGGTGTGCTTTCAAGTCATCAGCAGTAATGGTTTTAGCATATTTCATGGCAGTTTTATCCTGTGCCAGCAGTCCAAAGGCCACCAATAGGCCTATTAAATAAGTTATCTTTCTCATTGTGATATAACGTGTTAAAAATCAGAAGTAAAACTAAATAATTTTAATCCGGGTAAACCAAACAATTACACTAATGGTTAGGTCATAAAAGCTTTTTGTAGTGGGGATCGTGACGTAAATTTGCGGCCTCTAAAACGGTACCTTGATGAAATTAAATCTGAATGATCGAGTTGAGTTTGAAAGAAGGCATAATGGTCCTTCAGACAATGAAGTCTCAGCAATGTTGGAAACCATTGGCTTAAAGTCTGTTGATGAACTTATTGCAGAAGCTATCCCAGCTCCTATTCTTAAGAAGAAGCCACTAAATCTGCCTCCAGCTCTAAATGAGTTTGAATACCTCAATCGAATGCAGCAGATGGCAGATAAGAACAAAGTCTTCAAATCATTCATCGGTCAGGGGTATTACAATTGTGTGGTGCCAACGGTAATCCAGCGAAACATCATGGAAAATCCAGGATGGTACACAGCATATACTCCTTATCAAGCTGAAATTGCACAAGGAAGATTGGAAGCTTTAATCAACTTCCAAACGATGGTTATAGACCTAACAGGGATGGAAATAGCCAATGCTTCACTTCTTGATGAGGGCACCGCTGCAGCAGAGGCCATGTGCATGCTTTATGGCCTAAGAAAAGGGGACAAAAAATCATCTAACAAGTTTTTGGTTGATTCCGAGGTGTTTCCCCAAACCCTTGATGTGCTAAAAACACGAGCACTTCCATTCGGAATAGAGCTGGAAGTGGTAGATCTTGCGGATGCTGACATTGCATCTCCAGAAATTTTTGGTGTTTTCTTCCAATATCCCAACAGTTCAGGTTCGGTGAGAGATTGGTCTACCATCGTTGCAACGGCCCAAGAAAATAATGTTTTAACCTCTTGTTCTACGGATTTGCTTGCATTGACATTGCTTACCGCTCCAGGTGAGTGGGGTACAGATGTGGTTGTAGGAACTAGCCAGCGATTTGGCGTGCCGATGGGCTATGGAGGCCCACATGCCGCATTCTTTGCAACAAAAGAAGTATTTAAAAGGTCCATACCCGGTCGAATCATTGGAGCTTCCAAAGATGCTCATGGCAATGATGCCTATCGAATGGCACTTCAAACGCGAGAGCAGCACATCAAAAGAGAAAAAGCTACTTCAAACATTTGTACCGCACAGGTATTGTTGGCTGTAATGGCAGGAATGTATGCCGTGTATCATGGAGCAGATGGCTTAAAGCAAATTGGCGCCCGAACCCATGGGCTGGCAAAAGAAACCGCCAACATCATCGCTCAATTTGGATTCGAAAACCAAAACACCTATTTCTTCGATACGCTCAAAATTCCGCTGACAGCTGATCAATTGATCATGGTTAAGCAACTCAGTGAAGAGAGCAAGATAAATTTCCGGTATTTTGAAAACGGCGTAGGCGTATCGTTTGATGAATCGCATACGGTTGATGATGCCAATCAGGTGGTCAAACTGTTTGCTAGATTAGGCAATGCTTTTGAAGCACCAATAGTCGAAGATTTCAAAGTGGAGTACCCTTCATCGCTGATGCGTACAACTTCATTTCTGGAACATCCCGTTTTCAATTTATATCATTCTGAACATGAGTTGCTTCGATACATGAAGCGACTGGAAAATAAAGACCTTTCGTTGGTACATTCTATGATTTCATTAGGCTCATGTACCATGAAGCTGAATGCAACCTCTGAAATGATCCCGGTAACCTGGCCAGAATTTGCAAACATCCATCCGTTTGCTCCAAAAGATCAGGCCGAAGGATACGGAGAGCTAATCACCGAGCTACATGATTGGTTGGTGGAGATCACGGGGTTTCATTCAGTTTCTTTTCAGCCCAATTCCGGGGCCCAGGGGGAGTATGCTGGCTTAATGGTGATTAAGTCTTACCTGGAAGGAACCGGGCAACCAAACAGAAATGTAGCCTTGATACCTTCTTCAGCTCATGGTACGAATCCAGCAAGTGCTGTAATGGCTGGCATGCGCGTGGTAATTGTAAAATGTGATGAGAACGGCAACATCGACGTGGAAGATTTGAAAGAAAAAGCTGAAGCACACAGTCAGGAGCTTGCGGCTTTGATGGTTACCTACCCTTCTACGCATGGTGTGTTTGAGGAAGCAATCATTGAAATATGTAACATCATCCATGAAAATGGTGGACAAGTATATATGGACGGTGCCAACATGAATGCCCAGGTTGGTTTGACCTCTCCCGGAATAATCGGAGCAGATGTTTGCCATCTTAACCTTCATAAGACTTTTTGTATTCCTCACGGCGGTGGTGGTCCAGGCATGGGACCAATCGGAGTGGCAGAACATTTGACTCCATTCCTGCCAGGACATGTGACGGAGCACAGCAGCAACCCAGCAGTGTCTGCCGCGGCCTATGGCAGTGCAAGCATTTTACCAATTTCGCATGGATACATAGCAATGATGGGAGCTCGTGGTTTGACCAATGCTACCAAGACTGCCATTTTGAATGCAAACTATATTGCTGCACGACTCAAAGATCACTATCCGGTACTTTATGCTAATGATAAAGGCAGAAACGCCCATGAATTAATCATTGACTGCCGAGCGTTTAAAAAAACAGGAATTGAGGTTGAAGATATAGCGAAGCGACTCATCGACTATGGCTTCCATGCACCAACAGTGTCTTTCCCAGTACCTGGGACGATGATGATTGAGCCTACAGAAAGTGAGGTCCAAGCTGAGTTGGATCGTTTTTGCGATGCAATGATTGCTATCCGCGAAGAAGTACAAGAGGTAATTGATGGGAAATCAGACGCTAAAGACAATCCATTGAAAAATGCGCCTCATTCGTACAAGGTATTGGTTGCTGATGAGTGGAAGTATTCTTACTCAAGAGAAAAAGCAGCCTTCCCTGCTGAATATGTAAGAGAGAATAAATTCTGGCCTGCCGTTAGCCGAGTGGATAGCGCTTACGGAGATCGTAACCTGGTTTGCAGCTGTCTTCCTCTCGATGTTTATGAGGAAAACGAAGAGGTTGTGGAGGTCTAAAGCTGAAAACAAGAATGGATGACGAGATATCGACTTAAAAATATTTTATCATAACCAACAACTAAAAAGCTCATAACCTTTCGGTTATGAGCTTCTTTTTTGATTTTTTGAAAAGCATTCAGTCTAACTGTGCAAGTAGCTCTTTGGATGTAATCTTGTCCATGAACTCCTGCATCTTCTCTGTCTGACCTTCGCACTTATAGCAGTATGCCATAATGAAGTTTTTCATCTCTGCCTCCTCCATTTTATCTACTTTTTTCATTGCTTTCTTATAGGCTCCTCTGTAGGCATGATTGAGTATCAGGTTAAACTCCGCTTCTTGAGCCAAGGCCTCCGTTTCTGCTTCTTTTTGTGACCTCTTGAAATAACCATCACTTACGCCTAGTATTCCTTTTTTGAGGCTTACGTTCTCGGTTTCCTTCGAAGCTTCCTGGTACCAGGCACCCAAACTGAAATACGTATTGCCGTCAGCTGATTTTTGTACTAGTTTAGAAATATGCTCACTCGGAGCAGGTGTGGATGGAAAGCCCTCGAAAATCTTCCTGTAAATAGAAGCACTGGAAAATCCGATCTCTTCCCAAATAACTTCTCCAGAAGCATCCATTAGGACTACTTTAGGAATCGTATTGGCACTATAGTTCATGGCAATTTCTCGATTGGAGTCTACATCGATTTTAAGGAAGATGAACTTGTCTGCATAAGCAGCCATTTCTTCCGTATTCCACATATCGATATCCATTTTCTTGCATGGGCCACACCAAATGGCCCAAAAGTCCATGACTATAAACTTGTTTTGCCCGAGCGCCTGCGCTCTGGCTACATCGTAATTTTTAATCCAGTTGATTTGTGAATAAGCAAATGAGCAGCCAATCACGAGTAAGGTGAATACAATTGATCTCTTCATAGTGGTATTATTAGGTGATACAATTTTAAGGAAAATATATTAGTTGCCAAGTACCGTAGTGGCACATCATTCTACCACCAAAGAGTCTTTTAGGAAAACGGGCGCCCCATCTACTGTGATTCCCTGAACGATAATATCGAAGGTTCCTGTCTGATCTGAACTATAGAATGAAACAGGTGCTGCTTTTCCTCCTCCTGTGATAATGGTCGGGTTCCAGTAAAGTGTCGTTCTAAAATCAGGCTTCGCGTGCTCATCGATGGGTTTGGCATAGTTCGGAGAGAAGAACTCCCTTACTTTACTATAGCCTGGGTGGCTATGGTTTAGGATTCCCATATCCTTCGGGCCAGTGTCCGCCAATCCAAAGCCACTTTTGGTGTAGATAGCCACCACACCATTTGCTCCTTGCGATCCATAGATGGCGGCATCTGCTCGATTGAGCACATCTATGTGTGAAATGGAGCTTGGAGTAATCGAATTGACTGCCTCCACTGATATATTGATCCCGTCCAAAAGATAAAGTGGATCGGTACTGCTGTTGATACTGCCTGGCCCACCAATCTGAATGCTCTGATTGGGAAAGCTTCCAAACACTCTGACTCCAGGTATTCTTCGAAACAAATCATAAATACTAATCAGGGCTACGCCTCTCATAATGGAGTCTGCAACTACTCTATTTGTGGGCTCTCCATAGACTTTAAATGGGCTCATGAAAGGATCATTCCGAATTTCTTTCACACCTGTGACCTGTACCGCATCGAGCATAATGGCGTCTTTATCAAAATTGAATGCTCGCTCAATTTTCTCCATTTTCTCTTTTTCCGCCAGGTAAGTTTCTTGTTTCTTGAGTTTGAAAATTGGATAGTTATTGAAATATGACTCATCGAAATCGGGTTGAGACTTTTCATCGAGACTGATGTAGACATCATTCCTTAGCTTTTCTTTACGCTTCAGTTTTCTTTGTGCTTGAAACAACAGGTCCGTAGAATCATAAAAATCATTGCCTGTAAAAAAGAAGCTTCCTTGATCGTCTGTTTCTCCTTGAACAAATCCTAAATCATTATCGAGTATCGACAGTGAAATTTGAGATTCGCGTGGCAATTCACGGTTGTAATAATCTACTACCTGTCCTGAAAAAATGATTCCGTCTTCTGACCAATGCTTTGGCTTATCTGCCTCATCATAGTTCAATACATCCTCCCATTTAAATCTTCTCCAACCTTGTGTCAAAAGCAATAAATCCAGAGATCTAAAAGAATGCTTATCCACCCGCATGTACTGCGCTGGCTGCTCGATCTCTCCGACTAAATCTGATGTTAACTGTAAATAATTAATGATGTTTTCACCATCATCTGTGTATTTCACAAGGTCTCTTGGCGTAATTGATATGGATAAGTTGCTGGGTACATCACCAATCAATGTGTCTTTTACATTCAGACTTAGTGAGACCAGAGATCTTTTATCATACACTGCATTTTTGCTTAACTCAATATCTCTGGTTTTTGGATAGTTTGCATAGACTAGTCTCTCTGCCTGAGGTATTCCATTGGGATCAAAAAATGTGATATGACAAATGCCCGCAGGAAAGTCTTTACGATCCAGTCGTACAGCGAATGCATCATTGGAACTTTGGTTTATTACAGAATAAAATACTTCCCCTGAATGATGTGCTATTAAACCACTGTTAGCCAAAGGCTTGTTTTCCGAAGTTACTGTGATGGTGATTTTCTCGGATTGGAAGTTATTGATTACACGAAGTGCATAACCGTTTTTCTTGACTTCCGGAAGATCAAAGTCATATGTCTCTTCATTGAATGTAATACTTGCCTTCACTTTTTGATCACTCTTAGGCGTAAAAATCAATGCTCCCATTCCTTTTCCGTCGGTTTCCAATGTGGTGATGCTATTGCCTGATTCGTCCATCATTTTTCCTTTCACTCCAATTCCTTTACCAAATTGATCTGTGGCCTTTATGGCAACTATGGACGATACATTATTGACCAAGTCTCCACCTTCCGGAAAAAATGAAAGCATTGGCTGGACTTCAGGTTTGATGTATTCCTCCTCAGTCTGCGTTTTTAATATCCTAAAAGAATGCCTGTAGTAGAATGCCTGATCAAAGTTGCGCATCCAATTTGTATAGGCTCGAATGTGATATTTTCCAGGGGTAAGCGACTCTGGAAGTAATATGTCCCCTGCTGCTCCACCATTATCTACCCTTAGCATTTTCTGATCAACCAACTCCATCTTGGAATTGAAAAGCTCTACATAGATCACCTTGCTCAACGTGATTGGCTCATTTGAAAAAGCATCCACAAGGTATGTTTTAAACCATACGGTTTCTCCTGTGCTGTAATTCGGCTTGTCGAAGTGTATGAAAATCTTTTCTTGTGGATACTTAAGTGAATGGGACGTCAATTTTTTTACAACGTCATCAATATCGAATTGCAATGGAATGGATGCCACTCCTAGTGCAGCTAATAACAAATACCTCTTCATTAACCTGTTTACAGCAAAAGCCTTGCCTTTTAATTACACAACCTTATTTCGAATAATCCTTCTACAGTGTGATCATCATCAAGTACTGCTTGCAAATATCCAATAACTACTAAATTATCTATGGCATAAATCTCCATAAAGCCACTCGACGCGATGAGGCTTCTGGAACTACTCACCTCAAATGAAACCTGTACCTGATTATCATCAATAACCTGTGGTGCTACAAAGAAACTACGCTCAGCAGGCTTGAAGATCGCTTTTACGTGCTTCAGAGTAGGTGCTGGTAAAGTGCATGGATCGCTGACTGACTCTTCGTCAGACAAAAAGCGAACCTGATATTGAAAATCAGAGGAGAATAAATATCCATTGGCTGATTGATAATTCCATTCTCCTCCATCAATCTTTCCTTCAAGCTTTTGATCTGGCAACTGTATGTCATCATTACCGCATCCTGAAAATATTGAGGCTGTCCCGATCAATAGTACTACTAAAGTTTTTCTACTTTTATGAATCACACCCTGTACCAATATGAAAAAGTTTTTACTCACACTGCTCGTCATTATACTCTTAATACTGGCTTTTGTTTTATACACATTTACTTCTACTGGCTATTTCCGTGAAATTAATAACACGAAAAGCTATGAGGTTATTGCAGAAATCCCACTCAAGGGCGCAGAAGATTTGACTATTAGCTATTCTGACGGCTTCATGATCATCTCTCAAGACGATCGTGCGGGAAGAAGAGACGGCTCACCCTCTCAAGGTGCTCTATATTTTCTGGATTTAGATTCTGCAAAATTTCAACCAAAGATTATTTCCGGTGATTATGGATTTCCCTTTTATCCACATGGAATTAGCATGTTGAAACTGGATTCTGCTTACTATCAGCTTTTGGTGGTGAATCATGCCAAGCAACACTCGATAGTGAAGTTTGAGTTGTTTGGTGATAGCTTGGTATACATCGCCACCTATCGTGATCCTTCTATGATCAGCCCAAATGATGTGGTCGCACGGGATGAAGAGTCCTTCTATTTTACCAATGATCATGGCTACACGAGCAAATTGGGACGGCTTGCTGAAGATTATCTCGGCATTGGTGCTTCTAATGTGATCTATTACGATGGAAAATATCGTGAGGTAGCAAATGGTATCAATTACGCAAATGGCATAAATATATCTGAAAATAGAAGCGAGGTATTGGTTGCATCTCCACGTAGATTCATGCTTCAATATTATTCCATTCAGGAAGACGGTTCTCTAGAACATAATCGCGATCTCAATGTCAATTCGGGAATTGATAACATTGAGTTAGATGAAAACGGTAACTTATGGATGGGCTCGCACCCAAGTTTACTCGCTTTTGCAGCATATGCCGCTGGGAAAAAAGATATTGCTCCATCTGAAATTATCAAAGTGACTGATGGCGTGGTAGTAGAAAGTCTTTACGAAAATGACGGAACAGCAATGTCAGCAAGTAGCGTAGTAGCTCCATATGGCGATCTTCTATTTGTAGGCACGGTAATGGACAATGTGCTTGTTGTGCTTAAGAAAAAATAAATTTTTTTTGTTGATTCTTTATCTTCCGAAATTGAAGATGCCGTGACACGCAAGGCATGACACGGCATTTCAGTGTAAAGATCGTTTCGTCACCTCTTAATGATTACAACTATCCTTTTCTCAAATAGATGTTTCCACTAATGGTTTCAAAGTTGGATTGGTTTCCTCCGCTGCTTACTCTTCCACGTACATCCTGACCTACGATTTGTCGTAAGCCTTCCGTGCCATAAGGATATTTGATTTCAATATCTGAATAGACTTCACCTGAGATGGTTTTTGCTTTAAAATCCATTCCTAGTTTTTCTGGTATCGTCACGTCTATTGCTCCTGAGATGGTCTTCAAGTTCATCTCCGTACCGAAATACTCAAATTCGTAATCCCCTGAGATGGTATTTGACCTTACACTAAGCTTCTTTGGAAGATAGACAGTATAGTTTATTGTAGAGGTGTAACTGCAATTCTTCCATTTTCCATCTTCCTTTTTACTGATCTTCTTCCACATCTCCTTGTCCATCTCTACATAAATTGTGGCGCTTGATTGGTCAGTATTAAGTGTGAAGATATCATTGTTTTCACCATCGTTGATCTCAACCATCACCTCTACATACACTTCATTTTTATCCCAGGTTTTAAAGATGATGTCATCGGCGAAAGCAAATTCCAGGTCGAGCATCTCCTGTCCGGAAACAGGAACGGTTGCTGTTACTTTTTTAGGTTGTGCCGACAATCCAAGTGTTGCCAGGCACATCAGTATTAATAGTGTTTTCATCTTAATTAGCTTTTCGTACATATATGTCGCCACTCACTGATTTCAAAGTAACCTCTACTCCTCCACCATTGAGTTTCCCTGTTGCATTTTGTCCGCCAACTCTGCGAATTTTAGCGTCTTCGCCAAAGTCAAAGTCGAACCCAGTGTACACACCGCCTGAGACGGTTGCCATCTTGAATGTTCCTTTGGTTGAGGCTGGAAATGTTACATCTATATCACCACTTGTAGAACTCAATGAAGTTGGCGATGCGCTCGAAAGTGATGAAAATGTGACTTCAAGATCTGAGCTTAACGTATGCGCTACGATTGGTCCAGTCACATCAATAAACTCTAGATCTCCTACCTGACTCTTCGCTTCAACTTCTCCAGCCATCCCTTTTATTATTACATCCCCCGCTTGCCATGAATTGTAGTTGATTTTAAGCTTCAGATTTTTAGGTAAGTACAGTACATAATCTGCCTTGTCCGCCTCGTTGTGAGCGCCAGACAGAGAAATAGTATTTCCTTCTTGCTTGATGCTTAGCCCTATTCCTGTGTTTTCCGGTCCAGTTGCTGAAAGTGGCTTTAGTCCCTTAGCCTTTTCTGGTAAGCCTTCATAGTTTCTGCTTTCAATTCTGATTTCTGAGCCAGAAGTTCCTTCGATGTTTAAATCGGAACTTAGGTTATCAATTACCAGCCAGGTTTCTGCAGCATTTCCCTTCACTGGGAAGCTAAAGTTGGCTGTCTTTGCCTCTTGTGCCATTCCACTAGCGCATATCAAAAGTATTAGTCCTGCTATAATCGTTTTCATTTTATTATTGTTTGAATTTTTAATCATTGTATTAAGTACCGGTATATTTTTATGTCAAAACCTGAATTGCAACTTCTGCCTGCTGCTTCACTTCAGGAGATGTATCTTCTTTCTCAATCATATCTCTTAATGGTGCGATGGCGCTACGCTCTTCCGCATCCACCAAAATGGTGATCAAGGAGATTTGAATCAATGGATCCACTTGTGACTCCAACGACTTCACTAGTTCTGCTCTGACTTCCACATTGCCGATGAATTTCTCAAGCGCCTGAAGTGAGGCATATCTCACGTTCGGGCTTTCATCAGAATTCAATGTGGCAATAAGCGTGGCTACCAGCTCTTCGTTCAAAGTAGATCGCTCTTCTATTTGATTTACCGCCATGATCCGCTCACTTGCTGAATGACGTTGGAGTCTGCTCGTCAAGGTTACCTCTCGTAAGGATTGTATTTCATCCTTTAGTAAGGCCAATTCTTGTGATGAATCACTCGATGAAAACGTGCCCATTCCAAAACCAACAATCAGTAGTGCCGCCGCAGCTGCTATTTGCATCCATGACCATTGGCCACTGCTGCTTTTGATCTTTTCATTAATCAAAGCTTGTTGAAAACCAATGCTAATATTCATTGGCACTTCCAAGTCAGTAGAGGTATCGATCGCCTGCATTATTTCTTGCAGCTCATCGAAACGTTTTTTTAAGTTGGTGTCCGAGTTGATTTTAGATTCCAATTCGGTATTGACCTCTCCTTCTAGAAGCCCTATCATTTGTTCGTCTGTGATTTCTACTTTCATCACGTTTGTGTTTTAATCTTCTACTAATTCAAAATAGATGTCTCTAAGCTCTTTAATCGTCCGATGTACTTGCACCTTTATGTTGCTTACAGACGTCTCTCGCATGGTTGCTATCTGCTCATATTTCATTCCCTGAAATTTGCTTAGTACCAACAGCTCCCTTTTTTCATCCGGCAGCGATTTCATCGCTTGATGGAGTTTCTTTTCACGTTCAATCTCCACATCTCCATTCTCCTCATGCACCTCTGGCATTACTTCCACAGGATTGAATTTATTTCTGTGGACTTTCATCTTTCGAAAATGATCTTTCACCATGTTTCTGGCTATCTGAAAAATCCAGAATTGAACAGAATGGCCTTCCTTGTAGGAGTTGCGGTATTTCATCACACGGATGAAAAGATCCTGAGTAAGATCATCGCTATCAGCGCGCTCAAGCGTGGACTTGAGGAAGTAGTTATAAATGCGCTTACTGTAGCGATTAAAAACTTCGTTCAAATAGTCCAGCTGTCCTGCTTTTACCAGCGACATCAACTGTTCGTCTGTCATTTCCAAATTCTAACCCGGTTAGCCCCCGACAATCATCGGGTGGTGTTTTGTAATTCAGATAAGTTACAAGAAAAGCAAGCGAAGGTTACAGAGAGAAATAAATTTTATTGGACTCCAATTTTGATGAGCAATGATTCGAATCTTTCATTCCCTCTTAGTGGCTTCCAAATGGGGCTAATATGTAGCAGGAGAACTGCTCCGATACGCTGATCAACTACTTTTTCAAGGTAATCAATTGCGATATCGTAGTTACCAAGACCTGTATGTAGCGTTGCAAAGTTTAAATCATCAGAACCATCTGGATGCTGTTCTGATTCTTCAATCAACTGAAAAAGGTAAGCTTGGGCCTTTTCATGTTCTCCAGTCAATGCATGGGCATATCCAAGCTGGACAAATGGTTTCATGGAATGAGCACCTTCTCCGTCTAGGAAAGACTCGAAGATACGAATCGCTCTTTCATATTCTCCGCTCATTAGATACGCCCAGGCTTTAAATTCGATGGCCGCTTTGAAATCTGGGTCCTGTTCGTGCAACCAATCATACACCTCAATGGCCATTTTATAGTCACCTTGCAAATAGTAAACATCCGCCAATGTGCGGTTGGTCGTAAGCGAAAGTGGGTCTATTTCTCGTGCTTTTAGGATGGAGTCCAGGCTCTTTTCCAAATCACCCATGATTAGGTAATAAAAAGACTGTGCTTGATTAGCTTCGGGAGATCGTGGGTTAATCTTCAGCGCTTTATCCAGATATTCCTGTCCTTTTTTAAAATTCCATCGAAGAAAAAACTCAACAAAACCGAGTGATACATATCCGTTCTCAACCTCAGGGTCTAGTTCTATCGTTTTGAAGGCTGCTTCTTCGGTTCTACGATATCCTTCTGCTGAATCTATAAATCCCGTAAAAGACATGAGTGAGTAGGCAAGGGCAAGTCCCGCATATGCTTGTGCGTAATTCGGTTGAAGATTGATTGCTTTTTGAAATGCCTCAACCGCTTTTTTTGCATTACCGGGCGTCCACTTGTTGTAGTAGAACAGGCCTTGCAAGTATGCATTGTATGCCTCGGTATCAATCACTTTAGATTTGTTGGATTCTTCAAGTGATTTTTTAGAAAGTCGTTCCCTTAACTGTTGGGCAATCTTCAGCGAAATCTCATCCTGTACTTCAAAGATGTCTTCAAGCTGTCGATCATAAGTTTCTGTCCATAGCTGATAGCCGTCAAATGTGCTACTTAGCTGGGCTACAATTCTGACTCTATTTCCAGATTTTCGCACGCTTCCATCTAGAATCGATTGGACTTCGAGTTGTTTGCCAATGGTCCGTGCATCAAGGTTTTTTCCTTTGAATGAAAAGGAGGATGTGCGGGAGATTACACGTAAGCCATCTACTTTAGCTAATGCCGTAATTATCTCTTCAGTAATTCCATCGCTGAAATATTCGTTTTCAGGATCAGAGCTTTGATTTATAAATGGAAGCACGGCAATGCTTTTGATCCGTTCTTTGACTTTCCCTTTTAAATCTGTGCGCTGAGGCACTACCAAGCCTTCATTGGTTAATGCATAAACCTCTACTGGTTTTTTGACATTTTTAAGTTCAAACTCTCCCATGAGTACGGGCTGAAAGGTTTGATGATTTTTGATATCATCAAACACCTTATCCGAAACCATCACGGAGCCTGGTATAGAGAAAGACTCGATACGTGAAGCAATGTTGACTCCATCACCATAAACACCTTCTTCCTCTACTACCACATCTCCCGAGTGAATGCCGACTCTTAAGGGTATCCTATTTTTAATGGACGCTAGCTGTATAGAGAGTGCCGAGTTGGTGGCTGATATTGTACTACTGAAAATAGATAGAGCTCCATCCCCGTAATACTGTAAAATTTGACCATCATGGTTTTTAATCTCTTGCTCCAATATCCGTCGATGCTGATCTCTCAACCCTTTCGCGTTGAACTCATCTTCTTGCATCATGGCAGTATAGCCTGCCAGATCGGTAAACATGATCGCACTTAGTTGTCGTCGCGCCATCTTTTATACTTTCTTACCTTCTACCATGAAATATGCAATGCCTGCTGATAAAAACGCCAATATTGCACTCACCCAACAAACCATCTTATAAACAGCAATGAAGCTGTTATCAAAAACTGCGTTTATAGAATCCTGTAATCCAGGATTATAATCTGTAGAAGCTACTGCTTCACCTAGTTTAGAAGCTTCTTGCATAACTTCAGTTAATTGAGGCTTTGAAACAGCTAGTGATTCCATCGATTCTAATACGTGATTGCTGAAAATAAGTATGACTATCGCGCCTAAAATTGCATTCATAAATGTTCCTGAAATTCGGGTAACACTATTATTAATTCCAGAAGCTATTCCACTTTTGCTGTCATCTACACATGCCATAACCGCGGTGGTAAGTGGAACCACAGTGATTGCGATTCCCAAAGCAAATAACAAAAACGGCGGGAAGTACGTGCTCCAGTATGCCGATGGGCCGGCAGTCATCCCAATGAAGGAAAACCAAACCATACCTAACCCAGTAATTGTTGGGCCAATTATTAAAAACCTTCTTGCACCATAAATATGTGTAAGCTCTCCCATCTTTCGTGCTGCTAAAACCATAATAAACGAAAATGGAAGGAATGTCAACCCAGCTTGAAATTGTGAATAGCCTTGTATCTGGATAATATTCAATGATAGAAAGAGCATTACTGCACCCATGCCTGCGTATAGAAAAAAGCTAAGGAGGTTAACCCCAGAAAACGTCATATTTGAAAACATCGTTAGTGGTACCATTGGATCCTTAACTCTCTTCTCAATAATGACGAATGCTGCAAGTAAAAATGTACCACTGGTTAGACTGAAAATGACAATAGGGTGCTGATATCCCCATTCAGGCATTTCTAAAAAACCAAAAGTAAGCGCCGCTAAGCTTAATACTAATGTGGTGGCTCCCTTCCAATCAATCTTTGAAACATCTTGTTGTTTACTTTCAGGTACTTTAAAATGAAGTGCAAGTATGGATAGCAATCCAAATGGCAAATTGATGAAAAAGATCAACCTCCAGAGCCCTGCATCCGCTAGCGCTCCTCCCAGTACTGGCCCACAGATTGTCACAATTGTTGTTGTTGCAGACCAGGTGCCGATGGCCTTCCCTTTTTCTGCTTTGCTAAATACCGCTGAAATAATCGATAAGCTGCCGGGAATCATAAATGCGCCTCCAATGCCCTGGATGGTTCGAAAGGCGATGAGCTGGGTAATGTCTTGAGATAATCCACACAGCGCTGAACCAATGGTAAATACAAGAATTCCAAACTTGAATATTTTTACTCGACCCAGTTTATCTCCGAGGCTCCCTCCTACAATTATTAAAGCTGCTAGCATTAATAGATAGCTATTCAACACCCAAAAAAGGTCAACTCCGTTTGCCGATAAATCTTGCTGCAACGAAGGGAGAATTACATTGAGAGCAGACCCATCTATAAATGCCATGCTGGTGGCTAATATGGTTGAAAACATCGTCCACCTTCCCGTAGAACAATTGAGTGGATAGTGATGTTGGGCTTGAGGAGTCATTTACTCAAGATAATCTGAAAATCACAGATAATAGATAAGGGCTCCAACAGTGCTAAAAATGATCATAGCTGAAGTCACATACATAATGTTTAGCATTAGAAGCTTGATGAAGGTAGTGAACCATCTTTGCTCATATACTTTTCTCAGCGCCCATAGGAGATAAAATTCAAGAACAAAAATTGTAATGATTAAAGACCATTGGCTTAGAAAAACGCTGGACGGAAATATGTAGTCAATCAAGATCACCATTATTGTCAGGAGAACAAAAATGAAGGCATGTAAATGAATAGAAAAGATGAAGTGTGTGAGATAAAATCTTCCTGGTTTTCTGAATAAAACATAGAGAAATAAAGCAAAGAGAGGTAGCAACAAAAAGAATAATCGTGGAAACCAGACACTAAAAAAGTTATCCAAAAATTCCGCTTCTTCATTTCTTTCGAGTGCCACGGTTTTATCTACAGGCCCTAATATTAAAAAGAAAATAATGCTAATGAAGATAAACATGCGCAACGGCGGAATGTATCGAACTCTGCGCCCAACGATGAATTCATTAGTTAAAAAGCCGGGATTAAATAGTAAAGGCCTTACACTCCTGATTATCAAGGAGTCGAAGGTAAAGTAGTCTCCTAGAAAATCCAGGATGAACTGCTTGAAATGAACAACTTTTTCCTTGTGTTGCTGACCACACTTTGGACAGTATTGAAACTCCTTTTCAAGTTTTTTCTCACAGTTTTTGCAAATCCTTTCCAATATTCCTTGTTTACACTAATATTGATGAACCCCGAAAATAATTCGTTGCATTGAGTTATAAACTATTCTTGCTTGGACTTTTGCTCTGCGCTATGGCTTTTTCAGCCAGCAGCCAAAAGATCGTAGTGGACAGTACCTCAACCAACAAGTACTTAGTTAAACCCACAGAACAAGTAAGTGATGCTTCAGCGCAGGAAGAGCTTACATTTAGTGACAGGGCATTGTCTATTGGAAAAGGGATTCTGAATCGGCTAAAAGCAAGACTTAACCTCGAAGAGGCTGCTGAAAGCATTAAGGATAAAAAAAACAAAATTTTAGGTAAAGGAGAGGAGAAAGAAGTCGCCAAGAAAGAGGGGGGATGATTAAACCAAACACATACTGATGACTGAACAACTTACCTGCTCAAATTGTAAATCGACAATTGATGATTCAAGTACCTATTGTGCAAACTGTGGTTTCCCAGAACGTGGAAGTGATGAGGAAAAAAACAAGTTCTTGTATCGAATAAAACTCAAACAGGATGTAGTAAAGGATGCTGAAAAAAAGGTGCGAAGCGTAAAGACTATGCTTTATATCTTGGCTGGCATAAACCTGGTGGCAGGATTTTTCTTCATTTTTATCTTAGATTCCGAACTAACATTCGCTGATGGCATTGGGTTTTTAATAACAGCACTAATATTTATAGGATGTGCTATTTGGGTAAATCGCCAACCGCTCATGGGTGTATTGGCTGCATTTGGCTTTTATCTGTTCATTCAAGTCTTAGCTACTGTAGTAGATCCTTCTACCATCTTTCAGGGTATTTTACTCAAGATCATTATTATCGTGGTTTTTGTAAAAGGTATTAATTCAGCAAGAGACGCAAAAAAATACAGAGACCAATTAACAGAAATGGGAGTTAAAAATGGAAGAGGTTGAGAAAATCTATTGCCATCAATGTCAAGCCGAACAAACCTTAGCATATAAGTTTTGTGGGAACTGCGGCGCCAAAAATCTTGCTCTTTTCAAAGCACGCATAAGGTCTGAGCAGAAGTTCGACGACAATATGAAATTGCTGGTTACTTATTCAGCGTTGATTGTTGTTGCATTGATCATTAACATGGTTATTGAAGATTCTTTAATCTCAATTGTGGTCATTACGGTTGCATTTGCGCTTCTTGATGTAATCTTCTCTTTATTACAGCCCGGTGTATGGAAACTTGTATTTAAGAAAATTAGCCTCAAACCAATATTTTGGATCGTCCCTGCATTTATATGCTCAGGTTTTTTTGTTGGCTTCCTTATGGACAATCTAAATGCCTTACTTTTTCCTGGAGAGTTTTGGTTAGATTATTCTTATTACTTTGAGTCAACGAGTTTCCCTCTTATTTATTCATTGATTATAGTCGCTGTATTTCCTGCGATTTTCGAAGAACTTGCTTTTAGAGGGTTTTTATTTAATAATCTTAAATCAATATCTGGTGCTAACGCGGCAGTTTGGGGTTCCTCTTTTCTTTTTGCCTTGGTTCATTTCTCTCTTTTAAGTCTCATATGGATTTTTCCCTTTGGTCTTTTCCTTGCCCGGTTAAGAAACAAACATGAGACAATTCTCTATGGCGTAATTGCACATTTTACTCATAATGCAACAGTAACGATGATAGAATACTATTATGGTAGCCTAGTCATCTAGCTATTGGCCATTCAAGTAGTTTTCGATCTCTAATCGATCAAATGGCTTTGTAAAAAATTTCTTTATGGTATTGCTTTGTAGTGCTTTCTCGATTTCATCATTGAAAGCATAGCCGCTTAGAATATAATACGGAATATCGTTGACGGTCTCTTGAGCTTTTTCAATGAATTGAACACCATTCATCTTTGGCATATGCATATCGCTTATTACCGCTCGAATTCTGTTGCGGTTTTCTGCCAACTTTAGCAGCCCTTCCTCTGGAGAGTTTGCTACCAAAACATCTCTTTTTCCTTCGAATGAAATTCGGAATAGAAGGAGGTTTGCTTCTTCGTCATCTACATACAATATGGCTGGTTTCTCACTCATCCTTTATAAAGGTAGTGTAATAATAAACTTTGTTCCTGCACCGTGGTTTGATTTTACCTCTATTGTTCCATTGTGTTCCTCGATAATGGAAAAAGTAATAAACAATCCAAGTCCGGTTCCTTCACCTGGTGCTTTCGTCGTAAAGAATGGATCACTAATCTTTATGAGGTTTTCTTCAGGAATCCCTTCTCCATCATCTTCAACCAAAATTTCCATATGTTCTTCTTTTCTCCTGGTTGTGATTTCCAAGGTTCCTTCCTCATGTATTGCTTGCTCTGCATTTGCTATTATATTCATCATTGCTTGATGAAGTCTGCCTTCATTGCCTCTTAGTTCTGCTCCTAGATTTGTGAAGTTGGTAATCACTCTGACTTTGTTTCGGATTTTATTGTGCAGAATTAGTAGACAGTTTTCAATGATCTCATGAATATTGCATTTTTCATCAACTCTTGGTCCTTTTCTACTAAAGTGACTTAAGCTTTTTACGATATTGGTCGCACGATCTACTCCTTCATTCACAATTCTAAAATACGACTGAAGTTCTTCATCCTCATTCCCTTCTAGCTTCTTAGAGAGTGCGCCTATCCCATTCTTTATAAAGTTGAGAGGGTTGTTTATTTCATGACCAACTCCTGCTGCTAAAACTCCAAGTGAAGCCATTTTTTCTGAAGTTATCAGTAGCTTTTGAGTATGCCTTAACTCTTCATTATTCCGATGCAATTCCTTATTTTTTCGATCATTTTTTCGAAGGAGAATGATCATTACAATCAACAAAGGAACTGTTATGATGATTATAAAAGTGAATAGCTGATTGGTAATTAGCTGGTTTTGAATTTCAACCTGTTGACTGCTGAGTTTGAACCGATCTTGCTCTTCTTTAATTTTTAAGGGTATGAGGCTTAAATTTCGAGTAACTACATCCTGAAAGAGTGAGTCTCGAAGGTTGATGTATTTGACCAAGAATTCTTTCTCCTTATCTCTATCACCCAAGTTTGAGTAGATGGTGGAGTAAAGCTTTAGGTTGTCTAGTTGCTGCTGTCGAATTTGAATCTGTTTGGCCCATCCATCACATTTATCCAGAAATTCTAAAGCTCCATTGGCATCTCCTCCTTCCAATGCATTTTTTGCAAGAAGGTAATACACTTCAGACATTCCTTTCTTATCACCTATGGATTGGCTTGCTTGAAGAGAGTTCTCCAAATAGAACTGAACTGAGTCCTGCTTCTTACTGATCATGTATACTTCCCCGATTCCCCGGGCTGCAACAGCTCCCCAGTTAATATTCTCTATTTCTACACCCATCCGAAAACCTCTTCTGAAATACTTCAATGCTTCATCAAGGTTTCCTTCTTTCATGTAAGTGATTCCAATATTGTTAATGGAATAGAGTGTATGATCACGATCATTTATGCTTATAGCTACATCATACGCTTGCTCAAAATAATCTCTTGCTTGTTTGTAGTCTAGAACTCGCTCGAATACCAGTCCAATGTTGTTAAGTGTAGTGGACAAACCATAGGTTTCTCCTATCTTATTTTTTATTGCTTTTGATCGAAGTAGGTATTCAAGTGCTGTTTGGTAGCTTCCAAGGTTATAATAGAGTAATCCAATATTGTTATAGCCATTATTGATGAGTGTTGAGTCTTTTAATGCTACCGCTATTTTGAAAGCTCTTTGATTATATTCCAACGATTGGTCATAATCTCCTTTATAGTAGTGAACACCCGCAATTAGTCTTAGCGACTTGGAAATCATTGAGGAATCTTGGAGACCTTGTGAAAGTGTTAGAGCTTCTTGTCCAAAGGTCATGGCTCGCTCAGGATAATTTAACCACAAATCAATGACGATGTTATGTAGAGCATCTATACGGTCAGCACCCTCCATGTCTTCCATCCTTCTTATCAGACTATCTGCCTGCGGAAAAGCAACAGAAAGTGAGAATAGCAAAACAGCCGCATTAATCGTGGTTCTTAACAATCTCATCAAGATTATTAATATAATAAGAAAAGCGAATAAAGAAGCTATGAATTAGACAAGGGTGCTACTGTTTTTCGATGCGTTCGATTGCCCCAATGTCTGGGAAGCTATCCCTGTTACGTCCTACTAAATCTTTTTGTATGCCAATATCTATACCTCTATCTTTCGCAAAAGCAAGTGTATCTAGCCTGTAATCATTTCCAAAAGCGTCTTTGAATCCTGGAAAATTGAACTCCCGTGAGGTGAAATTATTAGTCAACTCCTCTCCTGATCTTACAATATTGGACGTGAGTGATACCGAGACATTCGCTCCCCCTCCATTATTGATAAGAAGTTCTTCATCCGCTTGTCCCCAAATGATGCAGTTGGTCATTTCAACATTCAAGTCTCCAATCAGTAGATCGCTCTCTCCAATTACCAAATTATCTGAGAATTGAACTGTAGCTTCATCTTGAATAAAAAGCGCTGGTTCATTTGAAAGTGTGCAGTGTTTAAATGAGTAATTTCCTCCCGCAAAGCCACCTACAAGGTAGTTACCACAGTTATAGATCAATGTATTGGTCACTTCTATGTCTGAAGTAAATGCCAGAATTCCAGCCTGACTCATGTTATATATCTCCGTATTAGACACCAATAGATCTGGCAGGTCATCATCATCTGGTGTGCCTATTCTCAATCCTACTTGACCGTTAAATATTTCTGAGTAGCTAATTTCATTTTCAGTACTTCCTTCCAGAAAATATATTCCGTCCCATTGACCAGGAACTAAATCATAAACACCATCAAAACGAGCATTTCTAAAAATAATGTGCTCTGAAGAATCCCCAATGGCTTTTAAAGTGCCTTGAATGAACATTATCGCATCATTCTCAAAATAGATGTTCGCTCCCTTTTCTATAACGAGCTGGCACCCCGCAGAAACAAGTACCGTATCAGCAATGATGTAGGGTCGATCACTTGTCCATGTCTCATTGCAAATACTGGAACTGTTGATAGTGTTTCCGTCCTGGCCATAACTCACAAGTTTTACATGTTCCTCATTCGTGTTCCACCGAAAAATAAGTGAGTCTTTTACTAGATAAGGAAGGTTTTCATTACGAGGCGTCACATTTACCTCCACGAGTATCATTAGGCTATCACCACCAAGTATACGCTCATTGCTTAGTGAACTTGTCTCTTTTCCGTTGATAATAACTGCGTAATCTGAATTCGCACCATTACCTAGTGCAATCTCTGTAAATTGGATAGCCCGATCATTGGGATTGTAAATGGTTAGTCTTTGAGTGCTGCTCCTACGCTCGGATAGCAACGTATCAAATACGACAGAGTCGTTGCTGAAAATCAGCGAAAGACTTGGGTCAAACGAAACAGACTCATCCCTTGTTGAGCATCCAACCCAAAACGTAAATAAAAGTATGATAAGTAGCGTATTTCGCATTTTAAGTTAAAAACGGCTTATTCTGCCTCTTCTTTCATAATCTCTGCATTTTCTGCAATTCTAAGCTGCTCTATAAACTCTTCAATATCTCCGTTCATCACATTTGGAAGGTTAAATACTGATAAACCTATTCGGTGATCAGTTACTCTACCTTGAGGATAATTATATGTTCTGATCTTATCTGAACGATCGCCTGAGCCAACCATACTTTTCCGCTGACTACTTATCTCTGCGTTGTGTTTTTGCAGCTCAATTTCATATAAACGTGAGCGTAAAACTTTGAGCGCTTTGTCATAGTTGGCGTGTTGAGATCGACCATCCTGACATTCCACCACAAGTCCCGATGGTGCATGCGTAAGTCTTACCGCCGACTCAGTTTTGTTAATGTGCTGACCTCCTGCACCGGATGCTCGAAACGTGTCTTTTCTGATGTCACCCATATTCAGCTCTACATCTACTTCTTCAGCCTCTGGTAATACCGCAACAGTTGCAGCAGAGGTGTGAACTCTTCCTTGAGATTCTGTGGCAGGTACACGTTGAACGCGATGTACACCGGATTCAAACTTTAGCTTCGCAAAAACATCTTCCCCCTCTACAGAAGCTACAATTTCCTTATACCCTCCCGCACTTCCTTCATTAAAATTGAGCACTGAAAAACTCCATTTTTGATCTTCTGCATACGATTTATACATGCGGAAAAGATCACCAGCAAAAATAGATGCTTCATCACCGCCAGTACCAGCACGAATCTCTAGTATCACGTTTTTACTGTCATTTGGATCTTTCGGAATAAGCATCACTTTGAGTTCCTCTTCCAACTTCTCGATTTGTGGTTCCCGCTCATCAATTTCTGCTTTTGCCATCTCCCTGAATTCGGGGTCTTTTTCATTGCCTAGAACTTCTTTCGCATTGGCCAGATTACTAGACGCCTCAGAATACTCTTTGTACTTGACTACTATTTTCTCAAGATCCTTATACTCCTTGTTAAGCTTGCCATACTTTTCCATGTCCGTGACTATGTCTGGCTGCACGATCAGTTGACCCACTTCTTCGAATCGGTGTTTTATTTCCTCCAGTTTCTCAATCATCCACTTAGCTATTATTGGAGGTAAAGTTACTCCGATTTAAAAAATTTTAATTGGGTCTTTTTTTTCTAGTTTGGCAATTCATGAGATGTCCACTTTCACTGTTCAATCATTACTAATCTGCTAATTAAAATCTATATAGCACCTAGAAGCTCATTATACCTAAAGCAATCAATCGTATGATCATTGACCATTCCAATGGCTTGCATGTGGGCATATACAGTTGTAGAGCCCAGAAATTTGAATCCTCTTTTTTTTAAATCTTTTGCGAATGCATCCGATTCCTTAGTTGTGACTGGGACTTCCTCCATCGTTTTCCAGGAATTGATAATAGGCTTTCCATCTACAAATTGCCAGCTGTATTTGTCAAACGAGCCAAATTCTTTTTGTACTTCAATAAATCGCTTAGCATTATTGATTGTCGCCTCAATCTTCATCCGGTTTCTGATGATTGCCGCATCTTGTAAAAGCTCCTCTACCATTCCTTCCCCGAACTCTGAGACAACCTTATAGTCAAAGTCTGCAAATGCCTTTCGATAGCCTTCCCGTTTCTTTAAAATAGTAGCCCAACTGAGACCTGCTTGGGCGCTTTCTAAGACAAGAAATTCAAAATGTGTTTTGTCATCGTGGACAGGAACACCCCATTCCTCGTCGTGATATCTGACATATTCTTCAAAAGAGTTGGCACTCCAGGTACATCGCGTTTGCATACTTATACTAAATTGGGTCAATAATCAGTTGAGAATTATAAAATTAGCATTTTAACGCTCAATATATGAGAATCACTTTTTCTACGCTGCTACTTGGCTTTGCTGGCTTTGTTCTTGGACAAACACCGATCTACGATTACGTTTCGGTTAATAAGACCTTAAAGGTTCCTGCTGAATTAAACAGTGAAAGAAGCGCAGTTATTTTTTCAGTTCCTACAAAGAGAGGGGATTTTATAGAAGCAGGTGAGCATGATAAATTACTCTCTGGGGTTCATAAGGCTTTTGTGACGATGGGTATAGACGCAATTTTCTATTTGAATGAACTAAATTTTACTGCTAGCTACAATGCAAGAAACTCATACATCGAGCTATTCAATTCACGCCGAATCAAGAATATCATTTTTCTTACGCAGACTGAAAAAGGTTATGAGTATTTAATGGCTCCGTTTGATGGATCCATCAGATTAGTTAAGGATGGATCAGATGTCTTTTATATGCAGAATAATGAGCTATATTCTCTCCTACTAAATATTGGCAAGGAAGTGAGAAGAGCTGACCAGGAATTATATAATTTTTTAATCCCTGAAAAGCCTAATTACTTACACGGTTTATCTATTGTAGAAAAAACATTGCTCAAAAACTATCCTGGAATATTGCGAAGAAGTAAGCTGGCTGTCGAGCGATTTATACCATTAGATTCATCTGGTATTTCTAATAATCAGGTAATGGAGAAAATAAGGCGGTATAATCAAGATATAGCCAGTAAGAACATGGAGCTGGAAGAAATCATGGCATCATATCCATATGAGTTCGAGTTGATCGATCCCATGTCTGATGATGATTTAAGAAGGAACAGATATCAGTTTTTGTTGCGATCCATTAGCTCTTCGGCAGGTACTGTAAAGCAGATGCTGGACTATGAAGTGTCGCCAAATGAAACTGGCTTCGTCTCAGTCGTCCCTGTGATGCCAGATCAGACGAGAGTAAAGACCATCCCAAGAAATGCGATTGTTCATAAGTTTTATATTCGGCAAAATATTTCTAAAAATGTCCATGTAGGCGAATGGGATGCTGATGTGACCTGGCAGCAGTCATTGAAAAACATGATCGGTAATCTTACTCAAGAGCTGAAAATTAAAAATTGAAAAAGCTAAACTTTTTTCAAAACAGACCGAAAGCAACTCGGATCGATGTTGATGCCTATTTGGAGAGAATTGGCCAAGTGCATCATGAGCCTACTTTGAAATTTCTGAAATCACTCCAAAAATCGCATCTGTTAAAGGTCCCTTTCGAAAACTTAGACATCCATTATGGTAGTAAAATTATTCTTGACTATCAAAAAATATTTGATAAAGTCGTTGTTCAAAAAAGAGGTGGATTTTGTTATGAGCTAAACGGTCTCTTTTATCATCTACTGTATCATTTAGGTTTCGACTGCTATGTCATTTCAGCTCAAGTAATGAATAAAAAAACTGAAACATTTGGACGGCCCTTTGACCACATGGCAATCGTTGCAACTATTGAAGGGCAAGAATGGCTCGTAGATGTCGGCTTTGGTGATGGCCCCATTTCTCCTCTTAAGATCATCGTTGGTAAAGTTCAAATGGACTACACAAGATATTGGAAACTAGCTATCGATCCCGATGAACGCCTAATTCTCAAGGTTTCTAATGATACCAATTATTTTCAATCAAAATATCTTTTTACCACAGAAGAAAAGCAATTAATCCAGTTTCTAGAAATGTGTGAATTTCACCAAAGTTCGGTCGATTCTCCGTTTACTCAGAAAAAGTTAATTACTCAGCTCACCACAAATGGACGTGTAACACTTACTGATCGGCGCCTTCAAATATTAGATCTTGGGGAAATATCAGAAAATGAAATTTTGCACGAGGATGAATTTTTATCAAAATTGGAACATCACTTCGGCATCACTCATCAGCAACTAATTCCAAAGGGAGGGTAACAAAAAAAGCCGGTAAAACCGGCTGATGATTTAGTGTCTATGCTTTCTCACTTCTCTTTTTAGAGAGGCAACATCCGAAGCAATTGCCGGATCACTATAAATTCTGGCTGATAATTCAGAAATAACATTTCGCTTAAACCCGAGCTTTTCGGCAAGTTCCTCACAAAATTTGATTTCCGACAAATACACCTGGCTATCAATTTTCATCAACTGAACTAGGTGAAACAGGTATTCAAATTTGTCCTCTTCAGACATGGTGCTGAGTGGCGGTAATGGCTCAGGGTTTTCTACCATATTGTTTATTTCGTCTTCGCCTATTCCATTGGCCTTGCCAATCATATATATCAGGTCTCTTTCTTCACCAGCAAAATCGCCATCGATATTTGCCAACTGAACCAGCACGCTTAGTTTCGCCTTGATACTCATATTCTATTTGGTTACTTTTTTAAATATTTATTAGCCTCTTTCATGATGGCCTCTCTATTCCCAGTAATCGATGGATCTCCATAAATTCTGGAAGACATTTTCTTTACTACTTTTTTATCATAGCCCAATTTTTCGGCCACCTCTTCACAATACTTAATCTCTGTTAGGAATACCTCCCCATCAATTTTCATTAACTGAATAACATCATAGAGATAATCAAACCTTTCCTCAGACAACAGGCCTTGAAAGTTAACATCGCTATTTTCCTTAGAATTGAGTACTTCTTCTACCAACTCATCAATTTCTTTTTCCGGAACTCTGTTCGCTTTACCAATCGTATATACGTACGATTTTTCTGGATGACCAAAATCCCTATCTATAATGGAAAGTTGGACTAGGGCTTTAAGGTGGTTTTTTATATTATTTTCCATTTTGGCTGTTGTTTTTGGATCTTCTAATTTAGGAATTAATCCATAAAAAGAAATGAGTTAATGCAAATAGCTCCCAGCGTTGATATCGAATGTGGCTCCAGTTGCATGATCGGCCATACCACTAGCGATAAAGGTAACTAATGGAGCTATATCCTTTGGCTCAGTTAGCCTCTCCAATGCAAGATCTCCCTTTGCATGATCTTCACCATACTGCTGCATAAATTCCTGAGACATATCTGTGCGCACAAAGCCTGGTGCAATTACAAAAGCCTTCACTCCGTCTTTCCCATAGGATCGAGCTATGGATCTGGTAAGTGAAACAAGTCCGGCTTTTGATGCAGCGTAAGCAATGTACTCTGCTTCCTCACCTTGGAAAGCTGCTCGAGAAGCAATGTTAATGATCCTTCCCGCTGCCTTTCTGCTAATAAAGTGCTGAACAGCCTTTTTGCAAATAATGGCTGCTGAATTCAGATTCACCATCATGGTTTCATTCCAGGACTTCATCCATTCATCGTCTTTGGAATCTATACTTGATGTTTTAGCGAGTCCCGCATTGTTTATTACAATTTCTACACTTCCCATTTCAAGGCTCACACGCTCAAATAACTTGGCTGCCTCATCTGGCTTAGAAAAATCTGCCTGAAAAGCTTTTGATTCATTTCCAAGGATATGAGCCAGATTTTCTGCCTCTCGAACATTCTTATTGTAGTGGACAGCAATTGTGGCACCGGCTTCTGCAAGCTTTGTTGCCAAGGCCTTTCCTATTCCTCTGCTTGCTCCTGTCACCAGGATATTTAAACCTGAAAGATTTATATACATGTATTAAAAATTTGATCGAAAAATTAGACAAAACCATTTTTAAGTTGAACTATCTTTTGATAAAAGATGTCCCAACATGTTTTGCACTCGAAAAACTTTGTTAATTTAGGCCATTCCAGCTTAGAGGTCACCGCTTAATACACACTTCAACGTAATAAAATATTCATGGGCATTGTAATACCCCTACTCCTAATCACGTTTTGTTGCATTATAATCTGGAGAGCTGGTGATGGTTTCATGACCGCATCTGAGTACATCGGAAGGAATCTGTCAGAAGGCGTAAGAGGAGCTACTATCAACGCGATAGCCAGTTCTATGCCTGAAGTTTTCACCTCTTTATTTTTTCTTTTTGTCCTCACAGATGCTGAGGGATTTTCTGGCGGCATTGGAACTACTGCCGGTAGTGCCATTTTCAATGGCATGGTGATTCCAGCAGTTGCGGTGCTTGCTGTTATTGGCATGAAAATGACCAAAAAAGTTCACGTATCAAGAAAAGTACTCCTAAGAGATGGGATTGCTCTAATCATTGCGGAACTTATCTTTTTGATTCTAATCAGTGGCTCAACACTCCATTGGTATCATGGTATGCTGCTTATGGGCGTGTATGTGGTATACATCATTTTCATGTTTGCGACCATGAAAAAGTCTGAACGAAAAGAGCTTCTTGAAGAGGAGGATATAGATGAAGCCGTTTTCGAGCATGACGAAGAACCACAAGGTCCTTTTTTGAAAGGATTAGTGACATTTGATCTTGAACGGGTATTTATTGGAAATAATAAAATTAGTGGAAGAAGAGCATGGTCTCTCCTTCTATTCTCTACTTTGTCAATTGCAGCCGTTTGTTATTTTTTGGTTCTTGCTTGCGAATGGATTGGTGCGGATACTTATTCAGTAGCAGGGTTGGGTGAGTTTAACGGCTTAAATATTCCTGTGATGTTTGTCGCGCTTATACTCGCTTCGGCTGCATCTAGTTTCCCTGATACGATCATTTCCATCAAAGACGCAAAAAGAGGACAATATGATGATGCAATATCAAATGCTTTAGGTAGCAACATTTTTGATATTTGTTTTGCTCTCGGTTTTCCACTTTTTATTTTCACAATCATCAACGGCCCTATTCACATGCCTCCCGAAATTGTGGACTTGAGTAGTGAGCTTCGATTCTTATTGTGGTTATTGACCGTGCTCGCAGTGGTAATATTCACAAGTGGAAACTACTTTGGAAAACGAAAGTCTTATTTATTGCTAAGCATCTACGTGCTCTTCGTCCTTTATATTGTAGGAAGAGGTTCTGGAAACGAACTTGCTCAAAGCATAGCAGATTGGTTAGTCTCTGTAGTCAAGTTTTTTAGAATAGGTTAGATCTTTAGCATTCAATAAAAATTCCTTCTGCCAATTCAATAATAGAATAGGTTTTTAGCGCACCACAGCGTTGCTCTGCTTCTTCACCCGTTTTTATATTAAATCTATAGGTGTGTAATGGACAGACTATCTGATCTAGATAGTTAAGGTTGCCAGTATGAAGGTTTTCGCCCATATGTGCACAATCATTTTGAAAAGCAAATAATGATTCTCCTATGCGTACAATGCAGATTTCTTTATCATTGGCCCTTAATAGCCTTGGTTGCTTGTGTTTCAAGACTTCTTTGGCTTTATCGTGTGAATCAAATAGCTTCAACTTCATTATAAGTAAGTATAACAATGAAATGTCAACGGCAGAAATTTAACCTTCAGCGAAAGCATGCCTATCTCAATTGTGCCTACATGTCTCCTTTGATGAAAAAGGTAGAAAATGCGGGCATCAAAGGCATCAAAAAGAAAAGAAAGCCATTTCATATTTCTCCTGAAGATTTTTTTGAAGAGTCCGAAGTACTACGTAGGCATTACTCTTCACTAATAGATAATAATGAGCCAGAGCGAGTTGTCATTATTCCATCTGCCTCGTATGGTCTTGCAAACGTCGTGAGTAACCTCCCATTCTCCAACGGAGAAATACTCATTTGTGACGAGCAATTTCCTAGCAACGTGTATCCATGGTTGAGGCTTCAGGAAAAGGGGTTTGAAGTAAAAACTATTGGTCCTACAGATAGTGAGAAAAGAGGAGAAAGTTGGAATGAAAAGATACTTGAATCTATAACTGCAAAAACGAGAGTCATCGCAATAGGCCACATTCATTGGTCTGATGGAACGTTATTTCAGCTGGAGAAAATTAGAACACGACTTGATGAAGTAGGGGGCTTACTTATCATTGATGGAACACAATCTGTAGGTGCTCTACCTTTCAGTGTATCTAAGATTAGACCCGATGCACTAATCTGCGCTGGATATAAATGGCTAATGGGTCCATACTCTATTGGACTTGCTTACTATGGCTCTGCATTTGACAATGGTGTCCCTGTTGAAGAAAACTGGATCAACCGACTGGATAGTGACAACTTCTCGGAGTTGGTCAATTATCAGAAAGACTATCGAAAGATTTCTCTTAGATACGAAGTTGGCGAACACAGCAATTTTATTCTTGTTCCGATGCTGAATCAGGCAATTAAGCAACTGACAAGATGGAAACCTCAAAGCATCCAAAATTATACGCATGAATTATTGTCCGGTGCTATCCAAGAAATGAAGGATGTTGGTTATCGAATTGAAGGTGAGGCATTCAGAGCTCATCATATGTTTGGTGTTCGACTACCGGAAGGAATAACTATTGATAAACTGAAGCAATCATTCCATGCACATAGAGTAAGTGTAAGCTTGCGCGGTGACGCTGTGCGGATAGCTCCAAATGTATATAATGATGAAATGGATGTTAGAAAATTGCTGAAAGCAATGAAAGAACCTATCTTCGCATCAAAACATTAAAACAATGAATTTAACGAATCCAGCAGTAACAGAAGGAGTAAACATCTTTGTTAACATCGTAATCTTCCTTGTTGCTTTTGCGCACGCATTAGCATTCGTAAATGCTAGAAAAGAGAATCAGAAGAAAAATTAATCTACTTCGTGATCTCTATCGTGAGTGCTCACTGATTTATTGGGCAAAATAAATGGGCATAAAATAGCCAAAACAAACAGTCCGATAATTATTCCAAGCATTGCCATTTTTAGATCTCTTTATTTGTGGATAGCAAATATAATTGCTTCTACAAGTTTGATCTAATTTCCCTCCATTCCTTTTCTGTTTTCGATGAAATCACTACCCTTTTTTGGGTATTTTCAGTGTGATTTGTTCTTATACGCTTTGATAAAATGCTTGGTAGCGCTACCATTGTCCTCAAACCAACTAAACCTTAGTAAGATGTCAGAGAATAACGTAAAAAAATCCCTTGAAGGGAAGGTAAAAAACATTGGTAAAAATATGGGTAAAGCCAAAGCCAAACAGTGGGTAAAAAAGTACCAGAAAGCAAATCCTGATGCTGAGCTAAACGGATCACTCTACGGGAAAGATATTTTGGAAAAGCTTTGTAATTACCCTGGTTCAGAAGGACTTTGGATTTTTAAAGGTCTTGATGATAATGATGAAGAGTGTTTTGTTCTTTTTCCTGCTGATGCGGGCGGAAATATTCTGGACGGTAAACGTATTAAATCTTTAGGGGCTGCCGCTTCTAAAAATGGAGATCTTGATGATCCCGCCGATAATGGAGAAAAATGTCCACCTATTTGTCCTGGTGGCCTAGGTTAACTTTTAGAATTTGGAAGAACTAGTTAATTGGTTATTAAGTTTAAATAGATTTTCTGCCCTGGCGGGATGTCTGTTTTTTATATACTCAAAACAATCCCTGAAGGCTGTATCGGGGATTGTCTTCTTGATATTGCTATTGTCTTTTGCCGCCGATAACATTAACTATTTCTTTATCAGGCTTATCTATCCTAATAGTTTCATAATTGGTAATATTTGGATAGTAGCTAATTATTTCTTCATGATCTGGTTATTTAGTCAGATTCTTGATCACAGGTCTTCAAGAATAATTCAAGTGCTGACCTCTTGTTTTATTGTAGGAACTGTAATTAGCTTCTTCTATTTTCAGATTACAGAAGCAAATACTTTTCTAAGCCTAAGTAGCGATCTTTCCTATATACTCCTTTCATTAATAGTTTATTTACAATTATTAAAATACCCTTCACAAAAACTCACAACTCATCCTGTTTTCTGGATTGCAACTTCATTCTTTGTGCACAGTAGTTTGATTTTACTTCAAAGTGTTTTTGACAATTATTTAATTTTTGATCAGAAAATATCTTCAAATGCATACCAGATTATTTATGGAATAAATCTCCTGGCCAACATTTCTAAAAACTTTATCCTTTTCTATTCACTAATGTTGATTAGTAAAGGATATCCCGCTAAGATTCCAACATCAGTAACATGATAGAAACAATAGTAAATATCGTGGTGTTTGGCACTGCAATCATTTTTGGAGCAGTGATTTGGTTTTTATACTCGTTTTCAAAAGCTTACAGCTCTAGAAAATAAATGCTAATCAATTAACCTTTCCCTCACGTCCCAACCCTCAAGCAGGATATTTAACTCATTATCATTATTTTGTAGTTGTGGAAGGAAAAGTAATCTTACTTGTCATCATAGGAACTATTGGCGTGATGCTAATGGCCTTCTCTGTTGTTTTCTTTGTCCTATTATACCGTAGAAAGATGCTGGAAAATCAGCTTGAAATGCGTGAAGTAGAGAATAAGCATCAGCAAGAGATGCTGAATGCTACATTAAAATCTCAGGAAGAAGAAAGAAATAGATTGGGAACTGAGCTTCACGATGGTGTTGGTGCCATGCTTTCTTCTATTAAACTAAATCTTCAGGTAGCAAAGAAAAAAGACACGGTGGAAACACTTGATTCTGTACTTGGGCACTTGGACGAAACAATTACTCAGGTAAGAGGCATTTCGCATCAAATGATGCCCATAATCTTAAAAAAATATGGATTGAAGCATGCCATAACTGATTTGTTTGAGAAAGTTTCTTCAGATGATTTTGAAGCTGCTATTTCAAGATGGGATGATCCCGATTTAGATGACACACGTGCTCTAATGCTATACAGAATTGTCCAAGAGCTTCTAAATAATTCAATTAAACATGCTGAGGCATCTTCGATTTCTTTTAGCATTCAAAAAGGTGATGCTGAGCTAGTCATGGAATATGTCGATAATGGCAAGGGATATCCACCTCATATCTTAAAAAGAAGTGACGGAATGGGTCTGCTCAATATTAAAAACAGATCTCAGGCTATAGGTGCAATACTAACATTTTCCAATCGTGAAGATGGGGGATCCAAAGTAAATTTGGTAATAGCAGTTCCTATTGATTAATTTGAATGTGGAAGTGAGAGAATAATGAGTCAACCAGATAAGCTGAACATATTGGTCACAGATGACCATACGTTGTTTCGACGAGGCACGATGATGCTTCTTGAATCCTTCGATGAGGTTGGAAAAATCGATGATGCTGAAAATGGTAAGGAGGCACTGGAAAAGTTGGAACATGGAAACATTGACCTTATGCTCCTCGATTTAGAGATGCCCGTTCTGGATGGTTGGGAAACTGCAAAGAAGGTTGTCTCTAAATTTCCAGAAGTGAAAATCATCATGATTTCAATGCACGACTCCCTTCAAATAATTTCAGATCTGATAGAAATTGGAGTACACAGTTATCTTTTAAAAAATGCTGATCCTGATGAAGTCCACAAAGCAATTGTCTCTGTTACAAATAATGACTTCTACTATAACCAGCTTGTATCTAAAGCCCTTCATAAGAAAGTTCAAAAAGATGGATTTAATAAAGGTGTAGCAAGACGCGCAGATATCAGTCCAAGAGAAATAGAAATCCTACAGCTGATTTGTCAAGAGCTGACAATGAAAGAAATTGGGGAAAAACTTTTCGTTAGTGAGCAGACAGTACACACTCATAGGAAAAATCTAATGAAAAAAACGAAAGCAAAAAATGCCGTCGGCTTGGTGAAATTTGCATTTCAAAATGGAATTGCTGCCTTTTAGGCCCTCCCCTTTTTTGGGTATTGTTATACCTCTTTTAGGGTAAAAAAAACTACCCAATATTTATAAAAATAAGCATTAAAGCAACTGAGCGTACTTTTTGATTATTCGTCTCTAATTTCTACAAAATTCTAATTAGTCCTTTCCTTAATTTCATATTGTCATTTATTGATAACAATAGATGATATGCTCTTAGGTTGATGGTTAATCTAGAAAATGCCGGGAGTCCAAGGTTTTCGCTTAATCCTTTGGTTTGCCAACTATCTCACTCACATAGTGGACTCCCTGGTGTTTTCAACTAAGAAATTGAAGAAAATCTCACCCTCAAAAAAAAGGCCCTGAATCTAGGGCCTTTTTTAGTTTCTATTTTTTGTACAACTCTATTCCAGAGTCATAGTATTTATCTCCCTTTATCCAGAATGGAGCTTTTTTCGCATTGCCAATCATTCGGCAGGCATAAACATAGCTTTTAAAGAACTTTTCAAGATATGCGTAATCCAATGTGTTTGGGTTATCTCCTGCTTGATGATAATACTTGGTGATTTCGTCATCAAATGCAGTAAAACCCATGCTAAAAGTAGGTGCGGGAATTCCTTTTGCTGCGAAACGCACGTTATCTGATCTATCAAACAATCCTTGTTCAGGTGCTGGATCCTCTATTGCCTCTAAGCCAAAGGCTTTGCAGGCTTCCATTATCATTTCTTCAGCTGTTGTTCTGGTTAAGCCAATAATTGTTGCTTTGGAGGTATCGTTGTATCCACCATTATCAGAGTTGAAGCAATAAACGATCTTGTCCAAACCAATTGGTGAATTATCTACAAAGGCTTTGCTTCCAAGAAGGCCTTTTTCTTCACCCGTGAACAGGACAAAAAGCCCAGATCTTTTAGTTGGATTTTTGGCAAGGTTTTGAGCAGCCATTAATACGGTCACCGTTCCGACGGCATTGTCTCGAGATCCATTATATATACTGTCGCCATTTGCATCCGCCTGACCAATACCTACATGATCATAGTGTGCCGAGTAGACTACAAACTCATCTTTTAATTTATTGTCTGACCCTTCTACATATCCAACAATATTCTGAGACATAAATCTTTCAATGTCTGGCTCGGCAACAACAATGGACGCTGGTTTTTTTGTATCTAAAAACGACAAATCCTCTACTGCTCTGTTCAGCCATATATGAGCCATAGACGTACCGTCTTCTTCTCCATCATCTAAGAGTGTTTGTTCTTGGCTTAAAAATCTTACTAAAAAATTCCATGGAAGGGTTGATGAATTGTAAAGTTCAATGAGACCAATTCCGCCCAATTCTTTTACTTTCTTTCTTTTTTCTCCTGCAAGCGAAAACCACTGCTGAGGGCTTTGGCTTTCTCCATCACCACATATGGCTATTACAATTTTTCCTTTTACGTTCTCCTCTTTCAAATCATTTGGTAATCCATATTCTGCATAATAAAAAGGCTGGTCAAAGACTGAGGTACTTCCATCTATTAAGACAAAATCATCGTTGAGTGTCAGTTCTGTGCTACCAATCTTAATTGCACCGGTAGAAGGTGGGCTCACTTTTTTCATAGCCACAGGTTGAAAGTAGCTATCCATTCCTGGCGCCATTTTAATGCCATATTCTATGAAGCGGCTTTCAATGTACTTAGCAGCAATCTTTAACCCTTCTGATGGCGTGTCTCTTCCTTTCAATTCGTCAGAAGCAAGAAAGCCAATGTGACTTTTTATGACTCCTTGGTTCACTGATTGGTCAGCAAGCTCTTGATCTGTCTGGCTAAATGCGAATATTGATCCAGACAACAGTGTAAGTAGTAAGGTCTTTTTCATTTTTAAAAATTTTGGCCAAGTTAATTGATCGTACTGTTTCCTTACTTATAAAATAAAAAAAGGCCACTGGCTTCTGCCAATGACCTATTCGTTTTTAAAACATATGGCTCTAGTTAAGGAATTCGTAGATTCCAGCAACTCCTTGCCCTCCACCCACGCATGCTGTCACCATTCCGTATTTGCTTTTTCTTCTTCGCATCTCGTTGAATAAAGAGATTGAAAGCTTTGCTCCTGTACAGCCAAGTGGATGACCAAGTGCAATTGCTCCTCCGTTTACATTCAACTTGTTTACATCTAGGTCCAAGCCTCTAATTACACCTAGTGATTGGGCTGCAAAAGCCTCGTTTAGTTCAATCAAGTCTAGGTCATTTTGTTTTAAGCCTGCCTGCTTCAATGCTTTTGGCACTGCTTCTACCGGCCCTATTCCCATGATACGCGGATCCACACCTGCAGCAGTATAGCTAATCATTTGTGCGATTGGTTCCAAGTTATACTCCTTAACCATTTTCTCACTCATTACCATCACAAAGGCAGCTCCGTCTGAGGTTGGCGAGGAATTGCCGGCTGTAACCTGACCGCCTTGTTTAAAAGCAGGTCTAAGGTTTGATAATGTTTCCATATTGGTTTCTTCCCTGACACACTCATCGGTATCTACAATAAATTCCTTTTTGTGCCTTTTTCCATCGTCACCAACAAAAGTTTCTTCGACCGATATAGGCACAATCTCATCTTTGAATTTTCCATCTTTAATTGCTTTGGCTGCTTTTTGGTGCGACTCCATAGCAAACTTGTTTGAGTCTTCTGCTGAGATGTTGAAATCCTTTGCAACTTCTTCAGCTGTAAGTCCCATGTTTAAGTAATACTCAGGGTGCTCCTCAGCAATCTTCCAGTTGAGTGCTGCTTTATATCCCATCATCGGTACTAAAGACATAGATTCTGTTCCACCTGCAATGATACAATCTGCAGTTCCCGAGTGTACTCGTGCACATGCAAGATGTATTGCTTCCAGACCAGAACCACAGTATCGATTGATGATCATCCCGGGTACGGATATTGGAAGGGAAAGAAGAGAAATATATCGACCCATCTGCAATCCTTGCTCTGCTTCCGGTATTGCATTTCCTACAATCAAGTCATCCACACGTGTGGCATCAAAATCTTTTATTGACCCAACCAAATGTTTAATTACATCTGCTGCTAAATCGTCCGGACGGTAAAATCTAAAGCCTCCTTTTTTAGCTCTTCCAACCGCCGATCTGTATCCTGCTACTATATATGCATTCATTTTATTTTCAATTTTTTAATTGTCAATTGGTAATTATTAATTGCGCAATGGTTTTCCTTTAAAGAGTATGCTCTGTATACGTTCCAAAGTCTTTGGTTCACCACATAAGCTCAAGAAGGCTTCTCGCTCAAGGTCCAGTAAATACTGTTCGGATACCTCCGCTGGTGCGGATAAGTCACCACCCGCCATGATCCAGGCAAGCTTTTGACCTATCTTTTGATCATGCGCCGATATGTAACTTCCGTAGCGCATTCCGCTAATTCCTGCATGGAACATTGCCAATGCTGCTTTTCCTTGTACTTTGATATTCTTCCTTTCAACGGGTTGTGTATATCCAGCATCTGAAAGTGCGAGTACTTTATCCTTTGCATCAGTTAGAAGCCTTTTTCTATTCAATGTGATTTCATCGCCTCCTTTCATAATGTGCATGTTTCGAGCTTCTGCTGCTGAGGTTGCCACTTTGGCTGTAGCGATGTTCATAAAATACTCTTGTAATGTATTTAGTTCAGGATCACCGGGTGTGAAATCGTCCGCTGCTCGAAGTGTCATTTCCTTGGTTCCTCCTCCTCCAGGAATAAGACCTACGCCGACTTCTACCAGACCTACATATGATTCAGCATGTGCTTGAATTGCATCACAATGAAGCGACAATTCACAACCTCCTCCTAAAACTAGTCCAGATGTAGCCGCAACAACCGGAACACTAGAGAATCTGGCTTTTGTCATTGTGTTTTGGAAGGTTCGCACCATCAAATCGATTTCATCAAACTCCTGATCTACTGCATACATAAAAAGCATCGCAAGATTTGCTCCTGCAGAAAAGTTCTGCCCTTCATTCCCAATCACTACCCCTTTGAAATCCTTTTCCGCCATTGTAATCGCCGTATTGATACCTTCGATTACATCCGCATCAACTGAGTTCATTTTTGTATGAAACTCAAGGTTTAAAACACCGTCACCAATATCATAGATTGTTGCGCCTGGCTTTTCCCATACGACATTGTTTTCTTTAAAAGCATCGAGGAATATCATTCCTTCGGTCCCTGGGACAACTTGATATGATTTTGTAGGAATATCGTAATACATCTTCCTCCCTTTCTCATAAGAGTAGAAACTTTCGAATCCTCCATCTATCATTTCCTGTATCCATGGCGCTGGTTCAAATCCAGCTTCTTTCATTTGTGCAAGTATATCTTTCAATCCCATCGCTTCCCAAGTTTCAAATGGACCCAGCTCCCAAGCAAAACCAGCTGCCACAGCTTGATCGATTCGGAATAGTTCGTCTGCGATTTCCGGTATACGATATGTGCAGTATTTGAAAAGGTCAAAGAATGTTTTTCTGTAAAAGTCTCCTTCCTCGCCTTTGAGTGAAATTGCAATTTGCAATCTCTTTTTCAAATCTTCGATGGTCTTGGTTTTATCAAGAATGTCGAGTTTGGATTTTTTCTTTTCTTCATATTCAAAGGTCTTCAAGTTCAGCTCTAGTATTTGCTTGGTTCCGCCTTCTACAACCTTTTTGTAAAACCCTTGCTTAGTTTTATCTCCTAGCCATTTTCTCTCATGAAGTTCCTTTACAATATTAGGAAGCATAAAGCGATCTTTGGATTCATCCTTATCCAAGGCTGCATATAAGTTATTGGCCACATTGACTGTGGTATCTAAACCTACCAGATCAGAAGTTCTGAAAGTAGCAGACTTTGCGCGACCAATTACAGGGCCCGTTAGCTTATCTATTTCGCCTACAGAAAAATTTGTTTCAGAAATAGCATGCATTCCAGACATCATGCTGTAAACTCCGATCCGATTAGCAATAAAAGCTGGAGTGTCCTTACAAAGGACCGTTTCTTTCCCAAGGTAAAGATCTCCATAGGTCATCAAGAAATCGACGATCTCAGGATCTGTTTTTGGTGTCGGGATAATTTCAAGGAGTCTTAAATATCTTGGCGGATTGAAGAAATGGGTTCCACAGAAGTTCTTTTGGAAGTCTTCACTTCTACCATCCAACATTAGATGAATTGGAATCCCTGAAGTATTTGATGTAATAAGCGTTCCTTTGGTTCGCTCCTTCTCTACTTTTTCAAAAAGTGATTTTTTAATGTCCAGATTTTCAACTACGACTTCAATGATCCAATCAACATCTTTGATTTTGGATAAATCATCGTCAAAGTTTCCTGTTTGGATCAGGCTTGTCTTGGCTTTATCGTATAATGGTGATGGATTTGATTTAATCGCAGTTTGTAATGCGTCATTCACCAATTGATTACGAGCTGACGGTTTGTCCTTTTGTTTTTCATCCAAATCTCTGGGTACTATATCTAGTAGTAGTACTTCCACACCAATGTTGGCAAAGTGGCAGGCTATTCTAGATCCCATGATTCCAGATCCTAAAACGGCTGCTTTCTTAATGGTTCGTTTCATGTATCTTATCTAATTGATTAATTGAATTATTGATTTTGTACCAGTCCATTGCTGGCAAATTCTTCAGAAATCTGCTCGGCTATTTTATTAAACAGTGAAGGTTCATCAATGATTTCATTGATTTGTTTGACTACCAAAAAGAAGTCATTGAGTTTTTCCTCTGGAATCAACGTTTTAACTTTTGCGTTGAACTCCCTTACTGCACGTCGCGAAAGCTCTCTTTTTTCCCTTCCTATATCGGATAAAAAAATTCGAACAGATCTTCCATCTGTTGGGTCTTTCTCTCTATACACCCAGCCTTTTTCTTCCATTGCTTTTAACATTCGTGTCAAACTCCTGGATTCCATTCCCAAAAGCGGTGCTATTTTAGTTGCAGGAGTTCCGTTTTCAACATCTATATTTAAAAGTACAAATCCGGTAGATGCTGTAACATCATATTTAGCTCCATATTGATTGTACATTCGAGAAATGCTGTGCCACAATCCTTTAATATTATAGTCGACCGTTTCTTCTCTTTTCATAAGATTTGATGCTGTATATTTTCAAATATAGCAAATTTGTTATGCATGCATACTATTTTTTTGTTGGAATGCTTTTAAACATAGATTTGGGTGTATGAATGAGCATGCTATTCCGAAAGATTTTTATTCGTTTGAAACGAACACTCCTTTTGAAAGGTGCATAGAGTGTGATAAGTACCTTCTAAATGAAGGGACCGAGTATATAATTGAAAAGGCGGTTAAAAATTACGAGGGGTATCCGGCAAAGGACACTGTTTTTGATTACGCACTTTGTATGGAGTGTGCTGAGCGAATGCGAAAAGAAATTTCGAAAGAGTCCTGGGAAAGCATGATGCGATATTTTCAGGAGAACACGGATTTAATGACTCGCTTAGAAATGCAAGAACGATTGCCTGAAGAAAACCTGAAGAGCTGTATGGTGAAAAAAACTAATATCGATGATTGTCGGGAATACCAAATATATGCTCACTGCAATGGCAATAAATTGAATATGGAAAACCCACCCTACATGATTTCCGGTGAAGTGATGGATGAATTACTTCCTTTACTTTCTGATAAGACAGTTGATGAAATGAACGGTTTTATGAACAAACACTTCTCACCTGATCCTTCTATAATGGAGCCTGTTTCTCCTCGAATATTATTGGTTTAGAGATTTCTAACTATTGCTTTTGAAGGCGATAAGTTTGTATTCATCCAAGATTTGAATCACCGCAGATCTCATGATTCGTTCATTCGCGTATTCATCGCTACTAAAGATTCCAGAAGCGTAGCCTTGCCATACTGTCCCTTTTCGTTTCCTATCATAAAATGAAACAAGGATAGTTCCTTTCTTCAGATCATACTCTTTTTCTTTGTATTCTTCTTTGATTGATGTCGTACTTCTATAATTAGAATTTTCTCCTAGCGAATCTTTACGGATAAGTACTTTGCCACTAATAAAGTTTTGAGTGAGCCATGTCTGAAATTGAGGTTGTGAAAAACCTCTCAGATTTACATCATCAAAGAATATTGTGTAGACTACTACTAAGTCAGGCTTTTTCTCATTATATCGATAGCCCCAAGCCTGAAGAACTTTTTTTAAGCTTTTTTCAAGGACCACTTTATCTTCGGTCCCTCCCGAAAAACTCTGATTTGTACCAAAGCCAAAGCTATTGTAGCGGTTAAATTTCCCATCATAACTATAATCTGATTCAACGACATAGTCATAGCGAGAACAAGAAGAGAGCAATAAAAAAACAATTATGCAAACATGAGCCTTCATTATATAAATCTACTAAATTTTTTCTTGAGTAGATTTCACAGCTAATAGTGCTTAATTATGACCTTGAATCAGTTCATTTGATTCGTTGTTAATCTTTTATTGAATCTAAAGCCTGTTCGATATCCCAAACTAAATCCTTGGCGTTTTCAACACCTACAGATAATCTAACTAAGTTATTTGATATGCCATATTTAGCTTTTTCTTCAATATCTACTCCTGCGTGTGTCATGGATGCGGGATGTTGTGCGAGTGACTCTGTGCTGCCCAAGCTTACTGCCAGCTTAATCAGTTTTAGATTATTCAAAAACTGGAAGGCCTCTTTTTCACCACCTTCTAAAATTATTGATAGCATTGCCCCGGCAGATGTATACTGCTTTTCATAAATTTTATACTGAGAAGTACCCGGCTTTAGCGCCCCTAAGTAATGAATGGTTTTAACCTTTGAGTGATTGTTTATTGCTTCATGAACTTTTGCCGCATTCTCTGCTTGTTTTTCCATTCGTACCTTCAAGGTTTCAAGACTTCTTAGTAATAACCAGCCAGTCCAAGGTCCGGCCATATTTCCCAAAAAAGTTCGCATTCCTTTTACTTCAGTAATTAAATCTTTGCTACCAAGACATGCACCAGCGATAACATCACTATGTCCTCCTATGTATTTGGTCGCGGAGTAGAGAACTAGATCTGCTCCGTGCTTCAATGGATGTTGCCAAAGTGGCCCCATGTATGTGTTGTCCACCGCCACAAGTGCTTTTTCCTTTGAGCTAAATTTATCCGCAATTGATCTACACATTTCAAGATCAATCAAATGATTGGTTGGATTTGCTGGCGTTTCTACGTAAACCATTTTTAGCTTGTCCGCGCAGCCGCTTTCAATGATCATTTTCTCAATCTCTGTTTGAGATTGATCTGGATCAAACCCTAGTACATTAATTCCAAATTTGGGAAGAACATGCTTTACAAAGTGATCCGTCCCTCCATAAATTGGGTTACTATGAAGTAATAGGTCACCTGGTGATAAGAAATGTAAAAGCACGGTAGTGATTGCGCTCATGCCACTCTCGAAAACTGCGGCATCCTCGGCTTGATCCCATAGCGTCAATCGATTTTCTAAAATCTCAAGATCTGGGTTATTGAGGCGACTGTAAATAAGGCCTAGCTCTTCGTTCTCTTCTTTTTCCCTCAGACCATATGCATTTTCAAAGAAGGCTTTGCCTTCTTCGGCGCTTTCAAAGACAAATGTTGAAGTTTGAAATATAGGTGGTTTAATGGCTCCTTCTGACAAAGCAGGCTTAAAACCGTATGACATCATGAGGCTTTCCGGACTTAGATTTCGCATAAGTTCTATTTTCCTCGAAAGTGGTCATATAATCTATGATATAAAATTGAAGCAGAAAATTTTACTATTATTTAAAATAATTTAATGTATATTTTCTTATAATTGAATCCACAGTAGCTAAAATCAGAAAAGATATGGATGGAATTGACAGAAAGTTGGTGTCACTATTACAGGAAAACGGAAAGCTTACCATGAAAGAGCTTTCTTCCGAACTTGGCTTAAGTATAACTCCAATTTATGAGCGATTAAGAAGACTTGAAAGAAACGGATTAATTACTGGGTATCATGCATCGGTAAATTCGAAAAAGGCGGGTTTCGGGTTTGAGGTTTTTTCATCCGTTACCCTGGAGTCTCATAAAGCTGAATATTTACGTGAATTCGAATTAGAGATTACGAAATTTGCTGAGGTTATGGAGTGCTATCATTTAGCTGGGTCTTTTGATTTTCTATTGAAGGTTTTAGTGAAAGACATGGATGAATATGCGGCTTTTGTCAATAAAAAATTAGCAAGACTCAATAACATCCGATTGGTCCAAAGTATGATGGTTTTGAAAAATATAAAGCAGACGGCTGTTTTACCTTTAGTTAATGATATCTCCTCTTAATTGACGAAATCTTTTTCTCGCCTCTGCCACGTACATGCTACCGGGATAGTCAACTAAAAATTGTTGGTAGAGACTTTTTGCTTGCTCTACATCTTTTAATTGTCTTTCATAGATCTCTGCTTTTTTGAAAGCAGCATCATCAGCCAAAATATCGTAAGAATATGAAGCTAATATTTGATCGAGATAATTTATAGCATTATTTGTGTTACCCGACTCAAGCTCCAATTTTGATTTTAGCCAAAATACTTCATCCGTAATTGAGTGATGGTTGTATTTCTCGAGCATTTGCGTAAGTCGTTGATTCGCTTGCGCTTTTTGATTCTGGAAAATCAAGAGTTCAATGTTGGCAAATTCTTGCATTACAGCGTCTGTTGTATCTAGTGCTGTATTATCAGTTATAAGCATGCCTAACGAAATTGCGTCATTTGATATTTCTCGTGTAGTATTTTTCTTCAGAATATCTAAATGGCCTTTTGCCAGCGCAAAGTTTCCTGTGAAATAATGCAAACGAGCATTTCGCAATTTTGCATTGTATCCAAGTTCATGGCTTTTGTATGCTTTCTCCACTTGAGAATAAAGAAGTGTAGCTTCCCATGACTCCCCCTTTAATAAGTAAATGTCACCAAGATCTAGTTTGCTTTGAGAAACGAGTTGAATTCCTGCTCGCGGATTATTAACCAGCTGATTTAAGAGTTGTGCCGCGATATCAATTTCATTCAGATAAAATGCATGCAACAGCGCCTTACTTCTTAAGGCTTCGAATGCAGTTTGTGATGGTTGTAGTTCCTGGAAAAGCCCTTGGTACTGATTAGCTAGTTCTCGGATTTCAATAGGATTTATAGGAAAGGTATTTTTTATTTTCTGCTCCTTTGATTCCATCCAAAAGCGACGGGCATATTGATAATTACGAGTATCCTGATATGTTTTTGCAACATATTGGAAAATTTCTTCTGCATCATCATATGCAGCATTTTCTAATGCAATTCGTCCTATGTCCATGGAACGATCACCTGGTCGATCGTTTCTCTTGTCGATTGCACGTGCCTGAATAAATGCTCCGTAAAAATTTTTTCGCTGTAGCTCGACCCATAGTAAAAGTTCTGCAAACTTTGTGTCCTCTGCGTTTTCCTGCATTTTCCGTATCAGTGTACTTTCCAGTTCATCAAGCTCTTCTTCTTCTTGAATAAAACTCTGAAGTAAGTTTTTTATATAGCTGAGCCTGTTTGGGCTGTCTGATGCATAATTAAGATACTCTTCAATCATAGCAGGTTTGTTATTAACCATTCGATAAATGGATGCAAGTTCAAGTGCATGAACAGTGGGATTTTTTCTGACTTCTCTAGAATCTTCGAAAAAGAGAATTGATTCTTGATACAATTGCTCGTTAGCCAAGTATTGAGCAAGTATGCTTAATTGAAAAGGGTTTGTTCTAGAATCTTTTCGAAGCTGCTTTATGTAATTATCTAGTTTTTCTATGTCTCCAGCTTCACTGTATACTCCAGCAAGACTAGATTGAAATTGAATATTTGAGGGGAAGGTTTTAATTGCATTCTGAAGAAATTTCTCTGCTTGATCATATTCTGCAGTGGACTTAAGAAGTGTCAGGTAATTACCAGCAATAAGTTGGGTATTGTACGGATTTTCAGCCAGCTCCTCATATATGTATTTTGCCTTTTCAATATCACCCTGTTGGAAGTATTGGTTTGCCAACTGAATCTGATCATGACTTTGAGAATAAATCAGTTTAATTGGTAAGAGAACGTAAATGATTATTTTTTTGATCATGATTCAAGTAATACACATTTATACATACCTATATTAATAAAATAAAGTTTTAAATAAATTCTATTCTTATTATTAGTGCTGTGGATACGTGGATAAGATCTTATTTTTTTCTTAGGAAAATCTAATTGTTTATAAAAGACAAGATACTACTTCTAATTCAACAGTGTATCAACATATAAGACCCTGTAAGAGAGTAAGTTGACTTAGTTTGTTAATAAATAGACAAATCGAAATGTTGTAAACTTTTCACTTTTTAGAGTCTAGTAAGTTGTAGATAAGTATAGATTTATTAGTCAGGATTGGGTAGTAATGTAAGAATTTGAAATGCTATTAACAGAAATGATATGTTATCAACGATCTGATTGATAGTTATACACAGAATTAAATCGTAATATTCAATTCGACTACCCAGTTTTCTCTTATTGATGTTGACTGTTCATATAAGAAAACATCTTCTGGTTCTTCGTTTTTGAGAAGATTACCGTATGACCATTTTCCGTTGTTATTATTGTCAATCAAAACCCTAATCTTATATTCACCTGGTTTGACTGAAGGTAAAGTAAAAGAGGTCGTATTGGATTTCTGATAGGCTACTTTGCCACTCTTGTCCAAAAGTTGAAATCTAAAACTTGGAATGGTAGTATTAAGATTTACCTTCAATACACCTGTGGACTTCTTCGTTGGTGTTTTGACTGAAACAGATTTTTCAGAAGATGTATCGCTTTCAACAGAAATAAATGCACCCTTTTCTGCAAATAATGATAGCGTTGGCTTTTGAGTTATAGAACGAATATTTGTAGAATCTATAGCGGAGCTATCCTTAAATATTATAGTTTCAAGTAATGAATCAGCTAAGGATACAGACAGATTGACTTGTAGATTTAGCTCAGTATTATTTTCATTCCAATTGTAGTTAATCAGTGGATGAAAGTTCAGAAGAGAGTCAGATTTAATTGAAATTTTCGAAGTATCAAATGATAGGATTGGTTTATTGAATCCAATTTTAATCTTTGGGTTGTCAACTAAATCAAGTGTATTTCTTTTAAAGGAATATGAAAATTGAGAAGCATTTCTGTTCGATTCCAGAAAAACATATTTGATAGTATCCAATATTTGATTACCAAGACTATCACTGGCATGTAGTGTAGATGTAATACTGTCTTGGTAATTGATGTGATTGGATTTGTATAACCTAATAATGTCTTTTTTCTCACCAATAATGTTGCTTGGTAAACTAGGTTGGATATTGTAGTTATCTACCTGCTTGTTGAATTTGATTTCGACATACCTGCCTGTTGGTCGGGCATTGATTAGTGTAAGTGGCTTAATATTCTGTAATAGACATCTAATTGGTCTAAGGGAAATAGCAGAGTCGAGTTGAATAGTATCGGATAAGAAACCATGTGATTCTATATCTGGATCTAAGAGAAAGTTGCCATTGTCATCTTCGAATGAAATTATTTTATACTTACCTGTTTTGATATATTTAATTTCATAGCTTCCCGCTTCATCAGCTGTTGTAAAGTACATTGGTTTGTCTAAAAATACATTTAGCGTATCAGTGAAAGGATAAAGCGCAACAACATAACCCTTTGCTGGTTCTTTGTTCATTAATTCTTCTACAGTTCCTGTAACTGACATGCTGTCAATGTATGGACCTGTACTCAATGCAATGGAAAGATTAACGGAAGGATTTTTTTCTGTAATGTCTGTAACTCCGTTTGCAAAATTGAAATTGTATGTGGTAGAGTCTTTGAGAATACCTTCAAGTTTGAGGATCAGTTTATTCCGCTTCACAATGGATTTGTACTTAATGTCTGTGCTGGGAGTAATAATAAGTTGCTGTTTTAGTTTATCAGCATTTATCAGTTCTGAGAACTCTAACTCTATCGTAGACCCTTTGTAATTCGTGGTACCTTTCGTTGGATTAGAATAGATTAGCGAAGGAGGTATTGTATCTTTAGGACCGCCGGTTGGTCTACCGGGATTGGCACAGTTTTGAAAACACAAGTCAACTAGGAGTACGAAAGAAATGAGATATAAAAAGTGTTTCATTTTTTAACTACGTATATCAAGCTGGAATATTCTCTAGTCTTCTTTGCGATTTGATTGGATTTGTATCCAATTCTCAAGGCTTTAATAAGGCTTCCTTTCTTCGAGTATTTTTCGCTAAGCATCGAAACGTAGTATGAGTCAAATTTCATTGGTATTGTATCAATAAGCTTCAGTTTCAGTTGCTTAATCAAATAAGAAATGGAGCTACGATCGAAATGGTATAAATGTCTTGGAACATCAAAAGCAGCCCAATTTTCTTGGTATTGTTTGGCATCATATGATTGATGGTTAGGCACAGCAATAATCAGATGTCCTCCCTTTTTTAGTTTTTTGCTTAATACTTGTATAGTGGTTTTCAGATCAGGGATATGTTCAACGACGTGCCAGGTTGTTATCACGTCCACGTTGTCTGGACAATCTTTGAGCAGCTCGAGTATTTGTGATGGATTTTTTTGAATGGCTATTTTTTTTGCATCTATATCTGGTTCATATCCAAAAGCTTGCCAACCTTTCTTTGCTGCGGCTTTTACAAAATCACCTGTACCACATCCATAATCTAATAGAATACCATTACCAGAATTGATTTTATTAATTAGAGTAACCTTTTTAGTCAGTGTGTATCTACGAACCAGCTTATAAATTAAGTTTATTACTGAATTTCCTTGGTCTGTATGAGAAATGTACTGATCGCTTTTATAGTATTTGAAGAGATTATTTTCTTCAGGTCTTGGGTTGGTAAATACAAGTTCGCAATTTGTACACCTGACTAATGCAAAGCTTTCACCAGAGATTGAATGGTCGTTACAAATCATGTAGTTGTCAAACTGCTTGCTTTTACAAACAGGACATTGTTCCAACTTCTCGTACATTATCTTCCAAGATAAACCATTAATATTGATACATCAGATGGTGAAACACCACTTATTCTAGATGCTTGACCGAGAGTTTCTGGCTTCACTTTAAGAAGTTTCTCTCTGGCTTCAGAAGATATGGAAGAAAGCTTATTGTAGTCAAAAGACTTGGTAATCTTAAGGTTTTCAAGGTTGTTCATCTTTTCAGAATTCTGTTGCTCTCTTTCTATGTAGGTTTGATATTTGATTTGTATCTCTGCCTGCTCAATGACTTCAGGGGAATGTTTATCTAACACGTTTTCTACCTCTTTGGAAAAAATCTTGAAATCATAGATTGATATTTCTGGACGTTTCAATATAGTGGCAAGAGATGATTTATCTTTTATTGGAGCCGATGATATTGAATCCAGCTTGTCAGCTATATCATTAGGTTTGAACTGTGTCACATTAAGTAACTCTCTAAGTTCTTCTGTTTGGTCTTTCTTCCTTTGCATCTGATTTAGTCGATCATTAGACGCAAGTCCAATTTTATGACTTTTCTCGGTAAGCCTAAGATCGGCATTGTCTTGGCGCAACAGTAATCTAAACTCTGCACGAGATGTAAACATTCTATAAGGTTCATCAGTGCCTTTGTTTATCAGATCATCAATGAGAACTCCAATATATGCCTCATTTCTTTTGAGAATAAACGCCTCATTTTCATGAATTTTTTGATGAGCATTTATGCCAGCCATCATTCCTTGGCAGGCGGCTTCTTCATAACCTGTGGTACCATTTATCTGTCCAGCGAAATATAGGTTCTCAATGACTTTAGTTTCCAGTGTATTAGAAAGCTGCGTTGGCGGGAAGAAATCATATTCAATAGCGTATCCTGGACGGAACATTTTTACCTTCTCGAAACCAGATATTTTTTTTAAAGCCTTGTACTGCACGTTTTCTGGAAGCGAGGTTGAAAACCCATTAACATAAATCTCTACTGTATTCCAGCCTTCAGGCTCCACAAATATTTGATGCCTATCACGCTCTGCAAATCGGTTAATCTTATCTTCAATTGAAGGGCAATATCTCGGACCAAGTCCCTGAATGCGTCCTGTAAACATTGGCGATTTTTCGAATCCTGTGTGTAAGATTTCGTGTACCTCTGGATTTGTGTAGGTTATGTGACAGCTTCTTTGCTGAGTTAAAGGTCGGGATGATTCTAAATAGGAAAACTTTCCGGGAATTTCGTCACCTTCTTGTTCTTCCATCTTAGAATAATCGAGAGACCTTCCATCGACTCTTGGTGGAGTCCCGGTTTTCATACGTCCAGACTCAAAGCCTAGTTCTACCAATTGCTCTGTGATTCCGGTAGCAGCCCTTTCACCTGAGCGTCCACCACCGAACTGCTTCTCGCCAATGTGTATTAATCCATTTAGGAATGTACCATTGGTAAGGACCACAGCTTTGGCTTTAATCTCAAGTCCAATTCCAGTTTTTACTCCGATAGCACGACCATTTTGCACTAACAGTCCATTCACCATTTCTTGCCAGAAATCAAGATTAGCTATTCCTTCGAGTGAGAGACGCCATTCTTCAGCGAACCTCATTCTATCAGATTGCGCTCTCGGGCTCCACATAGCAGGACCTTTGGATCTATTAAGCATCCTGAACTGAATCATGGATTTATCTGTAACAATTCCTGAATACCCTCCTAGCGCATCTATTTCTCGGATGATCTGTCCCTTGGCTATACCTCCCATAGCTGGGTTACAGGACATATGAGCTATTGTGTTCATATTCATCGTAACCAATAGAACCTTGGAGCCCATGTTAGCTGCGGCGGCCGCTGCTTCACACCCTGCATGTCCTGCGCCTACTACAATTATGTCGTATTCTTGAAGCATATTTATGATGTTTCACGTGGAACTAAAGCACCGGAGCCATCCCCCATGTTTCACGTGAAACGTTAAATTTTCAGCAAAGATAAACAGGCGTTTTCTTTTTCTCTCATCAAAGCCTTTTCCTTAGGGGTTTTATCATTAAAGCCAATGAGATGAAGGACGCCATGAATCATAACACGATACAATTCGTCATTTAACGCGACTGATTGCTTCTTAGCATTTTCCTTTACTCGATCAATGCTAATAAAAATGTCTGATTCAATCTTATTGGTTTCATCTGAGTTATCGAAAGTGATAATGTCAGTGTAGTAGTCATGATTCAGATGTTCTTTATTTAGTTCGAGCAGATATTGGTCTGAGCAAAAAATGTAGTTGAGTATCTCAAGATCGAATTGATACGAATGAATTATATCTAGAATCCAGTCCGTAAGATGTTTTTCTTTTGTGATTTGGAAGTTTACATCTTCGTTGAAGTAATGGATATTCATTTAGGAAAGGTAGAAGCTCAGCTCGGCAATTCTTCCATCTTTCTTGAATGAAACTTCATCACAGAGGTTTTTCATAAGAAATATTCCTCGTCCACCTGGTTTGCTTAAGTTTTCCGGTAAAGTAGGGTCTGCCAGGTTTGTATAGTCGAACCCAGAACCTTCGTCTTCAACGGTAAACTTGATTAATGATTCCTCTAAAGCAAGCTGAAGGTGCACGTTTTTTTTGCTATCAGATTGATTTCCATGAACGATTGCATTGTTTACAGATTCTGTAACTGCAATCATGATGTTACCATAGATGTCATCGTTTAGCTTGAACTGATCTTTGGCATTATCAATAAAGCTTTCTACAATCCTGATGTTTTCAGGAAGTGATGGAATTTGTATTTGAATGTTATCAATCATTCTCTTCGTCTGAACTTAAGCGTCTAAAATAGTCGTTTACTTCTTTTTTATAAAATGGATTTAATCCGATTGGAATAGTTTTTAGCAATTCGATCTCTTTTTTCTTGAGTTCCAGGTACTTTTCAAAACCTGGGGGTATTTCCCTTGAAATTACCGAAGGTTTATTTGCTTCTCTCTCTTCATCCATTTCCTGATCTCTTTGAGCTTTTTCTGCCTCAAGCATTCGAGTAACTATTTGCTTTTGGCGATTTATTAACTGCTGGGTTAGCCTTTTGTTTACCAAGTCCACTTCATTTTGTTCCATCATGTCAATTGCTCGTTTCATTTCACTCCCACCTAGTCCTCCACCGGGTTTCCCATCCTGTGCTTCCTTGAGCATTTCAAGCTGCCGGCGAATCATTTCTTGCTCCGCAGCAAGTCTTGCTAATTCTTCAGAAAGCTCTCTGCCCGACTTTCCAGATCCTTTTAATTCGTTGATTCTTTCACCAAGTTGATTTTGTAACTCTTGAAGATCGGGCATTCCTTGCTGTTGCTTCTTATCACCGGAGCTAGAATTACCCATAGCCTCAGACATTGACATTTGCATTTGTTGCATAGTATCATCTAAGAGTAATGCCAGGTTGTTGATTGATGTCATTGCAAATTGTTGACTTGAAAGTGCTCTACCCCTATTTCTGTCTTTCAAGTAATCGATTGCTTCATCAATATTTTCATTTATTGAACCGACTTCACGAGTGACAAATGAGGATATCTGCACCACCTTAGAAGCAAGTGAAAGTAGGCTATCTTGAATGACCTTCGCATCGTCCTTCAACTTGAGTTGATTTTGAGAAAGTTCTAAGAATCGCGGGTCTGATTGATTCACTTCTCTCATTTCTAGCATGATATCCTCTTGATTGAAGGAAAGCTTCACAAGATTGTCCAGAATATCTCTTAACTGATCTAGATTGGCCTGCATCATTTCCATTTGCATACCTCCTTGCATTTTTGATAATTTCTTGCTCAGATTCTTCATCTTCTGAGCTGCACTTTTTTGTTTTTGTTTGGTGCTTTGTGATGGCTTCTGAGTTGAATCTTTCTGATCCTGTCCTTCTTGTTGCTCACCCTCTTGCTGTTCTTGCTGTTCACTGTCAGAATTCTTTTCACTTTCTGACTTTTCACGTTCCTTATCCATTTGCTCCATGATTTCCCGAAGCTCTTTAGAAATCTGCCTTTCCTCTAATTCAAAGTCCTCCATTGCTTCTGGACGTTTCAGCTCTTGATTTAACTCTTGAATCTCATCCATCTTGTCCCTGAACTCATTGAATTCTTTGTTTATTTCCTCTTGTTCTTGAGAGTTTTCAGAGCTCTGGGATGCATCTTCTTGTTTTTGACTAAGAGTATCTAGTTTTTGGAGGTTTTGTTCCAGCGCACTTTCCATTTTGAGCCTTTTGAATAATTCCATTGCTCGCTCGAGATCCCGCTCCAGATTTTGTTCATTTTTCTTCAGTTGATTCAGTTGCTGACTAATTTGATCGGATGGAGCATTTTCTTTCATCAATTCCTTGAGTTTTTCATATAGCTCTCGAGTCTTATCATCCATAAGTTGCTCCAAAAGCTCTTGCATCTTCTGGTTTTTCTCTTCTGTTTGAGGACTCTGTTTTTGAAATTGTTTGTTTGCTTTCAAAAGTTCTTCGTGCTGTTTCTTTAGTTTTTCAATGTCATTTGCTAGTTTCTCTCGATCTTCGATTACATCATTTAGCATTTTCTTTTCTTGCCAATCAAATTTTTGCTCAGATTTTAATTTTTCCTCCAATTCTTCCAGTCTATCTGCTATTTCTTCAGCCTTTTTTTCCGTACTGTCAAGCTGATCTTCAACATTATCCTGCTTGTCAGAAATAAGTGAATTAATTTCATCTTCGCTTGGAGCTCTCAGAAGGAAAGTGCTGGCCTTGGATTCTTTTGGCCCTTGAACACCATCGTTGTCCAATACGGACATATACAATTCAATTGATTCACCTACTTTCAAATCAAGCGTATCCAAGGTCCAGTGAGCGTAGTAGCTTTGACTTCCAGTATTTTTATTAATATCAAGTGAAATTCTGGTGTATTTGCTTTGTTTGTTTTTACGGTAATTAAGGTTTAATCCTGTAAACCCGTAATCGTCGGAAATTGAGCCAGCGATGGTAATTGACTGATAGGTGATTGAATCTGGAAAGTATTGAGCTACTATTTCAGGATACTCATCTTTAATGACGTTAATGGAATATCCTAATTCTGACTTATTTTGACTGTATCTGTTAAACAAATCAATTTGGTATCCACCATCTTTCAACATTCGCTCTTCAAACACAAACTCTGTTTCGTTAATTCTAGAGATATTATTTTCTTTTCCATTTAAAACAAATCTTGCGCTATCTGTAGCAAGTGTATTTATCTCCCATATAACGGAAGAGCCTTCCAAGAGCATTAAGTCACCTGAGTTTTCAATTGTCCGCCTTTTCCCACCTGTGTAATCGGGTTCAGAAACCCTAATAAGCATAGACACTAGGTCGGGCCGATCGTTCACATCTATTTTGAATGATTTTGATTGGAATCCAGCTGCCTCAATGAGAAATTCTTTCGGAGATTGAATCTTTGGAAACAAATAGGTAAAACTATTATTGGAAAGGTTTAAGGAGCGAGAAGTATTTTCTCCTGCAACTAAAATTTTAGCGGATTGGGGCATCTGTTCGCCTTCTATTCGCATTTGAAGAACAAAATCCTCCCCTCTAAATCCCTTGAGATCTTTATTCAATAGAATAAACTGAAATGGGGCTTTAGGTTTAAATTCTTTTTTGAAGTTCGCAATTCTTTTGGGACTATCAATGATTAATGATGGATTGATAAACGAAACCAGGGTAAAAGCGATGGTTACAAAGAATAGAATGAAACCATATTTTTTTACTGGTTTGAAGTCAACTGCTTGCATAAAAGACATACGGCTAAATTCCTCAGACTTTTTATCAATTGCAGCAGCAAGCAACTCATTTGGTTGATGTCTGCCAAGCTGTAAAGTGTTTAAAAGCTTGTCTTCTATTTCAGGAAAATGTTTTGATATTTCAAAGGCGGCCTCTTCATCACTTAACCCCTTATTAAGTTTAACAAGCATCATTATCGGCAAAAGGAATAGCTGATATGCGGAGATGAGGATAAGAATAAGAAAGCTAAAAAACAGAATGGTTCTGATAGTGACGCCTAGCCAAAATTGATATTCCAGACTACTGACTCCTAGAAATACGATTGAGTTAATTATTAGGAAACCCAGTATACCCAGTACTATCTGCCTGATATAATACCGTCTTTTGAAGTATTCTAGTTTACTTTTTATTTCTACTAACCCACTCATTGTTCGATTGTAAACGGACAATAACCATCAAAGGTGCATGTTACCAATCAATTTCTTTCTTGAAATACTCTAAAATCTGAATTTTTAACAACTTTTCCTGTTCTATCAGGTCAAACCGAGGAAGTTTTTTAGCCAATCTCCAATGAGGCCAACCTTCTTGATCATGTCCTTCCAAAACATAATAACCAGCCAATGATAGAACTTTGCAAATGGCAATATGAAGCACATCTTGTTTTTCTTCTTTGGAAAAAGATTTTGCTCCCATTCCTAATTCCTGTACGCCTATTAAGAAAAGAACAGCATTTAGATCAGCTGGCCGATTTCCAGTCAGTTCCTTAATTTTGTAAAGTAATTCCACCCAAGATTTTTGCAAATCAAGATCTTTTTTATAAACCATTATTTATAAATATTTTCATAGAGTGCTTAGAGACTTTATTTCATTAATCTTTCCTAGAAACTGTCTGAATTGCGAGCAGTCGCTGATATCTGAAGAGCATTACTTATGCACAGCTTGCAAAATAGATCTTCCATTAACCAATGATTATTCGAATCCATCAAATCAGTTGTATCAGAAATTTGCGTTTGAACCAAAAATTAAATCCGCGACATCATTTCTTTATTTTCAAAGAAAAGGAATTACTCAAAAACTATTACATGAATTAAAATACAAAGAAAAGAAGGAACTAGGAATACTTCTAGGCGCATGGTTTGCACCATCTCTCCAAGGGATCAATATAGACATTGTTATACCTGTCCCACTGCATAAGTCTAAATTTCGTAAGCGTACATACAATCAAAGTGAATTGATTGCAAAAGGCATATCAGAGAATTTTAATCTTGAAATTCGGAAGGATGTCATTAGACGAGAGGTTGCTACCCAATCTCAGACAAAAAAGTCAAAAGCAAATCGTTGGATAAATATGGAAAACGTTTATTCAAAATCTACATGTGATCTATCAGGTCACTCAGTGCTGGTAGTTGATGACGTGATTACCACAGGCGCAACTGTTGGAATGCTATGTCAGCGTCTTGTAGAGTCGAATGTTAAAGAAATACATATTGCCTGTTTGGCGAGAGGAAAATAAAAAAGCCACCCATTCTTGGGTGGCCTTTGAAAAATTTTGTGAGGTAATATTTTAGAAATTAGATCCTGCTCTTATCATTGCACATCTAAAACCAATCGTAGATGTTGCTGAATCTTCAAAAAGGAATCTTCTAGTTCCTGGTGATAGCCAATAAGCTACATCAGACCATGATCCTCCTTTATATACTCTTAATCTCTTCATTGGAGGATTGTCGGCATTGTAAGATTTCTGAAGACCAGAAGTTCTCACCCAATCTTCTTCCGAATATGCAGCTTCTCTTCCTATGAAAGAGTAGTCCGCATCGTAGCCAGTTTCTTCATCAAGAACAGCATCTCTTCGTGCTGGGTTAAGATCATCCATGTCCTGGAATGAAAGAGGTCGGTACACATCTTGAACCCACTCGTTTACATTACCAGCCATATTATAAAGTCCGAAATCATTTGGTGGATAGTCGTATATGTATGTGGTAATCATGGCACCATCATTCAGCTTGCCTGCAATACCTGCATAGTCACCGTTACCTCTTTTGAAGTTAGCAAGGAAGTAACCCATGCTTTTTCCATAGGGATTTCTCAACGCATGACCATCCCAAGGATAAAGTCTTCTATGAGTTTGATTTTCATCTAACCACTGAGTACCAATTAAGGCTTGAGCAGCATATTCCCACTCTGCTTCTGTTGGTAATCTATAACCCGGAAGCACTACGCCTGAACTTAGACCTGGAGGAGTACCTGCAGATGCGGATAAACCCCCACCTTCAGCACCCGCAAACGCATCGTCACCGGAGGCAACAGGATCTAAGTATCCAGCATCTTCTGCAAGTTTTAAGTTGACCACAGTGGTTCTCCACTTGCAATAGTTGACTGCTTGTCTCCAGTTGACTCCAACTACAGGGAAGTATCTGAATCCAGGATATCTGTAATAACTATTTACATACGGATCATTGAAAGCAAGATCTTTTGCCCAAACCGTAGTATCAGGCATGTTATTTCTCCAATAATATTCGTCTGAATCTTGCTTGATATAGTATTCATACTCCAACCAATGAATATTTGCTACTTCTGTTTCATCCATATAGAATGATGCGACAGTAACAGCTCTTTCAAGGTTATCATGAGCATAAACTACGTCTTCTTCGAAAGAACCAAGTACAGTACGACCACCCTCAATAAAAATTAGGTTTGGTCCATCTGGTTGGCCTCTGAATTCGTTTACTTGAAAACCTCCATCTTGGTTAAATTCCAATCCAGTTGCGGAGCTGGCGAAACCAGGGTTTTCTGCGGAAGGTGCACCACTATTACCTCCAATGAGGTTACATGCACTCATAAAAACTACAGCTAAACAGGCATAACCAGTCATTTTAACTGCTCTCACATAATTTTTCATAACACCGTTTGAATTTGTCTTGAAACGTTTCAACGTACTAATAAACACAAATATTTCAAAAAAGCCATCGTAAGTCAATGGATTTTAGATTAAACCTATTGATCTAATGCCAGATAGCACCTATTTATTGTATTATTTGATGAATATTTCATGTTGTTACCAAAGGTGAGTGCATTTGATTGATAATAACCGTTGCATTTTCAATGGATGCAACGTTTTCTACACTTATCAAAAGTTTGTTTTTCACCTCCTTCATTTTGCTATCGCGTGGATTGGACTTGATGAAACCAAGTACATTTCCGAACCTTTCTGACTGAAAATATTCCGGGGGTTTTTTGTCTGAAATGTAGCACCTCATCTTATTTCCTTTTATCGTAATTTTTTCAAAACCGATGTGCATGGCTTTCCACCGCAAACGAACGGTCTCGGTTAAATTACTTACTCCACTTGGCAATGGACCGAATCGGTCTTTCATCATATGAATAAAATCGATGAGCTCTTTTTCTGATTTTAAGTCGTCTAACCTAGTGTATAGTCCTAGACGTTCAGAAATATTGCTAACATAGCTTTCAGGGATAAGAGCTTCAAAATCGGTTTCTATATTGCAATCCCCAACCATGCTATCTATTACTTCTTTGTTTTTCAACAAGTCGTTTTCGAATAGCTCCTTGTATTCACCTTCTTTTAACTCTTGGACTGCTTCATCGAGAATTTTATGATACATATCAAACCCAATGTCGTTGATAAATCCACTTTGCTCAGCGCCAAGTAAATTTCCTGCGCCACGAATGTCGAGATCGCGCATTGCTACTTTAAATCCGTCTCCGAGATCAGAAAATTCTTCTAAAGTGTTTAGACGCTTTCTGGCGTCACTTGTCAGTGATGAGGCTGGAGGAGTTAGCATAAAACAGTATGCTTTCGTATTTGAACGACCCACTCGACCCCTCATTTGATGCAAATCAGAAAGCCCAAACATATGTGCATTATTTATGATTATGGTATTGGCGTTGGGAATGTCTAATCCGCTTTCAATAATATTTGTTGAAACAAGCACATCGTATTCTCCTTCAATGAATTTCAGCATGACCTTTTCAAGTTGCGGTCCTTCCATTTGACCGTGAGCTATACCAATTCGAGAATTCGGAACAAGTTTGTATATCATATTACCTACTTGCTCAATGTCACTTACTCTATTATGAACCATAAAAACCTGGCCACCTCTACGTATCTCATGACTTACCGCATCACGGATCACTTCTTCATTAAACCCATGAAGCTCTGTTGTTACCGGTCTTCTATTGGGAGGGGGTGTTGATATAATTGAAAGATCCCGAGCCCCCATTAGTGAGAAATGTAATGTTCTAGGAATTGGTGTGGCGGTAAGAGTTAATGCATCAACATTCACGCGCATGTCTTTTAGTCTTTCTTTGACTTTAACACCAAACTTTTGCTCCTCATCTATGATCATAAGTCCAAGATCTTTGAACTCAATGTCTTTATTCACGATTCGATGCGTACCAATAAGAATGTCAATTTTTCCTTCTTTGACTCTCTTCTTGATATCAGTGATCTGCTTAGAAGTTTTGAATCGATTGATATAATCAGTCGTAATTGGCATGTTTTCAAGCCTTGATTCGAATGTTCGGTGATGCTGCATTGCCAGAATAGTTGTTGGAACTAAAACAGCGACCTGTTTTCCACTATTTACAGCTTTAAACGCTGCCCGAATAGCTATTTCAGTCTTTCCAAACCCCACATCCCCACAAACCAATCGATCCATAGGATGTTCCAGTTCCATATCAGCCTTCACATCAGCTGTCGCCATTGACTGGTCTGGTGTATCCTGGTACATAAAGGATGATTCCAACTCTGCTTGCAAGTAATCATCTGGTGGGAAGGCATAGCCTCTTGCTGCTTTCCTTTTGGCGTATAGTTCGATTAGGTCCTTTGCTATGTCCTTAACCTTACGCTTGATTTTCTTTTTCTTGTTTTCCCAATCGGGCGAGCCCAATTTATTAATAGATGGTGGCTCTCCTTCTTTACCTGAATATTTAGAGATTTTGTGCAAAGAATGTAGACTCACATACAATAGATCATCATCTCTATAGACAAGCCGAATGGCTTCTTGTTTATTAGATCCTACATCTACAGTATCCAATCCTGCAAATCGTCCAACTCCGTAATCAATGTGTGTGACAAAGTCACCTGGCTGAAGTGTTTTCAGCTCTTTGAGTGTAAGCGCTTTGCTCTTGGTGAATTTCTCCTTGCCCTTATATCGATGAAACCTGTCAAAGATTTGATGATCTGTGTAAACGCACACCTCTTCATGATCATCTATAAATCCCTCTCTAAGTGAAGCAGTTATACCCTTAAAAGTGATCGATGGGTCAATTTCCTCAAAGATGGTTTCCAACCTTTCGATTTGTTTGAATGACTCAGCTGCAATTAATTTCTGATAATTGTTTTGCTGGAGTTCACGAAGGTTCTCTGCAAGAAGTGAGAAATTCTTATGAAACGATGGCTGAGGACGAGTGGCAAGCGTAAGCTCTTCATCTGGCTGAAGATAAAATCTTTTACCGAACTCAACCTTTGTAAATCCCTCAAGGGAATCAGTGAAAGATTGCTGTGTTTCAAATAGCTGATCAGGCGATGTTATGAGCGTGGAGTCACCACTCATGTCTTTGATAATCTGAAATTGTTCTTCTACTTTATGAAATGACTTATCAATAATATCAAGGGATTGTTGATAATCCTTTAACCATATAGTTGACTCCTTTGGAATGTATTCTAAAAAAGACTGGCGCTCTTCACTTACTAACTTGGTCTGAACATTTGGAATCAATGAGATATGACCCAAGTCTTGGGTTGATAGTTGGCTTTCCGGATCAAACTCCCTTATGGATTCAATTTCATTACCAAATAGCTCTAATCGATATGGAAGCTCGTGGGCATATGAGAAAACATCAATGATCCCACCGCGCACAGAGAATTGACCAGGCTCATAAACAAAATCAGTTTTTTCAAAATCATAGGTGGTTAGCAAATCCGCTAAAAACTCAACATCCAGCTGTTCCCCAGGCCTGGCCGTGAAAGTATTGGAAACTAGCGATCTCTTGTTTATTACTTTTTCAGAAAGTGCTTCAGGATAAGTTATGATTACCAAATGATCTTGATCATTTAGTTCGTTTAATACTTCCGCTCGCTGAAGGATATTTGCATTTTCTATTTCTTCGAAGTGATAAGGTTTCTTATAGGAAGAAGGAAACATGACAAAATCACTTTCTATAAAATTGGACAGATCTGCTTGAAAATAAGAGGCCTCCTCAAAATCATGTAATACTACCAAATGAATTCCGCCGACCGATTTTGAAACAGCTGCAAGTAAAAGCGTATCATAGCTTCCTGATATCCCTTTGAGCCGAAGTTGATTCTTTTTTTGAATGCTCTCCGTGATAGCTCTCACATTTGAGCTTTCCTGATAATTCTTTAGTAATTCTTTTGTGTTCAAACCCACTGTCCAAATTTTTGAAAGGACAAAAATAAACTCTTAAGCCGGACGTAAGGTTTAAAAAATGGTTCCTTATCACGACCAATTGAAATCTGGTGTTTATAGAAGGGAATCCTATGTTTATCTAAAAAATGAACTATTTCAAGATCTGATTGCAACATTTTGAGTGAATAACGGGTATAAAGATCAAAGACTTATAATAAAATAAACTTCAAACGTTTATTTGAAAGACTTTCTTTTAGGTTAGGTTGGTGATTAGGCGTGTACCGTTTTCGGGCACGCCTTCTCTTTTTCATTCTTTCTTGACCATATATTTCTCTTCATTTTTCTAATTACCTCTATTTTTAAAGCATGAAGAAAATTTCGTTTCTAATTCTAGCCTTGATAGTAAGCCTCAAATCTTTTGGTTGGGGAGCTACTGGTCATAGAATTGTTGGATTGATTGCCGAGTATCACTTAAGTAATAAAGCCAAGAAAAATATTGAAAAAGTCCTCGGTTTTGAGACGCTTGCAGAAGTAAGCAACTACATGGATTTCATAAAATCTGATGGTACCTATCGTCATATGTCGCCGTGGCATTATGCAACAATTCCTGACGGGAATACATATGCAGAAATTGGTACTCCAGATGAAGGTGATGTCATTGTCACTATTCAACGCCTCATGAATGAGCTAGGGACAAAGAACTTTACAGATGGAGATGAAGCATTTGCCCTAAAATGTTTGGTGCATTTGATTGGAGATATTCATCAACCACTTCATGTAGGTAGTGGAGAAGACAAAGGAGGGAACGATGAGAAACTGGACTATTTCTGGCAGAGTTCAAATCTGCACCGAGTTTGGGATAGTGAAATGATAGATGGGCAGAAGTATAGTTATACTGAATACGCTAACTTGATAAATCACCCTACGGATAATCAGTTGGCTGCCTGGTCATCACTTGATGTTTTGGAGTGGGCAAAAGAATCAAAAGAGGCGAGGAAGCAATGTTATGTCACGATGCCTGAAGATAAAAAGCTGGGCTACCGATATAATTATGATAATATAGACCTATTAAACCAGCGTTTATTACAAGCAGGCATACGATTGGCCAATGTATTGAATAAGATTTATGGTTAAAGAAGAGTGAGTCGTAGTTTGTTGGCTGCAAGCTCCAGGTCAACAAGTGCCTCAATTGCCATAACTGTTTCCATTGGAACCTTAAGGATTTGTGCAGCATGGTTTACCTGATCACGCTCATCGCTGGCATATTCACCATCAGCACATGACATTCTAATTGCATCATATATAAGCAGCTTGTTGAAATTGGCAAATGACTTTGTATTGAAGTCATGAAAGATTTCCTCTAGATCACCTTCTTCAAAATCATACTCTTCCCAATCAGCAATGATACCTTCGTCGACGCCTACAGCCTTAGCGCACTCAATTGTGAGCCATTCTAATTCTGGTTCAGAAACTTCTCCATCAGAACCTGCAATGGTAAGTAAAGCATATCCGTATTCTCTCCAAGACGACTCTGGAACCATTGTTATTCCGTAAAAGGTGGGGGCAATTTTGAAAATATCTAAGCTCATAACGATTTGGTGGTATAAATTTCACTTCCCAAATTAATTTGTTTTCACCTAAAAGAACAATACGGTTACCGGATTTTACATTTGCAACTCTATGAATACAACCGATATGTTTTCGGAAAAGGATTTAGACCAAATACAGGAACAAGGATTATCTCCTGAATATGTTCAGTCTCAACTGAAACGTTTTAAGAAAGGATTTCCATCAATTGAGCTTAGTGCGCCAGCTACTGTTGAGAAGGGGATAAAAAAATTATTCCAAGAAGAAATGGATTTCTATATTAAAAAATATGAAAAAGCAAAAATTGATGTTCTAAAATTCGTTCCTGCTTCAGGAGCTGCTACACGGATGTTCAAAAACCTTTTTTCATTTTTGGAAAAATTTGATGGAAACCAAAAAACCCTTAATAACATACTAAGAGAGAACAAAAAAGCAGGAAAGTTTTTTACTGAGTTAGATGAGTTTGCTTTTTATAAAGAGCTAAATGAGACATTATTAATCAAGAAGGGCATCTCTGTAGCGGATGCACTGAAAACGAATAAACATAACCTGATCCTGAATGTATTGCTTATGGAATCAGGACTGAATTACGGAAACCTCCCAAAAGGATTATTAAGCTTTCATGAATATGAAGACCATGTAAGAACTGCGGCTCAGGAGCATTTGGCTGAAGGTCTGGATTATACTGCGAAAGACGGCAAAGTTCGTATTCATTTTACCATCTCCCCATCACATAAAAAAGCATTCAATAATCATATTTCACGAAGCATAAAAGAACTGGCATCAAATACAGAAATTTCAGTATCATTTAGCGAGCAATTGTCCGGTACAGATACTATTGCTGCCAAATCAGATTTTGATCTCTTTAGAAATGAAGAAGGCAATCTTTTATTTCGCCCAGCTGGCCATGGCGCACTATTGGAGAATTTGAATAATCAATTTGCAGATCTCATATACATAAAAAACATTGATAATGTGGTCCCGGATCGTTTACGATCCGAAGGAATAAAATACAAAAAGGCTTTAGCTGGAATATTGCTTTACTATCAAGAACAAATCTTCAATCTTTTGAAATCAAAAGAACAAGGACACTTGATTGTTGAGGAAGGAATTGACTTACTTGGAGAATTGGGAATAATTGGGAATTTTTCAGAATCGGATGTTGCGTTTCTGCTAGATCGTCCAATACGAGTTTGCGGAATGGTTAAAAATGAGGGTGAACCAGGAGGAGGACCATTTTGGGTGAAACACAAAGAACGTGTTTCACTTCAAATCGTGGAGTCCGCTCAAGTTAATAAAGCGGACGAGCATCAAGTCTCAATATTTAGGAATGGGATCTACTTTAACCCAGTTGATATTGTCTGCGGAGTAAAAAACCACCGAGGTGAGAAGTACGACCTGTTGGAATACAGAGATGAAGAAGCAGGATTTATTTCAGAAAAAACATACAATGGTCAAAAGTTACTAGCCATGGAGTTGCCAGGTCTATGGAATGGAGGTATGGCTAATTGGAACACTATTTTTGTTGAGGTACCGCTAGTTACCTTTAATCCTGTAAAAACAGTGACGGATCTGTTAAAACCAGCTCACCGTTAGAGCACTTCCTTCAATTTTGTGTCTATTTCGATATAGTCAAAAGGCTTTTTAAATAGGTAATGAATTTTACTTGACTTAATGGCATCATTGATCTGATCTGTAAAATCATACCCAGTAAGTAGAAAGCAGGGGATATCAAGAATATTCGGTTTGACTTGATTAATAAACTCGAGCCCATCCATTCCGGGCATTCGTAAATCACTAATAATTGCGTTAAGTGAGCTTTTATTTTCTTCAACGACTTTCAGGGCATCTTCCGCTGACTCTGCAGTAAGCACATTATAGTCCGTCTCAAACCTTTTTTCAAGAACAAAAAGGTTGATCAACTCATCGTCTACAAATAGAATAGTGTTCTTCATTTTGAAAGAAATGAAATTGTAAATTTAGTTCCCTTCCCTGGTTTAGATGTAACAGTTATTTTACCATTATGTTCTTCTATTATCTTGTAGGTAATAGCTAAGCCTAACCCAGTACCCTTTCCAACAGGCTTAGTAGTAAAAAAGGGATCGCTAATCTTTTTAAGGTTTTCTTTATTTATGCCTTCGCCATCATCGATTATTTCTACAACCACCTTGTCTTTTATTTGTTTAGACTTGACCGTCACTGTTCCATTTTTTCCAATGGCTTGTTCGGCATTTGATAGGATATTCAAAAATGCCTGATGAAGCTTTCCTTCATTTCCCGTAATGACAGGGATATTTTGCGTAAGCTCTTTAACTACCTCACCCTTATACTTCAGCTTTGGTTGCAGCATTACTAGACTGTTATTCAATATTTCATTCAGATTACATTTTTCATCCATTGAATCTGTATGTCTGCTAAAGTGGTTCAGGCTGTTTACAATTACAGTTGCTCGACTGAGTCCTTCTTTTATCACATGGATGCTTGGCGCAGCTTCAAACTTGAGTTCGTTTTCTTCATTTAAACCATCCTCCAAAATCTCAATGCCGCCTTTAATAAAGTTTAGAGGATTGTTGATTTCGTGAGCGACTCCTGCTGAAAGCATTCCCAATGAGGCCATTTTTTCTGACTGGATCAATTTATGAGTAGTATCCTGGAGCTCCTTCATTGAATCTCCAATCTTTTTGTTTTTGATAACAAGCGCATTCCTAAACAAGAATGTATAGATGGACACGATGGTGAAGACAAATGCGGCGCAAAGAATACCATGTTGAACAGATAATGCTTTTGGAAGAAGGTTAGTTGTAAAACCCAAAGAAGTCAGAATAAACATTGCGACTAAAGAAATACCAGAAAGAGCCATAAAAAAGTATCTATCTATAATTGGACGATAGAAAAACGCAAGTAAGGGAGGGATCACAAATTCGAGTAAGCCAGATGACAACACTCCTCCTGTATAGTAAACCTGGTTGAAGAATGCCAGGAGTGCGGTAGTAATCGACAATCGAAATAAAGTGACTAGTCCAATCTGGGAAAGGAATGATAAAAGACCATAAAGCGAGAAAAGAATAAACGCTCCATACGTCGGGATATATAGTTTGGGAAGATCAGCCATGTAATAGTAGGTTCCAAAAACTAATGTGGAAACATATGCTGACATCATAAGGAACAAGTAGAACCCTTGCTCTCTGTTTAAATACTTAATGGCGACCAAATGCGGTTTTTTTCGGGTGATTAAAATTGATTCTTTAATTAAGCAGCTTTAGCACTCTTAACCGCTTCTTCGAGTAATGTATAAACTTCATTTATTTCAGGTGTTGGTTCAGACTGTTCGGATTTTAAACGAAACAGGATAACCTCTTCCTTAGTAATGAGATGAATTTTGATAGAAATTAAGTACTCTTCTACAGAGTTTCTTGCCGCAGTAGTATACTCATCAATAAACTCGGATTCCATCGTAATTGTAGAAATCATTTTTAATGATTGATCTTCCTGATAGTAGGTACCTATGATAGCGGTAAAAGTTTTTGCATTGAGATCAATGGTCAGGTTTGATTTTTTGGTGAAATAGATGCGCTTTATCATTATGGCTCCTAGCACACCAGCTAGCAGGAATATGCCATAAACGAGACCAGCGGCAAAGACAGGAACGGAAAGAAAAAGGGTTACAAATAAAAGAACAATGGCGCCCATATAAGCGATTCTTCTTTTGAATATGACTTTGCTGCCATCCTTCACACGAAAGGAATAGCCATTTTCTTCAAGGAAGTGGATGGCTTCCCTACTTAGATTAGGTGATTTCATGATTAAGTGGTTTTGATCAGCCCTAAAGCTGATTTCAATCTTAACCTAATATTCCCTAAAAGCACAAGTGTTAGCTCCTTTTTCGATAAATAGAAAATTGGAGAAGGTGGATCATTCTACTTGTGAATGAAGTGTTGGCTTTCTGTTTCGAAGCACAGATTCCAGAAAATCGTGCACCTCGTTAGCTTCTTTAGAAGGCTTTTCATGATCGGCGATCAGTTTGAAAAGGGGTATTATTTGTTGCTGGTCAATTTCTAACCCAATCGTAATTTGATATTCTTTGCTAGTGCTCTTAAACGCACTGGAGTATTCATCTACAAACTTCGAATGTGTGTACACACCCATGATTTCGTTAAATCCTTTTGTGATCTTACTCTCACCTTCGTTGATTTTTAATACTTCCTGAGCAATATCTATTTTCAGCTGGGACTTACCCTTGCTTCGTTTTACAATAGGAGCAAATATGAAAAGGCTCAAAAGCAATGCTCCGATCCCCAAAAATAGATTGTAAATCATCAGAGCAATGACGAGGAGCGTAGTGATCATCAGAATGATTGTTAATCCAATGCTATCAATAGCTGAGTGTTTGAAAACATGTTGATTGTCATGCGTTTTGTACGAGTAGCCATTGTACTCGAGCATGTCCTGGGCTTTTTTACTTAGTATCATCATTTACCAATTCCAAATCAATGGTCCTACGATCAATATCTGTCTTGGCTACCAATACCTTGAGTTTATCTCCCAGTGTAATGATTCTCTTATTATTCCTCCCAATTACACGCATCTGCTTTTCATCAAACTCATAGAAGTCATCGTCCAAATCTGCCATTCGGATCATCCCTTCACATTTGGTCTGTATGATTTCGACAAAGATTCCCCATTCAGTTACACCAGAAACAATTCCTTCAAATGCCTGACCAAGCATGGTTGCCATAAACTCAACTTGTTTGTACTTGATAGACGCGCGCTCTGCATCTGCCGCACGTTTTTCTCGTTCAGAGGAATGCAAACATAGTGGCTCATACTCTTCGTTACCTACATTTTTTCCGTCCTGTAAATAATGCTCGAGAAGGCGATGCACCATTACATCTGGATATCTTCGAATCGGGGAGGTAAAATGAGTGTAGTGATCAAATGCTAAACCGAAATGGCCCCTGGGATCGGTCGTATACTTGGCTTTTGCCATCGATCGGATAGCTAAGGATTCCAGAACATTTTGCTCAGGTTTCCCTTCGATATTTTCCATAAGCTTGTTCAAGCCGTGAGAAACATTTCCACCAGTATCAATCTTATGCCCAAACCTCGCCGCAAATGAGGCAAAGGTGCTGAGCTTTTCTGGATCCGGATCGTCGTGTACCCGATATACGAATGTTTTACTTCCCTCTTCTTTTCCCTTCTCTTTCCACCTGAAGATATGCGTTGCTACTTCCTTGTTGGCCAACAGCATAAATTCTTCAATCATTTTGTGCGCGTCTTTTCTTTCTTTAGGAATCACTTCCAGAGGCTTACCGTTTTCATCGAGATTGAATTTTACTTCTACAGTTTCAAAGTTTACTGCGCCTTGCTGGAAACGTTTCTTTCGAAGCTTTTTCGCAATATTATTGAGCGTGACCACCTCTTTGGTAAAGTCACTATCTAATCCTTCGATGCGCTCTTGTGCTTCCTCATAAGTAAACCTTCGATCGGAATTAATGACGGTTCTACCAAACCACTTCTTAGAAACAGCTCCTTTCGTATCTATTTCGAATACTGCCGAAAAAGTCAGCTTTTCTTCTTTTGGGCGTAAGGAACAAAGGCCATTGGATAGTCTTTCCGGAAGCATTGGGATGGTTCGATCAACCAGATATACTGATGTTGCCCGATCAATTGCTTCTTTGTCAAGCTCACTTCCTTCGTCTACATAGTGAGAAACGTCGGCAATATGAATACCTATTTCGAATTTGTCTTTTTCAATTTCTTTGATCGAGAGAGCATCATCAAAATCTTTCGCATCGTGCGGATCAACAGTGAAAGTGGTAATGTCTCTAAAATCCCGACGTTTTTTGATTTCGTCTTTCGTAATTAAGTCTGGAATCTGATCTGCGGCCTTTTCGATCTTTTTAGGAAAGCGAAATGGCAAGCCAAACTCTGCCATGATAGAGTGAATCTCTGCTTCATTTTCTCCGGCCTGTCCAAGCACTTCAGTCACAGTTCCAAGCGGACTTCTGTTTTTTGCGTCGTGCCATTTGTCTATTTTGACCATCACCTTATCATTGGCCTTGGCTTTCCCAATTTTCTCTGGATAGACCATAATATCAAAGTGAATGTTTCGGCTATCAGGTACAACGAACGAGAATTTTTGAGAGATCTCAATTTTTCCCACAAACTCGTCCCGATTTCTTTTGAGAATTGTGATCACTTTACCTTCCGGGCGATAGCCTTTGCCGGAGGGTTTAGTAACAATCACATTGACTAAATCTCCATGTACTGCAAAATTTAAATCAGTTGTCTTTATCCATATATCTTCGTCCTGATCGGGCGTTACCACGTAAGCAAAATTTGGGTTGACGTGATCGACAGTACCCTGTATGTATTCACTTTCAGCGTTTGTAACAAATCGACCATCACTGAGTCTTCTGATTTTATCGTTGCTTTCCAGGCTGAATAGCTGGCTTTTCAAATAGTCTTTTGATTTTTTATCTCGTAGTTGAAGCTTTCGAATGAGCTCTCTATATCCATATGACTTTCCATCATTTAATGTGAAAATCTCATGGAGTTTGCTTTTGATTTGTTTTACGTGATTTGGTTGTTGTTTGGAACGCGATCCTAGTTTTTTGTTTCTTTTCTTTTTACTCATTGTTTTAGTGTGACCGTGCGGTCATTTTACGATGTTTATCTGATCTGGATCGATCAGTGGTAAGTTGTTGAGACGGAGGTAGAGCTGTGCCGTAGCTATTACGTCTTTCTGACAATATTGCTCAACTTTCTTTAACCCATCATTTTCTTCATAATATGTTTTTGTCACCATTGAGCCATCCAATTCTGTTTTGCTGGATGGAATCCCAAAGATGTTTGTCAGTAAATCAAGAGACGTAAAGCTTTTCCAGTCTCCGAACTTCCAGAGTTCCATCGTGTCTATGTGATTGACTTCCCATGGTTTTTTCCCGGTCAAGTTTAGTGACCAGGGAATTTTTATGTCATTGATCAGCATCCTTCTGCACAAGTAAGGAAAATCGAATTCTTTCCCATTGTGAGCGCAGAGTTTTAGATTATCCTGATCAAATTTTGATTCTATAAAATTTTTAAATTCTGTTAATAATTCTTTTTCGTTATCAGAAGCAATTGATTTTATGCGTAAAGCTGGCTTTCCTTTAAGCTCGTGATAAAATGCCATCCCAATTACAATGATTTTGCCAAATTCAGCATAAATAGCTGCTCGATCACTGTAAAGTTCTTCGGGCGTTTTTTCATCTGACTTTCGAATAAAACCAGCTTTATGCTCCCAGTGTTTTCGCAGAGCAGGGGACAATTGCTCTATGTCTTCGTTGCCTGAGACGGTTTCAATATCGATGATTAGGAAATCTTGAAAATGGTTATGCATCAATCATGCAAGATACCTTTCATTTTCAACTCTTCAATGAAGGTGAGGTTATCTTCAATGATGGAGTCAGGCACAAAGATAAACTTTTTATCATACACCTGCTCGTCAATAAAATAGCTGACCCAATATTCGTTATTTAGATGAAATACTGACTCATCAATTGGTTCGATTAATGCATACTCGCCTGAATCAACATATGGTATCATGTGGCGGAGTACTGAAGTTTTTTGTGTTTCTGTTTTAGTCTCCCCATACCCGCGGGAAGTGACCATCACATTTTCCAGCGTCATTTTGTTTCTATTGATAAGAAAGACTCTCCAGCTATCATTATCCTTCGCAATTACAACATGAACATTCTTCACGGGCGAAAAATCTATGTCTTTTTTCACAAACTTTTTCTGATTTTATTTTTAATCACCTTATGGCCTACATCTCTTAGTTTTGCAGACTGAGATATTCAGCAATTTTGGTCACAATCACTATTTTAGGCAAATGAATCAAAACAACCCTCAAAAGGAAAGAATTTTTCCTTTTGTCTGGCCTTGGAGAGGAGCTAACAATCAACACCTTTCTTTTTCGGAATTAATAAAAGGAAAGGCTTTTACGATTCTCTACTTAATAACAATTTGGACAGTAATTGCTATCCTTGGTTTTGCCTCTACTAGAAATTGTGAAGGAACCTGGCAACTTGCTCTGCAATGTGAATATGCCTTTTGGGTAAAGAACCTAACGGAGGCACCACTCATATTTCTACGAAATCTTTTGACCACTCCATTTTTGCATAATGGGCTTGATCACATATTGTTTGTTTCAGTTTTGGGCTTTTTGTTGATTGTTCAATCACACGAAGCTGTGTTTGGATCAAAGAAAACAGCGTTGATATTTCTTTCATCTTATGTGACAGTAGCTCCATTTTTTGCAGTTTTCTATACAGTAGGAATTGACTTTTTCCCTGATAGTGAATTCATGAATTTCGCTTTCGTAAGAAATTGGCTTGGAGGCTCAATCGGAATGTTTCAAGTATACGGAGCGCTGGCGACGGTGAGTAGGAAGCGCTGGGTAATGCTAAGTATTCCAGTCATTTTTGAACTATTCAACTTAATAGTCTTGGGAATTGATCTTCACATATCATTGATGCATGTGATGGCAACTTTCCTTGGGTTTGGTATTTCTCTTTGGTTGGTGAAAAAGTAGATCAGTTTACCAATTCCATTTCGAATGTTGAGGCAAGATGCTTTTTGAGTTTTGTCTCAACCTCTTTTATATCTATTCTTCTTCCCATTTCTTTTTCTAGAGAAGTAACAGCTTTGTCCTGAATGCCACAGGGAACTATATAATTGAAGTATTCGAGATTTGTGTTCACGTTGAACGCGAATCCATGCATGGTTACCCACCGGCTACTTTTTACACCTATGGCACAGATTTTCCTTGCTTTTCTCTCATCCTCCCAATCCAGCCACACACCTGTAAGGCCTTCTATTCGACCAGAAGCTATTCCGTATTCTTTTAGGGTAAGGATTACCGCTTCTTCTAAATAGCGGAGGTATTTGTGGATGTCTGTAAAGAAGTGATCCAAGTCAAGGATTGGATAACCTACAATTTGTCCGGGGCCATGATAGGTAATATCACCACCTCTGTTGATTTTATAAAAAGTGGCTTCTTTTTCTTTCAAAAAAGCGGCATTTGCAAGTAAGTGATTTTCATTACCACTCTTCCCTAAGGTGTACACATGCGGATGTTCACAAAAAATCAGGTAATCTTTTGTTTCAACTTGCTCTTCTTCCGGAAGCTTCCTATTTAGAATTTTTCGATTAACTGTATCCTTGAATAGTTTTTCCTGATAATCCCAGGCCTCTTGGTAGTCTTTTAGACCTAAATGAATAAACTGTGTCTGTTTGGTCACTTCTTTAAGCTTCAATATAGGTCTCTAACAACTCAAGTCTATCTTCTGGTTCTATTTGGAAAGATTTCATTGAGGCAGGAATAAGAATTACTTCACCTAGTTGAATCGTTTCTCCAGCTATTTTTCCAGAACCGCCCACAGCGATATAGATTTTGAAGCAATCCAAACCAGCTCTATCAAGTGTCAATATTTCATCAACCAACAATTTATTAGTTGTAAAATATGGAGAGGAGACAATGGCGTTAGTTTTATTTGGGATTTTCTCATACACGCTTATTATCTGATTGGGCTTAGAATAGTCCAAGGCATCAAGTGCTAAGTCTGTGTGAAGTTCTCTTTTGTTGCCATTTTTATCTACTCTATCAAAATCATAAATTCGGTAGGTGATATCTGAGGTTTGCTGAATTTCTGCTATTAAAAGGCCCTTTCCAATTGTATGAACCCGGCCTGCAGGTATATAATAGACATCTTCTTTTTCTGTAGCCTCTGAATGAAGTAACTCTAATATTTTCCCAGAACGAAAGTGATCCAAGTATTCAACTTTATTGGTGTCCTTCGAAAAGCCATTAATTAAAGAGGAACCATCATCTGCTTGTACGATGTACCACATTTCGGCTTTGCCAGGGCAATTGTGTCTTTTCCGAGCGAGTTTATCATCTGGATGAACCTGCACAGACAAGTCCTGTGCCGCATCTAGAAACTTTATCAGCAGCGGAAACTTATTTCCAAACTGATAGTATATGGATCTTCCAACTAAATCAGAACTGAAGTCAGCGACAATTTCTGAAAGCTTTTTTCCTGCTAAGGGGCCATTTGAAACTTCGGATATATTTCCAGGGACGCCGGACAGTTCCCATGTTTCTCCGCAATTGTCCAAATCACCAAAATCTTTTCCAAGAATGGTTTTAATTTTCTGTCCGCCCCAAAGCTTTTCTTTGAAGATGGTTTTGAATTTAAGTGGGTATAATTCTGACATTAACTTCTATAACAGCCAATCGATATATTCATAATGGATCGCAAAAATAAAGGTATTGAAGGTGAAGCAATAGCCAAACGCTACTACGAAAAATTAGGTTACGAGATTTTAGAATCAGGGTATCGTTTTGGTAGAGCAGAAATTGACTTGATCGTCTTGGAAAAAGAACAACTTTTAATTTTTATAGAAGTGAAAAACAGAAGTAGGACGGATTATGGAGATCCTGAGACATTTGTTTCTGAATCACAGCAGTCACGGATAAAAGAGGCTGCGGAGGATTACATTTTTGGTATAAATTGGAATAAAGATATTCGGTTCGACATTGTGTGTGTTGATGCGAAAGGAAAAATTGAGATTTTCGAAGATGCGTTCTAGTTAGATTTGCAATGTGAACAAGAATATTAACCTAGCCATACTTGCTTCAGGGAGTGGAAGTAATGCAGAAAATATTGCTAAATACTTCGAAACACATCCACACATTCAGGTAAAAGAGATTCTTTCAAACAAGGCGAATGCTTTCGTTCATGAGCGGGCAAAGCAGCTCGATATTCCTTCATTCACTTTTAGTAAGAATGAATTCCAAGATACATCGTTTATCAAACGGCTGGAAGATATAGACTACATCATTTTGGCAGGATTCCTGTGGCTGATCCCAAAGTATCTTGTAAAAGCCTTTCCCAACAGAATCATAAACATTCACCCCGCGCTGTTACCAAATTTTGGAGGTAAGGGCATGTACGGAGAAAATGTTCATAAAGCAGTAATTGAATCAGGAATAAAGGAATCTGGAATTACTATTCATTTGGTAAATGAAGAGTATGACAAGGGAGAAGTATTGCATCAGGCCAAATGTGAAATTATTGGAGATGACACTGCCGAAAGTCTAGTAAAGAAAATTCACGTATTGGAATTTGAGCATTTTCCGAGAGTCATAGAGGAGTATATCCAATCTCGTAATTGATAAAACCATCTACGATGGTACCTTTGCCAACCTTGAAATAAACCGTCCACCTGACATGTCTACAAAAAAAATTCAATCTGCCCTAATTTCTGTTTTTCATAAAGAAGGGCTAAGCCCAATTATTCATAGCCTCGATAAACTTGGAGTTACTATTTACTCGACCGGAGGAACAGAAAAATTTATTCGTGAAGAAGGCGTAGATGTGGTTCCGGTGGAAAACCTAACAGATTATCCATCAATCTTTGGAGGACGCGTAAAAACGCTTCATCCCAAGGTGTTTGGAGGAATTCTGCATAGAAGAGAGAATGAATCTGACTTGGCAGAAGCTAGAAAATTCGAAATCCCACCAATTGATTTGGTGATTGTTGATCTTTATCCATTTGAAGCTACTGTTGCCGGTGGTGCGTCAGAAGAAGATATTATTGAAAAAATTGATATTGGAGGAATTGCCTTGATTCGTGCAGGAGCAAAAAACTACAAGGATGTAGTAATGATAAGCTCAATGGAATACTATGCTGATCTTCAAAACATTCTTGACAATCAGCAGGGAAAAACCAGTGAGGAGGAAAGAAAGTTATTCGCTGCAAAAGCCTTCGCAACATCCAGTCATTATGATTCTGCCATTTTCAACTGGACAAATTCGCAGGATGAGGTTCCAGCTTTTAGATTGAGTGCGTCTCCAGCAAGAGAATTGAGATATGGAGAGAATCCTCACCAAAAGGGAACCTTTTACGGTGATCTTTCTGAATACTTTGATCAGCTACACGGCAAGGAGATCTCTTACAACAATCTAGTGGATATTGAGGCTGCAGTTCAGCTAATTTCGGAGTTTGATGAAAGAGCTTTTGGAATCTTGAAGCACAACAATGCCTGTGGAATTGCAACTGGATCTACTGTAAAGGAAGCTTACCACCGAGCATTTGCGGCAGATACCGTTTCAGCTTTTGGTGGCGTGCTGGTTTGCAACAAAGAAATTGATAAGGATAGTGCGGATGAAATGAACAGCCTATTTTTTGAAATCCTGATTGCTCCTTCGTTTAGCGAGGAGGCTTTAGAAGTGCTGAAGCAAAAGAAAAACAGAATTCTATTGGTTCAAAAGAGGAAATGGCAACAACAGACACAATACAAGAGCCTATTGAATGGTACGATTGTCCAGGATTACGATTTGAAGTCGGAGTCAAAGTCGGATCTGGAAGTGAAAACCAAGAAGCAACCGACAGCTGATGAAGTAGAGGATTTGCTCTTTGCATCTAAGGTATGTAAGCAATCAAAGTCGAATACTATCGTGTTAGCTAAAGGAGGTCAGCTACTGGCAAGCGGAGTAGGTCAAACCTCACGAGTTGATGCATTGAACCAAGCCATCGAAAAAGCGGAGAAATTTGGGTTCGATCTCAAAGGTGCGGTTATGGCTTCTGACGCCTTCTTCCCATTTCCTGATTGCGTAGAGATAGCACACAAAGCAGGCATTAGTGCTGTGATTCAACCTGGTGGTTCGATCAAAGATCAACTTTCGATTGACTATTGTGATGAAAACAACCTAGCTATGGTGATGACTGGTGTGAGGCACTTTAAGCACTAGCAAGATCAATTTTTGTAATTTTTTTACAAAAACTCACACTAGGAAGTCAACTTCATAAGCAAGTCCACCAGCTTGTCTTTCTTCATATCATTAAAGTGTTTCTTTCGATCCGGTTCATTCATTTCTTGTAATTTTTTTACAAAATCATGACCTAAAACCTCCATTGCGTGGTTTTCTGGAGCCCCAAAGATTTCGATTTCATCGATGGCGGTATTCAGTACTTCCTTGCCTTTAAGCTTAGCTGTTTCTACTGGTTTGTAGGTTGAGTTTGAGTCTCTCAGTGCCCAGCTGCTGTAATCGATCTTTAGATTTTCGATCTGCTTATAGCGAAGGTCGCTCTCTCCGAATATCCGTTGCAGTACAGTTATGGCGCTGGTTTTCCATGCTTCCAGATCAAAGCCCTCATCTTCAAGTTTGGTTATCTGTTTTTTTAAAAGTTTGATGTATTGAGATTTCATTTTTTCGATGCTTGCTGTAGCTGTCAAGTTAATCATTCAAAGGTTAGTCTACATCAGATAGCTCAAGGTTGTGTTTCGGAGCACGAGTACTCACTTGTGAGGTTTTATTTACTTCAGTGAATCTAGATCTTGTTGATATTGCGTCAATTTACGATCATTATTTTTTTGAGCTATTTCTATGGCGGCCCGAAATAGGTTTTTCGCTTTGACTTTATCATTTTGAGCTAAATAAACTTTCCCTAATCCATGAAAGGGTCGTGCGTTGTCCGGAAAGCGATCACATAATATTTGATATATCGATTTTGCTAATGAGTAATCTTCGTTTTGTAAACTAAACTCGGCATATCTAGTGCCCCACCCTATATTGACACCACCCAAAACATTCTTTTCAATGAAGATGGTCATGAACCTCTTGAAGACAGAATAATCATTTTCATCCAACCCAAGACGTAGCAAAAAGAACATTCCTTCCTGTGGAATGATGTTAGACAAGCCATATTTATTAGCCCTACTATTGTAGTAAGATTCAACATATTGAAACCCACCCAATGAATGAAAGTCCTCAATCTTGTCAAATTCTAGTAATGGATAATCGTCATAATAAAAACGAAGACCGTGATAAAGAGCATGTACCGGAGTTGTGCGATGACCAAATGAAGAGAGGGGTTCAGATTCAACGATTTGGCGTGTCCATTTCAAAGGAGTGGTTGTATCCTCAAGTTGTTTTACAAAATCATTTACACCACTATTGACTTGGTTTTCCGCATGACTTGTAACAAGAAATAACGATTTTGTCTTTAAGTCTTCTTGAGAGCTATCGATGATTACATTATTTATTGGGATGGGACTTGCAGCAAGAAATCCTGAGAATAATTCTGAATCAGAAAAAAGGATATTTAATGCAGAAGCTCCAGCAAACTGCCATCCGAACAAGATGCGTTCATTGGAGGTGTTGAAATTATTTTCAACAAAAGCGATTACATCCTTTTCGAGGAACTTAGAAAGTTTTTTTGAATTATTAAAAAATCCATAACGCCCGGAATCATTTGTGTTTATACCTACAACAATAAAATCAGGGGTGTAACCATATTCCTGGAAAAGCTTTTGATAGCTAACAGCTTGCATATACCAACGTTGACCATCTAGAACATATAATACCGGATAGTTTTTGGTTATGGAATCATATCCATCTGGTGTGTATACCTGAATTTCTCTGCTGGATTCGTAAGCGGATGACTCAATTGTAAATGTATTACCTGCACTTATTGGTGTCTGTGCGTTTGAAAGGACGGGTATTATGGCGAGAAGTGTAAATAAGATTTTTGATGAGAAGTTCATCAAGCCATGAACTGTAGCTAAGTGTAAAAGGTTGCAGTTTTAGTAATAGTTTTTAACTAATTCTGCCCCAGTTCACTGCATTCTTGCTAAAGGAATCTATATGTGATTTAATCATTCGGTGGGCTGGCAATTCAAGATTTGGGTCGCTCTTCAATAATTCCTGAGCGGCAATTCGTGCAACCTTTAATATTTCACCATCTTTCACCAGGTCAGAGACAAGTAGATCAAGTGCCCCACTTTGTCGTGTGCCCATCAAATCTCCTGGCCCTCTCAGTTCCAGATCCACTTCAGCAATCTTAAAGCCGTCGGTAGTATCCACCATGGTTTTCAGCCGCTTTCTTCCTTCAGTGCTCAGTTTTACACCTGACATTAACACACAATAGGATTGATCGGAACCCCGACCAACTCGTCCGCGAAGTTGATGCAATTGAGACAAGCCAAAGCGCTCAGCATTTTCTATAACCATTATTGATGCGTTTGGCACGTCGACACCAACTTCAATTACAGTAGTCGCCACCATGATTTTGGTTTCTCCTTTCACAAATCGTTGCATTTCCCATTCCTTGTCCTCTGCTTTCATCCTTCCATGGACAATGGAAATCTGATAATTGGGGAATCTCCTTGTGATACTTTCATATCCATCCATTAGATCTTTGTAATCAAGGGAAGCAGATTCTTCAATTAGTGGATATACAATATAGGCCTGCCGGCCTTTTTCAATTTCTTTTTCCACGAAACCAAACATTTCCAGTCGTTTGGATTCAAAGAAGTGCTTTGTCTTTATTGGCTTCCGACCAGCAGGCAGCTCATCGATGACGGAGATATCTAGGTCGCCATACAAGGTCATCGCCAGCGTTCGCGGAATCGGAGTTGCCGTCATTACTAGCACATGTGGATACAACTCCTTGGTTTTCGTCCAAAGCTTGGCGCGTTGGGCTACTCCAAATCGATGTTGCTCGTCGATCACTGCCAGGCCCAGGTTTTTGAACTTGACCTTATCTTCCAAAAGCGCATGTGTGCCGACTAATACGGTAATCACTCCTGACATCAATCCTTCATGGATGAGCTTGCGCTCAGACTTTGGTGTAGATCCAGTCAGCCGGGCGATATGTATTCCTAATGGCTTGGTCTGCTCCTGCAATCCTTTGAAATGTTGCTCAGCTAAAATTTCCGTAGGTGCCATGAAAGCACATTGATAGCCGGAGCCTATGGCAATTAACATGGATAGAAAAGCAACCATGGTTTTCCCACTTCCTACATCGCCCTGCACCAATCGATTCATTTGCTGGCCGGAGCGAAAGTCGGCATAGATTTCTTTGACAACTTTCTTTTGAGCACCTGTGAGTTCAAATGGCATGTGGTCCTCATAAAATGTATTGAGCAGATCACTCTTATTGATAATAGCACCTCTGTATTTTTCTGTTCTGGCGATTTTTAATTTGATCAATCGTAGCTGAACAAAGAAGAGTTCTTCAAACTTCATTCGATTTTGAGCTTGCATCAAGAGCGGGCTGTTTCGAGGAAAATGCATGGATACTACAGCCGTCTTTTTGTCGATCAGTTTAAATTGATTGGCAAGGTTTTTTGGTAGAGTTTCATGAATGTAATTAACAGCTTCTACCAGAAGGACTTTCATAATTTTAGAAATGAACTTGCTATCAAGCCCTTTTTTTTTCATCTTCTCCGATGTGTGATAGATAGGTTGAAGGTAACCTCCTTTTGTGTTTTTCTCGGTTTGTATTTCAATCTCAGGATGTGCGATATTGAATTTACCATTGAAGAGTGTGGCCTTTCCAAAGGCAACATACTTTACCCCGATCGTCAGGCTTTTTTGGATCCATTGCACTCCTTTGAACCAAACCATTTCTATTGATCCGGTTTCGTCCGCAAAAATTCCTACCAGGCGTGACTTTCTGCCAACGCCAATGGTTTTGAATGATTTGAATTCACCAATAAGCTGGACATACGGTAGATCAGGCTCAAGTTTATTAACCGTATAAAACTTGCTGCGATCTTCGTGACGGAATGGGTAATGTTGGAGAAGGTCTCCAAAAGTGAAGATCTGCAATTCTTTATTGAGTGTTTCTCCACGCTGTGGACCTACCCCCTTCAAATACTCAATGGATCGATCAAAGAATTGATGCATGCAGCTAAGATAATCTTAAGCACAAAAAAAGGGAGTCGAATGGACTCCCTTATTAAACACCCATCAGGTTAATGTTAAGTTATTAGTACAGGTAGTTAAGTGCTGTCTTGTCGTCGTTGTTAAAAGGTCTGTCGCCTCCATCAGTACAAGCAAGCATCCAAGATTTTTTAGCAGCAGTAGCACCTGTAGGTGTTCCAGGGATGTGGTTTGCACCAACACCACCGTCACCTTCGTTAGATGTACCACCACCACAAGAAATACTTCTGTCAAAAAAGTCAGTGTGACGGAATCCTACACAGTGTCCCATTTCGTGAGCGATGATAGTAGCAATACCTGCAGTGCTAAGACCGTAAGAAGACTCAAGCACACCACTCATTTTGATTTCACCATATGGATCACCAGAGTTGGTCGGGAATCCTGCAGATCCCAATACGCCTCTTCTTTCATCTCTTTTGCTTAGTCTAGTCATCACAATGTCTGCACCGGATGAAGAGCTTACTCTCTGGAATGAAATAGACAGGTTTTCAGAATTGTATCGTGCAATAGCTAGGTCAAGGCCAGCGATCATAGCCGGGCTATATCCACTGCTACCTTTTTTACCTCTTCCACCTCCTGAAGATTCTTCAGGAGCATAAACTGTAATTACTCTTCCTCCACCAGCATTCACGAGATTGTCCGTGCTGTACTGCTCAACAGTGGCAATACTTCTTCCTTGACCCATTTCAGCAATTGTCTGGTCAGTTAAATAAATATCCCCTTCAACCAGATAGCCTTCATCAATTTTCGTAGGAATCTGTGTTTCGATATCAAAGCCAAGATCTGCAATTTGTGCAAGAACTTCACTAGGAACTGAAAGATCATCTGCAACAGGCGATTGATCTTCAGAGCATGATACAAGCGTAATGCCCGCAATTAGAACAAGCGATAAAATATTATTAATTCTCCTCATAATTATTAGGTTTTGATTTATTGGGTGTTTAACCAAATTGCAATATAAAATTTTTTTTAGTTAGGGAAACAACCTTTTTCACATTCAATTGAACATGTACAAAATCACACCAATAAGAACAAAAATCAGAAGAATATTCTGTATAAATTCATTTTAAAAAATATATACCATATTCATAATTTATTAGGCATGCAGAATAATATTTTATCTATTGCCCCCACTCCAAAGTAGTGAGCAGGTGGATGATATCATTTTTCAGGTAGGAGATAACCGGTGCAAGTGAGTCATTCTTTGTTGCTGTGCGAAAGTAAAGTGCACCTCTAAGAAAATGATTGACACTATCCGAGACGTGAAATTGTGCTTGTGTTGGGACCTCTCCCTCGAGCTCGGTAAAGGAGGCATACGATCCATTTGGGAGTTCAATTATGCTCTCCTCTATCGCATATGCTTTTACATTGTGTTGGGAAGTAAGTCTGTAAGAATCACTTAAATATTCTCGAATGATCGAGTCCGTTACGGGCTTGTATGTTATCTGAATCGATGCATTCATTGCAGGGTAATACAAATTGATCCAGTAGCGCTCACTTATCCAGCTGGAATCACGCTGAAGTTTGGCATGTTTAGAATATTCGAATGAATATGGAAGTGAATCTGGCAAGGGTTGATACGCTGCATCAGGTAGATTAATCCTGTTAAATCCTTTTGGTTTAGGGAGAAAATCGTTTCCACAAGCAAGACAAAAGAATGCAAGGAGGATGGACAGGTACTTCATAATTGTGTCTAAACTTTTTTAGTCTTCAAATCCCGTAATGTTACTTTTATCATTATTAATGTATGACCTTATACGTTTGATTCTTCGCTGATCCACTGCAACTACGGTAAAGACAAAATGCGCCACTCTGATTTTTTCTCCGGCACTTGGAAGTTTTGTATTGATCTCTAATAGTAACCCGCCAAGAGATTCACTTTCTCCTTTTAAACTATCAAAAATGGAAATGTCCGAGTTGGTGATTTTACAAAAGTCATTGAGGGATGTTTTACCTTCAAAGATGAAAGTTTGATTATCAAGTTTATTGTAGGCCACGTCGCTTTCATCGTCAAACTCGTCATTTATCTCTCCCACTATTTCTTCAATTACGTCTTCCATGGTAATTAAGCCAGAAGTACCGCCATACTCATCAATCACGACAGCAATGTGAACTTGCTTTTCTTGAAAGTCTTTGAATAAGTCATCAATTTTTTTGCTCTCTGGCACAAAAAAAGCTGGACGTAATAGCTCCTGCCACTTAAAATCTTCTTCTTCTCCAATGTGAGGAAGTAAATCTTTGATGTATAAGATACCTTCGACTTTATCAACGGTTTCTGAGAAAATGGGAATTCGGGAATATCCTGTCTTGTTGATTTGGTTCATCAATTCATGAAAGTCGGCTTCTCGATCTATTGCCGTTATATCAATTCTAGATTTCATTACCTGTTTTACTGATAATGTTCCAAAGTTTACAATCCCCTTTAATATTCCTTTCTCCTCTTCAGTCACATATTCTTTTTCAACAGATATCTCCAAAGCCTGATTGATTTCTGCAACAGAGAGATTGTAGCCTTTCTTTTCCATCCTTCGCTCAATCATCCCGGTAGCGCTCATTAAAAACCATGAGATTGGTTTGAATATTTTGTATGAAAACATCAGGAGGCCAGATGTCAGTTTGGCAAATACAACACCGTTGTGATTGGCGTATACTTTTGGAATGATCTCACCGAAAAAGATAATCAGAACTGTGATAATGGATGTGAGGATAATTATAGTGACACCCTGTTTCCCTTGTTCACCGACAATTTGCCATGTTGCGAAAGTAGAAATTGTAATAATGAAAATATTGACCAGATTATTCAGAATTAAGATGGTAGCTAAGAGTCGCTTAGGATTGTGAAGTAATGTGCTAATGCGTTTTTCCCTAGGATCGGCGGCCCTATTGAAATCCTTGATTTGATTGTGAGAGAATGAAAAAAAAGCAACTTCTGAACCAGAAACTAATCCAGATAGACATAGTAATAACAAGACTACCAAACCATTAATCAGGTAAAATGAGACAGGCATGTCTGCCATCAGGCTAAGTAATACCGTGGGGAATGGGTCGTCCAAAGATGTTTCCAAGTACTAGTTGTTATGTTTAAAATGGGAGGTCGTCTGTCGCATCATTCTGTGTGTCTGGTACTGGTTCCGACGCTTGAGATTGCTGTTTACCAGAGTAATCTCCTTCTTGTTGTCCTTGTGATGAACCACCACTTCCGCCTCCTAGCATTGTCATGTTATCTCCAACCACTTCAGTAGTGTACCGAGTCACTCCGTCCTTTTCCCATGAGCGCGTGCGGAGCTTTCCTTCCACATAGATCATATCACCTTTCTTCACATACTTCTCAACAACTTCAGCCAAACCTCTCCATAGCACTACGTTATGCCATTCAGTTTGTTCTCTACGCTCACCTGTTTGGCGATCTTTGTATGTCTCAGAGGTAGCAAGTGAGAAATTGGCTACAGTCGCACCATTTTCAAGGTGTCGAACTTCAGGATCTTTTCCAAGGCGGCCTACTAAGATTACTTTATTTACTCCAGACATAGTTATTTATTTGATACCTACTCGTTTAAGGTAATTTACGATTAGTTTAGGTTTCGGCAAATTTAGCACTTCCTCAACGGAAAAAGACCTTAAGTTGGTCTTTTGGATCACCATTTCTGCATCTTTATTGGAAATCGTCATTAAGTAAAATCGCGCATAAATTTTTTGATGGCTCAAAACATGAAGCAATGGCTCAGAGATTTCTATGATAATAGGATTTTTCAATCCAAGATTTTGATTTGTTTTTTTAAGGACAACCTCTTCATCAAAGACTCCATCAAGCAAAAAGAAATCATACAGACCACTCCACACATCTTTTTCTATTCGCTCATTCAAAAAGAAGTTGTCTCCATGCTTGAGCACAACATAATTAAAGTGACGAATTTTCACTTTTATCTTTCCGGTTTTTACTGGAAGAGATTTTTGAACACCTTTTGCGAAAGCATAGCAGCTATTTGAGAATTCGCATTCTTCACATTTTGGACTAGGTGCACATGTAGTCGCTCCATATTCCATCATGGCCTGATTGAAGCTTCCAGGGTTTTCTTCTGAGATTTCTTTTTTCAGAACAGATTCAAATATTTTTCTTGAAGCACTTTTTGAAATATCGGCATGAACCCCGAAATATCGGGATGCAAAGCGAAAAACATTACCATCAACAACAGGCTCAGGCAGATCGAAACAAATGGAGGCTATAGCGGCTGCGGTATATGGACCAACACCTTTTAATTTAATTATTTCCGAGAATGTTGAAGGAAAAATTCCGCCAAGCTCCTCATTTACATACTTAGCTGTTGTATGCAGGTTACGAGCTCTGGAGTAATAGCCCAGCCCTTGCCAGAGTCTAAGCACTTTTTCTTCAGGAGCATTTGCTAAGTCAGTAATTGTGGGAAAAGCCTCCATGAATTGTTCCCAATATGGAAGTCCTTGGTCAACTCGAGTCTGCTGGAGGATGATTTCTGACAACCAGACCGGATATGGGTCTTTTGTTTTTCGCCAAGGAAGATCTCGCTTTCTCTCTGTATACCAATTAATTAGCCTTTCGGCAAATGTTTTCTCTTCGATGACTTAATAATTTAGAAATCCTTTTTTTATGTGAAGGTGCAAATTTAATTTTGGCCTCCCAATTTTAATACCCACCTATAAACCAGACAGTTGTGACAAAAGCTGATGTTATAAACGAAATATCGGATAAAACCGGAATAGATAAAGCAGATGTGCAAGCCTCTGTGGAAGCCTTCTTCACTGTTGTAAAAAACAACATGGCCAACGGAGAGAATGTTTATGTAAGAGGATTCGGAAGCTTCGTGAATAAGAAGCGTGCGAAAAAGATTGCAAGAAATATCTCAAAAAACACGGCCATAGTAATTGACGAACACTTCATCCCCTCTTTTAAGCCATCAAAAATTTTCGTAGAGAAAATAAAGAAATCTTCTAAGATCAAGTGACAAGATCACAAATAATTCTCCTTCTCGGATCAGCTGCATTGGCAGTGATTTTGTTTCAACTTCCACGAAGTGTTGTTGAGAATGAACAGTTGCAGGAAGTAACAGAAGCAGAAAGTCACTCAATGGAAATCCCTCAAGAAGTTGAAAATCAGATCAATGAGTTAAGAAGATTAATTAGAGAGGAAGAAAATATTGATAAAAAAGCTAACTTTGCGCACTCTTTGGCGAGACACTTCCTCGATTATGGGGTTGTAGATAGTGCAGCGAGTGTTGCGGAGAAGATTGAGAGATGGAAAATTATCCCATCTCAGTTGGCCGCAGATATTTATTTCACGGCTTATGAGAGATCTCCAGATCAAGAGCGAGCTAAGAAATATGCTGAAAAGGCCAGAGAGGTATTACAAAATTTGTTGGATAAAGATCCTACAAACCTTTTTTTGAAAAACAGACTGGCAATGACGCTTGTTATATCTGAAAACCCAATGGCTGGGATATCCATGCTAAGGGAAATATTAGTTCAAGATGAAACAAACAGGCAAGCCATTTTGAACCTTGGACTCTTAGCTATCCAAAGCGGACAGTTTGAAAGAGCTAAGGAGCGTTTTGAAAATTTGATATCGTTGAATACTGCTGATCATGAGGCGAAGCTTTATCTGGCAGTATCTATGATGGAAATAAATCAACAATCGCAGGCACGCCTGCTTTTGGAGGAAATCTTAGCCTCAAGAGATTCCATTCCGGCCATTAAGATGATGGCCAATGATTATCTCAAAGGGCTCTAAAACATTTTAAAAACTTTAAAGAACAGAAATTATGCCTTGCGGTAAGAAAAGAAAGAGACATAAAATCTCTACTCACAAGAGAAAGAAGAGACTTAGAAAAAACAGACACAAGAAGAAGTAATAGGCACCCATTAAACAAACGCTATGAGTAATGAACTAATCATTAACTCAACTCGCGAGGGATGTCGTATTGCTTTACTAAAGGATAAAAGGCTAGTAGAATTTCACCAAGACGGAGGAGGTCAAACCTTCAACGTAGGTGACATTTATCTAGGATCAGTAAAGAAAGTTGTTCAAGGATTGAATGCTGCTTTTATTGATTTAGGATATGAGAAAGATGCCTTTTTACATTACCTGGATTTAGGACCACAAGTCCAATCACTAAATAAGTTTACCAAGCTTACACTAGCTAAGAAGCTAAACAGCACTAGGCTGGCTGGCTTTAAAACAGAGCCAGATATTAATAAGCTCGGTAAGATGAGTCAAGTCCTTACCAAAGGACAAAAGGTTTTGGTGCAGGTAGTAAAGGAACCTATTTCTACAAAAGGTCCACGACTTTCATGCGAGTTGTCATTAGCAGGTAGATACCTGGTAATGGTGCCGTTTTCGAATACGGTAAACGTATCTAAAAAAATAACTGACGCAAACGAACGTAAGCGTCTACAACGACTGATCAGCTCAATTAAACCCGAAGGGTTTGGTGTGATCATCCGTACTGTCGCGATGGGCAAGGATGTAAAAGAGCTTGATACTGATCTACGAAATCTGGTCGATCGCTGGGATCAAGGCATGAAGGACTTGCAAAAAGCGAAAGTTCGTGACAAGGTAATTGGCGAAATGAACCGCGCCAACTCCATTCTTCGAGATGTTCTCAATGAAAGCTTTGATAGCATCATGGTAGATGACAAGGAGCTATACCAAGAGATCAAGACCTTTGTTAAGGGAATCGCTCCAGACAAGGAAAAGATTCTAAAACAATACAGTGGGAAGGCCAAGATTTTTGAAGCTACAGGAGTAGAAAAACAGATGAAGACCTCATTTGGTCAATCGGTAAGCATGCTTAACGGCGGCTATCTCATCATCGAGCACACTGAAGCACTCCATGTGATTGATGTCAATAGCGGCAACAAATCCAATAAAGAGGATAATCAGGAAGATACAGCACTGAAAGTTAATTTGGATGCTGCTGAGGAGATTGCACGACAGCTTAGGTTAAGAGATATGGGAGGAATCATCGTTGTGGATTTCATCGACATGCGAAAAATAGAGAATAAGAAAAAGCTCTATGCAAAGATGAAGGAGGCTATGAAAGATGATCGCTCCAAGCACACCATTCTACCTTTGTCGAAATTTGGTCTGATGGAAATTACCCGTCAAAGGGTAAGACCGGAGCTTTCAATAGCTACCAAAGAGGTTTGTCCTACATGTAGCGGAACAGGAAAGATTTCAGCCTCGATACAGGTGGCCGATCAAGTGGAAAATACCATCATGTACTTCTTTGAATCTCAGAATGAAAAGAAGATAACTGTTGCATTGCACCCATATCTATATACCTATTTTACAGCGGGTGTTTTTTCCAGAAGGGTTAAGTGGTTTTTCAAATACTTCCGCTGGGTCAATATGGTGGAGGATAGCTCAAAAGCGCTTACCGAATTTCAAGTACTCAACGCTCAGGGAGAACCTATTCAGATATAATCCGGCTTAATCGGATAACATAACTAGAACGCCTAATTGCTTAGAAAATGTTTAAGTGAATTAGGCGTTTCTTTTGTACCAACCAAGGCTGGGGAAGAATCGAATCGATCGAATCGTTGAGATTATCACCTAAATTGCCAACCTTTGGACGGGATAGAGTGAATGAAACGATTTCTTATCATATCATTTTTAATTGGTGCGGCAGTCTACACCGCCGAAGCTCAATTGCTTGAGGATAATGACAGCAGACTCAAAACCAAAAAAGTTGAGCGTAAAGGGTTTCTGTTTTTTCGGAGCAAAAAAAAGCCTGGTAATAGCGCAGGTATTCCAAGCTCGGGCAGAAGAACACCGCCACGCTATTCAAGCGCATCTTCACCTTTTAGACTTTCTACCACGACTTCCCCTCGATACTCTTCTGTTAGAGACCGCCAAAAGCGGTATTCGGTTAGGCCAAGGACATCTGGTGGCGTTATTAGTTTTAAGACAAGAAAGTACTCACCAAGATATTCTGGGGGCAATCCGTTTAGAGGAAGTGATTATAAAGTAACTCCTCGTTATTCATATGGGAACCCATTCAGAGGAAGTAAATTCAAAGCATCACCTCGTTATTCAGGAGGCAATCCATTTCGTGGCAAGGATTATAAAGTAAGTATCAGGTATTCTCGAGGAAACCCATTCAAGGGAAGGAGCTATAAAGTAAGTCCACGCTATTCTCCTTCGAACCCTTTCAGGGGGAGGGACTATAAGGTGAATATTCGCTATTCACAAGGATCACCATTTAGGGCAAAAGATTATAGAATAACCCCACGTTATTCACGTGGGATGCCCTTCCGAAGCAAGGATTATAGAATAACTCCACGTTATTCACAAGGGATGCCTTTTAGAAGCAAGGATTACAAAATAACACCCAGGTATTCACAAGGGATGCCTTTTCGAGGGAAAGACTTTCATGTTAGGCCTCGGTATTCTGCCGGATCACCATTTAGAGGAGTCGATTTTAAGGTTCGTCCGAGGTATTCTGGGACAAAAATTCGATTCTTTGGTAATTCAAGAGAATGGGGAGAATCAAAATATTTTCAGGAATCCTCACTATGGGAAGGCGACATGAAAGTCAAGAATCGGCGAATTGGCGACCAACATCCAAGCAGCAATTACCATATGGCTATGAAGTTTAGCAATCCCAAAATCCGAAAAATGTTTAGAAAATGGAATATTTTCTGGACAAGAATGAATGGGAACAAGCAAAACTCAAATGGTGTTAATGAACCAGTGAAAGAACCGAAGTTTGACAAGAAGGAACGTGTAATTTGGAATAATTGATCTCAATACAGAATGCTAGGAAAACTATTTTCATCAAAAGATAAAGTGCCTCTTCCATGGAAAAACCTGGATCGAATATCTGAGCTTGAGGAAATTGAAAATCTCTCAAAAGAGAGAGCTGTACTTCTTTTCAAGCATAGCACGCGATGTTCAATAAGTGCGATGGCACTAGGTCGATTTGAAAGATCGTACAAGGAGGAAGCATTATTTGAGCCATATTATTTGGATTTAATCGCTCACCGAGATATTTCCAATGAAATCGCTTCTCGGTATGGCGTTAAGCATGAATCACCTCAAGCTATTTTAATCAGGAATGGAAAAGCAGTTTTCAATACTTCTCATATGGGAATTAGCTACGAGGAACTTAATACAATGGCACAAAAGGAATAGGGACTAGCGCATTATTTTTGTTATGGAATAGCAGACATGAAAAAAATCCATCTACTTATACTTTTTATTCTTCCGTTGCTCACCTCGGCTCAGCTTTTTGAAGGTGAAGATTTTGAGTATACATCGGAGTGGATATGGGGGATAAATAAAAACACAAACGGAGGCCTGATAGGAGGCTTGATGGTACGGCATAGTAGGAAGAAAGGAGATAATGTTTATCATACATTTGGGTTGGAACTTTCGAACGTAAAACATCCGAGTGAAGCTAGATACATTGGATTAAGTGGTGCTGGCTTCATTTATGGTAAGTCTAATTATCTATATGCAATCCGAACCAACTACGGCCTGGAAAAATTGATGTATAAGAAAGCCAATCAGCAAGGAGTTCAAATTAGCATGGCAGCTGCCGGAGGGCCTACTTTTGGTTTGATTACACCGTATTACGTACTTGGCGCCGATCAACAATACAAGCCATTTAATGTTGTGAACTTTCCTTCTTTTCAGAATATTGCCGGCCCGGGAAAACTTTTCCAAGGATTGGGAGATGCAGATTTTGCTCCAGGCTTTCATGTAAAAGGATCATTGTTATTTGAATTTGGCACGTATAGAAGAAATGTAGCTGGTGTTGAAGTAGGTGTAATGGCCGAGGTATTCTCTGAGGAGATTGTACTTGTGCCCACCCAGCCGAACAAATCCTTTTATTCTTCTGTTTTCTTCACACTGTTTTGGGGAACCCGAAAATAGGCGGGAATCTACCTTTCCTGAATTAGATTTGCACTTTTATATCTGAATAGTAGCGTATGATTGATTTACCAGTAGTAGATAAACCAGAGAGAAAGAAGAAGCCAAATTGGCTAAGGGTAAAACTCCCTGTTGGTGAAAACTATGCCAAAGTAAGAAGACTGGTAGATCAGCATAAACTTCACACAATTTGTGAGAGTGGAAACTGTCCCAATATGGGTGAATGTTGGGGCGAGGGAACAGCTACTTTCATGATCCTCGGCAATGTATGTACCCGAAGCTGTACATTTTGTGCAGTGGCAACTGGCCGTCCACCAGAGTATGATGTAGAAGAGCCAAAACGTGTAGCTGAAGCTATTAAACTGATGGGAGTAAAACATGCAGTACTTACATCAGTAAATAGAGACGAGCTGAAAGATCGCGGAGCCGAAATTTGGTATCAAACAGTAGTTGAAACAAAGAATCTTTCTCCAGAAACGACTATAGAGACATTGATTCCGGATGTGAAGGGAAACTGGGAAGCACTGTATCGAATGATAGAAGGAGGCCAAGAAGTAGTGTCTCACAACATGGAAACAGTGGAGGGACTCTATAGAAGAGTGCGCCCTCAAGCTAAGTACAATAGAAGTCTTGAGCAGATTAAATTGACAATGGAAGCTGGTAAGCGGACTAAGTCTGGCATTATGCTTGGACTGGGGGAAACGGATGAAGAAGTTTACAAGGCTATGGATGATCTTGTTCAGCATGGATTGCACATCTTGACACTAGGCCAATACCTTCAGCCAACAAAAAGACACATTGAAGTCGCAGAATTTGTACACCCGGACAAGTTTGATCATTTCCGGGAGGAAGGATTGAAACGTGGACTCAAGTATGTAGAATCCGGACCTTTAGTACGATCGTCCTATCATGCAGAGCGACACGTAAACGTACCTATTTAAAATTGTCCACTTCTTATTATTTTCCTAAGCCAGTCGTAATACACTGCTATGAACAGAATAACTGTCATCAGCCAAATGATAATAAGGTTGAAGATCTTTGTATCGATATACATCCCAGCGAAGTGCTTTTCAGGGTAATAAAAATTCGTTCTGAACTCAAGAGCTCCATCAGGAAATTCTTTTTTTGCGTAGATAGGATATATTTTTTGAACAAGTTTGTTACCTGAAGTCAGTATTCTTTTCTTCGTCGATATGTTCTTGAGCATAATACTAATCCGTTCATTCTCATAAGTGTTTTTCTTTGTAATGTATTGCTCTTCCAGATCTGGTGTTTTCGTTCTTTCAGCGATTAGTTCATCGAGCTGATCTTTTGCTTTTTTCCGACGTGAATTATATACCGAACGAATAGCTGCCAGAAAATCTGCCGTTTCAGTATAAACCCTTTTCGTTAGGCCTCCTTCAGTAACCTGATCCACATCAGGTAGTTTATCTTCTCCGAAGATGCTTAGTTGCTTCTTAATTTCATTTCTAATTAAATCCAGATGAGCTGCTCTTCCCTTAAAATCCTTGTTCTCAAAACAGTAGTCGAGATGTTCCTGTAGGTACTTGGTATAATAAACTGACTTATATGTATTGATACCTACATCTCTATCTAATGCATAGAAATCTTTATTGGAAGGGTTATCCCGAAACTGTGTAACAGCAAGTGCTTCATAAGCCCATCTAGATGCCATCATTTCACCAATGAATGGCACTTTCTCACGATTTGCAAAAGTGGAATTCAGTTTGTCAAAATCAACGACAACTCCACTCAAAATTAGTTGAGGAATGATCAGAAGTGGAATTAATATGTAAACTGTAATGACGGAGTTGAAACCTGCTGAAATATTTAAGCCTAGAATATTAGCGAAGCATGACACTGAAAAAAGGATCACCCAATACCAAAGAGTCATTCCTTGTATTTCTAAAATTAGAGATCCAACAAGAACAAAAAGTAATGTTTGAACCGCAGAAAGACAAAACAGAATAAGAGTCTTTGAAGATAGATAGCTCAGTTTACTTAAATGAAGAAAGCCTTCTCGTTTTAGAATTTTTCTATCCTTAATGATTTCTTCTGCACTTACAGTTAGACCCATAAAAAGGGCTACAATTATGCTCATAAAGAAGAACACAGGGATGTTCTCATTTTTATAAAAAGTATACTGAGAGCCGTCAGGCGAAAACTTGGTAATTAGCGCAAGAAGCAGTGCAAGAGCCGGGGCTTCAAGTAGGTTTATCAAAACGTATTGTCGATTGCTAATCTTGGCAAGCACATCACGTTGAAGAAAAATTTTAGCCTGCTTTAGTTTGTTAGGTAGATCTAGAGATTTCTCAGGCTTGGTATCTTCTTCTACCACTTTCTCAACCTCGATGTTATTAGCGAACTGCTCGTGCCATTGCGTCGGAGAGTACTTTCGTTTATTAGTGAATCTTCCATATTCATCCACCACCTTCATTTCTATGATGTTGAAGATTTGCTCCGGATTCACATTCCCACATTCAATACAGGCGCTCTGATCCTTGTCGATCATTTCCACCATATTTTTAAAATAGGTCACAGCTTTTACAGGGTTGCCATAGTAGATCTGATGACCTCCTGTATCCAGAATCACAAGCTTATCAAACATTTTGAATATCTCTGAGGAAGGCTGGTGAATTACCACGAACACCATTTTACCTCTTAATGAGAGCTCTTTAAGCAAATCCATTATGTTTTCAGAGTCTCGTGATGAGAGGCCACTTGTGGGCTCATCAACAAATAGAACAGATGGCTCCCGTAACAACTCTAACCCAATGTTCAGTCTTTTCCGTTGACCACCACTGATTGTTTTTTGAAGTGGATTGCCGACTTTCAGATCTTTAGCTTCTGTCAGACCAAGTGACTCTAATGTCCTGTTGACCAGCTCATTTAGTACTGATTTCTCCGTATTATCGAAACATAATTTAGCAGCATAGTAGAGGTTTTGATAAACCGTTAGATCCTCAATGAGTAAATCATCTTGCGGTACATTCCCTATGATACCTTCAACTTCTTTAGAATTTTGGTAGATGTCAATTCCATTGATTCGAACTGATCCTTTATATGGTTTTGCCGTGCCATTTAATACATTGAATAGGGTGGACTTTCCGGCGCCACTACCGCCCATGATTGCAACCAATCGGCCTGTAGACTCGGCAATATTAACCTCAACCAAACCGATGTTCCCGTTATCGAATTTGTAGGAGATATTCTCGGCAACAAATGACACATTAGTTTCAGTGATATCATCTCTCAATATCCCTACCACATCACTGTAATAAAGTCGCTCAGTTCTCTTGCCTTTGATGGAACTTCCGGTTGAGAAAACCTTAATCTTGTTTGGAGAAATCATCAAGCCATTCAGGCTAACAATGTCACCGCCATAGTATTTAAAAAAACAGGTATCAATTTTTGGAAGCTTGAAAAAGGCAAGGTGACCTTTAAGCTGCTCATGGAAAATTTGACGAGGACGATCTGGTTCGTCAGCTCCAGAAACGACAACAGAGTACATGTCAGAATAGCCATTTGGATCTTTGTTGACTACAAAATGCTTGATTGCATCTACAATTTCATCTTCAAACTTGAAGTTTTTACCAATACGATATAATAGATCAGATTCACGTTCCGTAATTTTTTCATCTGCAATAATTAGCTCCATCAACTTTACCATTACCACAAGTTTCTGGGGTTGAGTCAGCTCATTATTGATATTGGTTGTTATATCATCGATCTGGCTATAATCATCCTTGGTATCGATTTCTTTAACGTATTCGTCAAGAATCTTGAGATAATGCTTGGTATCATCACGACTTACGTTCTCATAGAGAAATTCTCGAACGCTTTCTTTCTCGCTTTCGTCTACTTGTCCTTCCTCCTTCGCAACAATTACGAGTAGGCGTATGATAGCTTTGAGCAATTCTTCACTCATGTGGAGTTAGTGGTTAGGTTGGTTAGTTGGCTAAAGTTAGAACATTAGCATGACCCTGTAAATTAAAAAAGCCGTCAGAGCTAAGCAATGACGGCTGGTTAGGTTTAGATTTTATATTATTCAATAATTGATGCTCTTATTCTGGACACTTCAGCAGATAGATTATCTAAAGTACTAGGTGTCAACACAAAGCTTCCGGTGTTTTCAGCAATTTGCTTCTCCACTTCAGCTAGCTCTCCGTCATAGATAGCTTTTACTTTTTCAAGTTCCGCAAGCATGTTATTTACTTCTTCAGACTCTGGCACATCATTCATCACTTGAAGAAGGTCGTTCAAAGAAACTTTTTGATCGATAACGATTTTTACAAGAGGCTCAAGAATTAGGGTTCTTGATTCTTCTGGAAGATCATCAGGATAGGTATTTACAATGGTAGAAGAAATATAAACACCTTCAATCCAGCTACCTGCAAGAAGCAATGCTGCACTATTAAGTTCATCAAGCTCGCTCAGTCGAGCTCCAGATTTCTGCATTACTTCATTTATAATGCTAGATAAAGAATCTCTGTTCTCCATGTTTGCCTCAAAACGAGCAATCATACCGTAATCAATGGCACCAGAAACTCCAACAGGGGCTGCTAGCTTTTGGCATTCGCCCATGTAGTCAAGTGCCAATTCTGACTTTTCGTAGGATGTTAAATACCCAATGTCGGTAGCGTATACACCTAAATTAAGCGCTGCTTTTGATTCGTTAGTCTGATACGACTCCAACTTATCAAGCGAATTAATAATTGTTGGGTCGAATTCAGCACCCGCACTCATCAATAGATATGGAACCTCTGACGGAGGAGGTAAATCCTTTAATACCTTAGATACATCGGCTGCTACCTGCTCTTTTGCTGCATCAAACTCTGATGAAGCGTCTGAAGATTTCTCTTGACTGCCACCACCACATGAAGATACAAGCACGGCCGCAGATAGTGCCAGAGAGACTAGTTTAAGTTGATTGAATTTCATAATTAGAAAATGTTAATAGCAATTTTGGATTGTCAAGTTAGTTATTGTTGAAAATTTCTATGATGTTCTTTTTGATTTTCACGCAAAGTTCATCAAGTGGCAGGTCATTAATATCCCGACCAAATGGATCTTCAATTTCTTCTGAGATAAGCTCTACACTCATCAAAAAGTAGAATGCAACTGCCACTAAGATGATAGACCAGTACCCAAACTCGCCAATGAATGTCATAGGTAAGGTGATACAATAAATGAAAAGGAATTTTTTGATAAACATACTGTAAGAGTATGGTATCGGGGTTGATTTAATGCGCTCGCAAGCACCAATAATATCAGTAAATCCTTTGATTTCTTTATCAATTATAAACAGCTTGTCAGCTGTAATCAAGCCTCTTTTGTTTAAATCCATTATACGTTCCATCATTATTTTATTAATGATGTTTGGCCGATGGTTGCTGTTTATGATTCTTTTCTTAGTTTTTTCATCGAAGAAATCCATTTCTCCTACAAGTATGCTACTCCTAAGGTGATGCTTCATGGCAAAAGTGACATTTGGAATCATCTTCTTAAAGAACAGGCGATCCTCAGTGGCGTCTTCTGGAAGAAAAGCACAAATTTTAATTGCCATCTGCCGACAGTCGTTTACCAGCTGTCCCCACAACTTTCGTCCTTCCCACCAGCGATCATAGGCTGTATTGGTTCTGAGTACCAGAAATAGACCAAGAATTACCCCGAGAATTGAGTGAAATGCCTTTGTGTCAACAATATTGACATGCAATACGTCTATGAAAAGAAAACACAATACTGTAGTGAGAACCCCAGCAAACAGGATCAGAGGAAATAGTGCTCTAATGACGTATCTACTGTAGACGTCAAAGATGAGAGAAAACCAGGATTTGGGATTGTATTGGATCATGGAAGGGTGAAGATAGTAAAATCAGCTTTTATTCGGCACCTAGTTATATACTCTGAGTTTATTTTTTAACGAACGGTAATAATCATCATCGCAAAGTCCTGTATCCGCTTTTAATTTCATAATGCGTTTGTAGGAATCATAAATTCGCTCTCGGGTAATAATCCCTTCGAATAGTAGATCTTTAATAATGGCATGAACTGTGCTTGCTGAAACCCTCTCGTAATCGTGAACATTATTTGCAAACATGAGCATGTCCACTCCCGCCTCAATTGACAGCTTTATCGCCTCTCGTAATCCATATTCATTATTAATTGCTCCCATTTGCATATCATCCGAAATGATTACTCCATCAAAGCCGAGAAAGTCACGAAGCATTCCTGTGACGATACGCTTGGATAATGTAGCTGGGTTTTTACTCCTGTCAAGTGTACTGTTCACGATATGTGCTGTCATAACCGCTTTTACTACACCGCTATCAATTAGTGCCGAATAAGGATACATCTCTTCTAGTTGCCATGATTCTGTAACGTCGGCCAATCCTAAATGGGTGTCACTTTGACTACTTCCATGTCCGGGAAAGTGCTTTAGTACGGGCACCACACCTTTTCTATTATGCTGTTTTATAACTTCATATGCCTGTTGGATCACCTCCGCGTAATTTTCTGAGTAACTACGCTCCAGTCTTCCAATTACAGGATTACGGGTATTCATATTGACGTCCACTACTGGAGCGTAATTCATATTTATCCCGAAACTGCTAAGAATGGACGCTGTTTGATGGGCATAAAAACGAGTAGAATCCATGTTATTCATGTCGCCCAAGTATTGAGCGGAGACGTTTTTTGGAAAACCATACCTAGTTTTCATTCTAGTAACACGCCCACCTTCTTCGTCAATGCTTACGAAAAGTGGGACAGGAGAATTTTTTTGGAGCATCTCTACAAGAAGGGCCAATTCAGGCTTTGGACTCTCGAAAAGAATGTTTTTTTCATAAAGGACAATGCCCCCGACCTTCCCTTCTTTTATTTCCTTAAAAATTGGCTTTGAAGAATCAACCAAATTGAAGTCACCAATTCCAATCATGATCATTTGCCCGATCATGAGATCAATTGAGTCTTTAGGAGGATCGGTTTTGGCTAAGCCAGTTAGGGCGAGTAAAATAAGAACCAGTGAAAGTGTTTTCTGCATTGTCAGTGTTTCGTCATCTTTTCAATTCGATCTCCTTTTGTTGAGAGATAATGTCCTTGCAAATCGGCAGTAAGGCACGAATGTACAGGAATCACACCAATCAGGTCACCAACTTTTACACGAACGATTTCTTCTGGAGATAACTTTATTACTCCATGCTCTTGAGAGAGCCTCACCACATTCCCTTTGACCTTAGTTTGCCAACCGAGTTTTTCCAATACCACCATTTTGCCAAAACAGTTTTGATCCTTTCCCATTAGATTTTTTTCTACAATCATTTCTTTAGAAAGGTGAACACCACCGCCATAGATAATAATCTCGTCGCGTTCTTCATGGACAGCAACAACAGGACATGCGAGGCAAACTGCAATTTCCTCTATGCTACATGAACCAATATTATGTTGCATCCAATCATAGAAAATGAAATTTCCTGGACGCATTTCATCGCAAAAGGAAAGGTCTTCCATCAAACTACAGGAAGGGGTGTCCCCATAAGAAATTATTCCTCCAAATTTTTCCTTCAATTGAGTTAGTGCTTTCACAGCTCCGTCAAATATCCATTTTACACTTTCCACATCACGGCAGCCGTAGGTATGCCCTGCATGGGCCAAAAATCCTCGATACAACATTTTTTTGTCGGCTTTTGAAATAAGCTTCTCAATGAGTCTCTCATTGCGTGGATCAATACCCGTTCTACGCGTACCTACATCAATTTTGATGAAGAAACCAACGCTGCTTTTAATGTTTTTCAATGCATGTTCCAGGCTTTCTTCAGAAACGATCAGGATATTGAGATTGATCTTAGATGCAAGTTCTGATAGTTCAGAGGCTTCTAATGGATTGTATGGGAAGGCAATCGTAATATCATCCCACCCGTTTTTGGCAAAATACTTCGCCATTGAAACAGAGCTGACCGTGCACTTTGTGATTCCTTTAGATTTGAACCATTTGCCAATTTCTGCAGAAAAATGGGTTTTGTAATGAGGCCTCAGTTCAGCACCTGATCGATGTGCTTTTCTCAACATCTTTTCGATGTTCTGGAGGCATTTTTCTTTGTCGACTAAAAGAGTAGGTGTACTTATTTCCATACTGATACATTGACAGATGTAAAATAACTATCAATCACGGAAAAAGGAACGTTCTAGGTTCTATTAGTATAATGAGTTACTCATACAGCATGTACATGCGATAATTAAACGCATCAAAGGTTTGAAGCAAAACCTGAATAAAGTTGGGATCTTTTAAATAAAAGTTGAGAAAGTTGTCTTTACGCTCTTGCAAACTGCCGCCAGGGAAAAGCATTTCTTTAACAGCTTCAAGCTGTTGCTTTCTTTCTTGATGTTCTCGCTTTTCAGCACGCACAAGTTTCTTTTCAGCTTTTTCAATTCGTTGAGTGAATGTGGCGTAAAGAGCCTCTATATGCTGTGTCAGTGTCGGGTCAATTTTCTTAGCTTTCTGTTTTTGTTTCTCTTCAATTGCTCTCAAATCTTGCAATTCTATAGAATAGCTAAGCTCGTGTTTTGAATTTGACGTTACCCATTTGGTATAGGCGTTCTCTGCGTTTAGAAAAATGTCAGTATTTGGCAGGCCTGTTTTTTCCCATTTGGTGGAGGCCTCTGGCGGAATTACCAACGCAAAGTTTCGTGGCATAAGCAATGGAAATTGTGTTTTGAAGTGATCAAAGACAGCTTTTAGTTGCAACCAATAAACAGCTTCTGAGGGGCCACCAACATAAGCCAAATTAGGCAGGATGGTTTCCTGATATAGTGGTCTTAAAATAACATTTGGACTAAATCTTTCTGGGTGATCGTTGATAAGCTGGCGCATTTCATCCTCATCAAAGCGAATATCAGTATCAACTACATTAAAGCCTTTCGCTGTTTTTTCAATGCGCTCACGGACACCATCGTTTAGATAAAAGAAGTTGATCTGACGGGCATGAACTTGAGTTTTATATCCTTGTGAATCTAATGAAACTGATGTTTGGGCAACTAATCCTTCTGAACTATGAACAAAGAGGTCGTCTTTTATGACTTCATTAAAAAGAGATTTTAGTTCACGATGATCTGCGTCTACTACAACGATCCCTTCGTCCCCGAAGAGGTGATTTACATAGGCTCTTCCTGCATTGGCTAGCGTTTCCTGTGAGTAAGCGTCCTTAAAAAATCCTGCACCCTTTGGAAGCTGGTTGGCAATGTCTTTTAGGCCTGATGGATCAAAGTGACCCACCGCGCCTTTTTGATCAGTTTCCCAAACATACTTTTTCCCTTCAAAGAAAAAGTGGTTGATCTCATCATAGTCATGATCTTCACTGGCCATCCAATAAACAGGCACAAAGTTGTATTCAGGATAGGCCTGCTTTAGCGTTTTGCACGCATTGACTACCGTGACAATCTTATAAATAAAGTAAAGCGGACCGGTGAAAATGTTGAGTTGATGACCTGTTGTAATGGTGAAAGTGTTTGGCTCAGCAAGCGCATCAATATTATTGGAAACAGCAGCGGATATTTCAAGGTTTGCATACTGTTCTTTCAAAACTTTTAGCAGAACCTTGCGATTCGAATCTTTGAAATTCCTTTTTGAAATTGCGTTTTTAAAATTCGGAACCGAAGGAAACGAATTATAAAATGGAGCAAGCTCCTCTTTTTGATTAATGTAGTCTATAAAAAACTGCGAAAAACAGTCGGTCTCGTCTAAAGGGATGGTCTCGGTGCGCACGCTTTAGTAAAGAGGGTTAAGGCTTAATTGGTTCGCCATACAGATCAAATGCAGTAGCGTCGGTAATTTTTACCTGGGCAAAATCTCCAATTCGCAAGTATGAATGGTCCGCAGGAATGATCACCTCATTGTCTACCTCAGGTGAGTCATGTTCTGTTCGGCCAATGAAAGTTCCGCTCTCCATCCGATCGATCAGCACTTTATATTCTTTGCCGATTTTCGCTTCATTTATGCTTGTGGAAATTTCTTCCTGCAAATCCATTACGGCATTTGCGCGTTCTTGTTTGGTTTCGTCTGGTACATCATCCTCAAAATTGTATGAGTGGGTGTTTTCTTCATGTGAGTAGGTGAAAATACCCAAACGCTCAAATCTGTTTTTCTCAACAAAATCAAGCATTTCTTCAAAGTCTTCCTGTGTTTCACCGGGATGTCCGGCAATCAAAGTAGTTCGGATAGCAATATCCGGTACTTTAGCTCGCATTTTATCTAATAGAGCTTCAGTTTTTTCTCTTGTAGTTCCTCGACGCATCAGCTTTAGCATGTTCGTGGAGGCATGTTGCAACGGAATATCCAGATAATTACAGATGTTGGATCTTTTGGCCATTACATCTAGTACATCTTCCGGGAAGCCTGTTGGGAATGCATAGTGCAGTCGAATCCAGTCTAAGCCTTCCACATCTGCAAGTTTATCCATCAACTCAGCCAGATTTCGCTTTTTATATAGGTCTAAGCCGTAGTAGGTAGAATCTTGCGCGATGAGAAGAATCTCCTTGGTTCCGTTCTTCACGAGTGATTGTGCTTCAGCAATCACTTGTTCCAGAGGTTTGGACACGTGCTTGCCTCGCATCAGCGGGATGGCGCAAAAACTGCATGGACGGTCACATCCTTCGGCAATCTTCAAATAAGCGTAGTGCTTATTTGTAGTTACGATTCGCTCGCCAAGGAGCTCTTTCTTATAGTCTGCTTTAAATTTTTTGAGAAGTGCTGGCAGATCACCGGTGCCAAACCAGGCATCTACATCCGGAATTTCATCTTTTAGCTCGTCTTTATAGCGCTGAGAAAGGCAACCAGAAACGTACACTTTCTCTACAAGACCTTCTTGTTTGGCATCTACATATCGCAGGATCGTATCGATGGATTCCTGCTTAGCGTTATCAATGAACCCACACGTATTGACTACCACTACATTTGCATCGTCTTTCGTTGACTCATGCGTGGCATCAATATTGTTTCCTCTCAACTGTGTCAGCATCACTTCAGAATCCACCAGATTTTTGGAGCACCCAAGAGTGACGATGTTGACTTTTGTTTTCTTTAACCCCTTCGTTTTCATAGACTTTCGTTCTCGGGCGCAAAGCTAATGGAAATCTGAGGGTTACATTAGACCCTTGCGAAGGGTTTGACATAAATAATGGTAATTGTCGGTCAAAGAAATTTGATCTTTTAAGTCTTTTTGACTCAAGTTGAAAGTAAGTAGAAACCTTTAAGGTTTAATTTTGCCGCCTGTGAAAAAACTCGCAATCATATTATTCGGACTTCTGATCATATCCTGTGAGGATATTGAAAACTGTGGCACCAATGATGACCTGGACTTCATGGCGGTTCGATTCTATGATCTTGAAAGTGCAGCTGAAAAAAAAATTGGATTTACCATCACTGCTGAGAACTCTCCATATTCATTTACACCCTTCACAGACTCTACAGGTGTTGGACTTCCCCTCAACCCGGATGATCCAACCACTACATTTTTCTTTGACTCGGACACCTCGCATTTTGAATTGGAGATTAGCTATGCAGAAAAGCAGGTGACCATTTTTGATCAAAAATGTGATCCGTCTTACACATTCATTGGCTTAGATACCGTAAGACAAACGTTTGATTCTACAGTGGTTGTAGGAACAGTTACTAATAGACAAATAAGCACCAATGTTGAGATCTACTTTTAGCATATTGACATTGGTTATTAGTCTGGTTGTAGCCAGCCAGCCAGCAGCTCCGAAAAAGAAGAAAGAGTCAGTGGACTTTCGACCGTATGAAGTAAAGGTTGGTGTGAATGTCATTCGAAGTATCCGGACATTTGCCAGTTCCGATGATTTGACCACCCATGAGTTTCAAACTGCAGTTGCCATTCATAAATATAATGTGGTGTTTGACTTGGGTGTGGAGGAGCACCAGCGTGGTGAAACCTTTGCCTATCAAAATAAAGGCAGCTACTACCGCATAGGCTTTGATCGGAACTTTACAAAAGACAAAGCAAGCGGCAATGTGCTTTCTCTTGGGCTGAGATACGCAAGAGCCAATTTTAATGATCAGCTCATCTATATCGCAGATCAGGGATTTGGTGAACAGAGCTATTTGCTGGAAAACGATGCGCTAGCTGCCCGGTGGCTGGAAGTGGCGTTTAATCTGAGAGGCAGAATCGTGTCTAACCTTTACATGGGCTTTACCATGCGCTGGCAGTTTCTTCGCCAGATCAATGGCGAAGGTGAACTCAAGACTTTCGACATTCCTGGATTTGGAAAAACAAAGCGGCAGAACTCCACTTCTTTTGATTATTACTTGGCGTGGAGAGTGAAGTTTAGGGAGTAGCTACAAAAACTTCACATCATCAATCTCGCCTCTGCCTATCTCTTTCTCTATTAAGTCAATGATTTGAGTTTTTGAGTTTTGCATTTCGTTTTTCAAAGGTGCCGAGGAAAGCTTTACGAAAAGTGTTTTCTTACTAAAGAAGACTTTGGTGGTTCTGGCAGCAATGGTTTTGCCCATGATACGCTCCCAATCTGCGATAACCTGTTTCTGCTTGAAGGTGTGTTCCAGATTTTCCTCTTTTAAGAAACCTTGAAATGCGTTGCGAAAACTTTTAATTGGATCTTCTTTCATTTTGTGTGATCGATAGTATCGATCTGAACTCAAATCTATTTATTATCCGTCATTATCTTCTTCTACCCAATGATTTACCATAGAAAGTATCTTTTTGCCTAAACGCTTTCTTAGTCGGTACCACCAGATGCGCCAGGTCAGTAGTATTATCAACGCAGCGAGCCCACCGGTCAAAGCAATCGCCTGATATAGACTTACTTTTTTTTCATGTTTTTTTTGTTCTTCAAGGCGCAGATAGAGCTGAAACATGGCTTGTTGTTTGAGCCGGGCCTCTAGTTTCTCCTGAATCACAATGTATTTTTCAAGCTCATCCACTTGTTTTTTTATATAAGAAATGCTGTCTGGATAGGCCATAGACAACCACTTAAAAAGCTTAATATTATCTGGATGGAGACTTTGATCCTCGTAGTATAAAATAGCCTCCCGAAGTGATTCAACCGCAAGTTTCCTGTTGTTGGAAATCATGTACGATTCACCCAGATCCATGAGTGAAATAAATCGATCGGTTCCATGCCTTTTAGTAAGTGATTCTTTTAACCATTTTTTCTGCTCATCGTACTGTCGCATTAGATAATGGGTATGAGACAGGTTGTGATAAATCCGGGCAAGCGTATAATCACTTTGTGCATATTGCAGGGCTTTTTCCATTTGCTCTATTGCGCCGACATGTTCGGAAGAGTAATTGAACATTTTGGATATTTCAAGATAACATTTGGCCACCCTTTCCATAAGTCCTGCTTTTTCAGCCTCCTCAATTACTTCCATAAATACTTCAAGGGAACGCTCTCTGTCCAACTTTTCTAAAACCCAACCGAGGTTGTATTTCAACTTGATACCTCTTGATTCACTATAGGCATATGCATGAGATAGTGCTTGCTCGTGTTTTTCGACAGCAAATTGAACAAGTCCATAGTTTTTTAAAAGGACCCCTTGGTTGAGAAGAATTGCGAAATACAAATAGGAATCTAATGAATCAGATTCCTGGAGGTACTTAAATGATAAGTCGTACGTCTCATATGCCTGAAAACTAAGATCTTCCTGATTTTCTCTAATGGCTTTAAGATAGTACGCGTAGGCTACTAGGTGGTCCGAAGTGTGTAAACTAATGGTTTGATCTATTTCCTTTAGAATTTCCTCTTCATCTAGATTGATCTTACCAGAATAATAGTGTTTGAGTTTGTCTGTTCCTTGAGCAGATATTAAGGACACCACCCAAAAGGCAAATAGATATTTTTTCAAGTGATTGGTTTTTAGCAGGTCCTGAAAGGGTGGTAGGGGTTACGCTAAGATATAGAAAATCCTGACAAATACCATGAATCAGGTATATGCCAGGGTTTCGAAGAATATCAGGTTTTCTTTGAGGAGGGTCTATCTCCTTCTTTTTCTCCACCTTCTTCTTCTGTCAATTCAGGATCTACTAACTCATACTGATCTGGTGAGATATCTTCCTGCTCGCAGGATATGAATGCAGTTCCCAATGCGACAATCGCAAATACATAGATTAACTTTTTCATAATTTTTGTGTTTGGTTAAATATGATAGAAAGTTAAATACTTGTCCACGGTAATTGACTGTAACATCGTGTACAAAAAGGCTACATCCTCGTTAGATGCAAAATTGTAAGGCCGGATTCAGTTGAGAATAAGAAATTTGACCTTAGAAGCTTTTTTAAAAAACTCTTTGCTTCTATCCTTTCGAGCGTCAGTAATAAAAATCTGTTGGAAGCGGTTATTGTCTAGTAAAAGCGAGACAAGGAGGTGTATTCTGGAATCATCCAGCTTGTCAAAGATATCGTCGAGAAGCAGCAGGGGTTTTTTGCCAGTTTGCTCTTTTAAGAAATCGTAAAGAGCGAGCTTTAAAGCAATGATGAATGTTTTTTGTTGACCTTGAGAACCAAATTTTTTAATCAGCTCGCCATCAAGCATGAATTCAAAATCATCTTTATGGCTACCCAGAAGTGTTCTCTGCATGATTTGATCCTTTTGCACGTTGGCCTTAAATTTTTCTTTAAAAGAATTATCAACATGAGATTTGAAATTTAAAGCTGGTTTCTCACCGCCTTCGTGCAAATCGGCATAGTTCTTTTCTAGAAAGGGAAGAAATACTTCCTGCATTTCTCTTCTCTTATTAGAGATAGTCAGAGCTAGTGGAATGAGCTGATCATCATATGTGTCAAGTAGTTGAACATTGACCTTTCGGCCATCTTCTTGTTTGAGCAAACTGTTTCGCTGTTTCAAAAGCTTGTTGTACTGTAGCAATGCCTTCAGGTATTCATTATCAAATTGTGCCAAGGCTCCATCGAAAAATTTCCTTCTTTCTTCGCTTCCTTCTTTGATCATGGAAGTATCATCTGGAAGAACGATGACCAGGGGAACCTTCCCAATGACATCACTCAATCTGTCTGGTTCTTGCCCATCTATTTTTAGGGTTTTTACTTTTCCTTTCTCAAATTGAAGAGCAATGGTCAAATTTTCATATGTACCAAAAAGTGTGAATGCTTGCTGATCGTGTGAAATTGTCAGTTTGTCCTGAGAGCCGACTGCACTTTTTGTGAAGGATAAATAATAGATCGCATCAAGCAAATTGGTTTTTCCTTTTCCATTTTTGCCAAGGACACAATTGATCCGTTCCTCAAATTCAAAGTGAGATTTAGTGTGATTCTTAAAGTGCGTAAGCCTTAGGCTTTTTAGGATCATCGTTTTTTGCTGTAATTTCGCTATCCGTTTTACAAAGTAAATCAAACAATTGGGTCCTATGGCGGCTAAAAAGACAACAAAAAAATCAAAAGAGTTTTCGAAGGAGCAGTACATGGAGTGGTTTCGCTCAATGCAGTTGATGAGAAGGTTTGAAGAGAAAGCGGGTCAGCTATATGGCCAGCAGAAGATTCGAGGATTTTGTCACCTTTACATTGGCCAGGAAGCGTGTGCTTCGGGAGCAGTATCCGCACTTGATAAAGATGATAAGTGGATTACCGCTTACAGAGATCATGGCCACCCGCTTGCATTAGGTACTGATCCTGGAAAAGTGATGGCAGAGCTTTATGGAAAGGCAACAGGCGTTTCAAAAGGGAAAGGTGGATCTATGCACATGTTTGACAAGGAAGTGAACTTCATGGGTGGTCACGGAATCGTGGGAGCTCAGATTCCACTTGGTGCAGGAATTGGTTTTGCTGAACAATATAAAGGCACAAAGAGCTTGTGCATATGCTACATGGGAGACGGAGCAGTTCGTCAGGGGGCTTTGCACGAGGCATTCAACATGGCTATGACCATGAAAATGCCTGTAATCTTTGTTGTGGAGAATAATGGATATGCGATGGGGACTTCCGTTCAGCGTACGTCAAACGTAACAGAGCTTCATACGCTTGCTGAAGCTTATGATATGCCATCTGAACCTGTTGACGCGATGAAGGTGGAAGATGTTCACAACGCAGTGGCCAGGGCGGCCGATAGAGCTAGAAAAGGAAATGGTCCTACTTTCCTGGAGTTTAGAACGTACCGATACAAAGGACACTCCATGTCAGACCCTGCAAAGTATCGGACAAAGGAAGAGCTTGAGGAATACAAAAAGCAAGATCCGATTGAGCAGGTAAAACAAGCAATTCTCCAGAACAAGTGGGCCACAGAAGAGGATCTGAAAAAGATTGATAATGAAATCAAAAGCCGAGTAGCAGATGCAGTTCAGTTTGCTGAAGATTCACCTTGGCCAGAGACTTCCGAAGCTTACACAGATAATTATGTTGAGAACGATTATCCGTTTGTGAACACATAATTATCTGATAACCTTACACATCTGAACAAAAAATATATCTTTGCGTCCGCAAACGCCAAATGGCGTGATATTAATTGAGATAATCCGGCATTCTATACGAATAAGAATGCTCAACATTCAAAGGAAATGGCAAAAGGAAAACAAAAAGATGACGGCATAGAGATCCTTGAAGATCCAAATGCAATCGTTGAAAAAGCCAATGAGTTTTTTAGTAGTAAGAAAAACAAAGCGATGGTCTTTGGTATTGGAGGAATCCTTGCACTGGCAATCGTAGGTTTCGCTGCTTATAATTACTATATCACCAACCAAAACCAGACAGCTCAAGAAGAGCTATTTCAAGCGCAGTTTTACTTTGATACTGATAGCCTTGGTCTTGCGCTTAATGGAGATGGAAATAGCTATGGGTTCCTAGAGATCATGGACGAATTTCCAGGCACCAAGGCGGCTAATCTTGCAAGTTTTTATGCGGGAGCGTCTTATTTAAAGCTTGGTGATTTTGATGGCGCCATCAGAAACCTCAAAAAATTTAGTAGTGATGATTACTTATTACAAGGAAGAGCATACTCATTGATTGGTGATGCTTACATGGAGCAAGATGATTTCTCAAATGCAATCAACTATTACAAACAAGCAGCTGATTACAGAGAGAATGATTCATTTACTCCGATTTATCTGAAGAAATTAGCAATCGCTCAGGAACAAAACGGAAGTCTTGTTGCAGCAGCTACTACTTACGGTACAATCATTAACAACTATCCAAACGCAGCGGAAGTGAATGACGCAAAAAAACAAAAGTCGCGCCTACAAGCTTCAGCACAGTAAATTGAGCCAATTATTAATTGTGAGTTGTTAGTTAATAATTGAAATATGGCATCATCAGAAAAAAACCTCAGCGATGTTAAGATCAACCAATCTCAAGACATTAGTAAAAACAAGTTTGGGATTGTAGTTGCAGAATGGAATGAGCAGGTAACCGAATCGCTCTATTCTGGTGCGTGTCAGACGTTGATCAATGCAGGGGCTACCCGTGACAACATCCAACGCCTAAATGTTCCTGGAACATTTGAGCTAAGTCTTGGAGGACAATGGATGGCAGAGCGAAAAGACATTGACGCAGTTATTTGCTTAGGTTGTGTGATACAAGGCGAGACCCGTCACTTCGATTTCATTTGTGATGCTGTGGCCAATGGTATTACCAATGTGAATTTGAAATATAATAAACCAATCATCTTTGGAGTGCTTACCACAGATAATATGAAGCAAGCCTTGGATCGTGCAGGAGGCAAACATGGTAACAAAGGAGATGAGGCTGCAGCAACGGCTATAAAGATGCTGGATGCAAAGCTCTAGTTAACAGAGATCTGGATTCGAAACCTTACCGTATCCTTAAACATCATTTTTTGATATCCGTCAATTTGCAATGACCTAAGTAAACCATTCTGAAAATTCAGCTCTATTTCACGGTGGTGGATGTAGACATCCTTGTCCTCATGAAACGTTGCATTTATTTTTTGATAGCCGATATCACTTTTTGAAAAAGTGGTCCTTTTAAGTGCTCCATTCTCACCCGCGACCAACGTAAGAGTTTGACTAAATTCATCTCCACTTTTTTCAAACGCTCCAACATACTCTGGTTGATTCGGATTGACTTCTTTAAGAAATGCTAATTCTTCTGACCAAGTTGTAGAATCCATGTTCAGGACTCTAACTTCACTTTTCCCGTCTAACCAGACTTCTTTCCTGGCCCCGCTATTTCTAAGGAATTCTACCTGTTCTACCATTAGAGCTGAATAGTCTGGATACTCGGGAATGGTCACCTCAGAAGGTTTAAACTTTTGACAGCCCGTAAGAGCAATGAGAAGAACAGCGAAAATTTTAATTGTTGTTAATCGAATCATTTTCAAATAAGTAGGTTTCCGGTCATTTCCGACGGAATCTCAAGACCCATAAACTTAAGAATTGTTGGGGCAAGATCACCCAATTTCCCACTCTTTAAATCTCCTTTAAAATTCTTATCAACCACAATAAAAGGAACAAGGTTCGTTGTGTGCGCTGTATTTGGTGTTCCATCCGGGTTAATCATCATATCTGAATTGCCATGATCCGCTATGATGATAGAGAGGTAGTCATTTTCGAGCGCGGTTGTTACCACAGCTTCTGCACACTGATCTACGGTTTCGCAGGCCTTTACTGCTGCTTCGAACACTCCTGTATGACCAACCATATCTGGATTGGCAAAGTTGAGGCAAACGAAATCTGATGATTTTGCTTTTAGCTCAGGAATGATCTTATCTCTAATTTCATTTGCACTCATTTCTGGCTGCAGATCGTAAGTGGCGACTTTCGGCGAAGGACATAAAATTCGTTTCTCACCTTTGAAAGGTTCCTCTCGTCCACCCGAGAAGAAGAATGTAACATGTGGATATTTTTCAGTTTCAGCAATTCGTATCTGTTTCTTTTTATTTTGTTCTAGCACCTCACCAAGCGTCTGCCTCAGATTGCCTTTTCCATACATGACATGCACTCCTGAGAAAGAGTTATCATAGTTGGTCATGGTGAGGTAGTAAAGGTCAATCTTTTTCATCCCCTGCTCTGGGAAGTCCTGTTGAGACAACGCTTGAGTAATTTGTCTTCCTCTATCGGTTCTAAAATTGAAGCAAAGAACTGCATCGCCTTCCTGAATTTTAGCGTCAGCACAGATAATCGGGTTTACAAACTCATCTGTTACATCTTCCATATATGATTCTTCCATGGCGCGTAGAGGATCTTGCACCACTTTACCTTCGCCTTTTACCATAGCATCATAAGCCAACCTTACACGTTCCCACCGATTGTCACGATCCATGGCATAATACCTGCCGGTAATCGTAGCAAGCGTCCCGACGGTTTCTGCCATGTGATGCTGAAGGTCTCGTAAGTAATTGACTCCACCTTTTGGATCAGTATCTCTTCCATCGGTGAATGCATGAACATATACATCTTGAAAGTCTTGATTAGCAAATGTGGTAAGCAGGCCCTTTAGATGATCTATGTGCGAATGGACACCACCGTCTGAGACCAACCCAATCAGGTGAATGGGCTTTTCATTCATTTTTGCATAGCTAATGGCTTCCTGCAAAGCTTTATTTTCAGCAATTGAGCCATCTGCTACTGCATTACTGATTTTAACTAAATCCTGATAAACGATTCTCCCTGCACCGATATTCATGTGACCGACCTCAGAGTTTCCCATCTGGCCATCAGGTAATCCAACAGCAAGGCCAGATGCTTCCAGCGTGTTATGAGGATATTCTGTAAACATACGATCCATAAATGGAGTGTCTGCTTTATCTATTGCGGAGACATTTTTGTTTTTTGCAATACCCCAACCATCAAGTATCAGGAGAATGACTTTCTTATTCATATGGCAAATATAGAAGGGTCTATTTTTGAATGTAGTTCCTTGATTGAATAAATTGGGCATGGTTTTTACTACATTGTATACAATCATTTTGACGAGTTAATGAAAATGCTAATTCTAAGTCTTGCCCTTTTCTTCTCTCCTGTGCAGGAAGAGACGGTAAAGAATATTGGAACAGCTCTGAAGGCAGGAAGCTCAAAGGAGCTGATCAAATTTTGTAATCAGACGATAGAGATTAAAATCAATGGAGAAAGTTCTAATTATAGCAAAGCTCAGGCAGAAGTTATTTTAAGAGACTTTTTCGCAAAGAACGCACCGAAAAACTTTGCCTATATCCACCAAGGAGCATCCCAAGGGCTTAAGTACACCATTGGTAGATATACACATGAGAATGGAGCGTACCGTGTCGTTATGTTTATTAAAAAAATTGGAGACAAATACCTGATCGACACTTTGAATTTCAGTCAAGAGTAGCTTATTTCGCCGACAACCGCCTGTACTACTAATTTCCGCCACAATGAACTTACCCTATTTAACCAATAAAAACATTAACTCTTTTATCAAGGCAGCACTTGCTGAGGATATTGGAGATGGTGATCACTCATCACTTGGATCCATTCCAAAAGATGCAACTAGCGAAGCACATTTAATCATAAAAGATGATGGAATCATTGCGGGTCTCGAACTAGCAGCTAAGATTTTTGAGCATGTAGATCCAAGTCTTATTATTGATTTCAACAAAAAAGATGGTGATCTGATAGAACATGGTGAAATAGGATTTTCAGTAAAAGGAAGCTCTAGATCTATACTTTCTGCGGAACGTTTAGTTCTTAATTGTCTTCAACGGATGAGTGCAATCGCCACGTATACTCATCATATGAACCAACTGATTAAGGGATCTAAAGCACGATTATTGGATACAAGAAAGACTGCTCCATTGTTCAGATTGGCCGAAAAATGGGCTGTAGTGATTGGAGGAGGTGTTAATCATCGGTTTGGATTGTATGATATGGTAATGCTCAAAGACAATCATATTGATTTTGCTGGAGGTGTTAAAAATGCAATTAATCAAACAGTTGCATACCTCGAAAAGAATAACCTGAAGCTAAATATCGAAATAGAGGTGAGGAGCTTGAAAGAGTTGGATGAAGTGCTTGCAGTCGGACAGGTACACCGAGTGATGTTAGACAATATGCTACCATCAGACATTCGTCAGGCCATTAAAATGATAGGTGGACGATTTGAAACAGAAGCTTCTGGAGGAATTACGGAAAAGACCATTGCAGAAATCGCGGAAACAGGTGTTGATTACATATCTGTAGGGGCACTTACACACTCATACAGAAGCCTGGATATGAGTCTCAAAGCTATTTAAATTCTATATTCGCGGTATAATCATTGTAAGAAGTAGAAAAGAGCGATCGAGTCATGATAGTAAGGACAAAAAAATACCAACTACCAACAAAAAAATACATAGGCATTGCTTTCAAATCAGCCGTGAAACAGCAATGGTGGGTATTCTTGATCTACGCTGCGATTTGCAGCGGATATTTCCTGGCCCCAAGTCATTGGTGGATTACCGGGGCTACGATCGGGCTTTCATTGTACTTTTTGTTTTGGTTGATTCAGTTCGCAGGAATTACCCAACTGGAGCAAGGTAAATTCATGTTTCAAAAGCTTTCGTATGAAATTTCATCACAGCAAATTTTGATTAAGATGAACGCGAAACAAGGTATGCCTATGAAATGGGATCAAATCAAGCGAGCTAAAAAAGGAAAGGACGCTTTCATCCTTTTTGCCAGTAAAGCACAACTTGTCCATCTTCCATTCAAGATATTCAATAATGACAATGAGATACGGTTTCTCGAGACAGTTCTCAAACGCAAAGGCTATATCGTAGAAAAATAAATTCGATGGCTAATAGGTTAGGCATCAAAGAAGTAAAACAAAAAGCGGGAAGATTCTGCGCTTTTCGTGAGCGTTCCCCAAACGAACTTTTCGAAAAAATCCAAAGCTGGGGTATTGCAGAAGAAGACGCAGCCCAACTTGTAGCGGAATTGTCTAAAGAAGGCTTTGTAGATGAGCAACGGTTTGCTAATGCGTATTGCAATGACAAATTTGAATTCAACTCCTGGGGTAAGCAAAAAATCAAATCCCATATCTATTCACACAAACTTTCAGAGTTGGCTGTCCAAAATGCCTTGGATCGGATTGATCCAGATAAATACTTCAATCGACTTTCAGAGTTAGCCGAGTCAAAATGGCAAAAGCTCGAAAAAGAAGATGATTTTAAACGTAAACAGAAGACATTAGCCTTTCTGGTTGGGAAGGGTTACGAGCAAGATTTGATATGGACAGCACTTAATTCTCTGGCAAAGCAAAGTCGGTAACAATACTTTTAAGAAGATTTAAAAATCTGTAACAGAGAAAATCCGTATGTTTATTTTTGCATTAATTCAATCATATGCTTCATACATCAGCTAAGGACTTACTTTCTCAACTTAATCTAATCATAGAAGCTTGTCGAGAAGAGGATTTTTCTAAACCTCTTCCTGAACTGAGCAATTCAACATTTGGACAGCATATCAGACATACACTGGAGTTTTTCATCTGTCTGTTCGATGCAAAGAATGATGGTATAGTAAACTATGATCAAAGAAAGCACGATGCATTGATAGAGACGGACAAGAAATTGGCTCAAAGTGTTATTGTTTCTATCGAAGATTTTCTAAACAGGAATCAAGAAGATTTCGAAATCACATTTGAGGCAAATTATGCGATCAAAGACAATGTGAACGATAAAATGAAAAGCAGCTTTTACCGGGAATTAGCGTATAACATTGAGCATGCAATACATCATATGGCATTGTTAAAAGTGGCGGTAAAACAATCGCTTACCTATATTTCTTTGCCTGAATACTTTGGTGTAGCAAGCTCTACCATCCGCTATAGAGCAATTACAAAAGAGAATTAATTGAGCATTTGAAAAAGTTATTGGTAAGACTAAGAAACTGGGAGTATTGGCCATTCTCGGTGCTTTATTTTCCAATATTCATCTACTACGCATGGCTCATAATTAAGCATCGATCATTTTTCTTTTTCACCGCCTCAAATCCGAGCATAGAGTTTGGTGGAATGGTGGGTGAAAAGAAGTCCGACATTTTTGATTTAATCCCAAATCAATACATACCAAAAACGATACTCGTAGAAAGTGAAGACCTGAAACGTGCAGCATTGGAGGCAGAAAAAATGGGATTTCCATTGATAGCAAAACCGGATATTGGTGAGAGGGGCAATTGGGTAAATAAGATTCACTCTCAGCAGGAGCTAAACAAATACGTGAAGACTTGTCCCGTCGATTTCTTGCTTCAGGAAATGGTTGATTGGCCAATAGAGCTAGGAGTTTTCTATGTAAAATATCCTGGTAAGTCTGGCAGAGTGACCTCCATTGTTAGGAAGGATTTTCTCTCCGTATTGGGAGATGGAAAAAAAACAGTCATAGAACTTCTTAAGAAAAATACTCGGGCAGTAATCACCGCAGATTGGAAAAGTGATTACTTACAATTGATTGGTTCTGAAGTTCCCAAGAAGGGCAAACATGTGCTTATAGAACCGATTGGCAACCATTGTCGGGGCACAAAATTTTTGAGCGATAATCACGAAATTGATGAAAATTTGAACCGGGCGTTTAATACACTCGCAGATCAGATTCCAGATTTTTACTTCGGCAGATTTGACATCAAGTGCCAATCATATGAGGATTTGAAGCAATTAAAGAACTTCAAAATATTAGAGTTAAACGGTGCTGGAGCAGAGCCAGGTCATATTTATCAGCCTGGATACCCGCTTTTGAAAGCATACCGAGACATCCTTTGGCATTTATCTGTTTTATCTGATATTAGCGGCCTGAATAGAAAAAGAGGCCATTCTTACTGGAACTTTAAAAGAGGTTATCAGAAGTGGAAAGCCCATCAACGATACAATCGCCTACTAGCTAATTCATGATTTTACAAACGCTTATTGTTGCTTTTATTGTGAGTTATATTGGCTCCATTCCTCCCGGAACAATCAATGTGTCGGTAATGCAGCTGGCCATTTTACATAAAAGAAGGGCAGCCATCTTCTTCGCATTAGCGGCATCAGCTGTGGAGTTTGTATATGCAGGAATTACAGTTCAGTTTCACATTTTTCTGAACAATAATGACGTAATAGCTGACTATTTCCGAATCATCACATCTTTAGCATTGATTGGATTAGGCCTTTTTAATATTTTCTCTAAATCGACATCTTCTTCGGTAAAGGTAGACACCAAATTGACTGGAAGACATGGGTTTGCCAGGGGCTTACTCTTGGGATTTCTAAATCCCATGACCATTCCATTTTGGTTGGCAATTACTACCTACCTGGAAAACGATCAATGGGTAAGTGTTGAAGGGTATGGCTTTTGGATGTATTTGATTGGTCTTTCGACGGGCACTTTCTGTTTACTTTTCACAGTTAATGCGCTGGGTAAGCGGTTTGTAAGAATTGCTGATAACCCGTTTCTGGTCCATAAGGTACCAGGATTTTTACTCTTTGGTTTGGGAGTCTACTTCCTCCTAAAGTTGGTAATGTAGACGATAAGAATAGTAGTTTTCTGTAGCAGAAATTCTGAAACGTGACTACATGAAATAACTCATTATCACCGCTTGTATACTTTCAGTTGATGTCTCAGGCTTTTTTCGCTAGTATTAAAATTCAATGCGTTGAATCTTAATAAATAAAAAGACGACATGAAAAAGCTTGTTCTACTCTTAGTTACCATACCATTCTTTGGTCATTCTCAAATCAAAAAGGAGCTTAATCATGATGTTTATAACATTTGGAGAAACGTTGAAAAAAGAATGATTAGTAACAATGGAGCATCCATTGCTTACACCCTAAAGCCAAATGGTTATGGAAATGAATCCTTGCTATTACATCAATTTGATGGCAAAGAGATTTTAAATCATGACAGGTCTTACAACCCATATTTCTCTAACAATTCCGAATTCCTGATATTCAAAGTCTCTCCAGATTTTGATGAATTAAGAGACCTAAAAAGAAAGAAAACCAAAGAAAAAGACTTGCCAGGAGACACCTTAGCTATTTACTCCATTGGAACTCAAAACCTTGAAAAAATCCCAGGTTTAAAGTCTTTTAAAGTACCAGAAAAATGGGACGATTATGTGGTTTATCTGTATGAACCTGCTCTTGATTCAACGAATAAAAAGGAGAAAAATCGAAATAAGAAGAATGGTTATGATTTGGTGTTAAAAAACCTGAGGGATCAATCGGAGTATACATTTTCCTATGTGCTGGATTATTCAATAGCTGAAGAAGGCGCAGGACTGACTCTGACCACAACAGGCAATGACAGCACCTTAAAGCAAGGAGTTTATTTCTTTGATTTCGAGGCTAAATCTTTCCAACCTATTTATAGATCTAAAGGCAAATATTCTCAGCTGACATGGGATAAAAAAGGAAAGCAATTGTCCTTTATCTCAGATACCGACACAACAAAAGCATTACAGAGGGATTATCACCTACATTATTACAAAACCGAATGGGATAGCAGTAAGAATATCGCTAGAAATAATCAACTGGATAAGTTGATGGTTAATAAAGACTTTAATTTATTTTTTTCAGAATCAGGTAAGCGCTTATTTTTTGAGGTAAAAGAATACCCTGTCCTTCAGGACACCAGTCTGCTAGATGATGAAATTGTGAATGTGGAAGTCTGGAATTCTAACGATCAAAGACTCTTCACACATCAGGAGAATCAAAAAAATAATGACCTTAAGTTTGGCTACCTGAGCTACTATGACGTTGCAAACGATCGATTTATACAGCTTGGTGGATCCGAATTCTCACGAGTAATAGTAAGCGATGAAGGCGATGGAAACACTGCGGTGGCCATGAGTGATTTCAACTATCGAAAATTAATCACTTGGGAAGGATACTCATTAAACGATCTGTATCGAGTAGACCTTAATACCGGAAGTAAGACAAAAATCGATGAAGGTGTTCGTGGTTTTATTTCTCTGTCGCCAAACGGAAAGTATGCCTACTGGTACAATAACAGCGATTCGGCATGGTTCGCCTATTCATTTGCTGAAGAAGTTATCATCAGCATAACCAATAACTTGAAAGTTCCATTCTATAATGAAATACATGATACTCCATCTGACCCATGGCCATATGGAGTGATGAGCTGGACAGAAAATGATGATCGAGTATTGATCTATGATCGTTATGATATTTGGGAAATTGATCCTTCAGGGAATATTGAACCGAAGAAAATCACTTCTGACGGACGAGAGAAAAAACTTACCTACCGATACGTGCGATTAGATGACAATGAGCGCTTTATCAAGAAGAATCAAAAACTGTTGCTCTCAGGATTCTATGAGGGGGACAAAAGTGAGGCACTTTTTTCATTCACCTACGGAAAGAATAAGACCAACAAGCTCATCGCGGGGGATTACCAATACAGCTCGGTTACCAAAGCAAGAGATGGTAAAAACCTGATTTTCACCCAGGAAAACTTTCAAACCTTCCCGGATATTCTGGCGAGTGATCTTTCTTTCAAATCAACTAAGAAAGTCAGTGATATCAATCCTCAGCAAAAAGATTACCAATGGGGAACTATTGAATTGGTGAATTGGACATCACTGGATGGGCAAAAAATGGAGGGAATGCTTGTAAAACCAGAAGGATTTGATTCGAACAAGAAGTACCCCATGATTGTTAATTTCTATGAAAAAAGCTCTAATGGGTTAAACACTCACCGAGATCCATATCCTGGCAGATCTACGATAACCTATAGCTTCTACGCTTCTCGAGGATACCTCATTTTCAATCCGAACGTCAACTACAAGACAGGATATCCTGGGGAGGACGCTTATAACTGCGTGATTCCGGGAGTTACTTCATTAATAGAGAAGGGCTTTGTAGATGAAGAGAATATTGGGGTTCAAGGCCATAGCTGGGGAGGCTATCAGATTGCCCATTTGATTAATGAAACTAACATTTTCAAGTGTGCAGAATCTGGAGCACCGGTAGTAAATATGATAAGTGCTTATGGAGGAATTCGATGGGGTTCAGGTTGGAGTAGAATGTTTCAATATGAGCGAACTCAGAGTAGAATAGGTGGCTCACTTTGGGAATATCCACTTCGATACATTGAAAATTCTCCCATCTTCTTTGTCGATAAGATTCAAACGCCAGTATTAATCATGCACAATGATGAGGACGGAGCTGTGCCCTGGTATCAGGGGATAGAATACTTTGGAGCGCTGAGACGGCTCGGCAAGCCTGCATGGTTACTCAACTATAGAGGAGAGCCGCACTGGCCGGTTAAAGTTCAAAACAGGATTGATTTTAATATCCGTCTGGCTCAGTTTTTTGATCATTACCTCAAGGGTGCACCAATGCCTAAGTGGATGCACGAGGGAGTACCAGCAACAGAGCTTGGAATCAAACAGGGCTATGAGTTACTAAAAGACGAATAAAATTATACCGAATCAGACTTTAGGATGGCATACTTATGTTCATCCAGAATCTGATTGTTTTTGATAATCGCTTGTTTAGAGATTCCTTCTTTTTGATAGCCACACTTTTCCAACACTCTCCTAGAAGCTTCATTGTGACCAAAAGTGCCGGCATATATGCGAATGAGACCGAGTTGAGAAAAACCATATGAGGTAATTAGCTCAAGTGCTTTGGTGGCTATTCCTTTTCCCCAAAAAGGCTCTCCAACCCAATAGCCAACTTCCGCAGACATCCGGTAGATATCACTCTGTATAATTATCCCAATAACACCACATAATTGGTTGTTGCCAATGATACCAAAAGTGCAAGGAGGTATTTGTTCTGAAGAGATCTTTATGAAGTCTTCAGCGTTCTTTTTAGCGTATGGAAACGGAATGTAGTCTCTAAGATTATCTAAGACTTTCTTATTATTAATCAGTTTGGCAATTTGCTCTGCATCATCGTTTTGAAGCGGTCTTAAGATAATGTTGCCCTCACCTAGCACAAGCATGCCTAGTTCTTTATTTCACCACCGCCAAACATGGTAAAGCCTTTAATATGAACAGTTGTTTTAGACGAATTAGTCACATTTTTACGAGCATCACTAAAACCTCCGAATATGGCCGTAGCATCCATATTTACTTTCCAATCTTCTGGTAGCATGAGTTCCACTCCGCCGAACATACAGAAGATTTCAATAACCGCTCCATCTTGTGCTTTCGATCCTCGAAGATCTATTTCAGAGCCACCGAATACACAAGTGATTTTACCTCCTTGTAGATTTTCAGAAACAAATTTTCGTTCTGTACCTCCGAAAATTGCCACTTCATCAAAGAAGTCTTCACCGCTTTCAGAAATGCGCCGTGGACCAGACTTTTTTCTTAGAATGAATGATAGGCCAATGGCAATTAAGATCACTGGCCATATTTCCCCAATTCTGATCACATTATAATAGTGCAAATAGAAGATGATGGCTAATCCAAAAAAGATAATTGCAGCTCGCCCATTTCCTGATATAAGATTAACAATACCAAGTACGACAAAAACTGCAGGCCAGGAAAAAAGGTAGTATGGGATATCAATATCAAATCCCAAATTGTCTAAAAGAAATATTGCTCCAATGAATACGAGAATAAACCCAATTATTGCGCGCTTGTGATTAGATGAGGCCATGCATTAAGTTTTTATAATTCAAAGGTACAATCCTTCTAAATATTTACCGCACCTGCGAAACTTTTACATATGAACCTAATTGAACCACCCGAAAAGCAATGAAATGCCGAAAGTTGGCCCATCAAAATCTCCAGCATCAAAGTACACATTATCTACTCCTATCGTTTTTTGGTATCCAATAGAAGCGTTGATTTTAAACCAATAAGCAATGTTAGCCTCACCAAAAAACTGAGGGCTGAACACGAAAACATCATCTTCACCAACGGCTTCATTTGTGTCTCTTGACTTTGTGGTGACGCTGCCCCAACCTAGTTTTGTGTCTATGCCCATATGCAGTAAGTCATCAGGCTTAATAATATAGCCTAACCAGAATCCGCCATGACCAAAGCTGGAAGTAAGTTCGGTTCCTCCCGCATTGAATTCATGATTTCCAGTAAGACCTAACCCATATCCACCAATAAAGAAGGTATTGTCAAAAAGTACCGCACCACCACCTCCGGTAAGAGTGGATAAATCACCATCTATTGGTGTAAATGAAAATAACACCCCCCCAAAGCCTGAAATATCTTCAGGATCGTTACCTATAAGCGTTTTTGGTTTCTCACTTTGTGCCAAAACAGATATTGACAAAAGTGTCGTTAATAGTAGTAAAGTCCTTTTCATGAGTTTAATCGTTGATTTTTGTGTAAATTATTAGATCAGATTATCTCAAAGACAGAGAAAAAGATGGAATGTTTCTTTTGTAGGATGAAATGTCGAATAGAATAATCCAGCCAAAATGGCCATAGGCTATAGAGAATTCAGCCATACTGACACGTTTACTTATTTCGTATGGTTTTGGAATAAGTTTTGCCCAGCCAAAGTTGAATTAGCAGAAGAGTTGAATTAGCAGAAGATGAGAGTAGATAAAGAAGTAAGCAAGCAGTTAGCAGAAACAGCCAGTATTATAAACAATATTAATGGAGGCTCGATTTTCCCAACATTTAAGACGACTACAGAGAAAGACCACTACCGATTGGAGGTAAGTATTCCTTCTGTGGAGCCAGATGACATCAAAGTAGAAATAAATGGTAGCGATTTAATGATCTACCAAAATGTTCATGTCAATTCGCATACGCAGCCAAATGTGCTAGGTACTGTAAAAATCTCCGTCGATGTAGAACTAGAGAACATCTCTGCAGAGTTTGCTAAGGAACTCCTCGTCATAATCATGCCATTTAGCGAGCTATCTGGAGGATTTCAAAAAGAGATAGAAATTTATAGACCATAGCTTATTCATCATGCAAAGTGTCTGCAGGATTTAGCTTTGCCGTTTTGATCGTATGAAATGCAACCGTCGAGATAGCAATTATTATGATTGTAATCGCCGGAATTAAGAACACACCCACTCCAAGTTGGATTCTGTTTTCAAAGCCAGCCAGCCAATTCTTCATTAGCCACCAGCTCAGTGGGGCGGCTATTATGATGGAGATTCCTACAAGTTTGATGAAATCCCACGTTAATAACTTAAGCAACTGTTGTATCGAGGCTCCGAGCACCTTCCTCACACCGACTTCCTTGGATCGTAAACTGGTGACGTATGATGCTAGTCCGAAAAGCCCCAAACATGCTACTAGAATGGCCAGCATTGAAAAAAGCCCGAAAATAGAACCAAACTTCACTTCAGACTCATATTGCTCATTGTAGTAGTCATCTAGGAAAAAGAAATCAAAAATCTTATTTCCAAATGCGGCTTCCCAATCTGCCTGAATTGCATCCAATGATTCTCGCATATTGCTCGTGTTGATATTTACCGAGTAGTATCCTGAGGAGGATGGGAAATATCTGAAAATCAAAGCGTCAAAGGCCTGTTTAGGGGACTCCTGTCTATAATCTTTCACTACACCGACAATATTGAAAGTGTCTCCCCAGAAAAAGATTTTTTGATTGAGTGCTTCTCTAGAATCGCTGAAACCTAAAATTTCTACAGCCTTTTCACTAAATAGAACATTGGATTCTTCTGTACTATACGATCTATCAAACTTTCTGCCGGCAACAATTTCCAGTCCATAAAAATCGATAAACTTGTCGTCGCCCCCCAACACCCTGTATTGATTACTTTCAGCATCCGTTTCAGAAATCAAGCGGATTCCTCCGGCGTTCCAATCTGGAGTTCGTCCGGGAACTGCGGTTGATGCTGTCAAAGTAGCTACAGATGGGTTGGCATCAAGCTTATTTCTAAAAAAATCATCTCTTAAAGATCTAATTGAGTCATTTTGGAAGGTGGGAGTTTTGATGACTAGGTTTTGATCAATATTAACGCCCAAATCTTGCGATTGGAGGAAATTCATCTGTTTGTACACAACGAAGGTGCTAGTGATCAATACCACAGAAGCTAGAAACTGAAATGTGACTAGTCCTTTCCTCAGCAAATTGCCACTCGTGCTATTGGAAAATTTTCCCTTAAGAACCGAAATTGGCTTGAAGCTAGATAATACAAAGGCAGGATAAAAGCCAGATAAGGCTATTCCAGCAATGAAAACAACCGCAATCCCAATCCAGAAAAAAGATGCGTCTGGCCATGTATAGGATGTGTTTCTCCCTACGAATTCGTTAAATGAAGGGAATAGCAGTAAAATCAGGATTGTGGACGTCAGAAAGGCGAGCACGTTAATGGTACATGACTCAAACATGAACTGACCAATTAGTTGACGTCTGAATCCACCCATCACCTTACGAATTCCTACTTCTTTAGCTCTACTTAAAGCTCTTGCGGTTGTAAGGTTGATGTAATTGATCCAGGCTATGAAAAGGACAAATAGTCCAATGATAAGAAGAAACTGAGTAGTCTTTTCGTCACCAGTGGGTTTGATTTCTGCACGGTAGTTAGAGATAAGGTGAATTTTAGTAAGCGGCTGCAGGACAAATTCAATTCCGGCGTTGTACTGGTCGAGCTCTTCACCTACTTTATCTCTGATCCATGATGGAAACTTTTCTGAAAGATCAACAGGATTGGCTTCTGGATGCAGCTTAACATAATTCAAAAACCCATCCCAGTTCCATTCAGTTCTTGCGTCTTCGCTAGTGTAAACAACAAAAGTTTCGAAAGAATAAAGAAGGTCAAATTTCATGTGAGACCTCTCTGGGAAGTCTTTAAAAACTCCCGTTACTTTAAAATCTCTCGAGTCGTTTTGCTTTACAACTTTGCCGACTGGATCTTCATCCCCGAATATTTTGCCGGCCAATGATTCACTTAAAACTACAGTGAATGGCTCATCCAAAGCGGTGCTATCAACACCTCTCATCAATGGGATAGAGAAAAACTCAAAGAAGTTCTTTCCAGCATAATACGGGTGCGCAAGCTCAAAGTATTTCTCATCGTAAGAAATAATGGCTCTACTGCTTGTCAGGTTTACAAAATCTATAACCTCCGGAAAGTCTGTGTTAAGATGATAGCCTGCACCCGCTGCACCTCCAGCCCATTGCGTGGTAAGTTCTCCATCATTATACCTGTTGGTTTGAATTCTATAAATATTTTCTTTCTCCTCGATGAAATGATCGTAGGTCATCTCATGATAAACATGCTGAAGGATCATAAAGCCAGCAGTCATGCCAACCGCAAGACCAAAAATATTTATTGCTGAATAGAATTTGTGTTTACTTAAGTTTCGAATTGTTGCGACAAGGTAATTACGTAGCATAGCTTCAAAGTTTGAGTGTTTTGACCTTCTTCTAAATCTGGGCCTTAAGAATCCGATCACCTGAAAAAGGTGAATCACCTTAGCTCTGAAGGCCCCTTTTTGTTCTTTATTTTCAAAAAATGCTTCTTCCAGATCACCTATGATTCCTTCTATGATGGTAGGCTTACAAAAGCGTTCAAGCAAATTGCTTGTGTTGGAAAGAAGTTTTGGTTTTTTATCCATTTGTAAGTGCTATATCCGGAATTGCTTCCCACATACTTTGACGCATTTCGCGCATTTTCACAATTGCAGCCTGACCCGCCTGGGTAAGCTTAAACAATCGTTTTCTGCGGCCACCTCTTTCGGGAGTTGCACCATCATATCGCGCATTTAGATATCCTTTTTCTTCAAGTCGACTGGTTACAGAATGAACCGTGCTGATAGTTATTGATCTTTTGCATCGCTGTTTTATCTCTTTTTGGATAGCCAGACCATATGCATCATCATATAAAATGCCGACAGAAAGCAAGACTAGTTCTTCTAATTCTCCAAGGTTTGTTCCTTTCACAACCGTGTTCCTTTATTAATTTACGGTAGATATTTTATTTCTTTCGATTTTGTCGGAAACGAAAATTCAGGAAACTTGTTTCAGTTTTGATAACATTTCTTTCGATTTTGTCGGATTTGATATAGCAATATGAATATTCAAGAAATTAATAATTACTTCGGCGATATGGACCTATTCCTGATGGATTTGATCCTGAAAGGGACAATTGTACCAGGTTGCAAAGTATTGGATATTGGCTGCGGTGAAGGTAGAAATGGGATTCACTTTATTCAACGAGGTTATGAGTATCAGGGATGGGACACGGATAGCTCTAAAATTAAACTACTTGAATATCTTTCACTTACGATAGCCAACTCAAAAACTACCTTCAAAACACAAAATTTGCTTGAAGCTTCTTCCGAAGAAAAGTTTGATTTGATCATTTGCAGCAGAGTTCTTCACTTTGCTGAATCTGAAGAAGTCTTCAGCAATATGTGGAATAGATTGTCTTTGCTATTGAATAAAAAGGGGATTCTATATGTCAGCATGGATTCTGTTGTCGACTCAGAAATAGGGAAAGATTTGAAAGATGGAATGGTTGAGTTTCCAGATGGAAAAGTAAGATTTGGATTGACTGAGGAAATCTATCAAAAAATTAAAAAAGGGTTCGAAGAAATCGAACCCTTAAGAACTTTAGTGCATCACAACGAACGAGCACAAAGTTTTTTATGTCTTAGAAAGGCTTAAACTACACCTTGTGCCAGCATTGCGTCAGCAACTTTTACAAAGCCAGCAATATTGGCTCCTTTCACATAGTCCACAAAGTCCTTGCTCACCTGGCCGTGATTAACACAATTTTCATGAATGTCTTTCATGATTCCTCTTAGCTTTTCGTCTACTTCATCTCGCGTCCAGGATAGTCTTAGAGAGTTTTGAGACATCTCCAGACCAGATGTAGCTACACCCCCGGCATTTGAAGCTTTACCAGGCGTAAACATCAATTTATTAGATTTTATGTGCTCCACTGCTTCAGCGGTTGTGGGCATATTAGCACCTTCGAAGACACCGATACAACCATTGGAAACAAGCAGTTTAGCAGATTCAATTGGAAGCTCATTCTGAGTAGCACATGGATAAGCCAGATCACATTTGATATCCCACGGAGTTTTGCCTTCTCGAAATTCAGCACTCTTGTATTTATCGGCAAACTCGCTGATTCGTCCTCTTTTTATATTCTTCAATTCTTTAATGAATTCAAGTTTCTCTTGATCAATTCCATCTTTATCATAGATAGAGCCACCTGAATCTGAAACACTAACTACCTTGGCTCCACTTTGAATCAACTTTTCAATGGCGAATTGCGCAACATTACCAGAACCTGACACCACACAAACCTTTCCTTCAATAGCATCACCTTTGTGTTTCAACACTTCCTGGCTGAAATAAACACAGCCGTATCCTGTAGCCTCAGGTCGGATCAATGATCCACCATATTGCAGACCTTTACCAGTCAAAACACCTGTAAATTCACCCTGTACTCGCTTATACTGTCCAAATAGGTAACCAATTTCTCTTCCACCAACTCCTATATCTCCTGCAGGAACATCGGTAAACTGCCCGATATATTTACTGAGTTCAGTCATAAAGCTTTGGCAAAACTTCATCACCTCATTATCACTTTTTCCCTTGGGATTGAAATCCGATCCTCCTTTACCACCACCCATTGGCAGAGTGGTTAAACTATTCTTAAAAACTTGTTCAAACGCTAGAAACTTAAGAATACTCAAGTTGACAGATGGGTGAAAGCGCAAACCTCCTTTGTAGGGCCCTATGGCTGAATTCATTTGAATTCTATAGCCTCTATTTACCTGCACTTCTCCTTTATCATTTAGCCATGGCACGCGAAACATAAATACGCGTTCAGGCTCACACATTGTTTCTAAAATGTTGGAGTCCTTGTATTTTGGTTTGTCAGCGATAAACGGAATAATGGTTTCCGCTACCTCTTCCACAGCTTGTAAAAATTCAGACTCATGTGGATTTTTTTGCGCAATCTTCTCTAAGAACTGCGCAATTTCATTGGAGTGACTAGACATTGGTTATAGTTGTTTTAACGAATTGAATTTAGGTGTTTTTTATCTATTCAGCTTCTGTAAAATGATGGAATATTACTAAAGTTTAATATTTAGGTTACTTGTGTTCATCGAAATACAATATTAGCTTAAAACCTGACTAACACTTGGATCGTAAATTAGTTTAGATATAAACCACACTTGTTATGAATTATTTGAGATTAGAAACTGAAATCATTTCTTCTGTTCAAAGCTTGAATGGTCATCAGAAAAATGATGTTCTTGATTATATTAAAAACATCAAACCTACAAGTCACAACACTAGACTATATAGGAGAAGAGCCATGAAAGAAATAAGAGAAGCTCTGGCAAGCGCTTAATCTTCAGAGAGGACGATTACCATATCGTTTTCTTCTAGGGTAAACTCGTCAGATTTCTTCGGATTCAATACAACACCGTATTGTTCGTCAGCACTCTTTGCTTTACTGATTACCCGATATCCGATAGCCACTTCATTTTTTCGTGCTGCAGATTCCAGAATAGTATAGAAATTCATAGACATGCCTGTCTGCACATATTCTCTGGCTGGCTTAATGTAAATTTCAGATCCATCAGCATCAAATAGGTCTTCGAATACGCGCATCAAATCCTTATTTTCAGAAACCTGACTCATTAATAAGCTAATAAGTTTGTCACTCACAATGAAGTCATCTGCACTTGTAATATCCGCAAGTTGCCTGTTTCGGATATCCAGCATTTCACTTACAATTTTGTATTTACTTCCTTTCAGTTCGGTGAAGTTTCTTAAGTGTAGCAACGTAATGAGTGTTTGCGCATCTGCTTCCTGAATAGGAAAACTGTTTTGATAGCATAACAATATGATGTAATCATATTGTTCGAGTCCCATTGATTCTAAGGTTTCTCGGCCTGTTGTATCCTTAACCTCAAACTCAATGGTAATATTTTGAACACTGTTCTTAAGCTGATTTATCGTACTTTCGGCATCTGGAAATTTTGACACAATTCGAACTTCTGATCCTGGTGGAACATAATTATCAAGTTCTCTGATAATGTATCTGGCTCGATTATTCCAACCGACAATCAATAGCTTTTCACTGTCCTGTGGCTCAGGTTCGGTGTAGACTATTTTACTTTCATGTGGATCTACTGGAGAGGAATTGGGAAGTAACGTATCATCGTCCTCGGTAATTCCAATTACTTTATCGCCGCTATTGAAGACCGTATCCATCGGAGGATTTATAGCTACATGCCCATCGGCAAACTGAATACCCATAATAGCGGAATCTTCATATGCAAAAAGCACTTCACGAAACGATTTTCCTACTAATGTTGGCGCATCCTCAAAATAGATTTCATCTCCATCAAAATCCATAAGGTCTTGATAAACTACACTTAAGCCGGATTGCCGACTTGTTTGAACCATTATTTTTGAAATAATCTCATCCGATAGAATAAGTTCCACTTCATCCTTTCCAACCATCTTGGCCACATCGAAGTTTTTCTTATCCTCCATCTCCGCAGTAACATGATATGGTCGTTCGTCAGCCAAACCTCTTAGTTTCTCACGTTTCGGGTCAGTTACAATAGCAACAATCGTCTTGATGATCTGGCTATCAGAGTTTTCATTCTCCTTGTCAAGAATAATGATGGACTTAGTATCAAACGGGTTGGCAATCTTTAAATCATGAACATCAATAGGATTTCCAGTGCGACAGATTACATGGGTATTTCCCGTATTTCCTACCTTATCTTTTATTTCGTCCTCCATCAAGACCTTGTCCATATCTGCAAGGATTACAATGACTCCACGCTTTTGGTTTTCATTAGCCTCAACGATCTCAGGAATAATGGTGAATATTTTTGAAGACCAACCTAAAATTAGAACATGGTCTCTTTCTATCACGAACGAACGGCCTTTTCTCAGAACCTCCAACTTTGTGAGAATACCATTAGAAACCAAACCAATCAATGTTGAAATAATAACTAGACCAATGACAGTTGTAAGCAGCATGAAAAGCCTGAAAGGCCAGTTTTCATCATGATTACCTAATACACCTGGATCCAATGCATGAGTAAGATTAACCCAAAAAGATTCGAAAATATTGAAGTTGGCTTCATGGTCTGGATGTAATCCCAAAAGCAAAAGGGCAGCTCCAAACAATATAATTACAAGGACAGTAATTATCCCAAGGCCCTTGATCATTGAGATCGTTCCCTGAGAAACAAAACTGTCAAAGCGGTATTTAATCCTATCCGAAAAGGAAATATTTCTCATTTGTCTAGTCTGTTTTAAGCGGCCTTTTAGTGTCAAAAAATCACAGCAATCAAAATCAAATATATAGTTGCTGCGAGTGACTTATTTTCATTCAAAAAAAATCATCCTCAGCTTCAGGCAGCAAAACTACTCCTAAAATAATGCAAAATAATGACTGAAAGGGATTTAGGTGCAAAATGCGAAGTGTCAATAATCTGACACAAAAAAATTAGCAGTATTTTTAAAGTACGCGTAATATGCTCCTATGAAGAAAATTATCACTATTACACTAGCTATCATTTTACTAGCATCCTGTAATCCAACAACGTTGACCTTTTCATTCATCTACAACGATGAAGGTCCAAATAAAGAGATTGCTACCAAGATGAAAGAACTTCTTGAAAGCGAATTTAATGTAGAGATCATACTTGTGGATGGGATAAATACCAATGCAAATCTTGACAGTTTGCTACTTGACAAGGTAGATATAGCATTAGTAGAAAATTATGTCAACTATCAAGATGGTCTTAGTTCGGCCTTTTCTGTTTACTCTGAAGTGCTTCATATTTTATACAAAAGTGAAGTGGATGGCAGCTCGTTTGCATCGTTAATGTATGGTGGGCCGGTTTACATAGGAAGAGTGAATTCTCCTACCTATAATTTAATGATGGACTTGTGGGAATACTATGGTCTTGATGCATCTCAAATCAACGTAACTTTTAATATGGCTGAAGCGGGAGTAGTTGTAGAACTTACAAATCTTTTCACCAAGCAACACTTTCAAGATTATGAAGGCTTCAATTTATTTTCATTTGATGATGCTAAAAATTTGAGTGAAGCTTCCTCTGTTCAAGGAATCACTTTAAAGTACCCACGTCTTTCTCCATTCATTATCCCAGAAAATTCTTATTGGAGTTTTACTGAACAATCTGTGGTTACACTTTCTGTTGATCTTGTCATGATGGTGAGATCTGGAATGGGCGAGGTAGCTGTAAATGACTTTACAAAAACGATGTTGAGAAATCGACAAATTTTCACATCTATAGATCCTTTACTTTTTGGCGGAATGAAGGAAGATTTTGATCAAGCCAAGCTCAATATCCCGCTTCATGAAGGAGCTCGAATCTTTCTTGAAAGAGAAGAGCCAAGTTTTATTGAAAGATATGCCGAGCTTGGTGGCGTAATCTTATCTATAATCATAGCTCTTTGGAGCGGAATCTTATCTCTGACGAAATGGCAAGCTCAGAAAAAGAAAGATAAGATTGATGAGTTTTATGAAGATCTCATGAACATCAAAAATGGCATTTCCCGATTGGACACAATTGCAGAGGGCATGAAGCGTGTGAAGCGTGTACAAGCTGCTCAAAACAAAGCGTTTGAGATGCTAATTGCTGAGAAGCTGATTGCAAATGATAGTTTCCGGATCTACATGGAGCTTTCAAAAGAGACCATCAATGAGCTACGTGGAAAAATGCGCATTTTGAAAGCGAAACAAGAGCGCACAACTTCTTAAAAATGAAACTTTTATCACTAATTGTTGATGCTTTAGTTTTTATGCAAAAACGAACCTAAATTCGTGCTCAAATTCTGAGTGAGCATTCATGGGTCTTTTTGATTTTTTCCAGAGCGACATAGCTATCGATTTAGGTACCGCTAATACACTTATTATCAGCAAAGATAAAGTGGTTGTGGACGAACCATCAATTATTGCTATTGACAAAAACACGAATAAAGTGCTGGCTATCGGCAGAGAGGCGATGCAGATGCACGAGAAAACACACGAAAATATTAAAACCATTCGTCCGCTGAAGGATGGTGTGATTGCGGACTTTCATGCTGCGGAGCACATGATTCGCGGGATGATCAAAATGATGGATAAAGGGAAAAAAAGTTTTTTACCCGCATCTCACAGAATGATAATTTGTATTCCTTCCGGTATCACTGAAGTAGAAAAAAGAGCTGTTCGTGACTCTGCAGAGCATGCTGGAGCAAAAGAAGTTTACATGATTCATGAACCAATTGCAGCAGCAATAGGAATAGGAATAGATATAGATCAACCTATTGGCAGCATGGTAGTAGATATTGGAGGAGGGACTACAGAGATTGCAGTGATCGCTTTAAGTGGAATTGTATGTGATCAATCCATAAGAGTAGCTGGGGACTCTTTCAATAAAGATATTCTTGATTACATGCGTAGGCAACATAATCTTCTTATTGGTGAGCGAACGGCAGAAAAAGTAAAAATCGAAGTTGGTTCGGCGTTGACCGAACTGGATGAAGACGCACCAGATGATTATGAAATCAGAGGAAGAGATCTGATGACTGGAATTCCTAAAGTAATTAAGATTTCGTATTCTGAAATCGCATTCGCGATTGATAAATCAGTTTCTAAAATTGAAGAAGCTGTGTTAAAAGCACTTGAGATTTCACCTCCTGAACTTTCTGCAGATATCTATGACAATGGAATTTACCTGACTGGAGGAGGAGCAATGCTTCGTGGACTAGATAAACGTTTAGCAATGAAGACGAAACTTCCTATTCATATTGCCGAGGATCCTTTGAGAGCAGTGGTAAGAGGTACAGGTGCTGCCTTAAAGAATTTGAATCAATATAAAGCGGTATTGATGACCTAAAAAGTGAATGCAAAGGCTTTTAGATTTCCTTTATCAGCAGCGAGAAATAGCCGTTTTTATTGGCTTGGAAATCCTGAGTGCGTGGCTTCTGATCAACTTCAACAACCGGTATAACGCCTCGTTTCTAAACTCAAGCAATGAGGCTGCAGCCTCACTTACCCAAACATCCAATAACATTGGTGAATACTTTCAACTGACGGAAGTAAATGAACAATTGATGCTAGAAAATGAACGACTACAGCAAGAGCTGAGAATGCTGCGTTCTGAAAGATCTTCCTATTTAGATACAATTAATCAATACCAGGTGGTAGGAGCTCGAGTGATCAACAATACATTCGATAGAAGTGCCAACTTTATTACTATATCCGCTGGAAGAATGGATAGTGTTGAAGTTGGGATGGGTGTAATATCTTCTTTTGGAGTGGTTGGTCAAGTGAAATCCGTTACTAATAGTTTCGCCACAATTTATTCACTCCTTCACCCAAAACTTTTGGTTTCTTCCAAAGTATTGAGGACCGACACAAAATGTACCATTCAATGGGATCAGGAAGCCTATGACAGAGCGAGCTTGAAATACATTCCACGTCACATTAGACTTAAAAAAGGAGATTCAATTGTGACGTCCGGCTTCAATTCGGTATTCCCTGAAAATATACTTGTTGGCACAGTGGATGAACTGAATCTTGAGGAACATATGACCTTCTATGAAGCGAAGGTGAAGTTAGCCACAGACTTTACAAGCTTGTACCATGTTTTTGTTATAAAAGATTTACTCAAACCAGAGAAAGACTCGATAGCAATACAATGACCAGAATTAGCATAAAAGAACAGATTCTAAACCTGATCCTGCTTTTGCTGGTGCAGCTTCCGCTTGTTCATCGTATTACCCTTTTTGACCGTGCTTTTGGCTTTTTCTATGTTGGCTTTTTGATACTGCTGCCACGAACACTAAGTAGATCATATTTGATGGTGATTGGCTTTTTCACGGGTTTACTAGTTGATGTATTTACAAATACACCTGGTATACATGCCTCAGCCTCCGTTTTTTTACTCTTTATAAGAGGCTTCTGGTTGAATGTTGTGAATGATGATACACAAGAAATCACAAATCTGAATGTGGCAAGTTTAAAAAAGTCAGGGTTTTTATATTTTGTTTTTCCCTTAGTCTTCGTTCACCATCTTTCAATTTTTGTAATTGAAAATGGAGGTTTCCATTTATTTTCAATAGTACTCAGCAAGGTATTCTTCAGTTCCATTTTCAGTACCATCATCATATTTGCTATTAATTTCATTATAACTCCAAATAGAAGACGAGTATGAGAGGGAGGAGTTTACTGATTCGTGGGCTCATTCTTTTGACAGTAATAGTATTTGCTGTTCGACTTTTCTATATCCAGATTATTGATGAAGATTACAAAGTAGCAGCGGAGAATAATGTAGTCCAAAAAATTGTACAATACCCATTTAGAGGTCTTGTATATGATAGCAAGGATAGCTTGGTTATATATAACTCTCCTGTTTATGATTTAATGATCGTTCCGAAGGAGGCTGAAATTGCAGATACAACCGCTTTTTGCAAATTGCTTGGGATCGAGCAAATGGAGCTTGAGGATAGATTGAGAAAGGCAAAAGGATACTCATCTATTCTGGCTTCTAAATTCCTCGAGCAAATATCTGATGATCTTTTTGCCAAGCTGCAGGATCAACTAATTAACTATCCGGGATTTTATGTGCTACCAAGAACAATAAGATCTTATAATACGCAATCGCTTGCGAATGTAGTTGGCTATGTGGGTGAAGTAAGTAGTAGCTTTCTCAATAGAGATACAACCAACTATTATCGCTCTGGCGATTATATAGGTATCGGTGGGATAGAAAAATCCTACGAAGACCACCTCCGAGGAAGACGCGGTGCTTCCTACAAAGTGGTGAATGTCCAAGGAATAATAAAGGATGACTATCGCGATGGTGAGTATGATACCTTACCACAATCGGGAGAAAATATTCACTTGACTATCGATTTGGAGTTGCAACAGTATGCTGAAAAATTGATGGCTGGAAAAGTAGGTAGCGTAGTAGCGATTGAACCTAAAACAGGGAGAATATTAGCCCTTGTTTCAGCACCGTCCTATGATCCACAATTATTAAGTGGTAAAAACCTTAGCAAGAATTTTCCTGAGCTAAACAAAGATGAAAATAAGCCATTTTTAAACCGACCATTGCAAGCTCGATACCCACCAGGCTCAATGTTTAAGACGATTCAAGGGGTAATTGCTATGCACGAAGAAGTGGTCAGAGCGGATGAGATTATTATTACTGATGGAAGCAATATTGGTGACTTAGCCCCACCAGGTCCTTATAATATGGTTAAAGCGATCACTAAGTCATCGAATAATTACTTCTATTTGATTATGCGACGAATGGTTCAGCAGGGTTTAGATGAGAGTCCATATATTGATTCACGGATAGGTCTCGAGAAATGGAGAGAATACGTGATGAACTTTGGTTTGGGAAGAAGGTTGGGAGTAGATCTACCCAATGAAATTACAGGGAATGTTCCTAGTCTGGAATGGTACGATAGAGTGTATGGAGCCAAGCGATGGAAATATTCAAATATTGCTTCGCTAAGCATTGGCCAGGGAGAGCTTTTAGTTACACCACTGCAAATGGCCAACCTTGGAGCCATCCTTGCTAATCGTGGATACTTCATTACACCACACGTTGTGGATAAGATTGAAGGTTGGCCGAATCCTAATATTAAAAAAGAAATATTGCCGTTTGATCAGAAATTATTTGGACCTGTATTAAAAGGGATGGAGCAAGTTGTTAATGGAGGATCCGGAATTCGTGGCTATCTTGATTCATTAAAGCTAGCTGGGAAAACGAGTACTGTACAAAATCCACACGGCGAGGATCATTCAGGGTTTATGGGATTTGCTCCCTTAGATGACCCTCAGATTTCAATTGCAGCCTATGTGGAAAATGCAGGACAAGGTGGAAGGGCAGCGGTATCTGTGGCAAGTTTGCTAGCAGAGAAATACGTACTTGGAAAGGTTTCTCGCTGGTGGCTTGAAGATTATGTTTTAGAAGAAAGATATTTACCTAAAAATGCGCCAAGACCAACTATCGCAGAAAATTGACTGGCTATCAGTCTTGCTTTATGGGGCGCTTGTGATCGCAGGCTGGCTAAATATCTATGCTGCAGAATATGATCCCGAAATCAATCAAAGTCTTTTTGATTTTAGCACAAGCGCAGGAAAGCAACTTATCTGGATTGGAACTTCAGTGTTAATTGCGTTCACCATTTTCTTCTTTGATTACAAGTTTTTCGACTCGTTTGCCTATATCATTTATGGTATTGTAATGGCCATGCTACTGTTTATTCTAATTGGTGGAAAAGAAGTAGCCGGCTCAAAATCCTGGCTTGGTGTTGGTGGATTTGGATTGCAGCCTTCTGAGTTTGCTAAGTTTGCGACGGCATTTGCTCTGGCTAAATATCTAGACCATGCGACAAGAAGATTGTCTGACCTAAACACATTGGGGGTAGCTTTTGCTATAATACTGCTACCGATGGGACTGACTGTTTTGCAAGGCGATACAGGTACAGCATTGGTCTTTGCTGCCTTGGTGGTGCCCATGTTTCGAGAAGGAATGCCTCCATTACTTCTGGTGGTCGCACTGTCCGTGTTTGTTGCCTTTATTCTTACACTGTTGGTAAGTCAAACGGTACTATTAGCAGGTATTGCAGTGGTTACACTTCTGGCGCTTGGTTTAAATGCTCGAACCCCTAAAAGGTTAGTGTATATAATAGCTGGAGCGATAGTAGTAACCTCAATTGTTCGAAGCGTGGATTTTATCTTGACTGATGTACTCAAGCCTCATCAGCAGAAACGTGTGCTGTCAATGGTCAATCCTAACATTGATCCTTTAGGTGCAGGATGGAATGTAACTCAGTCAAAGATTGCGATAGGCTCCGGAGGGTTTGGAGGAAAAGGATTTCTTGAGGGTACCCAGACTAAATTTGATTTTGTACCCGAGCAAACTACTGATTTCATTTTTTGTACGATAGGCGAGGAACATGGCTGGATAGGAAGTCTGCTTATTTTAGGCTTATTCACAACACTTTTACTCAGGCTTATATACTTGGCAGAGAGGCAGAAGTCAACATTTTCTCGAATTTTTGGCTATAGTGTTGTCGGCATTATTTTCTTTCACTTTACTGTGAATATTGCGATGACTATTGGGCTATTTCCAGTGATAGGGATACCATTACCATTCTTTAGTTATGGTGGCTCGTCTCTTTGGGCATTTACAATACTGCTCTACAGCTTCTTGAAGCTAGACGCTCATCGCATGCAGGTATTGCAAAGATGGTAAACGACTACTAGTCTATATTTTTTCCGCTCTTGCTTGAGCCTCCGACACTATTTTATCTGCCTTTTTATTGGCTTCCGATTCTAACTCAGCAGCTTTTCTATCGGCTTCTGCTCTCAATTTCTTAGCGGCTTCCTGAGCTACTCTCTTTTTAATTGGATTAGATCCGGCATCTTCAACTAATTTATCGGCAGCTGCATATCCTTCTTTTTTAACTTTTTCAGCGCTTGCTTTGCCCTGAGCTCTTATTTCATCTGCTTGAGCTTGAGCTTGAGAAATGATTTTTTGTCGTTGTTCAGCTTTCCTTTTTTCTAATTCTGCTTTTGTTTTTGCCTCCGCTTCTGCTTTTTGCTTCGCGATCTCGGCCGCCGCCTTTTCTTTCTGCTCGTCTACTTTTTCTGTTAGCTGTTTTTTGAAATCCACAGCTGTGCCACCTGAACTCCCACTAGATGCATTACTTGTACCTAATAATTTTACTTTGGGATCGTCATAGGTACCACCAATTCCAAGATTCAAATTGATCTTTTCTGCTACCAATTTTTTTCCACCAGTAAAAGAACTTAGTGCGCTGTTTAATGCACTCCCAATCTGTCCCGTTGAAATGTCCTTTAATTGCATAGAATAATCAAGGCTTCCATCTAATCCATTGTTTCCTCCTACTACAGCTTTTTGTCCGTTCACTTCAAGCTCAAATGGCTCTACGAACATTCGACCGTTTTTTATGGAAGTAATTACCAGGACATCTTTCAGTGTAATATTTTTGTTGGACTGTGCCTGCGCTCCGGGTTTCAATGATGCAACTGATGACAGCTTTTGCAAGAAGTCACCTTTTTCCAATGCAGCTTCGGCAATGTTTACCAAACCAGTTAAATCAATTGCATCCATGATTGGCATCATGTCTTCACCAAGTAGTCCATTTACTTTAAAATCACTGGAAAACTTACCAGTTACTTGCTTGGCAATAGGGGCATAACTTTGTATGGTCTCAAACGCGCTAAAAGCACTCCCTATCGAAAGGTCTTTAATTTTGAATCCTAGATCGTACGTAGGTTTTTCAAGATCTTTAGTGACATAAGACCCGGTCAGTTCAAACGTTCCGTCGAGCATTTTAAAGCTATTCTTGTCTAGAATAATGGCACCGTCTTTAATGAGAATTTTACCTTTAAAATCATTTATTGAGAGATTGGAATAAGCAATCTTACTGATTGATGAGGCGAGAGTGAAATCAATATTTTCTGGAATTTTGACAACTCCCATCGGGGCTTCTTCAGTATTCTGCTCCGAATTATCACTTTCACCTTGATTGCTAATTGGTTCAGCTACTTCTTCTTCCATACTCTCTTCAGGCATGAGCTCATTGATGTCTATTAAAGAAGAATTGAAATTAAGTTGACCAGTCAATAGTTCATTTTCTGAGAGTGCATAGGCCAAATAGTTAGAAACCTTACCATCCATGCTAAAGTCAGAGTTGCCCGATTGGGCTGTAAATTCTGTTAGGTTAATTACTGAAGGATTGAATGATAAATTAGCTTTGCTAATACGGAATCCTTGAGGAAGATCATCGCTTTTGAATAGGAAATTATTGATTGTTAAGCTTCCTGTAGTTGGTAGTTTATCAAACCTTTCAGCTTCTACATCAGACATTTGACCAGCAGTATTCAGTTTTGCGTTGATTCTCCCCAAGAGAGTTATCCCATCTAACGGTACAATTTTAGTGATTTTCTCCAAGTCTGCGTTTCCTTCAAACCCTAAATCCCATTGGTAATTTTCGAGATTCTTAAACTTGAGATATGCCTCTACAGACTCGCCATCCACAAGCATTGAAAATTTGTCCACATTAAAGCTGGTTTCCCTTAAATCTGCTGATGGATAGTCAAAGCTGGTGATAATATTGATGTTTTCCATCGGAATGTTGAAATCCGCATATGAAATCCGGCCATTGTCAACGACTAAGTTAGCAGCGACTTTAGGCATGGAAGTTTCATTGAACGTACCTCTCACATAGCCATCAAAACCGATTTGGCCCCCAGCCTCTACACCATCAAGGTAATCTTGGTAGACACCGGGAATTAATGATAGTATACTCCTTAGACTGATATCCTTTCCACCAAAAGTGATATCCATGTCAATGTCGTCGCCTGGCATGCTTACATATCCATCGGCCTGCATTGCAAAATTATTTACAGCTATTCGATTCTCCTTAAATGTGAACTTCATTTCAGCAAGATTCATGTTTAAGATAATATCCAGGGCAAGACTTTTGTTGGAAACATATTCTATTCCTTCAAATCCCATAGATGCTGCATCTATCGTTGTTTTAGTTTTTAGATCAAATACATCTAATGTAAAGTCGCCAGAACCCTCATGATTTAGACCTACAATTGAGGTGAAAAAATTCATGGATTGGTCTTTATAAAGCACCTTTCCATCCTTAATGCTCCACTTTTTAATTCCGACGCTAACAGATTCTCCATTTGACGTTGAAGTTTCTTCTTCCTCCACAACAGTTTCTTCTTTCTTGTTTTGAGTTTCTGGCTCTGAGCTTTCCTTAGCAATATCATAGTTTGCTTTTCCATCAGGTAACACTAGAACGAGTATCTCTGGCTTATCCAAAAGTATTTCTTCCACGATGATTTGATCGCCATTGATGACAGACATGATGTCAACCGTAACTAGGAAAGTGCCTATAGATGCAAGTGTGTCGTTTTCGAATTCATTTACACCAATTACTCCAAAGTCACTTATGCTTACAGTGATATCAGGAAAATTCTTGATGAGTGAAAGACTAAATGCGTCAATATCATAATAGACTTTTGCATTCAGGTTGTCAGACATTGTATCATCCAAAGCTTTTCGAATATCGTCTTTGAATATTATCGGTAATACAATTATTGCTGTGATTAGCAACGAAAATACAACTCCCAGGATGATTAGAAACTTCTTCATAACAGAATTATTTTACTACCAAATTACAGAGAAAGAAATGCAACTTTATAAAACGTAATGCATTTTAATGAAATGATAATTACCTACTTAAGGTAACGAAAATGTCTTCCATTAATTGAAGTCTTATTCGTTCAGATGACTTGGCAGCTACCAGATATGTCATTCCCGTAGATTCCGGACCATTCATTAAAAAAAGTGTGTCACCAGAAACATGCCATGATTGAGTATGGGATAATGTGTCAATGGCGAAGATACATCCTGGATATCCATTTACAGTCTTAGTTAAACTATCTTCTGTAAAAGCAAAAAGGCCGGTCATGTAAAACTCCATATCTTGTACTTCAGGGTATGATTCGGGAGGAGTTTCCCATTCTGCATTCCAGTTGCCATGCCATTCAGATGGACGATTAGCCTTGTTTTCATCTACAGGAGAGACACATGCTACAAAGACTAATAAGGGGATAAAATATAATTTTTTCACTCCTCAAAAATACTTAACCATGAAATCAATCATAAATTTTTTGAAGCTTGAATATGGTGGATAAACTGTCTTTGCCATTGTCAATCCTCTGCGCTGTTTTACAATCGCTTTTTCATTGGAAAAGGCTATGAAACCGGTATGTCCATGAGCCTTACCAATTCCACTGTTATTAACTCCACCGATTGGCAGGTTTGGATGAGCAAATTGTAAGACAACATCGTTGATAGTCATCATCCCGGCGCTGGTTTCTTTTTTCACTTTTTCAATCACAGAATTCTTTTTCGAAAAAACATATAGAGCTAAAGGCTTTGGCTTTTCATTGATAAAGTCAATTACTTCCTTAATGTCATGATAGGCTAAGAGCGGAAGTATTGGTCCAAAAATTTCTTCTTCCATAACTCGGCTATTTTTTGCTACATTGGAAAGCAGTGTTGGTGTGAATCGGAGATTGTCTCTATCTGATTTGCCTCCGAATTCAATATCGGCACCTTTATCGATAGCGTCTGCCATAAGGTCGTTAATTCGGTTGTGATGGTGTCGGCTAATAATGCCGCCATATGTTTCTTTGGATCCGTAGATTTTTTCAGATTGAACCACCAACTCTTCAATGAGTTTTTCTTTGACATCTTCATGAACAAATAAATAATCTGGAGCGATACATACCTGGCCTGCGTTCAACCATTTCCCCCAGGCGATTTTTTTAGCGGCATCTTTGATATTTGCACTTTCGTCAACAATCGTTGGTGATTTACCGCCAAGCTCTAGTGTGATTGAAGATAAATGCTTTGCGGCGGCTTCCATCACGATTTTTCCCACTTGCGGACTGCCGGTAAAAAAGATGTGGTCAAAGGGAAGGGCAAGCAATTCCTGTGACTCATTCACTGCTCCCAAAACAACCGAAACCTCTTCTGGTCTGAAGATTTCCAGACACATTTTCTGAATCAATTCTGAAGTGTTTTCAGAAAATTCTGATGGTTTGATAATAGCGGTATTTCCCGCTGCGATAGCTGAAACTAAAGGCCCAACTGCGAGCTGAAAAGGATAATTCCAAGGAGCAATAATAAGACAAGCGCCTTTAGGTTCATAAAAAATTTCTGCGCTCGTACCGAGATAGGTTGTGCTGGTTGCAACCGGCTTTGACATCATCCAGCTTTTTAGATTTTTTCGTGTCTTTCTTATTTCGGAAAGGACTACAAAGACTTCTGTAATGTCGGTTTCCTGATTGGGCTTTTGAAGGTCTTTATAAACAGCTTCATGAATCTCTTTGCGGTGATTCATGATCCAATCCTCGAGTTTGTTTAGCAGCTCTTTACGCTGCTTCAATGTGGAGGTTCTAAGTGAGATCGAGTGCACTTTTACGCGCTCAAAAAGATCTCTAATATTTGATTGAGTAGCTGTATTCATCGGATAAAAATAAAAAAAGTCAGCCCGAAAGCTGACTTCTTAGTGTTTCATTTTGGTTATATCATTCAATAACGAATTCAACTCTACGATTTTTCTGTCTATTTTCAGGCGTATCATTCGATACTTTTGGTTGAGTCTCTCCATAGGCTTTGAAAGAAAGTCGATCTCTGCTAACTCCATTCTTAATGAAATAGTCCATTACTGCTTTTGCTCTCTTACCAGAAAGTGTCATGTTATAATTTGGGTCTCCAACACTATCAGTATGTCCTGCAATTGAAATTTTCTCGATAGTTCCATCCTTTAAATAATCAAGCACCCTATTGAGTTCAGGATAAGAAGCTGTTTTGATATTGGATTTGTTGAAGTCGAAGAAAATATTCTTCAATTCGATTGTTTCGCCTTTTTGGATTGGAAAAATCCGAATAAACTTCTCGACGGTATCTGATTTTTTAAGTTTAATAAAGTCGAGGCGTTCCGTCTCTGAAATGTAACCATTAGCTTCTCCCACCAGCCCGTATTGCCACCCTCCTTGAACAGTAAAATTAAATGTTCCTGTTTCGTCAGTAGCGGCATGTCCAATGTCAAGACCATCAGGGAGACGTTCGATTAACACTGTTGCTCCGTTGACAGGTTCTTCTGTTTTAGCATCTAGAACGGTGCCAGATACAGTCGCAATAATGTCTTTAGGAACTAAGTGTTCTACAGAAGATACAAGAGGCGACTGCACTTGGTCAGAGAACAAATCTTCAACTTTAAATGTGAATATATCTGTGTCTTCGCCTTTTTCACCACGAGTGAAATACAGATTCTGTCCAGTCGCAGGAATACTAAAGTACTCGTCGTTTCCTTCCTTATTTATTCCAGGGCCTAAATTTTCTGGCTCTGACCACCGTTTCCAGGTATTATCTAATTTGAAAGAAACATAAATGTCAGATCCACCATATCCTGTATAGCCATCAGAAGAGAAATATAGCGTACGACCATCCTCCGCCATGAATGGAGACTCATCCTCACCGATTGAGTTAATGTCATTCCCCAGGTTTAAGGGTTCAGTCCAGGTTCCATCATTTTTCTTGAAAGAAACGTAAAGATCTCTTGAGCCATAAGTGTCGTCTCTTTCAGCCGACATAATCATGGCCTTTCCTCCAGGAGCTAAAAAGAAATCTGCATTTGGAGAGTAGTTATATTCATTCTCAATTTCGATTGAAGTGGGGTCTGCGAATGTGTCACCTTCTTTCGTTGACATGGAAACTCCTGTATACATTCTTCCTTTTTTACCATATCTATTGCCTAATATCAATACTTCCTTGCCATCGACAATACTCATGGAACTAATGAAGTTTGGACCTTTAGTATTTAATGGGGGGCCAAGATTTTTAGCTGGGAGCCATTCTCCAGTTTCTTCATCTAACTCAGAAACCCAAATATCTTCTGCATCATTCACACCACCCACATTGTCTGGATGAAACTGACGTGAAAAGTATAATTTCTTGCCATCTGGTGAAATGATGGGACTATGCTCTACATAGTCACTATTTACGTTTGTACTTAGCTTTTCTGCTTCTACGGAGCTATTCACACCTGTGGCAAGATTTAATAAAACATTGATGGGAATATTAGAGGCTGAAATTCCAATGGCATCAATTGCATTGTAACCGTCGGAAACACTGCAATTCAAAACTACCCTTATTGCTTGCACTGCGTACGGTGTTGTTTCAAAGAATAAATTCAATAGCCTTGACTCAATGGGCAGGTCACGAGCTGTCAACTCAAACAATAAGTATTCATTGTAGTCAGCATCATATCCATAGACAGCTTTTACTGCTCCGGGATTTTCGGATTCAGCAATTGCTACCTGTTTTGCTTTTATAGGTGTATTGAAAGAGACCATGATAAATTCTTCCTTGTCAGTACTTTTTGGTCTCCAGGAATTGGGATTTTCACCACCATTTGGTAGCACGTTTGGCCTATGAAGCGTTTGTATTGCCGAAAACTCATATGGAGAGAATTCAGAAGAAACATCTATCACCTGAGTTCCCCAGGCTACAGTTTCCTGCGCTTGGGTAGCAAATATTGCCAGCAAGCTAAATACGATAAGGTAGATATTTTTCATGGGTATTTAATTAACGGCGAATAACTCTTACTTCTACTCTTCTGTTGAGGGTTTTGGCCTCATCAGTTCGGTCCTGTGTCACTGGCTGTGTTCCACCAAATGCTTTGGTGAATATCCTGCTTTTCTTCACTTTTTGGTCAATGAGGTATTCTTGGACAGCAACTACTCGTGCTTCGGAAAGCCTCATATTGGCATCCGGATTTCCAGCGAAATCTGTATGACCTTCGAGTTGAATTATGATGGAAGGATTTTCATTTAACCAAATAGCCAATTCATTGAGCTCAGAGTAGGAGCTAGGCGAGATTTGATCGCTACCACGCGCAAATATGAGATTTTCGAGCTTTCGCAACTCAATAATATCTTCCTCGATATAAATCGTATATTCTTGGTTTCCTTTGACTTCTATTTCATCAGAATACTTGTTAAAGCCACTTTTAGTAACTGAAAAATTATACTTCTCACCTTGAATCAGCTGTATTTCGAAGGATCCATCTGTTTTAGTAGAAGCCATGCCCATATCGTCGTAATAAGGCAATTTTTCGTATAGGATATTTCCTACAACAGGTGTGGAATCCTGTGCTTTCAGCATTTTGCCATAAACCAATACCAAAGTGTCATTAGAGACCTGAGCTTGGGTGGCAGTAACAAAGGCGAGCGAAAAAATGGCAACCAAATAAGTTTTTCGCATTAGTGTTTTGGATGATTTAGTCCAAAATAACTCAAATAAATGCAAAAACTAAAGAATACTTTACCGTTTCGGTTAGAGTATTAGTTATTGTCACCAATTATGGATTAGAGGTTTCCTCAGATTCTAGGGAAATTTTTGCCAATAATGGCTCCAGTTCTATCACTTCAATAGCATCCAATGCAGCCCTTACGGAATCACTAAAAACTTTAAATTGAGCAATTTGAGTAGAATCAATTCCGCTTGAAGAAGGTAAGTCTACCTTTAGGGCATCTACTTGTCGACCATTTTTCCAAAAGCGAAAGCATAAATGGGGCCCATTCGCAAGTCCGGTGCTTCCAACAAAACCGATGGTTTGCCCTTGCTTTACAGTAACTCCAGGACGAATGCCTCTGGCAATCTTTGACATATGAAGATACTGAGTAGTGTAGTTACTGTTGTGTTTTATTTTCACGTAGTTTCCATTACCACCATGATACCGTGCTTCTAAAACCAATCCATCTCCGACTGTACGTATTGGTGTTCCCGTAGGCGCAGCATAGTCTGTACCTAGATGTGCCTTATATCTTTTTTGTACCGGATGGAATCGCTTAGGTGAATACCTCGAGCTTATTCTCGAGTAATTAAGTGGTGCTCTGAGGAGAGTTTTTCTCAAACTATTTCCTACTTCATCAAAAAAATCTACTTTTTCGACAGTTGGGTACGCTATAGCATAATATGGTTTCCCCCAATGTTCAAAATATGCACCCTTTATGCTTTTGATTCCTACAATTTCCCCATCAACGGTTTCTTCCTCAAAGATTAGTTTGAATTTGTCACCTTTAGCAATCCTAAAAAAATCAACCTGCCATGCAAACACATCCACAAGCTGATTTACCAACATTGGAGAAGCTCCTTGATCTAAGATGGCATTGTAAAGTGATGAGTTAATTTCTGCGGCCAATCTTCTTTCTGTTACTGTAATAGGTTTGTTTTGATGTTCCGCATAAATGGAGTCGACCAAATTGTAGACGACAAACTCCGTTGGGGAAGGCTCAAAAATGAACTGACGTGCTGTCTTTAGTGAGTCTCGGTCATGAATTATGGAATATCTGGAACCTGCTTTCAATTTCCTCACGTCGTATACTCCTTTGGCATTTTTGGCCAACGTATGAATGTCTTGAAAAGAGATGTTGAATTTGGAAAGAATTTCAGAAAGGTTTTGATTCCATTTCACTTTTCCCTCACTGATTTCAAATGAATCGATTGGATAACCGTAATAAAGTGTGGGGATATAGAATAAGCTTGAGTCAAGTTCAATCTCCGCAATAGTATCCTCTTCTCCAGCCAGTGGTGTTTGAAAATAGAACGCAGAAATGAGTGCGATTATGAGGCCAGTTATTAACAGCCAAAGTCTCGTTTTTCTCATGTAGTTAGCTTGATGACGCTACAAAGCTGCGTCATTTAGATGGTTTTCCAAGGCTTTATCAAGAAAATCAACAAACACCGAAATGTCCAGATCATAGGCTTTTGGAGCAATCAACATTTCCTCCTCCGCATTTATTATGACATAAAATGGCTGTGCATTGTTATTGAATTGGGTGATCTGAAAATCGGCATTTTGCTGCCCTATTGTCTTTTTGGTCTTGCCATCGTAGGTAGATTGGTACCAGTCGCTTTCTGGTAACTTAGTGCGATCGTCCACATATAGAGCGACTAAGACGAAATCCTTACTTAGCCTCTTTAGTACCTCTGGATCTGACCATACGCGCTGTTCCATTTCTCTGCAATTGACACAGCCATGTCCTGTGAAGTCTATAAAAACAGGTTTACCTTGCTCTTTTGCACATGCTAGCGCTTGCTTGTATTCGAAGTAGCCATTTAGCCCATGAGGCCAGTGGAGGATATCATTGTATTTAGGATCTTCACACGTATTTCCACCAGCTTCTTCTTGCAAAAGGTTAAAATTATGTGTGGACATTGGAGGTAGAAATCCTGAAAGAGACTTTAGCGGAGCTCCCCACAATCCAGGAAGCAGCGATATAACGAATGAGAACGTAGCAACTGCCAGAATTAACCGTGCTACAGAAATTTTATCAGAATCAGAATCACTTTTAAGCTTCAACTTACCGATGAGGTATAAACCAAGGAGACCGAAAATCGCAATCCATAATGCAATGAAAACCTCACGATCGAGAAGTTCCCAATGATATGCCAGATCGGCAACACTTAAGAACTTGAGAGCGAGCGCGAGTTCTAAAAAGCCCAAAACGACTTTTACTGAGTTTAACCAGCCTCCAGATTCAGGAATTGATTTGAGCCAGGCTGGGAATATGGCGAAACCTGTGAACGGAATTGCAAATGCTAATGAAAACCCAAACATGGCCATGGTGCCTTCCAAAATGCTTCCTCCACTAAGTGTGTTTATCAGAGCTGTTCCTACAATTGGAAAGGTGCAGGAAAAGCTAACAAGGACCAAAGTGATGGCCATAAAGAAGATACCAATGAAGCCACCTCTATCTGCTTGTTTATCAATTTTATTGACCAATCCTGAAGGAAGTGTCATTTCGAACAGGCCAAAGAAAGAAAGTGCAAAAACGATGAAAACGGAGAAAATAATCAGGTTGAAAAGCCAATGAGTGCTTAGTTCATTTAGCGCCGTAAAGCCCCAGATAAAGGAGATCAGAAACCCGAGCAGGCTAAAGAAAACGATAATAGATAGTCCATATATCAAAGCTTTAGTGATCCCTTCTCTTTTGCTTTTGCTTTGCTTAAGAAAAATGGATACCGTAATAGGTATCATTGGATAGACACATGGAGTGAGAAGAGCGACTAATCCAGCCAAAAAAGCAGTAAGTAGGATGGACCAGAGGCTACTTCCTTCTTGATCTAATTCGGTCTTTTTTTTTAAATCTTTGGTTTTGCTTGGCAGAGAAAACTCATTATCAAAAGGGATGCACTTACCGTCAACATCAGAGCAAACCTGGTATAGGTAGTTTCCTGAAATCTTAAAGTCTTCTTTTAAAATTTTTACTTTTTGAATGAACAAGCCTTCTTTCTTGAAGTAGCTGTATTCGCCTTCCCAAACTACAGAATCATATCTTCTCAGTGGGTTGATGGGTTGAATTTCTCCAAGAAGTTGATAAGTATCGCTTGATATAAACTCAAACTCTGTGACCATCGGACCTAAATCAGGATCAAAATCTGATGAATAGAGATACCAGTCTTTTTCGATTTTAGCCTTAAAGCGAACTTCAATTTCATCACCGACTTCTGGAGAATTATCTGATAAACTTACCTCCCAGCTAATGGGCTTGAGAATCTGGCTGAAAGCAGATGTGGCAAACAGTATGAGATATGAAAGAAAAAGGGCCTTCTTCATCGATTATGATTTTGACATATCAGTGAAAAACTGATAGAAATGTGAAATCGTTTCAATTCCTCTATAATAGTTGAACAGTCCGTAGCTCTCGTTTGGTGAATGAATCGCGTCTTCATTGAGACCAAAACCCATTAAAATAGAATCCAGACCTAATACATCCTGGAATAATGCAACGATTGGGATACTACCACCTTCTCTGGTAGGAATTGGTTCTTTACCCCAAGTCTTCTCCATTGCTTTTGCAGCGGCTTTATATCCAATCGAATTTGTTGGAATTACAGATGGCTCTCCTCCGTGATGTGGTGTTACTTTCACTTTTACATGATCCGGGGCAATGTTCTGAAAATGCGTGGTGAATAGTTCAGTAATTTCTTTGCTGCTTTGATTAGGAACCAATCTCATGGAGATTTTAGCATAAGCTTTTGAAGGCAACACGGTTTTTGCTCCTTCTCCAATATATCCTCCCCAAATTCCATTGACATCAAGCGTAGGACGAATGCCAGAACGCTCAATGGTGGTGTATCCTTCTTCACCTTTTACAGCGTCAATATTCAGATGCTTTTTATAATCGTCTAAATTGAATGGCGCCTGGTTCATTTTCTTTCTGTACTCAGCAGATAGAATTTCTACTTTGTCATAAAATCCTGGAATTGTGATCTCGCCCTTTTCATTTTGGAGAGAAGCAATCATTTGGCAAAGCGTATTGATTGGATTTCCGACAGCACCACCATATGTTCCAGAGTGCAGGTCACGATTAGGGCCGGTAACTTCTATTTCCAGATAGCTAAGACCTCTAAGGCCAACAGTAATGGATGGTGTATCGTTGCTAAGAATTGCGGTATCTGATATAAGGATTACATCAGCAGCCAATTTTTCCATATTGCCACGAACGAATATTTCGAGGTTTTCTGAGCCAACTTCTTCCTCACCCTCGATCATGAATTTCACATTGCATGGAAGGCTATCAGTTTTGATAAGTGCTTCGTATGCTTTGACATGCATGTATACCTGACCTTTATCATCAGCAGAGCCTCGGGCAAAGATTTTTTCATTCTTCACAACAGGCTCGAATGGAGGTGAATCCCAAAGCTCATATGGATCAGCTGGTTGCACATCGTAATGTCCGTATACAAGTACTGTGGGGAGGCTTGGATCCTTGATGTGCTCAGCGTATACAATCGGGTAACCTGCTGTTTCACAGATTTCTACATGAGTGTCTAGTTCTTCAAACCGATTTTTAAGGAATTCGGCAGCTTGTCTTACATCTCCTGCAAATTTGGAATCTGCGCTTACGGATGGGATACGAAGTAAGTCCAATAGCTCTGACAGGAATTGTTCTTTGTGTTCTTCAATGTAGGAAATCGCGCTCATGAGGTATTTTTTTGGCAAACTTAATTCAGGAAGAGTTGCTCTGCCATACATTAGTGCTAAAAGGTGGTTATTCAAACCCAAACCCATCGTCATCGTCCTCTTCAACAGTGTCGAAGTTTTCATCCTCCACGTTGGCATCGTCAGGGGAAATGAGGTTATATGGTTCTTTGATACCAAAATAGTTCAACCTAAAATCGTTGATGAAAGTCAAGGTCTCGGTTTCTGTTCCCACTGCGATAATCATTTCGCCAGGTTTCGAACTTTCCACATTGGACTTTGACTTTATCAGCTCATTAAACTCTGTATTTGAAGAATACAGGACCAGTTGGTTAAATGTGTATCCAATGTAATACCAAATGCCAGGTGCAGCTTGAATGAAAAGGTTGACAACTTCGGCACCCGACTCATCTTTTTTGATTTCCAAGAATCCGTCAAGTTTCGCGTTGAGGTCGTTTTGATAAATATTTGAGATGGCCAGTTTGGTTGTATTGTGCCATGCTTTCTGATCATTATTCCATTGCATTTTAACGCGGGAAATCAACAACTGTCTTTCTAATTCGCGTGTTACGGACACCAGTGGAGTGTAGTCTTTCAGGCTCGATTGTTCGTACTGCTTCGCAGTTGCATCACTTGTTAGGTTAGCAAGTTTGTAAAGCATTTCTAAAGAAATGTCATTCGCGGGCGGAGGGCCTATACGCTCGATAATCTCAATGAGGTCAGATGCCATTATCTCGAACGAGCCGGAAGGAGCATCCGGAAAATCTAAAGCAATCATAGCATCTGCAGTGTATTCGTTGGATTCTTTATTTCCGACCCCAAGTACCGATGCACCAACTTTTATTTGCGCGTTCAGTGGACTAATAAATTGAGCTTTCCCCTCAAAAATGACAGCCTTTGAACTATCCATATACATCATGGTATGCCCTTGATATGAGCTGCCATTTGTTTTTGCCTGATTTTCAATGCGATAGGTTTGGATAGAGTCTGTATAGGTTAGGTTTCCGCTAGCAACGAAAAAGTCGAGATCAGAACCGTTGGCTTTGGGCTCTACAAATGTGGTGTAAAGTTCATCCCTAACATCCAGATGGATGCCAGCACGAACTACTTCCCCACTTTCCAGGAGCGCGTTATCGAATGGTAGTGAAACATCTCTTTCGCCTTCTTTTCTATTGAATTGCACCCAATAATTATAAGTCGGATCAGATAGATCTAGTTTTACATATCCATCAAGCTCCAATGCTGGTTTTGAGGCAAACATGGTTACAGAACCTTTATAGAAAAAGCCAGGAGAGATTACCACATTTTGACTTTCCATAACTTCCCCACCTGAAACGGTCATCAGTCTGGTCTCATAGTTGCCTCTACGATCTGGCTCACCTACCGGCACTTCTTGCAACTCAAAGCTGTCGAAGCGTATATCGAACGTGTCTACACCTACAATCTGTTGGTAAAATGCGTTTCCTTCAAACTTATTTCTTGAAATGATCCGAATGGATGCTCGATCCAGGTAGTGATACCCGTTTAAGGTGTCGATGATTATCTCAGCATTGTCGAATTTCTGAAGTACAGAATTGGCCAGGATAGTTGTTTCATGACCTTCCGGAATAATCTTCGAATCAGCAACGGTAATGAATGGTATCCCCTGGACATTGAGTTGTTGTGTATTTATATCATAAATAGCTTTTTCAGCATTGAATGCTAATGAATCTAAATCGTCTCTAGTAGTGAAGAAATATGAGTCTTCAATCGGGATGTTATCCGGTTTTGTCATTGTTACAACCGAATCTTCCAGATCCCAAACAGCCTCGGTGATTGACGTCTTCATTTGTGCATACGGAAAAGAGATGGCTGCCACTCCTATACGTTCAGGTCGGATGGTGGCTGTGTTATTTGTAAGATCAAAGTCCAATCGAATATCGTCTCCTGCCATAGCTGGTTTTTCAGAATCATCGGTCAAAACTTCAAATTGAGCATGTCTTGCTCCATACTCTAGCTCTTTAAAGCTTAGTTCTGAAGATATGGCTTTTGAACCGCGGGTGAGCATGGTTCCTCCACCAAAAACACCTTTTGTTGTAATGTTAGCTTCTCCAGTTAATTCTGCCGTTGCATTGTAAAACTTGAAAGGTTCTCCTACTGTCCTCAAATACATACTGTCCTTTCTTGGAAGCCAATACATATCATAGGTGCCAATGACGGCTTCTGGATAGCTCGCTCCCTTATATGTTCCGGGGGAGATTACCCCACCTGTACCATCAGTAGTTACGGAATCTGGATAATAGATAAAGTCGTCTGAATAGATAGTAGTGGTCAGGAAGTCAATTTGGCCATAACCTCGCATCCCTTTATTGCTAAGTCTTATTTCTTCATAAGTTTTAGCTTCTGTACCGTATAGGTTATATCCTTCGGCCGGTATTTGGTGTTTAAAACCTAATGATCGATCTTCCTGAATGTGAAGTGTCTCGGGAAAAGTTGGGAAGATCCCGCCGGAATTAAATGTTCCTTCGAAACTTATGCTTTCACCATCTTTTCGTTCCAGGCTATCTACTTCAAATGGTGGGATTATGAACTTTACAGATTTGTCGTAAGCACCATTTAAAACTTCCTTTCCGTCAAAATACACAATGGCTTCACTATCGGAATTAAAGTATGGATACCTTCTGTTTTCAACTCTTCCTGATTTGTTGTTGCTACTATTGATATGTAGGGTGCCTGAAGTTTCTGTTAGTTCGTTTTGTAGGGTCGTTGTTTGTAGCCCAGCATCAGTATTGGTCGAATCTTTCAACGGAACAGTCAATCGCATTGAATCAATCTGAGGCATATTCACAATAAACTCTTCATAATCAAATTGGTGGCCAAACCCTTTGTATTGAAAATCTCCAGCGTGAATCATGCCATCAAATTCAAGATTGCGTCCTTTAAGAAGAGTCAAGGTACTGTCTTGGGGTTCTCCATATATTTTAAAATCTGTAGTAAGATAAAATCTGGACACACCTCTGATGTTAAGTTTACCACTATCAAGTTGGATGTAGGCATTAGCGCCATTCTTTATTTTTGATGGAACCATTAAATTGTCGAAATCAACAGCTTCTGCCGAGGCATCATAATAAAGGAATGCTTTTGGAAGCAATTTTAAATGCCCAGTGTCCCGATTGTAACTTGCAAAACCATATTGAGAAAGAAGTTTTGCGGCTCCTTGTGCATGTTTCTCATTTATGTCATATTCTACAGCAAGTTCTCCTATATAAAAATCTTCCAGGTCATATTTACGCGCATAAAAGACGAATGCATTGATTGGATGAAAGTCTAAGAACCTGCCTATTTTTCTGTATCTAATCAAGTCGAAGAAATCTTCTGACTCAAATGTGGCTGGTAGCAAATCCTTTCCATTCATTATTTCCATTGAAATAGAATCTGCTTCCATGTTCCAAGTGACCAAATCTACATTCATGGAGACGTCAAAGTAGGAGGATGTATAAGATGTCAATCCACTGTTTCTAAGAACCATCAACTTCCTTGTTGTCATGTCGAATTTGGCACGGACGGATTCATGAGTAATCGAGTCGCTGCCATGAAGTATTGATATTGTGCCGTTGTTCATTGAAACAAGCGAATCACCCAGAATAAATTCTTTTGATTTCAATACAACAGTATTTCCTCTACCGTCAAGAATTTTTAAGGTACCATTTTCGCGTGAAACGGATTTGCCAAACAATCTGTTTCCTTGTAATTGGATGCCCCCGGTATAGCTCAGTTTGTCGTCGTTTAGCTTGACAGTAACATCTGCTTTATTTGATGTGAATATTGGGTATTTATTGCGTGACCGTGCGGGCCTGGCAGTACTTTTAAATTCAAAGACGCCATCAATTTTACCTGCGCCAGTGAGTTGATCGAATTGTAACGAGGCATTAGGCGTCCAAAAATCGGAGCGATCTTTTTTTATGTGGAACTCTTTTAGCTGAACAACAGCACCACGAAATTTTACATTTTGACCAGGCCAATCTAACGAGCCTTGTGATCCTACTAACGTTCTGCTCTTTAAAAGAAAAGTTCCTTTTACGCTTTTAATTTTTATAGAGTCATATGGTGTGGAAAGGATGGTGCGTGCATCTGTTATTTCTATTACTGGTCCTTCCAATTCAGGATGCACATATTGATATTGCTTTAAAGTAAGGTAATCAGTTACTGAAGGTGTGTAGCTTGGGCGCACTGCTTTGGGTTTTTCAACGACTGGCTCGGACTCATTGCCCCACGCATCATTGTTGTTCCCCCAGGAGTCGTTGCTTCCCCATGAATCTTCGGATGAATTGTTATCTCCCCACGAATCATTACTGGTGTCCCAAGAATCGTCGGAATTACCCCAACTATCATTGTTGCCCCATGAGTCATTACTATTTCCCCATGAGTCATCTGCTGGCTCATCTAGAATTACTGGCATCTCGTCTTCTGAGATTAAAACCACAGAATCATCTGGAACGGCTTCTTTAGTAGCCATTTCTTCAGGCTCCAGGTCGATGTACTCATCTAATAGCTTAAATTCATATGAGCCTTCTGCTGCTTGAACTGCTAAATTTTTGCTTAGACTCAGGTAGCGTCTGGCAAAATATATATTAAGGCCAAAGAGAAATTCCTTGTATTCGGACTTGCTGAGTGTTTGAACTACTTGCTCGTTGATCTCCAGAACTTTATTCAGCTGATCTCTTTGAAGGTTTTCCTGAGCTACTGAATAAGCCAGATATGTGAAGTAATGATAGAAATATGGATAAAACTTGTATCCTTTCTTTTGCATTGTCAACGCGATCTTATGAGCTCTATCTTGTTGATCTGCTGTGAATTTGCCATCCCAAGCATTCTGAAAATCAAAAGCTATCTTATTGGCTGATTCAGTCCCAATGGATTTCAGCTTAGCAATAGCTTGTCCTCGAAATTCCGTTTTGTCATTGGAAAATCGCTGTGCATGTGCAGTGTTTACAATCAGCACAAGCGCTAAAACTGAAACTAAAAGCGAGCGCATAGAGTGTTAAAGATATTTATAAGTCCTCACTGTACTGTCAATAAGACGATTGTTTTAGACGGAGAGTTTATCTAGTACGAGCATTGCCCATTTATTGCGGGTTGTAGATTTTATCTTTTTCAACCCATGTTTTGCCGATTCAGCCTCCAGATCTTCGATATCATCTTCATAAAACCCACTGAGTATAAGCTGGCCACCATCTACTAATCGCTTAGCATATTCGCCTATCTGATCAATTAGTACATTTTTATTGATGTTGGCTATGATGATGTCAAAATCTGATTGATCGACTTCTGAAATTTGTCCCAGAACTAACCTCACGTCTTTCACTTCATTCAACGCAAAATTCTCTTCACTATTTTCTATGCACCATTGATCTATATCTGTAGCTGCAAGGGTCGATGCGCCTCGCTTATGAGCCATGATGGCCAAGATGCCTGTGCCCGTGCCTACATCCAATACTTTTTTCTCTGTATGATCGATCGTCATTTGGTAGTCCAGCACCTGATATGTGGTGGCATGATGACCGGTGCCAAAAGACATTTTGGGAGTCACGATAATCTCATACTCAAACTGAGGTTGCGGATCATGAAAGGAGGCCCTGACAATACATTTGTTCCCCACTATGATGGGATTGTAATTTTTCTCCCATTCCTCATTCCAGTTTATTTTTTCTTGTTCCTTAATTAGAAATGAGACATTTGAGTAATTGTTGAAAATTTCTTTTACCTGTTTTTCATCAAATTGGGACTGTTCACAACTCCCCTCAAAGCCATCATCCAACTCCTGAAAAGAATCAAACTTTGCCTCAAAGAGCTCAGCGATCAATACATCAATAAGTTCTGTAGAGCAGGTGACCTTGATGGTAATGAATTCCATTAATCAAAAGCTTTTACAATGTTGGTAAAGTCACGGGACTTAAGGCTTGCCCCGCCTATTAAACCTCCATCAACATCTGGCTGAGAAAAAATTTCTTTTGCATTCTCTGGTTTCACACTTCCTCCATAAAGGATGGAGATTTCCGCAGCTACCTCTTGATCATATTTTAAGGCAATATGGTTTCTAATGAAGGCATGCATCTCCTGTGCCTGCTCTGCTGATGCTGTTACGCCTGTTCCGATGGCCCAAACGGGTTCATAGGCAATCACCACTTTTATAATGTCTTCGGAAGAAAGGTTGAACAATGCCTTTTCCACCTGTAGGCTGACTAGTCTTTCATGATCATTTGCTTCGCGGACTTCCAGTTTTTCTCCACAGCAAAATATTGGTGTGAGGTTGTTCTCGAGAGTAAATTTTATTTTTTCTGCCAATAACTCGTCGGTCTCGCCGAAATATTCACGCCGTTCGCTATGACCCAATATAACATGTGTAGCGCCGGAAGAAACCAACATCGCCGCTGACACCTCACCTGTAAAGGCACCACTTTGACTCTGATGACAATTTTGTGCGCCTAGTAAAACTTTATTGGAAGAACCTATTAGGCTGTGAATACCTGTGAGGTGAATAAAAGGAGGTATCAAGATTACTTGCGCATCATTTTTCACCTCATCTTCTACCATATGGATTACTTCTGAAGCTAGTTTTTTACCTTCTGGTAGCGTGCAATTCATCTTCCAATTTCCAGCCACAATATTTTTTCTCATGTCCTTTGTAAGTTTTAAGAGTGCAATGATACTAACCGAGAAGCATTATCGCTCCAAAACCTATCCTGAATGAATTTATTCTATCTAAGACATCATTATCAATCAGTTGTTAGAAGTACCTCCTTCGATGGTGAAGTGCTTGCATTTATCATAATAGCAATTTTGTTTGGTAGCTCAATTGCACTCACCTATGATCAGCTGGAGTTTTATGCAGGTTCTACAAGTGAATTCTTTTTTCAACGAGAGATAAACTATCACCTTTTTTTGATGCTCTATCTCTTTTTGGATTTGCTGATACGGCTGGTATATAGAAGGCCTTTGCCCAAGCTGAAGTACTATGTGCTTTGGAATAGTGCTTCGAAGCAGATTGCAAGCCAATATTTGTTCACATCCCTATTCGGCATCATGCCATTTGTTTTGGCGATTACCATGTTCATCGTTGCCTTTAAAGCAAATGAGTGGCTGGGCACTACAGCGATGATTACTGTTGGCGCATGGTGGTTAAGCAATCACTTTGTTGGGCTCATCTCTCAATTTGCCAATAGCAAAATAAAAACCTTCATAGTCATAGCTCTATTTCTCACCGTGCTTATTCAATGGCTTTTGCCGTCACTACATATTGGACATAGTTTAATTAATCCATTGATTGCTTGTGTGATGCTAGCAATAAGTGCTCTTCTTGCTTACCATATGGTCAAGAGTTCAATTGAAAAAAGAGAAGTTCACGAAGAACAAGGGAAGTCAGGACTTTTAGAATCACTGCCTGTATTAAGCTTCAAGAATCCAGTATTTCAACTGGAATGGGCATTACTCGTTAGAAACAAACGGACAAGAAGCAATTTATTGCTAGGCTTGATTAGTGTATTATTCCTTCCATTTTTGGTCGATGGCAAAACGGAATGGATGATGACCACACTAATTTTTTTCATTACTACTGGGTTTTTCATCATTCAACACGGGGTGTATTCATTGGGATGGGAAGGGAGTTACTTTGACTTTCTAATAACTAATATTTCACCAAGTAATTTCATAAAAACAAGGTACCTGTTTTATGCGGGCACTTGTGTTGTTGGATTGCTTTTTGCCTCTATTCCTACAATGATAAACGGATTAAGTTGGACCAGTTTATTTGTGTTATTCCTTTACAATGTAGGTGTAACCATCCCATTAGTTCTTTACCGATCTACCTTAAATAGGACGAAAATTGTTTTAACGGAGAATTCATTCATGAATTATAGTGGGATGATGACAGGGCCGATTTTTGTAAGCAGTTTTCTCGTGACCTTATTACCATTATTTATTTATGGGATAGGTCAGGCGGTAATTGGAGAAAACGCGATATATCTGTTGGGACTTATGGGCATAGTTGGCTTAATGTTATTTAATCCTATCACCGATCTGATCGCAAAAAAATATCATTCAAAAAAATATCATTTATCTCAAAGCTTTAAGTCATGATCAAAATTCAAAATCTTACTAAATCTTTTAATGGTATCTCTGCACTTAGCATTGAAGATTTGGAAATCCATCCAGGAGAATGTGTGGGTATTGTGGGAAATAATGGAGCTGGCAAGACTACATTTTTTAAGTCTGTATTGGATCTGCTAAAACCTGATTCAGGTTTCGTAGCTGTCGAAGATGTTCACGTGAATATTTCGGCGGATTGGCAAAATCACCTCAACGCCTTTATAGATGAATCTTTTCTAATTGAATTTTTGAAGCCTAAAGAATATTTAACATTCATTTTGAAGATGAAAAAATCTCAGTTTGATGTAGAAGAACTTCTTGCAAACTATTCTGATTTTTCTAACAAGGACATTACTGAAAACAAGAAATACATCCGCGATTTATCTACAGGTACTAAAGTGAGAATTGGTGTTTTATCGATACTCGCCGGAGATCCAAAATATATGATTATGGATGAGCCATTTGCGCACTTAGACCCTACATCTCAAGCGAAGTTGAGAAAGCTAATCCGCGCACAAAAAGAAAAAGGTAGATGCGTCATTGTCTCTAGTCATAACCTTCAAAATATTGCAGAATCGTGTGATCGAGTGATATTAATTGAAGCAGGCCAGGTTAAATATGACGTGGAGGTGAATGACGTGAATATGAGAAAGTTGGGAGCGTATTTTGACAACTAAAACAATAGACAACGAGATTAATCGATAGAGGCCTACGACTCATCAATTAGTGATGTGGATATCGATGATAATAAATAGTTTCTCATCATCTTGTAGAATTAAAATCTCTTTGATACATGAAAGATGTTGTAAAATTCAGAGCGCTAGTCGGGATAGCGCAGGCAGATGGCGACTTTGATAGCTCTGAAAAAGAATTTATTCGTCACCTAGCTGATCTCGAAGGCTTATCATTAAAAGAGCTCAAAGAGCTTCTCAAGAGCGCGGATAAAACAGAGAACCTCATTAAGAATCTGAGTTTTGATGATAAAGTTGATATACTCATCTATACGGTGAAGCTCATGAAGATTGATGGCAAGGTTTTGCTGAGTGAAATTAAATTCAGTGAAAAAGTAGCCAAGGCGCTTGGTTTTGAAGAAAAGGCGATAGGATTTTTATCAGGAATTATAGAGGGTAATCCTAACGATACCCCAAATGTTGGAAGCATTAACCATCGAATGAGAAAATACTTGAATTGAGTGAAGTTAATTCTACAGTTTCTCCTTTAGGTATTGTGCAGTGTAGTTGTCTTTCAATTTGATCATATCTTCAGGCAACCCTGCAAAACAAACTGTTCCACCTTCTTCCCCACCTTCCGGCCCGAGATCTATGATCCAGTCGGCGTTCTTGATTACCTCTGTATTGTGCTCAATGATCACTACTGAATTACCAGCATCTACTAATGCATTAATCGCATCAAGTAGCTTCTTGATGTCATGAAAATGAAGACCTGTGGTTGGCTCATCAAAAATGAAAAGGATGTGATCCGTATTGTTGCTTTTGCTTCCCTTTGATAAGAAGCTAGCTAGCTTCACACGCTGTGCTTCTCCACCACTTAAAGAGTTAGATCCTTGTCCAAGTTTCACATAGCCAAGACCTACATCAAAAAGCGGTTGAAGTTTATTAATAATTGTGTTATTCCCTTCAAAGAATTCGATGGCTTCCTGCACGGAAAGGCCTAGGACTTCCGCAATGTTTTTGTCATTGTACTTGACTTCAAGTATTTCTTTTTTGAAGCGCTCACCTCCACAGTTTTCGCACGTTAAGTGAATGTCTGCCATGAATTGCATTTCAATCTTCACAGTTCCTTCCCCTTCGCAAACTTCACATCTTCCACCATCAACATTGAAAGAAAAATGGGCAGGTTTAAAATTGTTGGTTTTAGAAAATGGCTGATCCGAGAAGAGCTGACGGATTGCATCATAGGCTTTCACATATGTCACGGGGTTGGAACGCGAACTTTTCCCGATGGGGTTTTGATCTACGAATTCAACCTGTGTAATTTTCTTATAATTCCCAGTTAGATTAATAAACTTTCCGGAAGCTTCGCCGATTAGTCCAAGCTGCTTGCCGATGGCCGGATGAATGATTTTACGAACAAGTGTAGACTTACCGGAACCACTTACACCCGTAACAACTGTCAGCACCCCAAGAGGCACTTCAACATCAATATTCTTAAGATTATTTTCTCGGGCACCTTCTATTAGTACCGAAGTTCTCCAAGGTCTTCTTCGCTCTGGGACCGGGATAGTTTCCATGCCCTGAAGGTATTTGGAAGTGTAGGAATTGGTATCACCATTCATTTCTGAGGTTTTACCCTGAAAGACAAGTTCTCCTCCAAATACGCCTGCGTCTGGTCCAATGTCAATGATTTGGTCTGCCGCTTCCATCACCTTCTCCTCATGCTCAACTACGATAACCGTATTTCCAACATCTCGGAGCGTTTTTAATACATCAATCAGTCGATCAGTATCTCTCGGGTGGAGGCCAATGCTGGGCTCATCCAAAATGTACATAGACCCAACCAGTGCACTACCGAGTGAAGTGGCCAGTTTAATTCGCTGAAATTCGCCACCAGAGAGCGTGCTTGTTAAACGATTCAATGTCAAGTATCCTAGACCTACCTGCTCTAGATATGTCAGGCGGTTTTTGATTTCTTCTAAGATTCGTTTAGCTACTTTTTCGTCATGTTTATCCAGCTTGATCGATTTAAAGAATGGCTTCAGTTTCTTAACTGGCATCAAGACCAAATCTGTAATGGAATGATCAACGATTTTCACATAACTCGCATCTTTTCTTAGCTTGGTTCCTCGACAGTCCGGACAAGTTGTCTTACCTCTGTAGCGAGAGAGCATCACACGGTATTGAATCTTATGAAGTTTGGATTCAAGGTGAGAAAAGAAGGCATTTAATCCTTCAAAGTATTCGTTTCCAGTCCAAAGCAAATCGTATTCTTTTTGCGTCAGCTCTGCTATCGGCCGGTGGATGGGGAACTCAAATCGAATGCCGTCTCTAAGCAAAGGTTCTGCCCATTTTTTCATGGTTTCTCCTTTCCAAGGAGCAATAGCACCTTCATAAACAGATAGGTTTCGATCCGGGATTACCAAGTCAGGATCTATTCCAAGGACTCTTCCAAAGCCTTCACATCGGCGACAGGCCCCATATGGGTTGTTGAAGCTAAAGAAGTTTACACTAGGCTCTTCAAATAGAATATTATCTAGTTCAAATCGGTCAGAAAATTTCTTTTTGCCTTTGCCTACGATGGTCACAAAGCAATCCCCTTCTCCCTCAAAAAATGCAGTTTGCACAGAGTCGGATAACCTGAACTGGGTGGCCTCATCGTTTTGTACTGCAGCTCGATCAATCAGGATTTCAACGGTTTCTTTTGGCTTTTCTTTTGACTTGAGAATGTCTTCAATGAATGCTACTTCTGCACCAATCATGATTCGCGTGTATCCTTTGCTCATCAGGATTTCAAGCTCTTTGGATAACGATCGTTTTTCCTTATGCTTGAGGGGGGTTGTGATCATGAGCTTTGCTCCTTCCTCATGCGAAAGAATATAATCAACGACATCCGTAACGGTATCTTTTTTCACTTCTTTACCAGAAACAGGAGAGATTGTTTTTCCAATCCTTGCGAAAAGTAGTTTGAGATAATCGTAAATCTCAGTGGTTGTTCCAACAGTAGACCTTGGATTTCTTGAAGATACTTTTTGTTCAATTGCGATTGCTGGCGCAACTCCTTTGATATAGTCCACCTCAGGCTTTTCCATGCGCCCAAGAAACTGACGGGCGTAGGAGCTCAAACTCTCCACATATTTTCTTTGACCCTCGGCAAAAAGCGTATCAAATGCCAGCGAAGATTTGCCAGAACCAGACAGACCGGTAATGACTACCAGCTGATCACGCGGTATCGCGACATCCAGGTTTTTGAGGTTATTCACTCTCGCACCTTTAATGATGATGTATTCTTTAGGGTCTAGTTTGTCAATTTTTCCAACCATTTTGGGGGTTCACCTGTCTATGAAACACTAACAAAGGAATTCGGTTCGGTGCGCTGCAAAAATAAGAAGCTTACTTTTCCTAGTTGTTGAATTTTTATATTCTTGTCCGCTAAATTATTTCAAACCCCAAACGATACAATATGATATAGACCTCTACGTTAACAAACAGGTGAATTACATGAATAAGACAAGTTTGAACGATAGCGAATTGCTATCCCTCTATATTGGAGGAAACGAAGAGGCTTTTGAGGAACTCCTCAATCGTCATAAGGACAGGGTTTTTACAACCATTTATTTAATCGTCAAAGACAGGTACACTGCCGAAGATCTTATGCAAGAGGTTTTCATTAAAGCAATTCGTACCATCAAATCCGGCAGATATAATGAGGAAGGAAAATTTCTTCCATGGATTCTCAGAATCGCTCATAATCTGTCCATAGACCACTTCAGAAAAGCCAAGCGATACCCGTTGATCGTGATGGAGGATGGAAGTAGCGTGTTTAATACGCTAGATTTCTCAGAGTCGTCTATTGAAGAAGAACACATCAAACAAGATACCTATAACCTTCTTAAGGCTTTTATTAAAGATTTGCCTGACTCACAGCGTGAGGTGCTAGTTATGCGGCACTACATGAAGATGAGTTTTCAGGAGATCGCTGATGCCACGGATGTGAGTATCAATACGGCACTAGGAAGAATGAGGTATGCCTTGATAAACTTGAGAAAGAAATTTGAGCAAACCCAAAACGCGTATGACAAAAACCTTTACAGAAAATGACTTATTAAGATTTCTTTACGACGAGATAAATGAGGACGAGCGATTAGAGATGAGAGAATCGCTGAGTGCTGACATGGAACTCCGATCAAGATTGGAAGAATTGGAAGAAGCAAAGTCTGCCTTAGAAGCTTTTAAGTTAAAAGCACCAGGCGATGTTGTTTCAAGAATTCTTTATGCTTCTAAAAATCTTGAGTCTGCCTAATTTTAGGCAATGACCAAGAAGGAGCGATTTGAAGCGTTCGTAGGATACTTTTCAGAGTCTTATCCACAACCGGAAACCGAACTACAGTATTCCAATCCGTTTGAGCTACTTGTGGCTGTAGTGCTTAGTGCACAATGTACAGATGCGAGGATCAACAAAGTTACGCCTGCATTATTTGAGGATTTTCCAACTCCTGAACATATGGCGGCCAGTCACTTCGAAGAATTGTTTCCTTACATCCGAAGTGTGTCTTATCCGAACAATAAGACGAAGCACTTGATGGCGCTTAGCAAAAGATTAGTTGAAGAATTCAATTCGGAGATTCCGACTACAATTAAAGAGTTGACCTCACTCCAAGGTGTGGGACGAAAGACCGCCAATGTAATTGTCTCAGTGCTTTACAACCAACCCGCTATGGCTGTAGATACGCATGTTTTTCGAGTCTCAAAGCGACTAGGCCTGGTTACTCAAACAGCGAAAACGCCGCTGGAAGTCGAAAAACAACTTGTGAGACACATTCCTGAAGAATACATCTCACGCGCACATCATTGGTTGATTTTGCATGGCAGATACACATGTATCGCGAGATCACCTAAGTGTGAAAAATGTGAGATCACTCATTTTTGTAAGTTCTTTGAAAAGAACTTTTCTTAAGTGATCACTCATCTTTCAATGACTCAACTGGATTGACGGTGGCGGCTTTAATGGTTTGTGTTCCTACTGTAATCCAAGCGATAAGCAAAGCAATAATTCCAGCTCCGATGAACAACCACCATTCCAACGCTATGCTATATGCATAATTTTCCAACCATTTCGCACCCAAATAATAACTTAGAGGAATACCTATGACTATTGCAATACCTACCATTTTGGTAAAATCCTTTGTGAGTAGGAGGACTATGTTCCAGACACCAGAGCCCATTACTTTTCTTATTCCAATTTCTTTTGTGCGTCTTTCTGTAGTGAATGAAGCCAAACCAAATAATCCCAAACACGAAATCATAATTGCCAGTCCAGCAAAATAGCCTGATAGACTGGCAACTCTTTCTTCGGAGCTATAAAGTGCTTGATAATCCTGATCTACAAACCTGGGGTTGAATGGATAGTTAGTGTTAAACTCATCATATAAACTTTCCATTTTTTCAATCGTTTCCAGCTCCTTTCCAGACTCAATTTTGACCATAATGAAGTGCGTTTGTTCAGGGTTAAATAAGAATAGTGCCGGTTCCACTTTTGTATGGAGTGAAATGAGATTGAAATCCTTTACCACACCGATGATTTTTTTATCTCCGCTGTAGTGATGAATAGTCTTTCCAATTGGATCTTCCATGCCCATCGCTGCAATAGCTGTTTCATTGAAAATTATACTAGTAGAGTCTGTACCAAAGGAAGGATCAAAAGCCCGTCCTTCAACAAGTTCTATTCCCAATAGATCGATGAGGCCATAACCTGCTTTTGTTTCCCAAAACTGAACTTGCTCTTCCTCGGTTTTACCTTCCCAACTTACACCACCGGTAGAGTTTCCACCACCGACCATAAAACCTGACGCCGCAGTTTTTTCAACACCGGATAAATCTTGTAGCTCACTTATGAACGCATCATGGTTTTCAAGCAACTTACCTTCTCTCTCAAAATAGACGATGTTGTCTCGGTCATAGCCAAGGTTTTTGGTTTGAACATATCTCATCTGCTGCTGAATAAGAATAGTTGCTACTATAAGTACGATGGAGATGGAAAATTGCACGATCACTAGTGCGCGTCTACCCCAGCTATGCCTGGAAGCGATGGAGAGACTGGGTTTTAGCGATTTTAGGATATTCATACCCGACAGATAAAACGACGGATAGCTTCCGGCAATAATTCCAACAATTAGAATAATAACCAATGAACTAAAGATCATGTTTCCATCAATGTTTAGTGAAAGTTCTTTTTCAGATAGATAGTTGAACTGTGGCAGGAGGAGATAGACTAGGGCATATGCTACAAAAAGCCCGAGCAAAGACAAGCAAGTTGTCTCAGTAAAATATTGTGCGACTAATGAATTTCGTGAAGCTCCTAACGATTTTTTCACGCCTATTTCTTTCGTTTTCTGTGAGGCTTTTGCGGTCGAGAGATTGATGAAGTTGATGCAGGCAATGATTAGAATGAACAACGCCACCGCGGAGAAGAGCTTTACATATTCAATTCTTCCTCCTGTCTGCTCCCCATTTTCATATTTATTGAATAGATACTGATCTGAATAATTAGTAAGAAACAAGTCTGTTCGTGTTCCCTCTAGATTTTCTTTAAAAATGGCATCTATCTTTTGCTCAGCTTGCTTTTTGTTAGAGGGATCATTTAGTTCTACTATCACTCTCGCATAATAATTTCCCCACTGTTTATAAGATACTAACACCTCGTGGTAATATGTCCATGACATGATGAAGTCAAATTGATCAGACGTTGCTGTAGTCAAATCCTCGATTACAGCAGTAACTGTAAGTGTTTTCTTGAACTGCCAAAAGTGAAACTCCAACGTTTTCCCTACCGCATCGCTAGTGCTAAAGAGACGCTCAGCAAGCGATTCAGTTATTACAATGCTTGATGGATCAACAAGTGCGTTTTTCGCATCTCCATGGGTAATAGGAAATGAAAAAACATCAAAGAAGTACTCATTAGCGAATTTACCATTCACCTTATAGGCATCATTGTCTGTACTTAGAGTATACTCATGAGCATCGGTGGCAGCAACCACATGCTTAACCTCTGAGACTTTGGCTTTAATTTCATCGGCAAGAAGACCTGGAACGCCTTTCCAGGTAAATGTGCCGCTTGCATCGTGGTGGTTTGAATATACCTGATAGATGTGTGAATTATCTTCATGAAATTTATCTTTCCGAATTTCATCAGTGACCCACAGGTAGATGAAAAGTACGCAAGCCAGGCCTGTGGAAAGACCTATCAAATTAATAAGAAATGTGCTTTTATGTCGTTTAAAACCTCTGTATGTGATAAGAAGGTTGTGTTTGAACATTCCTAGATAGTTGAGTTTTTGCCCATTAAATAGTGACCTTATAATATCCTTTCTAAAAAAGCGTAGTACTGTCCAGCCAAATCTGCGTTTGGCTTTACTTGCTCCATATTGTTCCAAGTCTTCGTCAAACTGCTCTTCCATGTCTCCAAGGATTGTTTCCTGTAAGGATGGCTTGCAGTACCACTTAAAAAAGTTGACAAACAATCGGGGAGGTCGCTTTGGGCTCATGAGCTAAAGTTTAGTTGAGGAGTTAGCTTCCAGAGATTGGTTCTGGAATCTTTCATTTCCTGAAGCAACGCTTTGCCAGCATTTGTGATTTTGAAGTACCTCTTTTTTCTACCACCTCTAGCCTTAGTTGCACCTCCCAAGTAAGATTCTAAAAAACCTTTTTCTTCCAGTCGATAAAGTGTAATGTGAGCTGAACTTAGATTCACTTCACGATTTTGATGTTCCTTAATGGCTCTTACGATGGTATTGCCATATGCCTCATCACCCAAGATTAAGACCAAGGTAAGGATCAACTCCTCGAATTCGCCTAAAAAATTTGTTCTACCCATTATTATTGAATTTGTAAAACAAATATACGAATGATTTCTATTTAAGTTGTAAAAGAAATAACTAAGGAGGGATATTATTCACATTTTAGAGACTCTACCGGATTCGCCTTGACGGCTCTGCTAATAAAAATGTAGATGGTGCCCAATGCCATGGTCAGGATAATCCCGACCCCAACAGAAATATTGATAAAAGAGACTTCAGGCGCATTATACACTTTACTTGTCCACGCAATATTGATTAAGACAGCCAGTGGAGTAGACAAAACGACTGCAATTACTATCACCCAAATAAACCCTTTAGATAAACCAATCATTAAACTGTTGATACCGGAACCTAAAACTTTTCTGATTCCAATTTCTTTTGTTTTGAGCTCTACGTGATGAACCACCATGCTAAACTGGCCGAGGCAGGCGATGAGAATCGCAATGAACCCAACAATGCCTACAATATTCACCAACTCAGAAAATTCAGAATTGATATCTTCCATTCCATATGCATAAGTCTCGTAGTGCATTGCATGATTATTATCGAATTCATTCCAAACGGATTCTATTATTTCGGCTCCCTTCTTTGGAGAGATTCCGGCTACTTTAATGTTAATGGTGGTCAATGATTCCGGGTCATATTGCATGATGAGAGGACCACTTTCAACGAATACAAATTGGTAGTTGAAATCTTTAACTACTCCAATGATCTTCTTCTTTACTGTTATTTCCTCTCGTGTATCCTTATCAGATGTGTGCAATTCAATAGTTGCATTCAAAGCATCCATTGGGCTAGCAAATCCTAAGGCATCCATTCCTTTTTCGTTAATAATGACATTCTCCTTTTCATTTTGTGAGCTAGCTGAAAAGTTGTTTCCTGCAAGGATTTCAATACCCAAATTATCAATGGCGTGAGCGTCGATAGAAAAGATGGAAGATTTAATATTCTCTTGTGTAGAAGATCTGCTAGTTAATTCAATGTCCTCAAAAAACGAAAGAACCGGAAGGTTTGATACGGCAGAAACACCAGCGATTGCTGATTTTTTCATCAATTCATTTCGGAATGTTTCATATGGGATATTCTTCCTCATTGGCACATTGATGATATTGGCATGTTCAAATCCATAGTCTGTAGTATCAAAAACTTTTGCTTGCTGATACAGGATGATTGTGGTTATGATGAATATCACCGAGAAGGCGTATTGAAAGAATACAAGCACTTTTCTAAGCAGAAACGATGGTGATCTTCCGGAACCATTCGATCCTTTTAAAACTGAAAGTGATTTGAAAGAAGAAAGGTACAATGCCGGGTAAACTCCGGAGACAATCCCTACAATTATTGAAAAGGCAATAAATGAGAAATAGACATAAAAATTGCTATTGAAATTCATGGTAATAGCACCGTCAATATCACGTAGAATCTTTAGATCATTGAAGATCGGAACTAACATTTGTAACAAAAGAAAAGCACAGATCAGTGAAATAAAGATCACCAGTTGAGCTTCGACCAAAAACTGCGCAATTACCTGTCTTCTTCCAGCACCTAAAACTTTTCTAACACCGACCTCTTTGGCGCGCTTTAAACCTCTAGCAATGGCCATATTCATGTAATTGAAGCTTGCAGAAAGAATCAACACCAAGCCAAGTACTCCGAAGAAATAGGCAACAAAGTTCGGTGTAGTTGTTCCAATTTCGTTGCGAATTAATGATCCGAGGTTTATCTGATCGAGGCGTTGAGTTTCAAATCGAAAGAGATCCTTTTTATCATCTGACATCTTAAAATCCAGATTGGAAAAATAAGCGTCCAGGATTTGAACTGAGGCACCTTCTTTTAATCTGAAATAATTATAAAACACTTTAGATCCTTCTTCCCAATCAGCTAATAAGCTTTTGTTCTCAGTCTTATTAGAAAATGCACTTATTGGAATTATTGCATCATAGGTGAGATGAGTTTTGTATTTACTTCTATCGATCACTCCAGAAATGATGAAATCACCTAATTTTTCGAGAGTAATTACCTTCCCAAGTGGGGAACTTTCTCCAAATATCTTGACTGCCATTTCCTTAGAAAGGATCAGGTTATTCTCATTATTAAGCGCATTGATATTATTGCCTTGCAATAAATCGAAATGGAAGAAGCTTAAGAAGTTTGGGGATACGTATAAGCCACTAAATTGAAATTCGTCATCATCAATCACCAGTAACCCTGAGGCTTTTGCGATTTGAGTAGATTCTTTTACAGACTCTACATGGAGAGGGATCAGTTGGTTGAACTCATAAGGAGAAGTACCGAATGAACGATCTTTATCCTCTGCAACATCATGAACTACCGTAATAGCACGATAGGTGTTGGTGGCATTTGGATTGTGTTCATCCTGACTATCCTGATCAATGATGAAGAGTATAATTAGCATCGTGATTGCCATGCTTACGGTCAGGCCGAAAACATTGATTGCAGTGTATCCTTTTTGCTTCAGAAGGTTTCTGAATGAGATTTTAAGATGATTTTTGAACATACCGTAGGTGTTAATTTTGTTAGTGCCATCGCTTGGCTTAATGAGGTCTTTTCTAAATAAGAGAAGTACATCTTTCATAAATTTTATATCTGCTTTTCGTTTCCCAAGCTCCTGCACTCGCTCTTCATAGAGCTCCATGAGATCACCTTCAATTGGCTTAATCAATCTTGGATGACAAAACCAGCGAAGAAGGCGAAGGAAAAGTTTGGGAGGATTGCTATTCATCTTTTAATGTCTCTACAGGATTTTGTCTAGCCGCTCTCAATGTTTGCGAACCGATGGTTAAAAGTCCGAGTCCAAGCATCAGTAGTGAACCAATAATTACAGTTCCAAATCCTAACTCGACTCGATTTGGAAGGTCGTTAAGCCACAAACTATTGACGAAATAGCTAAGTGGAGCGGCAATTAATATTGAGATAATTAGCAGTTTTAAAAAGGATTTGGAGAGAATCAGGACTATTTTAAAATCCTCAGCACCCAACACCTTTCTTATACCTACCTCTTTTGTCTTACGTTCGGTAACGTATGTTGCCATCCCCAGTAAACCTAGACATGCAATTAAGATCGCGAGAAATGAAATGTATCCTACGATAGTGACCACATCAAAAATGGCAAGATTCGTATTTGCCAATTCCTGATCATAGAAGTCGTATTTAAATTCATGAATGGGATCCAACTGCTTCCACCGAGCCTCCAAATCTGCAACAGTTTTTAGCGGGTTACCTTCTGCAATTCTAACATTTAGATAGTTCAAGTTGCTCTTACTATTACTCAAGGCCATCGGTCTTATTTCGTGTCCATTGATCAATAGTGTTGCTCTAAAGTTTTCTACTACTCCAATGATTTGAACAGAGGACTCACCATTTTCAAGTTCCCAAATTTGACCAATGGCAGATTGCGGGTTTTCATAGCCTAGTTTTTCTACAGCGGATTCATTAATCACGATATATTTTCCATCTTCCCGAGATGAAGTGATCGGTTGTCCATGTAGAAGTTTAAGATTGAGATTGTCAATAAAGTGTTCATCCACATAAAAGTTGAGGAGTACAAACGGCTCATCATCTTCTTTTGATGAAGCCAGTTCGATGACATTCGAGATCCCGGTTGCAGGGATGTAATCAACTGCTGAGATGCTGGTCACACCCGAAACCTGACTAAATTCATTAACAACTAAATCATAATCGTTGCTTTGAAGCGGAATGTTTATGATGTTTTCTGAATTGAATCCATATTCAAATTCGGTATAGTGTTTAAACTGATTATAGATCACCATTGAAGTGACAATGAAAATAAGAGATACTACAAATTGAGAGACATTTAGCACTTTTTGAAGCCCCCATTTGCCTTTGGAAATGTTGGTGTTTTTAAGCGCATTTATAGGATTCTTTTTTGAAAGAAACAGTGCAGGGTATGTCCCTGCGACTAAACCAATAGCTAGGGCAAAAACAAGAAACTTGAAGATGACAGAGAGTGAGGTGCTTAGCTCAAAATTGAAATATTTATTGAACCAGAGGCTCATAAATGCCTCTTTTGTAAAGTAAAGAACCACATAAGCCACCACCAGCGCAATGAGGACAGTAATAACGGATTCAGTAAGAAATTGAAAAATTAGATTTTTTCGCGTTGCCCCGTTTACTTTCCGGACACCAATTTCCTTCATTCGAGTGAGAGACCGTGCAATGGAAAGATTCGTATAGTTTAAACACGCCATTATCATAATGACAAGCGCCAGAATTGACAGAATGTAATAGGCGATTTCAGGCAGACGGAATGAAGGTTCATTATTCACGGGAATTCCAGGCGTAATCTTTGAAAGATTCTGACTGGAAAATTGATAATCGGCAAGTTCTTCTGAGTCGGAATATTTACGATTTGACAAATCAGTTAACGCGATTTCCAATTGATTTTGAGTGGTTCCCTCTTTTACTTTAAGGTATGTGTAAGCTGCCCAATAATATTCCCAGTTTTCAGATACGTTAGCGATTAGACTGTCTGTATATAGCTGTTGTAAAGTGGTGGAAGAAACCAATGCGTCAAACGTCAAATGTGTTTTATAAGAACTTAGGTCTATGACTCCAGTTACTGTATAAGTACCCCAATCCACCGAAGGTTTTCCAGATTCAATGTCCAATATGTGCAGTCCTCTGTCTTCGAATTTTATTTGTTTTCCGATTGGATTCTTATCATTGAATAATTGATAAGCCTTTTCCTTGCTAATTACAATGGAGTTTGGGGATGATAGAGCACTTGATTTATCTCCCTCGATTAGTGGAAAGCTGAATATTTCAAAAAAAGAACTGGTTGTAAAATATCCTTTAAGTTCAACTGTTTTTTGGTTGAAAGAGGCATCTCCTCCGATACCTCTGCGTAAATAAATAGCGTCCTCTACGATGGGGTATTCTTCTTTCAAAGTTTCAGCTAATGGCATAGGTATCGTGGCGTAGGGCCAGCTGCCGATCACGGGTGTTCCCAAAACACGGTAGATCCTATCGTTTTCAGAATGAAACCTGTCAAAGCTCCTTTGATCGGCAAGCATCAGGATGATCAACATACAAACGGACATAGCTACTGCGAGTCCAAATACATTGATAAAGGAGAACATTTTGTATTTCAGGATATTTCTGATCCCTACTTTGAAATAATTTTTGAACATACCGTACGTGTTAATTCTATAAGTGCCATCTGATGGTTTGATAATATCTTTCCTAAACAGGAGGAGCACATCTTTGATAAATTTTAAATCTGCTTTTCTCTTTCCAAACTCCAGCACTCGCTCTTCATAAAGCTCCATGAGATCACCTTCGATGGGTTTAGCCAATAGTGGATGGCAAAACCACCGAAAGAAGCGAAGGAAAAGTTTAGGAGGGCTTTGCATGCTAGATTTTAGCAAATTTTACATCGAGAGAAACTGATGGAATAGCCTCCCACAGTGAGTTTCGAGTCTCTTTAGTATACTGCATAGCCTGCTTTCCAAGTGATGTAATTTTATAATATCGTTTTGGTCGCCCAGCTCTCTCTTGTGTAGCATCTTTGTCAAGTGATGCTAGATAGTCTTTATCTTCCAAGCGCTTAAGAGCTGACTGTAACGCGCCGACACTCACATTCCGTTTCAGTCTATTCTCAATTTCTTTTTTGATGGAAACTCCATATGCATCATCGTAAAGAATGGCTACAGTGAGCATTACGATTTCTTCGAATTCACCTAATTGAAATTTCTTCATTTTTATAAAAGTTATAAGATGAGCGTCTACCACCCCAATCTATTAGTCAAATCCGTGTTCTCAATAGTTGGGTTGAGCATCATGCTCATAATTAATTCCTATTTGTAGTGTTTACGAAGAAAAAGAAATTTGGTTATTAATTCCTATTTGTAGTAAAATTATTATCCCAAGTCAAGGTGTAACTTTAACTAATGAAGGCAGCATCATTGGCAGATATTAAAGGGGAATTGAAACAGCGAAACCCAGATGAGTTGCTTACTATATGTTTGAGACTGGGGCGATTTAAAAAAGATAATAAAGAACTGCTGACCTATTTGCTCTTTGAGGCTGGAGACGAATCTTCATATATCAAACTATTAAAAGAAGATATTGATGATTTGATGGATGATATCAATATGAGTCATCTCTATTATGCCAAAAAGGGTTTGCAGAAAATAGTACGCTCGCTTAATAAGTCACTCCGATACTCAGGCCAAAAGCAAACTGAAGTAGAAGTACGATTATATTTCTGTCAGCATATTAAAGACTCAGGCATAGCCATCAAACGTCACAATACAATTAATAACCTATACCATCGAGAGATCAAACGGATTGAAAAAGCTTTATCAAGCCTTCATGAAGATCTCCAGGCTGATTATAGATATGAGATAGAAAGATTATGATTTAGTCATCCTTCAACGAATCAATCGGATTGGTTAATGCCGCTTTTATGGCTTGAGAGCTTATTGTTACCCAGCTAATAACTAGGCCGATACCTCCTGATATGATAAAAGAATCAGCAGAGATATTGATCCGATAAGCAAAATCCTGTAGCCAATATTCCATCGCAAACCATGCCACCGGAATTGCGAACAGAAATGCCAGGGCTATGATTTTAACAAAGTCTTTTGACAATAATAGTAAGATACTGGTGACACTTGCTCCGATAACCTTCCGGATTCCGATTTCTTTCGTCCGTAGACTTATAGTGAATGCTGAAAGAGCAAGAAGCCCTATTCCAGCGATAAAAATACTGATGCCTGAAAATATTGAAAAGATGGTAACAATGGTTTTCTCGTTTCGATAGTTAGCTTCAAGTGTATCGTCCATAAATCGAAAAGTAAACGATCGATCGGGAATCAGATCTCCCCATTTTTCTTCAAGTATCTCAATAGTTTGCTTGATATTTTGCCCTTCCAGCTTTATTAGAATATATGACATGCGGCCTGCAAATGCTTCATTACTTAGAAGCACCAGAGGTTCTATCTTATTATGCAATGATTGATAATTGAAATTTCGAATCACGCCTTTTACCTTAAAAGGAACTTTTTCGAGTGCTCCCTCGTCGTGCTCAAGCATGCTGATCGTTTCACCAACTGGATCTTCCATTCCAAATGCATCAACAGCGGCTTGATTGAGTAACACAGATTGTTCGTCATTGGATTGTTTTGAAAAGAATGAACCATCGACTAGTTCGAAATCCATCAGCTCAGCCACTTGATCGCCAATAATTACCCTTCTCAGGGAATGTGTAGTAGGTACACTGCCTATTGTGTACTTATCAAACCAGGTTCCCTGAAAGCCCTGAACCCAAAGAGTACCAGCGGTTCCTTTTACTCCAGGAATTGTACTAGCCTCTTCCAGAAAAGGACGAGTATAATTTGCATCCATATGAAAAGTACCTTCAATCACCAATAATTGATCTTTGTCAAACCCAAGATTTTTGTTTTCGAGAAAATCAATTTGTTTCTGGAAGATAAGTGTACAAATAACTAGGAGAATAGAAATCCAAAACTGGAACCCTACTAATCCTTTTTTTGTCCAGCTGCCTTTTTTGGTAAAAAAATATCCTTTCAGGGCATTTACAGGTTTGAAGCAAGAAAGCACAAAAGCAGGATATAATCCAGCCAATAAGCCAATAATAATTGTTGCACTCAACAAGATGATGAAAGCGCTGATTGTGAATGGAAAGACGATAGCTGAGTGAAAGAGGGAATTAAATGTCGGAATCAGCAATAAGGCACTAACAACGGCTAACAATACTCCAACAAAACTTATTATGAATGATTCGATGAGAAACTTAAAAATTAATTGATATTTAGCTGACCCCAGTACTTTTCTGATCCCAACTTCACGTACGCGCTCCAAGGATCGGGCAGTAGATAAATTCATAAAATTGATACATGCGATTAAGAAGATTAGGAATGCAACAGCGACAAGTACCTTGAGCATGGTTGGGTTACCCCTTGCTTTCATACCGCCATCTATTTCTGAGTCCAGGTGTATTGAAGTTAGTGGCCGAAGAAAATAGTTGTAGCCATTTCCGGCTTGTTGATATTCCTTCCACGTGACGTTATTAACCCGTTCTATTTCGCTGGCCAAGTAAGTATCAACCATTTCTGGAAACTTAGCCTCTAGCTTTTCTGAGTCTGCATTAAAATGTAGTTTAAAGTAGCATTTAGCATATCGCAGGTTAAATTGATCCTGGCTAAACCATCGTACTGAAGTAGAAGAAACAAGGTAGGAGAATTTGAAGTGAGAGTTGACAGGAGGGTCTTGACAAACGCCGGTCACGATTGAACTTCTTCCAGAAACAGTAATTGGTTTACCAACCAAATCTAGTGATCCAAAAAATTTCAATGCTGTACTTTCTGTCAGCACGATGCTATTGGGTCTTTTTAAAGCGGATTCGCCATTACCGGTGATCATTTTAAAGCTGAATACCTTGAAAAAATTGCTGTCTGCAAGCAATACACCACTTTCTAAAAAGTTTACCTTTAGGCCTTCATTATCCAATAATGAAATTCGTTGGTTGGGAAATGGACCAGCAATTGCGGTAGCACTCTCTATCTCAGGATAGTCATTTAAAACAGTTCCTACAAATGAATATGGAACGTGACTATTAATCTCTACCCCTTCTGGTGATATCCGATGTTCAACCATCCGATATATTTGATCGGCATTCGAAAAAAACTTATCGTACGAATACTGATTGATTACAAATAATGTAATGAGAATGCAGCTGGTGAGGCCGACAGAAAGACCTAATGAATTGATAAGTGTAAACAGTTTACGTTTCATCAGGCTTCTGATGGCAACTTTTAGATTGTTTTTGAACATAACACAAACATAACTATAAAAATAGTCTTATTACTATTTTTATAGTTATGCAATGAATGCTTGTTATTAAATTTCTGGATTAGCTAGTCAGCTGATTGTAACTAAGTAAATATTTTTGGAGTTTCTATTCATCTCTCAATGAGTCTACTGGATTTGCAAGTGCAGCATTTACAGTCTTGAAGCTCATGGTAATGAAAGCGACCACCAGCGTAACAAGAGCGGAAATCACAAACACCTCAACACCGAGAGAAATGCGATAGGCAAATCCGTCTAGCCAGCTGTTCATCACGTACCAGGAAAGAGGAATAGCAATAATCAACGCGATAACGAAGAGTGCCAGGAAGTCTTTGGAAAGTAATGTAATGATGCGGCTGGTAGATGCACCAAGCACTTTTCTTACACCTATTTCTTTGTTGCGTTGAGCAGTACTATAGATTGTTAAACCGAATAGACCAAGGCAGGCAACAAATATGGCCAAGGTTGAAAAGACGGAGAAGATCATCCCAAACCGCTCGTCCGCATCATATTGTGCGTCGAAATTTTGATCAGCAAATCGTGTGTCAAATGGTCTGTGAGGTACTGCGTTATTCCATATCCTTTCCAATTCAGAAAGTGTTTTTGAATAGTCTACACTCTTAAGCTTAAGTGAGATTACAGATACATTAAACTGTGTACCAAATCGGATAGAAAGTGGCTCAACTTCTTCGTGTAATGAAACATAGTTAAAGTCTTCCACAACCCCCACAATCTTGCCTTCTCTTCCCCATTGTTCGAATGACTGACCAATAATATCTTGAGGGTTAGGATAGCCAAAAAGTCTTGCTGCAGATTCATTAAGAATCAATGCATTGGCGGAATCCAAGGGAAAGTCATCTGAGAAGTTTCTTCCTGCTACCATATTCATTTTGTAGGTGGGTATGAAGTCCTCATCCACTTCGTAGATTGCTGGTCCTTGATAGGTGATTTCGCCGGAAATAGGATCAGCCACTCCGGTTCCGGCATTGGGAAAGAAATCTCCAGGTGTAGCCCGAGAAACCGAAACCATCTCTACATCGCCATGATTTAAAAACTGCTGCTTTATGTACTCCCGCTTTCGTTGCACCTCACCATCATAGCCAAAGTCGATTACTAAAACCTGCTCTGAGTCAAACCCCAAGTCATACTTTTGCAGAAAATCCAGTTGAGAAGAAACTACAGTAGCTCCTGCCAAAAGGATAATCGATAAAGCAAACTGGATCACGACTAAGGACTTTCTCAACCAGATGCCTCTGGAGGATGTCTTAAATGAACCTTTGAGAACCGTGATGGGTCTGAAAGTAGAAAGAACAAAAGCAGGATAACTTCCTGCTACAACACCGATAATTAATATGCCAATAATTGCTACAAGTGCATTCTGAAAAGTGAATAGCCAGTCTATTGGAAGAGCCTTGGCAGAAATGAGTTCTAGCAATGAGTGACCAAAAAACACAAGTATTGTCGCCAAGATTGAAGCAATGAATGTCACAAGAATGGCTTCGACTAAAAACTGATAGATCAATGATCTTCGCTGTGAACCTATCGTTTTTCTGATGGCAACTTCCTTAGCTCGCTCTACCGACCGGGCAGTAGAAAGATTCATGAAATTGATACAAGCAATTAATAAGATGAAAATGGCTACCGAAGTGAAAATGTAGATGTTTCCCATGCTACCTACTGGCCCAGGCTGCCTCCCGGCATCCGAGTGTAAGTACGCTTCAGAAAGGGGCTCAAAATCAATATGGTAATTGAAGTCATTAGGGAAGTTGGCCTCTAGAAAGGCCGGAACCTTCTCCTTTAATTGGTCGATACTAGCACCGGGCTTCATTGTGAAATATGTATAGAAATCGACGTATCCCCAAGCATTAAAAATGGAAGGTCTAGAGTTTCGAAATGTGCTCATTGAAATAAGCCCATTGAAAAAGAAGTGTGAGTTTGTTGGGATCTCAACTACTGCGGTCACTTCGTAAGGTTCCTGGTTATCCATGAGGATCGATTTACCAATGGGATTTTCCTCACCGAAATACTTTACAGCTAGTGCTTTGGTCAGCACCACTGTGTTTGGGCGAACTAATGCTGTTTCGGGGTTGCCAGCTAAAACTTTCCAGTCAAAAACTTCAAATGCTGTTGAATCAGCAAATAAAATATTTGACTCGGAATAGGTGATTCCATTGTAAGAAAATAACCATGGAGCATCACTTGTAAATCGAAAGACCTTATGCACCTCCGGAAAGTATTCCTGCATGGAAGGGGCTACAGGCGCATTACCCCAAACTTGATATTCTTTAGTTGGAAGAGTAGCATAGTCGGGTGCTTCTCCTTGTTGTCCATAGTAGTGAATCACCCGATAGGTGTTTTCGTAGTTGCTGTTGTAAGTGTCATATGAGAGCTCATTGTTGACATAAATAAGGATTAGAATGCAACTAGCAATACCAACACTAAGTCCTGAAATGTTGAGAAAAGAGAATGTCTTGTTACGGAGTATGTTACGCATACTCACTTTGTAGTAGTTAGAGATCATGCCGTAGTTATTTAGTTTTTGACTGTCAGTGAAGGGCCTTATGATACCCGGGCGAAAAAGCTTCATTACGTCCAGAGAGAAGAGCCACTTGGCTGATTTATTTTCGTTAGTCCTTTTTTCGAACCGCTCCAGAAGGTCACCTTCAATATCTTCGGCACATTCCGGGTCGCAAAACCATCGGAAAAACCTAAGGGCCCATCTTGGAGGAGATATTGTTTGTTTTTCGTTCATTTAGTGACTGAATTTCACCACAAACTCAGGAACCGCATTCCACAGGCCAAGGCGCTGTTCTTTAGTTTCTTGAAGGATGTTTTTACCTGCTGAGGTCAGATGAAAGAACCGTTTTCGTTTTCCGCCCCGTACACTTGTAGCTTCTCCAAGCTCTGAAGAGAGGTATCCTTTCTTTTCAAGTCTTCGAAGCACTGTTTGTAAAGCGCCAATACTGACTTTTCTATTGAGGCGACTTTCCATCTCTTCAATGATGGCAAATCCGTAAGCGTCATCGGTGAGAATTGCTACGGTAAGCATCACCACTTCTTCGAATTCACCCAGTTGATGTTTTCCCATGATTTTACATATTTACCTTAAATGTAGTAATAATAAATATCTTATACCTTAATTGTAGTTTTAATGTTTCGTTAAGACGTAATTAATTTTAGTTTGAGATTCTTAATCAATAAAGTTGGAGTAGGTATATGTGCGTCCTGAGATGAGATATTCACCTAAACCATTAACAAATAAATAGTCAAGCGAAGAGGCAAAAGTAAGACCTTCGATACTTGGAAGATTGAGAACTGGACCTTCTATCTTCTGCCATGTTCCATCAATGGATATATATATATTACCACCACTTAAAACATAGATATTACCATTATAATTGGCTATTTGAGAAATGTATGATTCTTCCTCATCATTAAAGTCGATCTCGGAGAGATTGAGCGTGGTGGTATTTAGCAGATGGAGTTTGCTGCTAATTCTGGCAAATCCTGGTTGGTTTGGGCCTGATACAATTTCAGTTTGGTGAGACACAATTAGCAGATTATTATCTTCATCGGGAAGAATGCTCTGGATGCTGCCCGTAATGGTACCCGTATAATCGATCGACTCCCAGTTATTACCAAAATCAGTTGACTGAAGAATTTCATCAGAAAATGTATTGGACTGTCCATACAGATTTCCATTGACACTTCTGACAATCGGATAATTCTCTAATGGCGTTTGAAGTTGTTCCCAATTCTCACCTAAGTCTCTTGATCGATACCATTGAGAGAAAGCATTTTCATGGAAGCCTACAAAAAGAACCGAATCCTCGGCAAGCAATTGGCCAGGCTGCTGAAATTCTTCAGAAAAGGGAAGACCTTCGCTTTTATTTTGCCAGTTTATTCCATCGCTGCTAGTCATTAAGTCACCATTGGTGAGCGCAACAAAAGTTCCATCACTCAAAATATTTATGTCGATTAACTGATTGGTGAACGTGGTAAGGGTAGTCCAGTTGATGAAATCAGTGGACATAATTAATTCAGATTCACGTCCAAAGAAAGGCTGAGAAACAGAGTAGATCGTTCCGTTCCTATTAATCATCGTACTTAAACCTGAGACATTACAAATTCTACTCCATTCTGTATTGGGCTCGGAGGCAGATGCATTGATTTGTACTGATGCTAGTATCGGACAATCGGGATTGGCAAAACAAGAACTTTCGCGGATGATCACCTCAAAAGTTTGATTACCTAAATCACAGCCCAACGATAAGTAAATTCTGGCTTCATAATTTCCATCCAAAACATTTGCACCTATATCTAGACTAAAATTATCGGTTACCAGAAAACCAGCACCTTCTTGACCGTTTTCTACGATGAGGTTTTCTGCTCTGAATCGAGAGGCAACTTTAATGACAATAGGCTCAGGCAAATATTCTCCTTTTACGCCTACTTGATTGTCGCCAGAGATAACTAAAACTTCTCCATCAGGCAGCAGCGTATCATCAGATTTGCATGAATATATTAGCGACAAGCTTAGAATTAGAAGAAGAAAAGTGTAAAGTGAGTGAGGATTTTTTTTCATTCGTGAGATAAATAAGTCGCAAATCTAGTGCTCAAAATTCTATTTGTATTCTTCCTTACGTTTCAAACGATTAGCTTGTATGCTAGTTATGATCTATGTGATTCTAGAATACTTTCGTAGAAAATTTTATTAAAATGAAGCATCTCACCTTTTTGGCAATATTTGCATTTAGTATCGCTTGCCAGCCAGCAACCCAAAATGAAACTACTGAAGAACAAGTACCTGTTTATCAAAAACCTGAACATCATTCAGAATCGCTGACCAAAGTGCTTGATGCGCATGGTGGCTATGAGCAGTGGTCAAGGATGAAATCACTTACCTATTTAAAAGGAGATGAATCAACGGTTACAAATCTTCAGAATAGGAAAATTAGATTAGAATCACCAAAGCAGACGATTGGCTTTGATGGTCAGAATGTTTGGATAGCGCCTGACTCTGTGGATGCAAGCAGAGCAAGATTCTATCACAATTTGTATTTCTACTTCTATGCCATGCCATTTGTCGTTGGGGATCCGGGTGCGTACTATGAAGATGTAGAGGCCAGAGAGTTGGATGGTAAAATGTATAGCGGGATTAAAATCTCTTATGGTGAAAATATCGGAGATGCGCCAGACGACAACTACATTATTTGGTACGATGAGAATTCAAATAAGATGGAATGGTTGATGTATACCGTAACATACAGAAGTGGTGAACCAAGCGATAAGTACAGGCTGGTAAAATATGACCAGTGGAGCGAGTTTAATGGTCTTGTACTACCTACAGTACTTCAATGGTATGAGTATGATGGAGTTAGAGTTGGAGAGGTAAGAAGTGAGGCCATGTTTGATAATATTCAATTGTCAGCTGCTGCTCCAGAAGAGCGTTTGTTTGATATGCCTGAAGGATCAATCATTGCTCCTAATTGAGAAAGACTAATCGATTACTGTATCATGAAAGCCAGCTCTTAGCCAGCGACTCCCATCGTATATCCAAAGGGTAGTAATGCGGAATTGCTTGGTGAACTCAACGCCATTTTCAATACCAGAGCTTTTGATTCTGGCGGTGACGATTGCTGAGTTTTCAAATTGTTCCACAGCATATTCATCCATTAAATATGTGCGAACTTCGAGAATTCCAGCAGCGATATTTTTTCTTCGCGCCGACATATAGGAGAGCCACTTTTCTTTCCCAAATGACTTCCATGTATTATTAGTATGAACATAATTATCGGTTATCATACGGGCCAATGCGGAAGTGTCAGCAGTGACATAAGCTTCATTAAATAGCTCAATGGCGGAGTTTAAATCCCTACGGGAAGGCTCCACTTTTTCAGAACATCCGAACGTAATTATTAGTAGCGTCAATGTGCAGAATAGTTTCATTTATCTTTGAGTTAAATCACCTTAACTATATGAAGCATTTATACCTTCTTTTACTCTCTTTAGTTACTCTTTCTACTTCTTCTTTTGCCCAAGATGGCAAATCTCCTATGGAGGATTTACCTGATTATATTAGCCAGGTTACGCATTTTGGTCAGCGTGCAGATTGGTCACATAATGGTGAGCGCGTGCTATTCATAGAAAAAACCTTTGGTGATGTGTTTGAAGTGGAGGTAAAGTCAGGAAAGATTCGTCCGATGACACACCACTTTTTCCATGAAGGATTCGTGCGCGCGCTGTATTTATCAAATGGAGATATTTTACTATCCGGAGCAAAAAACTTCGATTCAAATGACCCTTGGAAGAGCCGGGACGCACGAAATACAGAACTTTGGGTACTCAGTAAGGATTTGAAATCACCCCCAACTCCACTTGGAGTCCATTGTAAGGAAGGACCTGCAGTTTCCCGAACCAAAATGAATATTGCTTGGGCACTTGGATCGACGATTTATGCCGGAGAAATTGAATACGAAAATAGCAAGCCAAAATTGAAAAATTGGAAGCCACTCTTTCAATCTGCTGATCTGCCATCTCCAGCCAAAGGGTGGGATTTAGAAACGCAAAACTTCAGACCGCAAAATGAGAACGAACTAATTTTTTATGCCTTTGGAGGAACCTTTGGATTTCAGGCAGAGGTACTAGGATATGACATGGATAAAAAGGCCTTTATTAACTATTCACAAAGTGAAAAAACCTACGATGAAGCGGAAGGCACTTTCCCCGATGGGTTGAGTATACTGATTGAAAGCAACAGACACAGACCCAAGTATAAAGGGATGAAAGAATTTCTTACCCTGGATCTATATAAGTTGAAACTGGACGAATCAGGCGATGTGGAGCGAATTACTTTTTTCAACGACAATCCTGAATATAAGGCCTCAAATGGTGTGATAAGTGATGATGGCAGATATATGGCATTTCAATATGCTCACGTAGAAGATCCGGCGGGTAAAGGGAGAGGTATTCTGGTGCTGGACCTTCAGAAATGGGAAAAGAAAAAGGGAAAGCGATAACTTTCCCTTAATTGTATTCTTGTTTGAAATTGCTATTGTCCAACCATGATAAACGCACCCCAATAATAAGGTCTGTCATATTTTTCTTTTAGACGTTTTTGTGCAGTGTTAAATGCTCTTCGCTTATCACCATGAGTAAGCCACTCTTCATAAAAGTTTGTCATTAGTTCTTGAGTTGCGGCATCATCTACCGTCCACATTGACATAATGATAGCATCTGCACCTGCAATCTGGAATGCTCTCTGCAATCCGTAAACTCCTTCACCATTCTTGATTTCTCCGAGCCCTGTTTCGCAAGCTGATAGTACCACGATATCTGTTTCGTCCAGATTTAGATTCATGGCTTCAAAGGCCGTCAAAATTCCGTCATCCGTACCTTGCCTTTCATCCAGCTCACCAGTTCTAATAAAACTATTGGCTCCTGCTAGCACAAGTCCAGATCTCAGAAGTGGATTCTCAACATACTTATCTGTAGTGGCATCGTCAGGGTCAAGTTCCAGGAAAAATCCGTGAGTTGCTATATGCAGAGTACTCGGATTTTTGATCTCTTTTATCTTGTTTTCCACAGCTTCTTCAAGCAGGTAGACCTCTGCTTGCCTCGATTTACTTGCGTATAAGCTGTCGATTAATTGCACCTCTTTTTTAGTTCCTGGAAGCATCCCTAAACCATTAAACGAACGCATGTAGCGGACGAGATTCCCTCGGATTCCACGCGGGATGGTTGCACCTCGTTCTAATGTGCCAGATGCGCCACTTCTCATACCTCTACCTCCACTTTCCTTCTCTTTTACATTTTCATCAGAACCCATGTTGTAGTTAGGATAGCCAAAAAAGATGCTACCAGAGCCATTATTTACTTCTGATTCTGCAATTAAGTCTTTGGTGTTGGTCACAATGGAAAGGTCCAGCTCATTGATGAGATATTCTCTTGTCTGAGGATTTCTCAGGGTATAAATGCTGATCTGATTATAGACACCATCTGGTGCAAAGTAGATTTTCTTCACATCGCCCAGGCGATTGGCAATTGGTCTCCAGAAAAGTCGATAACTGTAGTTTTCAGCAATTTTATACCTAATAGCGTTTCTATAATTCGCCAGATACTTGGTCTCCATCTGGGCGCCATTACGCATAATTACCATCTCTGGAAAATCTTCAGTATCGGCTTTCACGATCAAAGCAGCATAATGCACTTCATCGGTAAAAACCCCGGCTGAGTCAGTCGAAAAATCACGATATCTAACTATCTCGATAGCTGCTTCTCCTGGTTTTAATGTCTTTTGAACATCCTGCCAGGTTAGATTTCTGTTGGCAAAGTTTTTTCCAAATACTTTAGATTCCTTACTCAACTCTTCTTCTAGCGTGTTCGAAATGTTGGTAAGTGAATCGATTTTCTTATTTCTCTCCTTAAGAGAGATGTCTGTCACGCTGAATAGCTTGGCTAGTTGCTCTTTTTGACTAACCCAGGTTTCATACTTCTCAATTAGCGCCTCGTCACCACTTGAAAGAATGCTTTCACGCACTTTGGAAGTGGCATACATGATAAGTCCCTTTAAGGAGAGCTGGTAATTATAGATTTCGCCGATTAGCTCCTTGTCTTCACGTGAGTTTTCTTCAATGAACGAAACATATTGCTCAAAGCCAGGCTTGAGTTTTGTATAATAAAATGTGGCTTTTTCTTCTTCTGTCAAGACAGGAAAAAAGGTATTGATTTGATTGAAGTAGTTGTTAAAGGTCTCCTTATAATAACCCAATGCTTCTTCTGTATTTCCTTGCTTCCAATTGATGATGGCAAGCTGATTTGTGCTTCGCGCGAAGTACGGGTGTTTTTCACCTAGTGACTTTTTGCGAATGTCATACGCTTGATTTGCAAGTGGAAGTGCCTTGTCAATTTCCTCGTACCCAAGGTATGCATTGGCCAAGTTAAAATATGGAAAAGCTGTTTCAGGATGATCTTCTCCTAGTGAGCTCTCATAAGTTTCAATGGCTTTCTGACCATAGTCAATTGCTTGATCAATATTTCCTCTCTTGGTATTTAGAAGTGAAAGATTGTTCTGTACTCGACCATAGTCAATGCTTTCTTTGCCAGCACTCGCTTCAAAAACCTCCAATGCTTCTAAGTGAAGCTGTTCTGATTCTACATATTCGTTGTTGTAAAGAAGCGTAAGCCCTAGATTTAGAAGGCTCAGGCCATAAGTAAATGAGTTTTCACCATAATACTCCTTGTCTTGAGCTAATATGCTCCTTTGAAGTTCTTTGGTGCGTTCATAGTCACCAAGGTTGAAGTAAACGAGAGCCAGATTGTTCTGAACACCTGCTATGGCATCCTCATTTTCGCCTTGCATCCTATTTAAGATATCTAGTGCATCCTGAAATATTTCTTCCGCTTCTGGCAGCTTGCCTTTCTCCATATAAAGGACACCAAGGCTATTCAAAGTAGAGGCATATTCGAAAGTAGCTTCTAGGCCATTATCTTCAAATGTTCTAATTCCTTTGGCGAGGTTCTTTTCGGCTTTTTTGAAAGAACCTTCTATGGCATAAACGTCACCCGTCCACTTATAAGACACTCCTTCTTCTATGCTATTTTTCGCGACTTCTTTTTGGATTTGTTGTGTCACTTCCAATCCTTTTTTTACTTGCTCCGTCTGAAGGTAAAGCTCGATTAAAGCTTTGGATGAATCGAAATATTCTGCACTCTCTTTACCATAAGATTTTGCGTCGGAGGCACGAATGGTTTTTAGGAATTGTTCTGCTTCATTGTAATAGCCAAGCTCTGTCTGGAGAGTAGCCATGTTATAAAGTAGATCTTTGTTATCCTTCTCGGGATCTATTTTTTTCCTTAGCCCCAACTCAAGATTGTAGAAATCTAAAGCAGTTTGATAATCTGAAAGCTCATAATCGTAAGCTTCAGCCAAATATGAATACATATTGGCAGCAACGGTATCTTCTTTATTCAAAAAGAGCTCCCTGATGGTCTCTTCTTCGTCAAGAATTGTGTTATAGTCATAGTCCAGATATGCATCATCGAGCTTATAATAGAGCTTTTCGGCTTTTTTATTTTCGAAAGCATATTGGGAGAAAGCGGAGGTACAAATTGCTAATAATAAAGCTGTTTGCAGAAGTTTCATGGTAGTGATTTTAATACTAAGAAAGCAAGCCTTTCGGACATTCAAAAATTGGCTTACCTTATAGAAGTTAAAGATAGTGTATCTCAATACCTAATAAAGAGCCATTCATGGCTGAAGGAATATTGTTGATCGAAATAACTATTTGATAAAAAATAAATGAAGCGTTTCCATTTATTTTAGTAATAGGAAGAAATGTCTAAATACCTGATTTATGGTATTTTATGGTATTTCTAAACCGGCTAAATTGGCCACCAATAAGTATACTACCACCTAAAGTCAATATCATGCTTCAACGCGCCATTGGAAAGCTCGCCTTAGCACTTCTGATTCTCACAATATCTTTTACCTCCCATGCTCAAAATCAAGCCCTTGATTTGTCAGGAGTAGGGAACGAGGTGAATGTTACATATGATCTTACAACAGGCCCAGGATTCACCGTGGAACAATGGGTTTATTTCCCTGTAATTACATCAGGAGCACCCCTTGTCAATCAAACCAATTCTAATTTTCCATCTCCACTAGATGCGTACGTAGTTGCTGACGGAAGTGTAAATTTGTTACTGGGTAATGGAACAGCTTCATTCGCTAGTGTTTCATCAGCTCCCGGTGCTATTACCCCAGCGACCTGGCATCATGTTGCTTTGGTCTACGATCCTGCAGCTTCCGGATCAGAGGGACAAATTTTTATTGATGGAGTTTCAACTCCTGTGGCAACTGTTGCCGAACCAGCAGGGTTTGCAAATACAGGGCCTACTAGGATTGGTAGAAGAGCAGATGCCTTTGAAGGAGATGATATATACATTGATGAAGTTAGAATTTGGAATGTCGCACGGACAGGAATTGCAATAAATGGGGATTATGATGCTAAACTGGCTGGCGATGAAACTGGCTTGCAGGTTTATCTTCAATTCGAAAATAATCTCAATGACGATGCAACGGGAAACGGCAGTCAAGATGGAACTATTGCCGCTGGTTCTATTGGCTATACGCCTGGCGCTCCTCTGCAAAACAATGCTTTAAACTTTGACAGTTTTGATGACAATGTTTCGATGGCAAGAAACACACTTTCAACCGGGCTTACATTTGAGGCCTGGGTGAACACAGTATCTGCTGATGCTGCATCCGGATATACGGGGAACGCGGCACTATCTGTCATCGGAGATGTTGACAATAACATACGGGGATCTTTTGGTATCAATGGCGGTGAGGTTTGGTACCTGCATTGGACAGGAACGAATACAGATTTTGATACCGTACGGTCAGTACAATCAGTCAATGACGGTACATGGCATCACATTGCGGTCACGCATGATCAGGGGTCAAATGAAGTATTAATTTATGTAGACGGGCAGCTAGACGGCCAAGGTATTACTTCAACATATCATGGGGATATGGCATTCAATAGAATTGGTTCATCTTTTAATACTGGAGTGGTAGATGGAGATTTCTTTGATGGTTCGATTGATGAGGTGCGTGTTTGGGACAATGTAAGAAATCAAGAACAGATCAACGCAGATGCCTATTCGACGCTATCGGCAGGGTCTGGGTTAGTTGCTTCCTATGACTTTAATCAGGGAGTGGCTAATGGAGATAACGGTAGCTATGGCAATCTTCCAGATCTAACTATAAATGGGAATAATGGAACTTTAAATGGTCCATTTACTTTAAATTTTGCTGCATCCAACTGGGTGACTTCTGCTGCTTTCGACAATGACGTATTTCCTCCGATATTTTTAGCTGGCTTCCCGCTTGTTGATAATATTGGTACAACTGGTTTTGACATTACGGTGCAATTGAATGAACCCGGTACCTATTTCTATGTGGTAGTACCTGATGGTGCTTCAGCACCCTCAGTAGACGATGTTCGGGGAGGTACTGGATTCGGAGGTTCGGGTGAATTGGATGCAGATAATATTCTCGTAACGACAGCATCAACAAACTTCGTACTAAATGCTTCGGGCCTTACCTCAGGCACTGATTATGATGTGTATCTTGTAGCACAAGATGACGAAGGATCACCCAATGTTCAGAATAACAACTCATTTTTTGATGTAACCACGGCAACTCCGCCCCTTGCTCCAACTAACCTGATTGCTTATGCTACTTCAGCCACAGCTATAACATTGGAGTGGATGGATAATGCAACAGATGAGACAGGATACAACGTAGAACGTGATATAAGTTCTGCTTTCGGTTCTCCATTGGTGGTTGGAAATGGATTGCCAGCTAATACTCAGTCTTTTGTAGACAATGCCGGTACTGATCAGCGATTTTACTACCGTATTATCCCAACCAATGGAAATGAAGACTCAACCAGCTATTCGGCTACCGAATTCGGAACCACAATTGCATTTGCAGGAGATGCACTCACTTTTGATGGAATCGATGATCGAGTAAGTATCGCTGATGATGATAGTCTTTCATTTGGCAATGGCACTACGGATTCACCCTTTGCAGTAGAAGCATGGATAAACCTTGATCAGGTTAATTCTCAAGGAATTGTTTCTAAACGATCGGGAACTAATGAGTGGCACATGGTAACAAGCGGATCCGGACAATTATCAATAACCCTGGCCGATAATTCAGCGTCAGCATTCTTATTTGGAGAAACCACCGGTTTTACATTTCAAACAGGTGAGTGGTATCATGTAGCATTCTCCTATAATGGAAATGGACTTGCTTCGGGGATAAGGCTTTTTATAAACGGAGTTGAATACGCGAATAACCCGAGTAGCTCGGGATCATATACAGCAATGGAAAATACCAGTTCTCCATTAGAGATTGGCACGCTCAATTCAGGGGCATCATTCAACTTTGATGGACAAATAGACGAACTAAGAATCTGGAGTTTCGAAAAGATTGATTACTCCGATCGATTTAGTCAACCTCAAGGCAATGAAGCTAACCTTATTGCCTACTTTTCAATGGATGAAGGATCAGGGCTAAACGTTTTAGATGGAAGTGTAAATACCAATGATGGGACTCTTCAGTACGGACCGACGTTCACAGCTTCAACAATAGTTCAAGATGGGGTAGTATCCAATACAAACGATGCTGGTCCAGGTTCATTACGAGAGGCGATTAACTATGCCAACGCGAATTCACCAACTACCATCACATTCAACATTCCGGGAGCAGGACCTCATACAATTAGTGTAACCACCACTCTTCCCGATATCACCGGCGCAGGCACTATTATAGATGGAGCTTCACAGCCAGGCTGGATATTTGGGGATGTAAACAATATGGTCTCAATCGATGGATCCGGAATTGGGTCCAATTCTAGCGGCTTCAATATCAACGAAGCACCAGACGTTGAAATTTACGGTTTAATCATCACCGGATTCAGTGGATTAGAGTCGCATGCAGCCATTGAATTAACAGGAGACGGAGCTGACAATGTAAATATTGGCGCTCCTGGTATGGGTAATATTATTCATGCCGGTGGTACTACTGGAATTTACATAACCAATTCAGATTCCACAGTTATACAAGGAAACTGGATTGGGACACTAAATGGTACGACTCCATCCGGAAATAACCATCATGGAATTTCTGCTACTGGAACTGTCGATGACTTGACCATTGGAGGTAACTCGTTAATAGGGGAAGGGAACCTAATAGCTGGCGCTGGAAATGGTAGATATGGAATCACCACCAATATCACCGGAACAAATCTGTCCATAAAAGGAAATCTTATTGGAACGGACTCTACAGGAAATGCCTCTATAAATAATGAAGCTGGTGGAATTGATGTAGGTGGGGCGGTCACTTTTGCCATTGGAGGCGTTGGTCCCGGTGAAAGGAATGTCATCTCAGGAAATAATACCGATACCAATGCCGATGGTATCAACATTGGAAATTCACCAACTGGAAGCATCTTAAACAATTATATTGGTGTCGGTGAAAATGGTTCTACTCCGCTGGGAAATGGTGGGTACGGAATTCTTTTTGCGAATTCGGCCAGCAATGTCCTAGTTGATGGAAATATCATTTCTAACAATGGAACGGACGGTCTTTATCTAGGCAATGGAAGTTCCACACTTACAGTTTCCAACAACCTAATTGGATTAACATCGGACGGACTTGATACACTTGGAAACGCCAATGATGGAATTCGAATTACAAATGGTACCAATATCACAATCTCCGGGAATACAATTTCAGCCAATGGTAGTGATGGAATTGCAATCAATGGTGACCAAACCAATCTAGACATCAACTCTAATATTATTGGACTAGACATCAATGGAGTTGGAGACATGATCCTCTCTGGAGATGGAGTTACGGTAACCAGTGACAATACCTTTGGAAACCACGCAAATGGAATCGTATTGAACTTGGTGGATGGTGCAAGTGCTGGTAACTCAATAATTGGGAACCTGATTTCAGGAAATGGGGTATTTGCAGATCAAAATTCTGGTTCCGTAGGTATAGGAATTTACATCAATGCAGATACCAGGGGATTCACCATTCAAGACAATGTCATTGGACTAGCAGGTGATGAAATAACACCTCAGAAGAATATTAATTCAGGGATTTATATCAGTGGTCTTTCCAACTCTGTAATTGGAGGTGTTGGTGCCAATGAAGCAAACCTAATAGGCCATAATGGCGATTACGGCATAGAGAAGTTGGGCACTCAAATGAATGATGTAGCCATACATGGGAATGAATTCGACTGCAATGAAAAAGGAGGTATAAGTTTCACCTCAACTCCGGATATTGATGCTCCGATAATAAACTTAGTTTCTCCATCATATATTTCTGGGACAACTACAGCAGAGGACAACTCCAACATTTTCATCTATGAAGCCGATTCGTGTAATATTGACCAAGGGCGTTTGCTAGTAGCGGATTCAATAGACGTAGTTAGCGGTGGTACCTGGACAGTCAATGGGTCTTTCCAGTTGGGTAAATACTATGTGGCCATTGTCGAAGATGATGAAACTGCAGTCAATGCAACACTGAGTACATCAGAATTTTCATTGTCAGATTCTATACCTGCCAGCGTTGTTACTAATAGTAATGACTCAGGTGCCGGATCTCTTCGTGATGCCATTGCTTTTGCAAATGCCAATCCCGGCACTGCCATCACGTTCGATATTCCTGGAGGTGGCCCTTGGGTCATCGGTCTGGCGACAGCTCTTCCTCAGATCACTGCAAATGATATTATCATTGATGGGACCACTCAGCCAGGCTGGACTTTTGGTGATACCACCGCTATGGTTCAGATCAATGGTTCTGGAATTGGAAGCAATGCGCATGGAATCAACATAGATGCGGATCAAGCTGAAGTATACGGCTTGATCTTGACAGGATTCTTAGGATCGTCGCTCAATGGAACAATCAATCTTGCTTCTGCGTCAGCAGGTAACGCTCAAATTGGAGCATCCGGAAAAGGTAACATCATCCACGGAACTGGCGGTAATGGAATATATATTCAAGGAGCCGATAGCGTATTTATTCAGGGTAACTGGATTGGAACGTCAGTTGGATCTGACACCTCAGCCGTTGGTAATCATGGCATTGCCACAGCAGGTACCAGCGACAACCTTACTATTGGAGGTGACTTTTTTACCGGAGAAGGAAATGTAATATCAGGTTCCGGTGCTTCCAGATACGGAATCAATATTTTCAATGGAACGACAATTGTAATAAGTGGAAACTATATTGGTACTAATGCCAATGCTGACGCAGCTATTGCTAACGGTTTGGGGGGAATAAGTATAGGAGGAAGTGCTGCTGATGTTTCTATAGGTGGGCCATCTCCAGGAGATCTAAACATTATTTCGGGGAATACGGGTGATGGTATCAGAGTACAAGCCGGAAATGACATAAATATTAATGGAAATTACATTGGAGTCCAGTCCGACGGCTCGTCAGCTTTGGGCAATGGTCAAAATGGAATTCAAATTGAATCAGCTCCAGCCAACATCAATATTGGAGACATCAATCAGAACATCATTTCTGAGAACATAGGTGATGGTATTTTCTTCAACTCTAACTTATCTTCAAATACAGCATTGGGAGCAAACATTTTCAGCTGTAATCAGGGGGGAGGAATTGGCTATGGATCAGCACCACTTATCGATCAGCCACTTATTGATAATATAACGGCTACTTCAGCCATCGTTTCTTCAACATCTGGTGATGGAAGTAGCGTTACTTTATGGCTTTCGCAGGATGGCTGTAGCAACGATCAAGGGTTGACCCAAGTTGGATTCGGTACTGTTGCATCTGGTGAAGCAGTTGTTTTAGGTATTTTTGTAAGTGGTCAGCATTACACGGCCTATGTAGAAGATATCAATGGTACTTCAGAATTTGCTTCGCCATTTGTACCAAATTTTGTAGCAGTTACAAATGAAAATGACACTGGGGCGGGCTCACTAAGAGCCGCTATTGATTCAGTCAATGTTTCCCCAGGAAAAGCTATTTACTTTAATATCCCAAGCAGTGCTCCATGGGAAATAAACCTAGCATCAGATTTACCTGATATTACAGCTCAAGGAACCATCATCGATGGGACCACTCAGCCAGGATGGAACATTGCTGCCGGTGATATCCCTCAAATTATCGGAGGAGGATCTCAGACCATAGGATTGAATTTCACTGCTAATCTTTTTGAAGTGTATGGACTGCATATTAGAGACTTTACAGCGCAAGGGATTCGATTTAATGCGGTAGGCACTACGGCTGATGGATATATTATTGGCGCACCAGATAAAGGAAACATTATTACTGGAAATAGTTCAGCCGGTGTTTTCATCCTAACCTATGTGGGAGGAGGTACAGTGCAGTCTAACTACATCGGTATTATGCCGGATGGAACCACTGCAGGCATGGGTAACCAAAATGGAATCAGCCTGGGGACAAACGGAGATAGAGTTCAAATTGGAGGATTAAGCTCTGATGAGATGAATGTCATTTCAAATAATACCACCGCTGAGATTAGTATTTCAAATGCTGATTCAACCATAATTCAAGGGAATTTACTTGGTTTGGATCCCCTGGAGACAACGGCCTTTGGGGCAGGAAATGGAATAAACATGACTCCAGGGAATGGTGCTCTCATCGAAGGAAATGTAATTTCCGGACACACTACTGGTATCCGATTTAATAACTCAAGTGGCAACATTGTAAGAGGGAATGCTATCGGTCTGGCCTCAGATGCCAGCACACCGTTTCCCAATACCAATGGAATCCACATGATAAATAACCTGAACTCTGACAACAATATTATTGGATCAGCAAACAATTCAGGTGACGCTAATTACATTGGAGAAAACACAACCAATGCTATTCTAATTGAAGGTTCCGGAAATAATGGCAATCAAATTCAAAGAAATTCAATTTTCAATAATGGAGCAGGCATCACATTGAATAGTGGAGCTCATAATGGAATAATTCCACCAGTCATCGATCCAATTGTGAGTTTTGACAGTATTTCAGGTTCCGGGACAAATGGAGATATAATTGATCTTTATCTGACCGATGCAGCAGGACAAGGACAAACATTTTTGGACTCCACCATGGTTTCCGGTGGAGTATGGGGTATCGGGTCATTGGCACTCACTGCAGGTGAGGAAGTTGTTGCTACGGCTACCAATATCTCTGATGGTACGTCTGAGTTTTCAGTAGCTGAGATTGCACCCGGAAGTATAGTTACAAATACCAATGACACAGGAACAGGCTCTTTACGAGAAGCTATCAACTATGCCAATGCCAATCCTGGAACAACCATTGTCTTTGACATTCAATCTGCAGCTCCGTGGGTGATCACAAGAGCAACACCTTTGCCAACCATAACCGCAGATGGAACCATCATCGATGGGTTCACTCAAGACGGATTTAATTTTACTGATGTAAATCAAATGGTGCAATTGGATGGTCAAGGTTCAGGCACGGGACTTCAGGTTCAAGGAAATAATGTGGAGATTTATGGACTTAACATATATGGATTTACCCAGGGAATCTTGTATTTCGATGCAGATCGGGGAATCATTGGTGCGCAGGGAAGGCCAAACATTATTGGAAATTCACAATACGGAATCTGGCTTGGTGGCACAGGTGGATCGGATAGTACCATCATTGAAGCAAACTACATTGGGGTAGATTATCAGGGAAATAACATTGCCAATACAAATCACGGCATTCGACTTTCTGCTGGATCAAATGCGAACAAGATTGGAGCAGAGCCAGTTGCCGATCAAAATATAATTGCAAATAATAACATTGGCATTTATACACAAGGCGCTGGAACGCAAAACAATGAGTTCATAGGGAATATCATGTATTGCAACGCAACAGCAATTGAGCATACAGCTAGTTCAGAACATGATGCTATCGACATTCCGATAATAACATTGGCTTCATTAACAGAACTCAGCGGAACCGTAACTGCTGCCGATGGTGATTTGATTCGTATTTATCGAGCAGACACTTTGTGTGTTGGAAATAATCCACAAATACTTGTTGGAGATACTACAGTCACATCAAATGCATTTACTTTTTCTTCACCTCTGATTCCAGGAGCTGATTACGTTGCAATTCTAACATCGCCAACCCTTGGGTCTGGCGAACCTTCTGCTACAGCCACAGCACTTCTCGACTATGGGAATGCCGAAGGTGCCGGAGAAGCGCTAACCTTTGACGGAATTGATGACTTTGTAGAACTTCCAACAATCGATGTTACAAGCTTAAATGCCATCACTGTTGAAGCATGGATCAAACCAAATGACATACCAAATGGACCAGGAAATCAATACGCTACTATTGTAGGTAAGGGATCTTATGGAGCTGCTGGAACCAATTCGTTTAGTTTATACCTATTCGGCTCCGATGGTTCGCCGTTTTCCGAATTGAAAGGACGAATAGACAATGGGAGCACTGTTCAGGAAGTGACCTATGATGCGAATAACTTCAATACTGGAGAATGGGTGCATGTGGCGCTTTCATGGAATTCTGGAGATCCTGTAAACCTATATGTTAATGGCGAACTAGTAGATAGTAGTGCTCCGATCACAGGACCTTTAAATTCAATTGGAGACAGTGTCAGAATTGGATCAAGTACACATGGTGGAGAACTGTTCTTTGAAGGAGAAATAGATGAAGTAAAAATATGGGACAGTGCGGTGAGCGAAGATGGAATGCGCCAATACCTGGCAAGAAAAGTAACCAATGCACATCCAGATTTTGCCAATCTTCTTGCATACTATCGCATGGATGATAGTGTTGACGCATTGAACCTACAGGATTTCAAAGGAATCCATAATGGAATAATAAACGGAGGCTCCTCATACACGCTTTCTGGTGCTCACCTTGGAGACGATAGCTTTTATGAATACATCTACACGGCCGGATCTGGAAGAGATTTAGGCAGTTTTAGAGTTCAGAATTTAGGAGTTCCAAACCTCCCATTACACATTTACAGAATCAATCAGACACCATCTGTAAATACGGTAGCTGGCTTTGACAACATTGATGATGCGGAGTACTTTGGAGTTTTTGCTCCTGGTCAAACTTATGATGTAAACGATAGCATCTTCGCTGTTTCACCGGATCGTAGAATACTGTACCGAGCAGATGGAACCGATCCTGCCTGGACAAGCATAAGCGGCGTATTGGGCACCGATGTAGATGACGATCAGATTTATGCCTATGGACAGATGGGCAGCGGACAGTTTACAACCGCCATAGATCAAAATCCATATCCTACGCCAGTGGATGCTGGACATGCTATGAGTTTTGATGGAGCAGCGGATTATATCACCGTTCCACACAGTCCTTCGATTGATTTTTCTGGAGACTTTACTGTAGAGACTTGGATCAATCCAGATGGATCTGCTTCCCCACAGGGAATTGTTTCAAAATTCAACAACGAAATGGTTTTATGGCTCGATGCCTCAACCTTACGTTACGAAATTGGTGGAGGTGCTCAAGCTAATTGTGGTACAATCCCATCTGATGAGTGGACGCATGTCGCTTTAACTTATGATGGAACAAACGCACGAGTATATGTGAATGGTCTGCTGGTGCACACGAATCCCGAAACTCAGCCAAATACAAGTACACGAAATGTTTTTATAGGTAGTTGGGATCAAAATGAATTCACAACCAGAAACTTTGTAGGAGACATAGATGAAGTCAGAATCTGGGATATCCCACTCACCCAGAACAACATCCGAGACCATATGATTGGAAAGATGGATGCAGATTTTGACAGTCTCAATCACTTACAAGCATACTTTAGATTTGATGAGAACAATGCCTCAACAGCGACTAACATAGCCGGAGATAGCGATGGAACCATTACTGGTGCTACACCTGTCATTTCTGGAGCACCTCGAGGATCAGGAAGCCTTTATTCTTACGCAGGAACTCCTGGAGTGCTTAATACTGCTCAATTTGGTGAAGATATTAATATCTATTTTGATGATGCAACCGGAGGTATTCATGGCTATCTAGTCGAAGGAGCACCTAATCAAGTACAAGCCAGTGGATTTGATGACTTGGATCAAGGCAAATATTTTGGAGTATTTGCACCAGGCGGACAGAAAGTAGACATCCGCATGGACTACAATGGCGGAATCGATGCCAATAGAAGAATTGTTTATAGAAAAGATGCCTCAGATACTTCAGCTGTCAATGGTTGGGAAAGGCTTTCAGGCTTAATAAATACAAGCACTGTGGCAGACTCGGTGTTTGCTTATAATGTTCCTTCGGGTGAAGTATCAACTGCAGTATTGAATCCTCCAAGTACTTATCCTGTTTTAGGAGATACGGACGCTGGCACAGCATTAGATTTTGATGGCACAAATGATTATGTCCGTGTTTCACATACTGAAACTCTCAACCTAGAATTTGATGATGCATTTTCTATTGAAGCGTGGGTGAACGCACCGGCTTCAGGAACCATGACGCTAGTATCAAAAGTATCAAGCGGCCCCACCAGAGGATATCGCATTACCATTAATTCTCAAATTCCATCATTACAATTATTCAACGATGGCGGAGCGAGCAATGAACTAGTGGTATCCACAGTAGAAACCATACCACTTGCACAATGGAGTCACTTAGTGGTAACATATGATGGTAGCAATACCGCCGCTGGCGTAAGTTTCTATCTTGATGGTGTATTACTTACCAATTCTGTGGCCAACGATAACCTAAGTGGCACCATACAGCATACAAGTGACATGTTCATAGGTATACGGAATGATATCACAAGTCCATATCAGGGACAAGTTGATGAACTAAGGATATGGAATGCTGAATTATCGGCTGGAGATATCACAGCTTTTGCAAACACAACTGATATCAGTTTGCATCCTAATTACTCAGAGATGATCGCATACTACAAGTTTGATGATGGCCTTGGATCCAATACCCTCCTTGATGTATTCTCTAACAATGACGGCATGTTATTCAACATGGATGATGCTACAGATTGGGTTGGATCTGGTGCTTTATCTCTTCCACCACCCGTACAAAATGCATTGGACTTTGACGGAACCGACGATTACGTGGATATTGGACAAAATGTATATGGAGGACCATATACAGGATCATTTACGGTAGAAGCATGGGTTTACTCAGACTTGGTAGGTAACAACTTAGCACCAATGGGCTCTGGTATTTTCAAAAATATGGAGAGTGGTAGTGGCGCAATAGGAGATTTAGCGTTGACAATTAATGATGCAGGTCAAATAGGCCTGTTAAACTGGCGCGTGGCGTCTACCGATCCAACAGGTCACTCATTGACCAACGATTCTATACCAGCAAATACCTGGACGCATGTAGCTGCAACCTGGGACGGTGCAACTAATAGAATTTTTATCAATGGTGTAGAGCAAACGCTTTCTGTGAGCGGAACGAGTTCTGGATGGGGTGCTGGATATGGAATCGGTCGAGTCCATACTGCAACTCAATGGCATTACGACGGGCAAATGGATGAGGTTCGAGTATGGCAGGTGGCAAGAAGCGAAACGGAAATAAATGATAATTTATATAATGAGTTAGATCCAGGATCAGAAACCGACCTGGTCGCTTACTATCAGTTCAATGAATCTAGTGGCACATCACTACCTGACTTAAAAGGCTCTAATGATGGAACATGGAGCGGTGCGGCAGGATCGAATGCTACACCGAATTGGATTCCATCTGATGCATTAACTCCAGCACAACTACAAAATGCCCTTGCTTTAGATGGCACTGGAGACTTTACTAATTCAGGCAATATATCTGCTGTCAATTTTGATCAATTTGACCCATTCACAATTGAGGCATGGATTCAAACCACTGGTACAGGTTTGCAGACCATAGCCGGACAGCAGGAAGATGCTGGGGGCGGCACAGGATATAGGATTTTCCTTCAAGACAGTTTATTTAGAATGTCACTAAACAATACATCTGGCTCTGACCAACTTGCCGTTAATGCGGATGGAAGTTCGATAAATGATGGACAGTGGCACCACGTTGCAGTGACGCACGATGGATCCGGGACTGCAGCAGGTATTGGATTGTTTATCGACGGCGAAAAATATCCAAACCTTATTGTTCAAGACAATCTAACGTCATCAACTGTTAGTGCTGCTAATTTCAGTATAGGAAGCAGAAATGGTGTGCAACACTATTTCAACGGGTTGATCGAGCAAGTAAGGGTTTGGGATATCGACCGCTCTGCTGAAGAGATCTACACCAATGCAGACTCATCGATAGCATCCGATCCGAACCTGATTCTTGCATTTGAGTTTGATCAAGACTCGGCAGCAGCAATTGACGCAATCGGAGGAAATGATGGGGCACTTAATGGTGATGCAAACTATGTAAGCTCTACAGCTTTTGACAATGACATTTTCGCACCGTTGTTTACTTCTGGCTACCCATTTGTCGATGATATAACAGAAAATGATTTCCAAATCAATAGCAACGCAAATGAAACTGGATTGCTAGGTGTGGCAGTATATGCTGACGGAACACCAACACCTACCTCAGATGATGTTGTGAATGGCACTGGCGCAATAACATTTGCTTCGGCATTAAGCGAATCTGCGATTACAAGAATCGGAGGTTCACTAAATCCAGGCACTGATTATGATGTGTATTTCGTTCTTGAAGATTTAATTGGAAATCGTCAACACATCCCAACAATAGTAGATGTTACAACATCAGCTGCCTCTAACCTCGCACTTGAATTTGACGGATCTGCACAATACGTGGCTGTGCCCGATGCGCCACAATTTGACCTTGATTCCGACTGGACCATTGAAGCCTGGATCAAAACACCTTCTACAGGGCAACAAAATATAGTCGGCCAAATTGCAGGAACCACTGGGTATTCATTCTTCAAAATAGGAGGAACATTATACCTACAGTACTATAGTTCAGGTGGCTTCCAAAATGGAGGAACTTCATTGTCTGTAGCTGCTGGAATAGATGACGATCAGTGGCATCATGTGGCAGTATCACAAAATGGATCTAATGGCAAAATATACGTGGATGGGTCTCCAGTCCTTGATGTGAACGTATTACTGCCAATTGATGAGACCACCGATGAGGTGCGGATTGGATATGATGAATTTGTTGGTGCATTTACAGGTAGCATTGATGAAGTTAGATTCTGGGATTATCAACGATCTGATTCAGAAATATTTGATCATCATGACAGTAAATTATTTGGTAGTGAATCAGGACTGGTTGCTTATTACCCGTTTGATGATGGATCACCATCAACAATTGCTACAGATGCAACAGGTAATGGGAATGACGGCAACCTAACCAGCATGGATGAAAATACGGACTGGGTTGTTGGCCCGGCACTTTCACCTGCAATCTCGGCACCTCAAAATGCGCTAAACTTTGACGGAACAGATGATTATATCGAAGTGCCTGATAATCCGACGTTGGATATTACCACCGAGGTAACCGTTTCGGCATGGTTGAGAATTGATGGCAACACAGGATCAATTCAAAATGCGGTTCGTAAAAACGATAACTATCTGCTAGGGTGGATACCAGCTGATTATAGTCGCTTCGAAGCGCAGGTTTTTGTAGGAAGTCAATGGGAATCAATACAGTCTACGTTGACTCCAACAGACCTGGAAAATGAATGGCATCATTTTGCAATGACTTACGATGGAAGCACTCTGAGCTTGTATGTTGATGGAATACTTGACAACCAAGTTCCTTTGAGTGGAACAATGAACGTTACAGCTGATCCATTGCACCTAGGTTCGGTAAGTTTTGCTGTACAAGAATTTTTCAACGGCTCGATGGATGAAGTGCGAATATGGAATGTGGCATTAAACGGTCAGGAAATTTTCGATTATGTATATGCATCCGACCTTAGTGGTCATCCTAACCAGGCAAACCTTGTACTTCGTTACGGATTTGATCAAGGAGTAGCAGGCGGAAATAATTCAGCAATCACAACAGAAATAGATCAATCTTCAAACGCCTTAGATGGAACGCTAAATGATTTTGCCTTAAGCGGAGGCACATCCAATTATATAGCATCAGGTATTTTCAGCCATTCATTCGCGGCACCAGCTACTCAGGCTACAAATCTTGCTATTACAAACGTTACTGATACCACTGCAGATGTGAGCTGGACAAACGGGGATGGTCAAAGAAGGCTTGTAGTTGTTCATGACGGTACTGGAAACCCATTCCCATCACCATCTGACAATATTTATGGAAATCCTGGAGATTATGGATTAGGAGATGATATAGATGGAGGCTGGTTTGTGGTTTACAATGGATACAATGATAGTACAGTTATTAATGGACTTTCAGCAGGTACCGATTATGAAGTAGCTGTAGTAGAGGTAAATGGCCCGCCAAATTATGAAATGTATAACATCAACTCTGATGTAGATAATCCAAACGGATTTACAACAACAGGAGGAGCAATTTCAAATTTCGCCCTTGATTTTGATGGAATAAATGATCATGCGCAAGTTACATCACCTACAGGGTTCCCTGTCGGTGCTGCTCCAAGAACACTTGAATTTTGGTTTAAGTCAAATGTGGATCTCTCTTCGGATACAGATCATGGAATCGTTCAGTATGGCACCAGTGCAAACGATCAGATGTTCGGGTTAATAACTACCTTAAATGCACCTGGAAGACTGTATTTCTTCGGATTTGCCAATGATCTAGGAGGGATCACAAATCTGGTTCAAGATCAATGGTATCATGCCGCTGTTACTTACGATGGGACTAACATTAATCTATACTTAGACGGTAATCTTGAGGCTACGACAACAGCCACTTTAAATACCGTGATTGATGGTAATGGACTTACCATTGGTAGAAGACCAGATAATGGTAATCAATGGGATGGTCAGCTCGATGAAATAAGGTTATGGGATCATGCTCGATCACAAACTGATATTCAGAACAATATGAACAATGAGTTATTGGGTAATGAGGCAGGTCTTGTCGCATATTATCCTTTGTCTGATGGTACTGGAAGCACAACTGTTACTGATGAAACCGGAGGAACAAACGGTGCCAACCTTGTGAGTATGGACGCCAATACTGATTGGGTAGAAGGGCCTACCCTAAGCGCACCTACTGTACCAGATGCAACTTTGACCACAATTGATGTTCCCGGGATATCTATTGATACAGCGAGTAATGACAATTTAGTCTATAAGTTTAGTGTGACCGCCTCGGGTGGAAACCTAACCAAACAAGGATTCCAGTTCGGAATTAGTGGTGATGCCACCTCTGCAGATTTCAGTGCAGCAGGATGGAAAATACACGAGAGTGTTAACGTTGATGAAGCTGACCCTTTAAACGCTGGGTTTGTTAATGCAACGGAGATTGGAGAGTTCATCGCTGATACTGTATTATTTACATTGAGCGGAGATATTCTTAATGGAGACACTCACTATTTCTACGTATTGGTTGATGTTGATGCTGCTGCCACTATTGGGAACTCTTTCAATATTGCTTTAATGACGGATCTTGTTGAGAGCTTTGGAATTGTTGAACCAAAGAATAAAATTGATGGAGGGTTTATTGATGGTAATACATTTACGATTCAATCCAGCGCAGATGTGGCTCCACCAAATGTTGTGAACCATTCTCCTGATATAAATACAATTACTGATGGAGACACACAGTTTAACGTGACAATTACCTTCGATGAAGCGATGGATACAGGCATTGATCCAACCATTTCATTCCCTGTAGAAGATCCAGCCAACACACTGACCTTTAGTGTAGGAGGATGGGATGACAACCTCAATTTTACTGCTTCTTATAGCGTCGCTGATGCAAATGAGCTGCTTTCCAACGTGGATGTTCAAGTAACAGATGCGCGAGATCTGGCAGGAAATTTAATGGGTGTTTATGACGCAACTGACGTTTTCAACATCGATACTGAGAATCCTGTAGTTACTGTGGATGTGTACGCGACCTCTATCACAAGTCCGCAGCTTACTGGATCAATAGATGATCCAAGTGCTACACTAGATGTGGAGGTAGATGGAGTGAGCTACAGCGGTACGAATAACGGAGATGGAACTTGGACACTGGTAGCGGGTGCAATTGCCGCTCTTTCAGATGGAACTTATGATGTAATTGTTACCGCCACAGATGACGTTGGAAATATAGGTTCTGACGCTACACTCGATGAGCTAATCATCAGTCAGAGTGTCGTTACTATCGCTCCAGTAGACGTCACTTCTACAGGCTTCACCGCCAGATGGAGTCAAGGCTTAGACGTGCTGACCTATCAGATTGATGTGTCTGATGTAGCAGATTTCTCAACATTCGTCCCTGGCTTCCAAGGCTTACAGACAACTGCTACAGGTATTGTGGTAAGTAATCTTGATTTCGCAACTCAGTATTATTACCGAGTAAGGTTGGTAAATTCTCAATCACAAGTATCTGCCAACTCAAACACCACTCAGGTAAAAACAGCTATTGATCTTGAAACAGAAGCTGACTCCCTTGCATTGGTTCAAATATTTAATGCCATAGCTCCTCAGGGACTAAACTGGCCGTCAGCAAGACTGAGAAATTGGGATGGGGTTACGCTGGACATTAGCAGAACCAGAGTAGAAGTTGTTGATATCAGTGGAACGGGTGCAGCTGGAAATATGCCTAATCCATTTACTGGAAATGCACTTGCAAATGGTGGTCTTTCCAATATGTTGGAAATGAACGCGTCTGACAATCAAATTACCGGATTAATGGATTATTCTGGCACTGCTATTACCAGCCTAAATGTGAGTACTAACAATCTTGAATTTGATGATTTAGAGCCTGTAGCAGCTATTTCAAGTGTCGATTACTCCAATCAGGCAAGTGTTCAATTCAATGAATCTGCAGGCGCTCCAATTGAGGTTAGATACACCAATGATTATTCATTGTCTATATCGACAGGTGGTAGTAGCAATGTATATACGTGGTTTAGAAATGATGTCCAAATCAATTCAAGTGCTGACTTCATAGTCAATAATGCTACAAGTGTGATTCTAGCGATAGACTATGACAACATGGGCACCTTCCGAACCGAGGTAACTAACCCACTTGTCCCTGGTCTCACAATAGATTTGGATCCCCAAGATGTACTCGCCATAGCTGATATGCAAGTATCAGTTACTGACGCTAATGGAGATCCTTTATCTGCTCCGCTGAACGGGTTCATGCTGGAGACCACCCGAACGGCAACAGGATTTAGTGTTTTGGAGACATTAGAAAATGTGAATTCATCTACTTTCACGTTCCCTGATGTGGTGCTTGGCAACTATATCATATTGGTGGAGTCTGATTTGGGACTGTACATACCTACTTACTTTGGAAATGTATTTGAATGGACTGAAGCTGATACGCTATTCTTTAGGAGCGATGATGTCATAGATATAACAATGACTGAAGTGCCTCCCGAATTAACTGCAGCAGATGGAGAAGGTTTATTGGATGTCCTCATCGAAGAAGATTTTGGTGATGATGGTGGGCGTATTGATGCAAGAAGACGTGCATCGAAAAGGAAATGTGGTCTTCGTAGAAAACGTTCTGGCGGACGTACTGGTCAGGATGATGATGAGTTTGAACTTATCGCATATGGTGAAACTGATGATAATGGTGAATTCCAGTTCGGATTCCTTCCGCAGGGTATTTACAGATTCTTTGTGGAATACCCAGGTATTCCTTTAGATGAGTCATCCTTTGTACAGTTTGAGGTAGGTGAAGCTGGAGTAAGCGATACAGACTTTAGGCTTCAAGCATTTGCAACGGAGGACGGGGTTGAAGTTACCATTGAAGCTGTCCTGGGTATAATATTGGAGTACTTCAAAGATCTTGAAATTTATCCAAATCCATCAAGTGATTATCTAAACATTAGATACCGTCATTTAAAATCTGGTGATATAACAGCTCAGCTCGTTGACCTTTTAGGTAAGACGAAATGGTCTGAAGACTTGAGAAATGGTTTCAACGGGCAGTTGAGAATAGATGTAGCAGATTTTGAAGAAGGGGTGTATATCTTAAGATTCTATGATCGTGAAAGTCCGCAAGACAATGTGGTAAGCTTTCGGGTAATCGTAAAAGATTAATTTCCTAATCACCTAGATAGAAAGGGGTGGCGCAAGTCATCCCTTTTTTTGCGCTATTTTTTTCGTAGAGTTATCAGATAATCTTCTTTAGTCGGAATTTGATCATTTCCTTTTTCCCATCACGGTAGATCTTCACTTTGATCAACCGACCATCGCGACTTTGAAGAATTTTATAAATATCTGATAAACTATGATATCTTAAACTTTTACCATTGATGGAATGAATGATGTCACCCGTGCGGATATTGGACTCAAAAGCTGGTCCGTCTTTCTGAACACTAACTACCTTCAATGTATCAAGATCAGGGCCCACGGCATTTAACGACAAGCCACTCATATCATATTCAAATGATTCACTATATCGATTTCCTTCTGTCAAATAGACTATATTGTTTTGATAGTCAAAGGTGACATTGAACCTATTGAGCAACTCGCCCCCAAAGGTGCCCACTCGCGCTCCTCTTTTGATTACTTTATTGTACGCACCATCAAACGGCGCAGACACCAGCATTTCGGTAAAATCAAAATTATCAATTCTCACATGATCAATCCGTCCTAAATACCCTGGGATGTCTCCTGCAATTCCTCTTCCCAAACGTGTTTCTATTGTTTTTTCGGGTAATGAAATTCCATTCAAATATTTATAGTCGATCAGTGCTGCATGGCTGGCTCCGGTATCGACCATGATATCAAGAGAAGCGGTTTCACTTCCTTGCATGATAGTGGCGTTCATGAATGGTTTAGAACCTCTTATTTCTAGCGGGAGTGCAACTCTTCTTTTAACTGGTTTGTACCTTTCCGGGTCGTGAAGGGTAAGTATGTTATTGTCATAATTGATCTCTACTACAAAGCGCGAAAAGATGTCATAGCCAATGATCCCATATACGTTTTCACCGATGTTCTCAGAAAGCTGGAGGTAATCCTCTTTTAGAACCAGCACATTCATGTTTTGCCCAATGATGCCACCCGGCAAACCAAAGGTCACCTGGTTCGCAATAAGAGCTTCGACAGAATCAATTAGCCCTGGACCATCAATGGTTATTTCTCTGATATAATTCAAGTCAAGAATATCGGCATATAGCTTTTCAGTGAGAATAGCATTTTCTACACCAGTGTCGAGAATAAACTTGAGTGTCAGAAACCTGTTTATGGTTATGGGTATTACTATCAGGTTATTGTGTTGCTCAAAAGGGATTTCGATTCGCTTCATTTTCGGCGGCATCTTGAACCCAAATTCCTTTTGCCCTGAAGCGGTGGAACATAAGCACGTATTTATAACTAAGATGAAGGCAATCAGACTTATTATCGGATTTCTCATTGGAAAGTCTCTTATGTAATGAATTACACTCATCTAACAACATGGATAAAATCCAACCCTTATTTGAACTATAAAAATTAGTCAAACAGATCTTGAATGTCGCTTGGAGAGAGGCTTTTTACAAAACTTTCTTCTACTGAGATTAAATCTGATGCTAACTGCTGCTTATGTTCTTGCAGTTTGATGATTTTTTCTTCTATTGTGTCCTTGCTTACAAATTTGTATGCGAACACCTTTTTGGTTTGGCCAATTCTATGTGCTCGATCAATGGCTTGAGCTTCGACAGCTGGATTCCACCAAGGATCAAGCAAGAATACATATTCTGCCTTTGTGAGGTTTAATCCTGTCCCACCTGCTTTTAACGAGATCAAGAATATGGAAACCTCAGGATCGTTTTGAAAGCGTTCAACCTGATGTTGTCTGTCTTTGGTAGAGCCATCTAAATAGGCAAAAGGTAATTTTTGATCTTTCAGGTAGTCTGAGACTATTTTCAGGTGCTTCACAAATTGGCTAAAAATAAGCACTTTATGGCCTTTGGAAATCGAATTCTCAATCATATAAGTCACTGCTTCCAACTTACCGGAGCCATCTCCGTATTCTGGATCTACCATTTTCGGATGATTTGCAATCTGTCTTAACTGTGTCAAACCTTGCAACAAAATCATGTGAGACTTAGCTACTCCATCCGTTTCAATGACATCCATGATTTTGCTTCGGAAGGCATTTTTCTCTTTTTCATATACTTCACGTTGCTCATCTGACATTTCACAATATCTAATGTTGATCACTTTTTCGGGGAGGTCATCAGCGACCTGGCTTTTTTCCCTTCTTAGTAAGAATGGCTTAATTAAAGCGTTGAGCTTTCTTGTCTTAAATTCATCTTTCTGTTTCTCTATAGGCTTTAAATAGGCTTTTTTGAAATAAGATTCATTGCCAAGTAAGCCTGGGTTGAGAAAACTCATTTGCGACCACAGGTCAAGTGTACTGTTCTCAATTGGTGTACCCGTTAGTATCAGCTTGCGTCGGGATTTAAGCTCACGTACTTTCTTTGATATGAGAGAATCAGGGTTCTTTATCGCCTGTGATTCATCAAGAATGATATAATTGAAGTAGTAGTCTGCAAGAATTTCTGAATCAACCCGAGTGGTACCATAGCTTGTAATTACGATATCGTATTTAGCGAATTGAGAGTGATCTTTTATTCTATTGATACCCGTATAGTTCAGAATTTTTAAAGCGGGTGTAAATTTTTTGGCCTCCATCTCCCAGTTGTAAAGCAAAGATGTTGGCATGATGAGCAAGCTGGTGTTTCCAGGATTTTCGTTTTTCTGATGTTGCAAAAGCGCAAGCGCTTGTATGGTCTTACCTAATCCCATATCATCAGCAAGGCAACCACCAAAGTTGTAGTCTTCCAGAAATCTGAGCCAATTGTAACCAGCAAGTTGATAAGGCCGCAGATCACCTTTAAAAGAACTCGGAACTTGATGGTCTTCCATTTTTTCAAATGAAAGAAGTTTTTCCAACTTTCTGTCCATTGTCACTTTCGCCAAGTCACCGTCTTTTAGCTCTTGGACAAGGGATACGTGAATTTTATTAAGTGTAATGCCATCGTCAGTCTGGGAGGAAAAAGCAAAGAGATCTTTGTAGCGAGTGATCCATGATTCCGGGATAACACCAATCTCCCCATTTGGCAGCATAACCTCTGTTTTCCCTTTCAAGATGCACTTTCTGATTTCTTCAAATGGGACTTCAAAGTCACCAAAACGGATTTTAGCTTTTAGGTCAAACCAGTCTACACCTTCGCTTACTTCTAAATCAATTGTTGATTCTCCGACAAAGAATTTCTTTCCCTGCTGGTTTTGTTTGATAATGAAATCTTCCAACAAACCACTGTTGCGACCAATCCAATCAAAAGCTGCTGTTTTTGGCAATGTGACTCGAGAATTTCTCAATTGCAAGCCATTGGTCACCAGCTGTTGTATGATTCCCTTTTCACCTTCGTGATCTCTGCTGATCCGATGAAAGATGTAGCTATCATCTTCTTTCTCTAGTGAGACGCTCACTTTACTCAGCTTGTCAGCATTGAAATTGTGCTTACCATAATCAAAAGAAAGTTCCAACAGAAGCTTGTCATTCTCTACCTCCGGCGCATTACCACCGTCATCAAATAGAGTGGTCGCCCGACTGGTCTGCAGCTCACTAACCGTGATCTTAGGTGTCGGCTTTGGTTTATGAGTGACGATATCGAATCCTTTGGCATATACATCAAACTCAGAGATGAGTGGTCCGACAAATTTCTGATAGTAGGTCTCCTCAATATCCTTAGGGATGAGGATAAATTTCTTCTTTAGAAATGGCTTCAACTTACCACCACTAACAGATTTTTGAAAAGTGAAAAGCTGATCATTGGCAATTAGCCAGGCAGGCTCGCGGCAAAGCAGATAACTTCCATTATTTAGGAATTCTACTTTTTCCCCTTTGAGCTTGATGGTAGGGAAATAGTGTGTGTTGTCTTCATTTTTTCTGAAATGAAAAAGAACTGTAGCTTTCTCATCTACTACAGCAATCTCCTTCCAGGCGGGCTCTCCATCTTTCCCCATTTCGAATAATCGTTTCCCATGAATTAGCGCCAGAATCTGTGATCTTCTTCTTTCAATGTAAGCTTCAATCTCTCCCTGTAGTGCCTTATCTCCAGTTTGTTCGTCAAAAGTTTTCAGGAAGAACTCTTCAGGTTTTTGCTTTTTTTTCTGAAAATGATGAGCAACCTGATCTTGCTGAATTTGATCCATGAGCTTGATGATCTTGTAATCATTGTCGTCTAACCCTGAACTAAATTCTTCGGCGTTTTTAGAAGAAATGTTTTGATGTGAATAGCTAAGTTCTCCTTTATCATTCAGCTGCACCACAAAAGATTCGATGAGATATCCAAGGTACTCATGATCGTATAGTGAGTAGATAAGTTCAAACGGTTGTTCAGGAGATACTTTCACAGATTTTTGAAATCAGATAAACTTCGAAAATAGTAAAAATATGACTCCTACAGGGCAAGAAAATGTGAAGAGTTTGATGTCTTATTGTAAAGTATGTGTCGAGAATGACTTTCCAGCTTTTATTGCGGGCTTGATCGATGCCAATAAAGTGATGATTATTATTGCTATAACCGTGAATAAAACATCGCTGAATACAATTTCAACAGGATAACTGTTGACAATCGCAGAATCCATCCCCATCCCCACAAATCCAAAATGCTCTTGCAACAGACTCAAACTGACGCCTAACACAAGGCCAATAGTTGCTCCAGTAAATGCCACAATGCAGCCTTCATAAAGAAAAATATTACGAATTAATTTTGTAGACGCACCTTGTGCAAAGAGTACTGAGATGTCTTTTTTCTTTTCGATAACCAACATGGTAAGTGAAAAAAAGATATTTATCGACGCAATACCAATGATGGCAACTAAAATTAGAAAGACGAAGAGTTTTTCTACTTTCAACACTTTATACAGATCACTGTGCAACTCTTCGCCTAAGCGGACTTTAAAACTGTTGCCTAGATTAGATTGGAGATTTTCTTTTACCTTCAAACGATTAGCATCATCTAAAAGATAGATGTCAAAAGAAGATAGTCTATTTTCATAGCTAAGAAGGTCTTTGGCAAATTCTACAGGGACAAAAACATAATTGTCATCATAGTATTTCTCTATGGCAAAAACACCACCGGGAATAATATTCAGTAGATTGTACATGCGTGTAGGATTAACTACTCCTGGCGCTATATCTTTTGGGTAGTACATCTGGAGCGTATAAAAATCATTTTTAAGACTCATCGATAAATCGTATTGAACTCCACGTCCGATCAACGCGTATCCAATGCTATCGCGGACCAGAGGGAAACGACCGGAAACCATTACATTTCTAATTCCGCTATACTCATCAAAATCTCTACTGACACCCTTCATGCGAACAAGTCTTTGAGACTCTTTGTATTGGACCAAAACATTGTCCTCTATCACTTCGGATACACCTAGCACACCATCTATCTGTCTAATTTTATGCACAATCGTTGAATCAAATTCAAAGGATTTACCCGTTGTTGGAGTAATAATTATGTCAGGATCGAAATGACCGTACATGGATCGAAGAAGTCCTTCAAGACCATTAAACACTGATAGGGCAATGATTAAGCACATCGTGCCTATAGCTACAACAACCATCGAGATGATGGAAATAACGTTGATGAAGTTTTTCTTTTTTCCCGATAGAAAATACTTACGCGCTATGAAAAAAGGAAAATTCATTCTTCCTCTGATGGAATATTTAGTTTATTGATGAGCGTATCAATTTTGGATGCCTTTTCTTCTGTATCATCATGAAAAAAGGCAAGCTCCGGAATGATGCGAACCTTGCTGCCAATCTTTTTACCAAGCTTCAAGCGAATCTCACTCTTAATATTGTTAAGATGTTCAAAGACCTCCTCAGCTTTATTAATAGGGAAAATACTCAGATGGATGCGAGCAAGGCCAAGATCTGGCGACACGGACACGCCGGTAATTGTTCCCAACGAAGAACCGAAATAGTGAACGGGATCTCTTTGGAAGATTCCTGCTAGGTCCTTTTGTAATTGCTTCCCGTATTTTATTTGCCGTTTACTTTCCATATCTGCAAATATCCGAAGATAATCCGTAAGGGGTTTAACCAAATATTCTAATTTCGAGCTAATCATTTCGAATCAACATTAATTGTTACGATTTTTTAGAATAAACGACCCGTACAGATTAGCCATCATATTTATTCTGATGGTAATAATCCGCATTGCCCAAAGCATCTTCATAGAATACACTTCTTACTATGAGTTGAAATGGTTACTGTTGGGTGAATGGTTGAATCAGGGTTTTACGATGTATAGTGAAGCGTTTGACTATACAGGACCAATTGCTGTTTTCGTATATAAGTACCTGGCCATGATTTTTGGAAGAAGCGCATTTATCCATTATGGATTCAGCTCGTTGGTCATCATTTTTCAGGCAGGAATTTTCAATCAACTGCTCTTGAAGAATAAAGCTTATAATGAGAACAGCTATTTGCCAGCATTCCTGTATATGATTTTAATGGTGTCTGTGCCAGATTATATGACTCTTTCACCACAATTGCTTAGTCTCACATTTATATTATTAGCGCTTAGAAATGTATTGCGCCGAATTGATAACCAGGTCACTGATGAGCTTTTTCTAAACTCAGGAATTTATGTAGGACTAGCAACCATGATTTACCTGCCGTCCATTGTGTTCTTTTTAGTTTTTCTCTTTGCACTTATACTGTTTTCTACCGCTGCAACCAGAAGATTGGCACTTTATCTCTTTGGTTTCTTGCTGGTGTTTTCTATGTGTGCACTTTATTTCTATTGGCGGGGAGATCTATGGTTATTTATAGATAGTTACCTTATCCAAAACTTACTAATGCAGAGCGTCTCACCATTATCTTTGATTGAGTTTACTTTTATTTCAGCGGGCTTCATTGTAATACTTATACTTGCTGTTTTAAAGACCTTAGGCTCTGCCCGTCTAACAAACTTCCAACAAAAGATTCAACAAGTGATCTGGTTGATGTTTTTTGGCGGAGTGGCTACATTCTTCATTTCCAATGAGAAGTCCCTTTTCGAATTGGTTTTTATGGTGCCAGTAATCGCCTATTTCTGGGTACACTATTTCATTTTAATTAAGAGAAGAATTTTTCAGTTTATCATGCCAGGATTACTCATACTTGGCACACTGATCTACACTGCTTTTTCCTATCAAAGGTTTACAAAATCTCTTGAGGTAAGAGATGTGGAGGAAGCAACTGAGGGAGCAATGGTATTGGGGAGCAATTTGAAATACTATCAGCAGGTGAGCATCAATACACCTTGTTTCAATGATCATTTAACAAGGCGCGCCTTTAAAGGATTGGATTATTATGGACCTGCCGGAGATCTGTTCAAACTCTTTCAAAATTCAGACCCGACACTTATAATAGATGACATTGGTATGATGCCGAAAATAATTGAGCGATTTCCTAAAATCGAATCAGGATATCGGAAAATCGGAAGCAATCGTTATGAGAAGATTAGCAATTGATTTTATTGACTCTTCTTTCATGTCTACCTCCTTCAAATGTAGTTTCCACGAAAGTATCGACAAGAGTTTCAGCATATTCGTAAGCTAAAAATCTGGCAGCAAGACATATTACATTAGCATTATTGTGTTGCCTTGCAAGTGATGCCAACTCCGCATTCCAACAGAGAGCAGCTCTTACGTTTTCATGTTTGTTGGCAGTCATTGCCACTCCATTTCCGCTGCCACATATAAGAATTCCTAAATCACAGTCCTCTGAAGCAATGGAGGAGGCAAGTGGGTGAACATGATCAGGATAATCTACAGAACCATCTGTACTAGGACCAAAATCTTCGATAGTATGGCCTTGATCTTCAAGGTGTCTGACAAGTCGTTCCTTGTACTGAAAACCGGCGTGATCGCCACCTATTGCTATTTTCATGGAGTTATTTATTTTGTTTGGCTTCTCTTCGTTCTATTCGTTTGGCTATTAAGATACTCATTTGATAAAGAATCATTAATGGCAAAGCAATTAATATCTGACTGAATGGATCAGGTGGAGTAAATACTGCACCTAACACCAAAATTACTATGATTGCATGTTTTCTATAGGCCTTCATCAATGATGAACTCACAATGCCAGCTTTTGTAAGGAAGTAAACAATAACAGGCAGCTGAAACAACACACCACATCCAAAAACTATCATTGTGACAGTGTTGATGTAGGATGAAAGGTCAAATAAATTTTGCAGTGATGGGTCAACCTGGTACGTTGAAAAAAATCGCACGGAAATAGGAGCTATCAGGAAATAGCCAAAAAGAACACCCATAGCAAAGAGGACGGTTACTGAAAAAGTAGCACCTCTTGATGCTCTTCTTTCCTGTGGGCGTAAACCAGGTTTAATAAAGCGCCAAATCTCCCAGAAAAGATACGGGAACCCAACAATAAGGCCTGCGAAAAATGAAACAGAAACGTGTGTCATGAATTGGCTGCTCATTTTTCTACTTACCAATTCAAACGACAAGGTATCTATGCAAAGTGCTGGCGTGCCAATTAAATCAGCAAGTTCACATAGCTTTTGATAGGTCCAGAAATCTGTTCGTGATGGACCAAGAATGACTGTGCCAATTACAAAATCTTTAGCTACAAACGCTGCGATAGCCAACACAATAATAGCGATCAGAGAGCGGATGATGTGCCATCTTAACTCTTCCAGATGATCCAAGAAGGACATCTCTTTTTCATCTGATATCTGATCTAATGGCATTTAATTACCCCTTAAATAATGGGAACTCTGACATCCAGTTATTTACCTCGGACTTCACCTCTGCTATTTTACCTTCGTCATCCTTATTGGTGATAACAGCATCAATTAAATCTACAATCTTGATCATATCTGCTTCAACCATTCCTCGTGTTGTAATAGCAGGAGTACCTATTCTCATTCCTGATGTGACAAATGGACTCTTGTCATCGAAAGGAACCATGTTTTTGTTTACCGTAATGTCAGCTTTGATCAAAGAATTTTCAGCCTCCTTCCCTGTAATGTCCTTTGTCCTAAGGTCAATTAACATCAAGTGATTATCAGTCCCACCTGAAATTACATGGTATCCCTTATTAACAAATGCTTCAGCCATGACAGCCGCATTCTTTTTTACCTGAACCATGTAGTTCATGTAATCATCGGTGAGGGCTTCACCAAAAGCAATAGCCTTTGCAGCAATAATATGTTCTAATGGACCACCCTGTGTTCCTGGAAACACTCCGGAATCAAGCAATGAACTCAGCTTTTTGATGACTCCTTTAGGTGTAGTTAATCCCCAAGGATTATCTATATCATCTCTCACGAGAATCATTCCTCCTCGCGGGCCTCTTAAAGTCTTGTGTGTAGTTGTGGTGACTATGTGACAATACTCAAGGGGATCATTCAAAAAGCCGCGTGCAATAAGTCCGGATGGATGAGATACATCAGCAAGAAGTAAAGCTCCAACCTCGTCTGATATGGCTCTGAACCGCTCATAGTCCCAGTCCCGACTGTAAGCTGAAGCACCACAAATAATCATTTTTGGATTTTTTTCCCTGGCAACTTTTTCAAGTTGATCATAGTCAATAAGACCCGTTTCCTTTTCTACACCGTAAAAGTTAGGCTTATAAAGTTTTCCTGAAAAGTTGACACCTGATCCATGTGTAAGGTGGCCTCCGTGAGATAAGTCAAAACCCAAAATTTCGTCACCAGCATTTAAGCAAGCCAGCATTACCGCTGCATTTGCTTGCGCTCCTGAGTGAGGTTGAACGTTGGCCCAAGTAGCACCAAATAGTTCCTTTGCTCTTTCACGAGCTAAATCTTCTATTTCATCCACCACTTCGCAACCGCCATAATATCTCTTGCCTGGAAGACCTTCAGCATACTTATTTGTAAGGACACTACCGGCTGCTTCTAGAACTTGCGGTGACACAATATTTTCTGAGGCTATCAGCTCTATTCCTTCTATCTGTCTCTTTTCTTCAGCCTTTATTAGGTCGAAAACTTTCTGATCTTTTTGCATGCCGTAAAAATATATGAGACAGTTTATATCTTAGCCTTTATCCTCATCTAAATATGGCGAAAACAAAAAGCGTATTCTATTGTCAATCTTGTGGTTCGGAATCAGCCAAGTGGGTTGGTAAATGCCCTTCATGTGACGAGTGGAATACTTATGTTGAAGAAGTCGTATCAAAATCAACAGTATCGGCAGTTGATTTTACAGTGGAAAAAACGAAACCAATCAATATTAATGATGCTGGAGGCATAGCAACCAAGGAACGATTGAGGACCGGAATTCAGGAATTAGATCGAGTTTTGGGTGGGGGGATTGTTGATGGTTCATTGGTGCTTGTGGGTGGAGAGCCAGGTATTGGAAAGTCTACGATCATGCTTCAGATGGCCATCCGGCTTCCTCAAAAAACACTTTATGTTTCTGGAGAAGAAAGTGCTGAACAAATTAAAATGCGAGCCGAACGAATTGGCACTACCGCCGAGCATTGTTTTCTATACGCAGAAACCAGTCTATCGCAAGTCATAAAGCAAGCTGAGAGCCTAGCTCCAGACATCCTAATTATCGATTCCATTCAGACGCTTCACTCAGATAGAATTGAAGCTGCAATCGGCTCAATTTCACAGGTCAAAGAGTGCACGGGACAGCTCATGAAGTTTGCGAAGCAAAAAGGAATCCCTGTATTCCTTATTGGTCATGTGAATAAGGATGGAGCGATAGCCGGACCTAAGGTACTTGAACACATGGTGGACACAGTTTTGCAATTTGAGGGAGACAGACATCTTTCCTATCGAATTTTAAGAACCATCAAAAATCGATTTGGTTCGACTTCCGAACTTGGCATGTTTGAAATGAATGCTGATGGTCTAAGAGAGGTAACTAATCCGTCGGAAATCCTTATTTCTCCCAGAGATCCTGGATTAAGTGGTATAGCCCTAGGGGCAACCCTCGAAGGAAACAGACCATTAATTCTGGAATCTCAAGCGCTTGTAAGCCCAACAAGCTATGGCAACCCTCAACGAAGTACTACGGGCTATGACTATAAGAGGCTGACGATGCTTTTAGCAGTAATGGAAAAAAGATTAGGGATTCGCCTAAGCACTCAGGATGTCTTTCTAAATATAGCTGGAGGATTAAAAGTGCAGGATACTGCTTTAGATCTGGCCATCTGCTCTGCAATCTTCTCATCTTTCGAAGATGCTCCAATTGGAGAAGACGTATGCTTTGCTGCGGAAGTTGGATTGGGCGGAGAGATACGTCCCATAAATCGAATTGAGACCCGGATCAATGAAGCAGAAAAACTAGGATTCAAAGAAATATATATCTCAAAACATAATTTAAAAGCAAAAGATTTGAATCAATTTAAGATTAAGGTTCACTCGTTTTCCAAGCTCGGCGATACGTTCAGGCAGTTATTTTAGCACCGGCTATTCGGCTCCAGTATTTTTCTTGCCGCTTCTGCCATTAAGGCTTTTCTTATCGACATCTCCGTCTCTTTTTGTACGCTTATTTTTAAGCTCTCTACGTTTTTGACGCTTGATGATGGAGTAGATACCATCACGCTTTTTAGTTTTTACTTTCTTACCTAAGAAAACATTCGTATCAATTCCTCTCGCACCATTAATTGGTGCTCTTGAAAGTCCGCTTTCTACTTCTTTTTCTGGTCGGTTTCCAAAAGCAAAACTCATCCCAAATCTAAAATCAATTGCCTTAGCATCAGGCACAGAAAAATTAATGACTTGATCTGCTGCCATATACATTTGTACCGGACCTCCCTTTACCACAAATGCAGCACCTACATTGAAAAATTGCTGAGGCAGCTTTGTGACACTGATTGAACCAGTGAAGGCTTTACCAAACTTTTGTGTTATCCCAGCACCGTACATCATTTTAATGTGACGTTGTACCAGTCGAGTACCAGCCGACACATAAAAATCCGTTTTCGGGCTGTAATGATAAATCCAGCTTCCATAGGCGGTTACTGGCAACCAACTTTTGTAAGGATCAAAAGTATCTGTAGTTTCAAATTTGCTGAATAACGAATCTTCTAAGGTTTGCTCGATATCATCCAAGTCTTCTAGATTCACTCCGCTGTAGTTAAAGCTAGTGTCTGCTAATGAATAATTTTTAATATTTTCTTTCCAGTTGATAAACCCTAAATCTACCACCGAGCCTGTTATGGTATAATACCTATTGAGCTTATAAGTTCCGCCAATATCGATTGCAAACCCAGTGTTTCCATTCATGACCAAGTGAGAGCCTAAGTCTCCTTCGGTATCATCATAGATATCAAAGCCTGAAGTTCTAAGAATAGCCTTTTTCCACTCAGCGTCTATTTGAAATGCCTCACCATTTGTTTTAAGCACAGCACTGGTACCTCCAGGTAAGCTTGCGTTTGCAAAACCAACAAGAAATTTACCCCTCAGGCCGACAGTGAGTTGATCGTTGATCGGAGCTGCTATTCCAAGTCCAAACTCTCTAAAGTGTGTGGCACGCAAGCCAATCTTCGAAATCTTTACATCCTTGTTCAAGAACTGACTATTCCCTTTAGTGAAAACATACTCCACCATTTCCTTAGGATAAAGAAAGTCTGCTTCAACACGCTCATTTGCAACAAAGCTTAATAACGCACCAGATTTTAACTTGTAACCAAGATGAAGAAGGTTTACTTCAACTTTAGTAGTCAGCATGTTCTGACGTTGCAGATTTCCAATTATTTTAGGAACATCAATCAATGTTCTAGTGCTTTCTACGGTGAACCCTTCATTGTAATTGAACTTGTTGTTCACATTAAAGTGAACTCCTGATAATACCGGTAGTCCTAGAAAAAATCTACCCTTCGGAATCAAAGAAGGATTGATAAGGTTGTTTTGGAAAGTAGCATTTCCTAAATGTTGAAATGATAAGCTTGTTTGGGAGAAACAGGCTAAGGAGGTTAGGATTAATATGGTGGTAGTGATTTTCCTCATCTATAGTTCCAAATTGAACTTACCACCAATACCCACCTTTAAACTTAATGTATAGTCCGCAAGTATCTTAACGTAGATATCTCTTGAAGTTTGACTGACAGGGGTATTCAATACCATAGTAATAATTACATGTGATGCACCAGCCAGAAGGTCTACTTCTGCTTGAGTCAGCGAAATATCTTCTGTTGCGCCGCTTGGATCGGTAACTTCTCCATTCACATTAATTAAAGGAGCTTTGATGACAGGGATATTGGTAAATCTATCCAACTGTTCTTGATCAAACTGAGGGTCACTAGTATCTGATATTGGAAAAAGTGCAACACTATCAGCGTCTTGCACTTCCAGATTTATTGTACCGTTAAATGGTAGCTCGTTATTGGTCACCAGACGAATAAATGCCGAATCAACATTACTCAAGTCAAGACCATCTCCTAATCCAAAAGAACCAGATTCTTCATAATCTTCAAGCTGAACCTCCATAGGTACCTCTAGAGTAACAAATGCTGTAATGGAGCTGGTTGGTTGCAGATAATTGGCTTCTGTAAGACTTTCAGGATTGGATATTCCGGATACGTCAAAAACCAATCGCTCTGGCGACTGGGAGAGCAGATTTACCAAATTAGAATTCCCCCTGTTTATTTCTATAATGGTTTGGGCGGTTTCACCTGGTGTGGTAGGAGTTGGAGTATCAAGGCCTGATCCTTCAATGACTGGATCATCATTAATAATGCTCCCAGTTAGGAAGACCTGGTTCCCACCAGCACCGTCATCCCCATATAATCCAGCAAAATCGACACCAATAGGCACTCCAAATGTATTTCTGAAATCAAACGAGATACTCGGATTGCCAAATGTAATTCCAGACCTTTCAGATTGTGTGAAGAAGTCAATTTCAATGGATTGATTACCTACTTGGATAGTGTCTCTTCCAAACTTACCGTAGATCAATCCAAAAGTTTGGTTGCCATAGGTGAGGTCAAAAGATAATGTCTCAGTGCCAGTCAATGATTGTGCGGCATTTAATGTAACCACTGCGTTAAGATCAATTGAAAACACATTGCTTCCACTTGGGTCGACAAGAACCGTTTTGTGGCCAATGAGTGATCTTGTCTGCATATCAGTCCCACCTCCAGAAATATTGCCCGTAAGTGAAATGGGTATTCCGGTATTAATATTTGTTGTATTTGTTAGAGTAAACGTATAGCTCAAATCTCCCGCTATTGTTGAGGTGGTGGTAATAGATAAATCACCAGATTCATAAAAGATGGAATCCAACTCCTCGCTTTTCTGGGGATCATAATTAGTTTGAAAGGATTCTATGAGATTGACAGTTCCGGGGCCAACAGCTATCGGAATGTTACTGACGGAGCCACTGTAGTTAATATCATCAATTTGAACGATATCATTAGGAGCACTATAACTAATGGTGTCGTAGTAAAGCAGTGTGAATAATGATGTACTGTCTTCCTGAAAGCTCAACGAGTCACCTGTTTGATTTCCCACCAGATCACGCATAACATATGTAGCTTCTCCCAATGGAAAACTAAACACGCCCGATATAGGCGTCACCTCTAGATTATCAAACTCCAACTCACCTATGTTGCAGGATGCAAATAAAGATGCGGAGATTACTATGAACACAAATTTTTTCACCGCTGACAAATTGTTTTAAAATTAAGTCTTATTGAATAATATTTTCATTTTTTCGATTAAAGCCTTCAATACCCTGCAGTCCACCGGTATGTAATATCACTATTTTAAGATTATTTTCGAATTTATTGCTTTTAATCATATCCCAAACGGCGAAAAATGCCTTTCCCGTATAAATCGGGTCTAGCGATACGTCGAATTTTTCTTTAAACCAATTGATAAAATCGATCAATACAGTATCTGTTTTTCCATATCCGCCAAAATGATAATTATCAATTAGCTGATAATTCGTCTTATTTATTTGATGTTTTATAAGAAGAGTTTGAACTTCCTGGTGGATAAATTCCCCTTTCAAACTACTTATTCCTATAATCTTTTGATGGTTTTGAGTTGCTTTTAGCAAGCCTGCGAATGTACCACCAGTACCAATTGGTGTTATAAAGACATCAAATTCTTGATCAATTTCCTCAATAATTTCTTCACAGCCTCTAATAGCCAATTCATTTGTACCACCTTCTGGCAAAAAATAGTGATGGGGATATTTTGCTATTAATTCCTCCGGATGGTCGCGCCAGGTTCTGAAAGTGGATCTGTCCACGAATTCGAGTTTCATGCCTTTCGCATGGGCTATTTGTAAAGTATGATTGCTTGAAATGTTAAGTTCTTCGCCACGAATAATTCCGATGGCCTCTAGATTATTTTCTTTTGCAGCAGCAGCTGTTGCTGCAATGTGATTACTATATGCACCACCCATCGTAATCAAAGCAGTGTAATTCTTTTCTTTCAGAGCCAACAAATTGTATTTGAGCTTTCTCCATTTATTCCCCATGATTTCTTGATGGATCAAATCATCTCTTTTGATAAAGAGTTTTATTTTTTTTTCCTCTAGTAAGGGGTGTGATATTTCCTGGAGTGGTGTTGGAAGGCTTGTCATCGCTTAAATTTACAGCCATGAGCGATGAACCTAATGAAAATGAGGAGGACTTATACGAACATCATCACATTATTGTAGATGCTGGTCAGGAATTGCTGCGTATAGATAAGTTTTTGATGGATCGCCTTCCCAATGTAACTCGGAATAAGGTGCAGGCGGGGATCAAAGATGGATTCGTAAAGGTGAATGGAAACGACGTGAAGCCAAACTATAAGGTACATCCAGAAGACGAGATTTCAGTCATGCTGCCAGAACCGCCCAAAGATGAGGAGCTGGTACCTGAAGATATTCCGTTGAACATAGTGCTGGAAGATGAACACCTTTTGGTAGTGAATAAACCTGCGGGAATGGTCGTGCATCCGGCGTATCAAAATTGGTCTGGTACCTTGGTTAATGCACTTGCTTTTCACTTTCAAAATTTACCAGAAATGAAGGGTAACGATGGACGCCCCGGCCTTGTGCACAGAATAGATAAGGATACTTCTGGTTTGCTGGTCATAGCTAAAACAGAACAAGCGATGAAAGGGCTGGCTAAACAGTTTTTCGATCACTCAATTGAGCGTACCTATTATGCTTTAGTGTGGGGAGTACCAGAAGAGGAAAACGGCACAATCAATGTCAATGTGGGCAGAAGTCTCAAGGACAGAAGAATAACAATGGCATTTCCTGATGGAGATTTTGGAAAACATGCCATAACACATTACGAGGTATTGGAAGACTTAAGATATGTGTCTTTGGTTAAGTGTAATCTGGAAACAGGAAGAACACATCAAATACGTGCGCACATGCGGTTTGTAGGACATCCACTATTTAATGATGTAACGTATGGAGGAAGTGAAATTGTTAAAGGGACTGTTTTTACTAAATACAAGCAATTTGTTCAAAACTGTTTTAAACTAATTCCTCGACAAGCATTACATGCAAAAACGTTGGGGTTTGTTCATCCCATTACCAAAAAGAAAGTATTTGTTGATTCAGACCTACCGGCAGATTTCACTTCTGTTTTAGAGAAGTGGAAGCACTATATCGATCATACAGATTAAAAAAAAGGCCTTCAAAATGAAGGCCTTTAGATTAAATTTCTTTAGCAACTTTTTTAAGCTCTTTCATTGGATTATCATGTTCCTTATCCAGCCCAATGATCTCTAATTTGATTTGTCGGTACTCCGCATTTTGTTTAAAGTCCTCTAAAATTTCAATAATATCAGGATGAATAAAATGTGAACGTGTTGCATCAATTGTAATATCTGTATCGTCCGGAATATGAGAAATAGTTTCTATGATGCTGGCTTTATTAAGGAAAGTCAAATTCTCAGAGAGCTCCAATTTTAGTTTGGTTGTACCATTTTCATTGCGTGTCTCCACTACATATGGCTTCCTAAAGTTGTTATAAAGGATTTGGAAGATCCCCACAGTAAGGCCAAGAAGTATACCGATCAGCAAGTCTGTAAATATGATGCCAAGAATAGTGACCATATATGGGATAAACTCAGACTTGCCAGCGGCAAACATCTTTTTGAATAAAGATGGTTTGGCAAGCTTATATCCTACCACAATAAGAATAGCTGCCAAACTTGAGAGTGGGATCATATTTAGCACATTCGGAATAAGAATGGCAGAAATGAGTAACAATACACCGTGGAAGACGGCAGATAACTTAGTGCGCCCACCAGATTGAATATTAGCTGAACTTCGTACAATTACCTGGGTAATTGGTAAACCACCAATCATTCCAGAAAAAATGTTACCTGTACCTTGAGCAATAAGTTCTCTATTGGTTGGTGTAATCCTTTTATGAGGATCAAGTTTGTCCGTTGCCTCTACACATAAAAGTGTCTCCAAAGATCCTACAACAGCAATTGTTCCCCCAAGAATCAACACATCCTTTCTAAGCATGGCTGAAGGATCGAAGAAGGTAAACTGATTGATGAACTCACCGAAGGTTGCGGCTACTGGAAGATTTACCATGTGAGTTTGATCAATATATAAAGACGATCCTTTGAATAGCACATTAATAATTATCCCAGCAGCAACCACAATTAATGGGCCTTGTACTACCTGGAATAACTTGATTCTTTTCATGAATGGAGCTTCCCACAAAATGAGAATTATCATTGAGACAACAAAAATGATGAGTGCCCCTTCCTGAATATAATCAAGCATAGTAAATAGTTCGGAGAAGGTATTTTCACCGTCTGGTTGAAAAAACTCCAAATCACCCTCAGGATCTGCATCATACCCAACAGCGTGTGGTATTTGCTTTAGAAAAATGATAATACCAATCGCAGACAGCATGCCTTTGATCACTGAAGAAGGAAAATAATAGCCGATGATTCCGGCGCGAGCAAAGCCCAGAATAATTTGAATAATTCCGCTCACTACTACAGCGGCCAGAAAAACTGGGAATGATTCTAAGCTCTGGATCCCGGCAAGTACAATAACGGCTAATCCAGCGGCTGGGCCACTTACACCTACCGTAGAACCACTTATTAATCCTACTAGAATACCACCGATAATACCGGAAATAATTCCAGCAAAAAGAGGTGCACCAGAAGCCAGGGCAATGCCTAAGCAAAGGGGTACAGCTACTAAAAATACTACCAAACTGGCAGACAGGTCTGATTTGAAATTGCTAAACAGACCAATTTTATTTGAGTCCATGAATTAAAAAAAGTTGAGTTGAGTAAAAAATTAAAAACAAAAGAAATACTCAGGACAACTTTGGAGGAGGTGTTTGAAAATCAATGAATGGGTTATTCCAGGATCTATCTCGATGTACGGCTAAAGAGCTTTGATTGATAATAGAATTTTCGGCTAGCAAGATGGATTCATGAGCGCTTGTAGTTTTTTCTTTTTCCTTCTCTTTGCTCTCTTCATGCTCCATTTCCGAGTCCGCTTCCGCTGAAATTACGTCTGCACCTTCAACAATTGACGCAACTTCGCAGACCATTGCAGAACAAAGGACAAGGGCTAGAAATCGAATGAGAAATAGGTTTCGCATAAAAAGGGTTTAACTATTTATTTTTTCAAATTGTTCAAACCGAGAATGACTTACGTAAAGGTACTAAATGAGGTTTTGGTAATGAACGCCGCTAAGAACATTATCATTAATTTCTCTTGAAATCTAGTAATTGATCTAAGTACTCTCTATTATTCGAAAGTCTCGGAACCTTATGCTGGCCACCTAGTTTGCCTCGTGACTTCATCCAATTGTAAAATGTGTTTTGTGGAACCACATGAATGATCGGCTGTTGCAGGGCAATATCCTTATATCGTTTCGCGTCATAATCAGAATTAATTTCTCGGAGTTTTTCATCCAGAAGCTTAGTAAATCTCTCAAGATCATTAGGCTCATCAGTAAATTCAATGATCCACTCGTGTCCTCCTTTATTACCATCGCCAAGATACATCGGCCCAGCTGTAAAATTGTCGATTGCGGCGCTCGTCTTTTTGCATGCTTCGGCAATTGCAACCTCCGCATTATCAATAATTAACTCCTCCCCAAATGCGTTAATGAAATGTTTTGTTCGTCCAGAAATTTTGATTCGATAAGGGTTAATGCTTGTAAACGTGACCGTGTCACCTATTTTATAACGCCAAAGTCCTGCATTGGTCGTTATTACAATTGCGTAATTTTTACCTACTTCCACTTCGTCAAGTGTCAGTACTTTAGGATTGTCGCTGTCCAGCTCATTAAAAGGAATAAATTCATAGAAGATCCCATAATCCAGCATGAGCAGCATTTCCTTGCTATCGGTCTTATCTGTGATTCCAAAAAATCCCTCAGATGCATTATATGTCTCCATATAGCGCATAGAGGAAGATGGAATTAGTTTTTTGAACAATTCTTCATAAGGTGTGAATGAAACTGCCCCGTGAAAAAACACTTCTAGGTTTGGCCATATTTCCAGGATGTTATTAGCATTATTTCGTTCCAACATCTTCTCTATGAGAATAATCATCCAGGTTGGTACACCTGAAATATTCGTGACATTTTCACCAGAAGTGATCTCCACCATTTTATCTATCTTCTCCTCCCACTCATCCATAAGTGCAATATCCAAACTTGGAGTTCGTACCATCTGAGCCCACCATGGAAGGTTTTTCAGCAATACTGCTGATACATCGCCATAGTATGAATTTGAATTCTCGTCAAACTGATTGATTTGATGACTTCCCCCAATTACAAGACCCTTTCCCGTAAACATCTTTGCCTCAGGGTAATTGTTGAAATAAATGCTCAGCAAATCTTTGCCACCCTTGTAATGGCAATCGTCTAAAGCTTCTTGAGAGACAGGAATGAATTTGCTTCTTGAGTTAGTTGTGCCAGAAGACTTTGCAAACCATCTTACTTCTGAGTGCCAAAGCACATTCTGCTCACCTTTCATCAAGCGTTCGATATAGGGAAACAGATCTTCATAGTTGACAATGGGCACTTTGTTCTTGAAGTGCTCATAGTTTTCGATGGTGCCAAATCCATATTGCTTACCATAGTGGGTCTTTGAAGCCTTTTTCACCATTTCTTCGAGCAATTCATTTTGAACCTCATGAGGATACTTCATGAATAATTCAATCTGATGAATTCGCTTCTTCATCACCCAAGACAATATGGAATTGAGGATTTCCATTGACTATATTTTCCGTTTTAGCTCGAAGTGTTTACCAAGATATACTTTTCTTACTTGTTCATCATTGGCAAGTTCTTCAGCTGTACCTGCTTTCAGTAATCTTCCTTCGAACATCAAGTATGCCCTGTCTGTAATAGAGAGTGTCTCATTTACATTGTGATCGGTAATGAGAATACCGATATTTTTATTTTTTAACTGAGCTACGATGGTTTGAATTTCTTCTACCGCAATCGGATCAACACCTGCAAATGGCTCATCCAGTAACACAAAGTTTGGATCTACCGCGAGTGCTCGTGCTATTTCTGTTCTTCTCCTTTCACCTCCAGACAAAACCTGGCCAAGGTTCTTTCGCACATGTGTCAGGCTGAATTCTTCCAAAAGGCTTTCACATTTTTCTTTTTGCTCTTGCTTGCTGAGTTTGGTCATTTCCAGAACTGCCAAAATATTGTCCTCAACACTTAGCTTTCTAAATACGGATGCTTCCTGAGCCAGATAGCCAATGCCTCGCTTGGCGCGCTGATACATTGGTAGCTCAGTGATGTCTTCCTTATCAAGATAAATATGGCCTTCATTGGGCTTTATAAGGCCTACAATCATATAAAAAGAGGTGGTTTTACCTGCGCCATTTGGACCAAGCAAACCGACAATTTCTCCCGTCTTAACAGTGACAGAAATGTCGTTTACAACTTTCCTTTTTTTGTATTTTTTAATGAGATGTTCTGCGCGTAATTCCATAAAAGAAGTGCAAGTTATGCATCAAATTTTACATCCTTAAGATTAAGAATGAGTGACTTATTTCCTAAATAATTATTTTCTTCCAGGTGATAGGCAATGTGAAAAGGTTCTCCTATTTTGATTTGATCCAATTTATCTCCAAATCCAAATCCAATAAACTCAAAAAGCCGGGTACTGTTTTCAGCATGTACAAATCCTTTTAGATGTTTGTCTTTGATCACCTTTGGTAAAGTGTCCACAATTACATTTTTTGTGCCAAAGACGGGCGACATATTTTGAGGTCCGAAAGGCGCCATCTGATTCATGACATTGTATGTCTTGAAATTGATCGCCAAAAGAGGTAATTCAGTATCAATTTCCACCTTTGGAATCAATTGATCTGGCATGATACGAGAACCAACTACCTCCTCGAATTTTTTAATGAACGCCTCAACATTGTCTAATGGAAGCGTAAGACCCGCAGCATGTGTATGTCCACCAAATTGTTGTAGTAAATCAGCGCATTCGGAAATGGCTTCATGAACGTCAAAACCATCTACAGATCGTGCAGACCCTGTTGCCATGCCTTTTGATTCAGTAAGAATAATGGTAGGCCTATGGTAATGTTCGATACATCTGGAAGCTACAATTCCAATGACACCTTTGTGCCAACTGTTCTTAAAAAGCACAGTTGATTTACGATCAGGTTCCATAGCTGCTATCATCTCAAGGGCTTCAGCTGTAATCGTCTGGTCGAACTCACGCCGCTCTTTGTTGCGATCGTTTAGATTGTCTGCAAATGCGTCGGTCTGTGTTGAATCTCCAATCAAGAGATGAACGGATTCTTTGGCGTGAGTAAGCCTTCCTGCAGCATTGATTCGTGGGCCAATAGAGAAAACTACATCCGTGATTGAAAATTGATATTTCTTCCCGCTGATCTCGATCAAGGATCTTAAACCTGCAGAGGGCGCTTGATTTAGTTTTTTTAATCCGTAGTGCGCCAGAATCCTATTTTCATCAACAATTGGGACAATATCACATCCAATGCTTACAGCAACCAAATCTAGCAGTTCATATAGTTTCTCTTTTTCTATCGTATTCTGCTGGCAAAAACCCTCTAAAAGTTTGAATCCAACACCACAACCTGAAAGCTCCTTGAAAGGATAATTACAATCTTTTTGTTTTGGATCTAATAATGCAAATGCATCGGGGAGTATCTCTCCAGGGAGGTGGTGATCACAGATGATCAAGTCAATATCGGCATCTTTGGCTTGTTTAGCTCTGTCAATAGCTCTAATTCCACAGTCAAGAGCTATGATCAAACCAAACTTGTTTTCTATCGCATGATTTACTCCTTTCTTTGAAATTCCATACCCTTCCGTATAACGATCCGGAATATAGAATTCAAGTTGATCAGAGAACTGTTTCAAAAACAAATAGATCAGACTTACTGAGGTTGTTCCATCTACATCGTAATCACCATAGATCAGAATTTTTTCTTTATTAAATACGGCATCAGTCAAGCGATTGACTGCACGATCCATATTCAGCATCAAAAACGGATCATGGAGGCGAGAAAGTGAAGGTCTGAAAAAGTCCTTGGCCCTATCAAATGAGTTAATTCCACGCTGGACTAATATTTTGGATAGATATTCGTTTATGTTGATTTCTTTGCTCAGTTTTTCAACAATTTTCTGGTCTGGTTCGTCTTTATATACCCATCTTTTTTCCACGGGATGAAGATATAAAATTGAGTGGCAAAATGAGGGATATTGCAGTATATGATGTCGAATGATTATTTTGTGATCCCTAAGAGATCGTGATGAAGATAGCACTGAACGAAATATGGAATTTTTTAAAAATGGTCAATACCAAAGAGGCAGGTTGGTCATACGCCCTATGTGCTGGCGACGTGAAAGTAGTTTCCATAAACACGGAAACGATGTTGGCTCTTAAGGAAGACGATTCTTACGATACAGAATTGCTTCCCTCCATTTTCACTTTCCGGGAAATTCTGTGGCAGCCAGATGTTTTTACTGATGCCAGTATGAGTATTCCTTCGCTTCGAATATTGCGGGCGTTCTGCGAAGAGGCATGTGCCGAATTGGAAGAGAAGAAAGATGAAGTCAATTCAATCTATGTTCCACTTATCAAAGGTGTTGGGGACTGCTGTGGTAAGGCCATGAAAGCCTTGGAAAAGGAAAAAGCCGATGTAAAGAAAATTTTAGGAGATTTTAGAACCTGTGCATTTCCAGTGATCAAATTTTTTATTTACCACCCAAAAAATCGGATCGATTACTTTCAGGATGCACAGAATCGACTCAATTATGCCGTTAAGATTATGCTTACCCAGTTTTATGGCAGATATACAGAATTGGAAGATCCCTATTGGCGCGTATCTTTTTCAAAATCGAAACAAAAAAAAGAACCAGAACCTAAGCAAGCGGAACAATAGCTTTGCAATTCCAGTTTAGCCTGAACAATGCCAAACAAAAACCAAAATGAACTGCCTGATCGTCGGAGGTTTCTGATTAAAAACCTCTTACGGGGATTTTTGTGGCTGGCTGTTATTGTCATAGGGTTCATTTACCTCAGAAAAAACTACGATTTTAGCCTCGAAACTGTACTTGGACCTGTGTATGATCAACCAACTGTAGTCTATTTCATCTTCCTGGCATCTGAAGTGATTTTCGGGATAATACCACCAGAGTTTTTCATGATATGGTCACTCAGAAATGAATTACTGATGGCATATATCAACAATGTGACAGCTCTCTCCGCGATATCATATGTAGCCGGGATTATTGGTTTTGGCATAGGAGCATATCTAAAAAATACGCGGTTTTACCGTGTTATGAAATATCGGGTGTTTGGCAAATTTGAAAAGCATCTTAACAACTATGGAGGTTTTTTGGTCGTAGTGGCTGCTTTGACACCTTTACCATTTTCAGGTATTGCAATGCTCGTAGGATCGGTGCATTACTCATTTAAAAAATATCTTTGGTTTTCCCTCTTCAGATTCCTACGCTTTTTTGCGTATGGTATTGTTATATGGGAGGCTAATATCTTCTAATCAAATGACAAAAAAGAAGGGAGTCTTATTAGTAAATCTGGGTACTCCAGACTCTACAGCAGTATCTGATGTAAGGAAATACTTACGGGAGTTTTTGATGGATAAGCGGGTTATTGACATACCATATTTAAATCGCTGGATGCTTATCAATTTCATCATAGCACCTTTAAGGGCACCTAAGTCAGCCAAAGAATATGAACGATTGTTTGATGACAAAGGCTCGCCGCTAAAGTATTATGGATTTGAAGTACGAGATAAACTTCGTGAGATAATAGCTGATAGGTATCAAATAGAACTCTCTATGCGCTATCAAAATCCGTCGCTTGAGGAGGGCTTGAGTGCATTGAAGAATTGTACATCTATTCATGTAATTCCTCTATTTCCTCAATATGCCTCTGCAAGTACAGGGTCTGTGCAGGATAAGGTAATGGAGATCGTAAAGGACTGGCAAGTCATCCCTGATATTAAATTCACCTCACAGTTTTTTGAGGAGGAGTTGTTTTTAGACACCATTGTAGACAACGCCAAGAAGTTGATGTCAGTCGTGGAGTATGATCATTTTCTGTTTAGCTATCATGGCATTCCTGAACGTCAGATTACCAAAGGGGCGATCGAAGACACTTGTCAGTTTGGAAGCTGCTGTGATACATTGACAGATAAAAATCGCTATTGCTATCGAGCACAATGCTATGCCACTACTCGGCTACTTGCTGAAAAGCTCGGGCTTAAGCAAGACCAATACTCAGTGAGTTTCCAATCACGCTTAGGTAAAACACCCTGGATCAAACCATACACTGATGTAGTTCTAGAAGAGTTGGCAGAGAAAGAGCACAAGAAGGTGCTTGCATTCTCTCCTTCTTTTATTGCTGATTGTCTGGAAACGACCGTAGAGGTAGGAGAGACTTACCAGGAAGATTTTATTAAAGCTGGTGGGGAGCAATGGGATTTGGTACCAAGCTTAAATGCGGAAGATAAGTGGGTGGAGTGCTTGAAAGAGATGGTTGAGAATTAAACATCATGGATTCATTATGATGGGAGGTGCCGGCCATATTGCTGATATGAATCAAAGGATCAAATTTCTTAGAAGTTTGATCAAAAGGAAGAGGCTAAAAGACAATGAACTTCTTAAAATGCCAATTGGCAAAAACTCTAAAATTGATACCAAAACGTATTTATCAAAAGGAGAGAAACTTGAACTGAGCAGAAAATATCTTGAGTATTACAAAGAGCAACAAATTAAAAATCTGAAAATAGCATTGCTTTCAATTGCTATTACCATATCCGTAATAACATTGTTGGTTTATTCGTTTATGGCCTTGATTTAATCGGAAAGAAACTCATCTTCATCGTCTTGATCCCACTCAAAATCAAAGTTGGAGACTTTCTGCTCTACACGCTGCATGTTCCAATATAGCACAATCCAGAGAGAGCAAAAGATTACAATGATACTAAGCACGAAAAGTGTGCCTCCATCATTATTAACAATAAAACCAAGCTTGGTAAAGTGAAGAAAATTAGCTGCACTGATTAAGCTCAGAGATATGATTGCTCCAAAGATGTAAAAGTTGGTCAATAATAAAAGTGTGGAAACGGTCTCAATACTTGCAATGAGATAACGTCCCCATGGTTCCCATCCTATTTGTTCGAAAATCCAAACACTTTCTTCAGCACCACTGAATTTGAATGGTAATGTCTGTGCCAAAATAATAGCCACAATTAATCTCGGAATGATATGAATCAAATCCGAAGTTTGAAACGAATGGAATATTGGTCTTAATTTCATGCAGTCTCAGGCTGATAAAGCTTTGATAGCTTCTCAACCGCATAATCCACTTCCTCTAATGTATTGTATTTACTAAAAGAAAAGCGAATTGCACCACGATTTTGATCTCTATTTAGCTCGGCCAAGACATGTGAGCCAATGCTTGATCCACTGCTGCAAGCACTTCCACCAGAAGCGGATACTCCTTCAATATCAAGATTGAAAAGAAGCATGTCATTGTCATCATTGGGCGGAAGACAAACATTGAGTACAGTGTATAGACTCTTATCCAGCTCATCTGAGACACCATTGAAAGCTACACCGTCGATTGTAGCTTTTAATTTTTCAATCATTCTTGTTTTTAATGCCTCTATGTGCTTTCTGTGACCTTCCATGTTGCCATAGGCGATCTCCATGGCTTTTGCCAAACCTACAATTCCATACACATTCTCCGTTCCACCGCGCATGTTTCGCTCTTGCGCTCCACCATGTATGAATGGATGGATTTTGTTTTCGTGATTGATATATAGGAAACCGATTCCTTTTGGGCCGTGGAATTTATGAGCAGAACCAACAGCAAAATCAAGGTTTAGGTTTTGCATGTTATGTGTATAATGAGCCATGCTCTGAACTGTATCCGAATGAAAACATGCATCATGTTCTTTGCACATTTCACCTACTCGGTCAATATTTAACAGGTTGCCAATTTCGTTGTTGGCGTGCATCAGTGTGACGAGTGTGTTTGGAGTATTTTTTAGGAGGTTTTCTAAATGATCGTAATCGACCTGACCATTCTCATTGAGATTCACATAGCTAACCTTGATTCCTTTTTTTTCAAGAGCCTCTACGGTATGTAGCACTGCATGGTGCTCAATTTTGCTGGAGATAATGTGCTTGATCCCTTTCTCGCTGACTGTGCACCTAATGGCGGTATTGTCAGCTTCTGTCCCACCGGATGTGAAGAATATTTCTGCAGGTGCTGCATTCAATAAATCCGCAACTTTTTTCCGAGATCGTTCAATGGCAGTTCGCACTTGTCTTCCATGTGAATGGATGCTTGATGGATTGCCAAAATGTTCGAGCATATAAGGCTTCATTGCCTCAAACACATCCATGTCAATTGCTGTAGTAGCAGCATTATCAAAATACACTTTCATAACTAGAGGTTTAGCCGGAAATCACTTCCTTGATGTCCATCATCAGTTTTTTAGCCAAATGCTCAGCTGTACTCTGACTTTCAGACTCTGCAAAAATACGAATTATCGGCTCAGTATTCGACTTTCGCAATTGCACCCACTCTTTATCAAATTCAATTTTCACTCCGTCAACCACATTGATGGGCTGTCCCTTATATTTTTCCTTGATTGCTTCAAGCACTCCGTCGACATTAATATCCGGAGTGAGCTCAATTTTATTCTTCGAAATGTGATAGTTTGGATAGGTCGCCCGAAGCATAGAAGTACTTTTCCCAAATTTGGCTAGATGTGTAAGAAACAGCGCTACCCCAGCCAGAGCATCACGTCCGTAATGCAAGTCAGGAACAATTACACCTCCATTACCTTCACCTCCAATTACGGCGTTGGTTTCCTTCATTTTTGCTACAACATGTACTTCACCTACAGCAGAGGCGCTGTATTCGCAACCATGCTTTTCGGTAATATCTCGAAGTGCTCGGGTAGAAGACAAGTTAGAAACAGTATTACCCTTTTTCTTTGAAAGCACATAGTCAGCAACAGCCACAAGGGTGTATTCTTCACCAAAGGGCTCACCATTTTCACAAATTAGCGCCAGTCGATCCACGTCGGGATCTACGACTACTCCTAAGTCATAATTCCCATTCTCCAGTTCGCTGCTGATCTGTTGAAGATTCTCTGGAAGTGGTTCAGGATTATGCGGGAAATTCCCTGTAGGCTCACAAAAAAGTTCTTTTACTTCAACACCCATTTGTCTTAGCAATGGCACGATGGAAACTCCACCAGTACTATTAACTGCATCCACTACCACTTTGAATCCGGCATCTCTTATAGCTTCCACATCGACTAAGGGGTGTTTTAAAATTTGCTCAATGTGATGATCTATGTAAAAATCATTAGTCGTTAGCTTACCAAATTTTTGTGTTTGAGCAAATTCTATATCTTTTGATTCGGAGTAATCAAGGACTTTTTTGCCTTCCTCTGCCGAAATAAATTCTCCTTTATTGTTGAGAAGCTTTAGCGCATTCCAGCCAGCAGGATTGTGACTGGCAGTTAGGATGATTCCTCCCTGGGCCTTCTCAGCCAGTACAGCCATTTCCACGGTAGGTGTTGTACTCAGTCCCAAGTCGACCACATCAATTCCTTGATTTACTAGCGTGTTGGCAACCAGCTGTGTGAAGGATACACCTGATGGTCGGGCATCTCTTCCAATGATTACTTTGGGTTTCTTGTGTGCGTCCTTAAGCCAGGCACCATAGCCTGCAGCAAATTTGACGACATCCAGGGGCGATAGATTATCTCCGGCTTTACCTCCTATCGTTCCACGCAGGCCGGATATTGATTTTATTAGTGTCAAAGCGTTCTAGTGTTTTAAGCGGTGCGCAAATATAGAGATGTAGATATAAGTAAAAAGTATTAGCGTAAAGTGAGTCGATCAGAATTTCGCAAGTACCTTGTTTACTTCAGAATCCGGATTTCCACAGTCTTCTCCCGGCTTCACGGTTTTTCCACAAAATCCACAAGACGCACCTTCTTTATTGAGGTAAGGGTTCTGAGAGGCACATGTCCCCTTAAATTCTCCATCTTTTTTTAGTAAAATGCGGATAGATAAGCCCACAAAAAACAATGCGAATATTCCGATTCCTAATAATACTACCTGCATTCATTCAGATTTTGGTGCAAAATTAGCCAATTTGCGACTGTAGATGGTCAACAAAGAAGACCTGTTTTCAATTCCATTTGTATGTCAAAAAAACCACTCGCAGCCCAAGATCCAAATCGTAAATCTAAACTGGAAGCTTTTGATCGATTGCTCACCATCATGGATGAGCTTCGCGAAAACTGTCCCTGGGACAAAAAGCAGACGATGGAAACACTCAGGCACCTGACCATTGAAGAAACCTATGAGCTTTCAGATGCAATCATTGAAAATGATCTGGAGGAGGTGAAAAAAGAGCTAGGTGATCTGATGCTTCACATGGTTTTTTATGCGAGGATAGGTGATGAGAAGAAATCATTTGACATAGCTGATGTACTGAATTCAGTCTGTGAAAAACTGATTAGACGCCACCCACATATCTATGGAGATGTGAATGCAGAAGATGAAGAAACGGTTAAAGCCAATTGGGAAAAAATTAAGCTAAAAGAAAAAGGTAATCAATCGGTGTTGGGAGGCGTGCCAAAGTCTTTGCCGGCGCTGGTGAAGGCTATGCGTATACAGGAGAAAGCACGAGGCGTCGGCTTTGATTGGGATAATCAGGATCAGGTGTGGGAAAAGGTGCAGGAAGAGATGGAGGAGTTTGAGGCTGAAAGTGAAAAAGAAAAACAAGCTGAAGAGTTTGGTGATTTATTGTTCTCATTGATCAACTATGCACGCTTCGTCGATATCAACCCAGAGGAAGCTTTAGAACGCACCAACAAGAAGTTCATCAAGCGGTTTCAGTACCTGGAGTCAGAATCTAAGAAGGACGGGAAGAGTTTAGGCGAAATGACATTGGAAGAAATGGATGGATATTGGGAGCGGGCGAAGGGTATCTGAAGATTCAGTGATCTTTTTGAATTGAAAGTGTAGTGATTCAAAGATTAAATTTTAATAAATAGGTAGTATGGGTGGATTTGGTGTAATGGACTTTATGGTCAAGTCTTACAGGCATAACAGGTTTCTCCTCAAAGGCAGTAAAAAGTCATTGAAAAAAATTTATGAAGACAATAATTTACTCTATATAAGAAAAAGAGTTGAAGAAAAGACAAGAGAATACAATCCTGAAAAGAAGAAAGCGTTCTTGGAGAAATTTCATAAAAGACAGAAAAGAGTACAAAAGAGACAAGCTACTCTTGCAGTCTTAATTATAGTTTTGTTCGCTTCAATTCTTTATATAATTGTTTTCTAGTAGAGAAGGGCCAATTGATGATGACTAATCAATCTCCAATTTGAATGAATCAAATCAACTCACTCCTCAAATGCCCACTCGATCTTCTCTTTCATATCTTTCACCACAATACCTTCGGCTTTCAGCTCAGCTCGTAGCTTATCTACTCGCTCAAAGTCTTTGTTGTACTTCGCATCTTTGTATTCTGTCAAAATTGTGTTGATCAGACTTTTATAATCTACATCAGTCTCGACCTTCAGCCCAAGAACATCTTCAGCAAATCCAAGGAAAGTCTCTTTCATTCGTTTGAATAGTTTCTCGCCAATCTCATCAAACTTCAATTGTCCTGTGTGCAATGAGTTGATCTTCTTAACCAAATTGAATAGATGACCTATAGTCAAAGCTGTATTGAAGTCGTCATTCATGGCATAGTAGAGGTTATCCAGCATCTTGCTGATTTGCTCTACCTGCTTTTCATTTAACTCCCCATTGTCATTGGTCCACTCCATTTCATGCAACAGCCGCATGCCATTTGCCAATCGGACGTATCCTTTTCGAGCAGCCTCAAGTGCATCATTGGAAAAGTCCAATGTGCTTGCATAATGTGATTGCATCATGAAGAAGCGGATCGTCATCGGGCTATAACCACGATACAATAATTCATGGTCTCCGGTCATGAGCTCTCTGGGCAGAAAAGAATTGCCAAGTGACTTACTCATTTTCTGGCCATTCACAGTGAGCATATTGGTATGTAACCAATACTTAGCACCTCTATGTCCATGTGTACCGGCATTTTGTGCAATCTCACATTCATGGTGCGGGAATTTCAAGTCCATGCCACCTCCGTGAATATCGAATTCTTCACCTAAATATTTTGTGCTCATAACGGAGCATTCCAGATGCCATCCTGGGAATCCATCACTCCATTCAGTTTTCCACCGCATAATATGTTCAGGCGAAGCTTTTTTCCACAAGGCAAAATCGAGCGGACTCCTTTTATCACTTCCACCATCAAGATCGCGTGTTTCGCTCAGCAGGTCCTCTATTTTTCTTCCACTTAGAATACCATAGGAGTTGTCGTTTTCCTGATGGTACTTCTCTACATCGAAATAGACAGATCCGTTAGATACATAAGCAAAGCCATTTTCAATAAGCTTCTTAGTCATATCAATTTGCTCCATCAAGTGACCAATAGCTGATGGCTCAATGTCTGGCGGGATCGCATTGAAAAGGTGCATCACATCATGGAAATCATTAGCATACATCTGCACAATTTCCATTGGCTCAAGTTTGTCAAGCTTGGCTTTTTTAGAAATCTTGTCTTCACCTGTATCCGATAGATGACCAACATCAGTGATGTTCCGCACATATCGCACTTTATACCCAAGAAATCTTAGGTATCTATTCACCACATCGAAGCTCAAGAAAGTTCGCACATTTCCAAGATGAACGTTGCTATAAACCGTTGGACCGCACACATACATGCCCACGTGCTTAGGGTTTAGTGGAACGAATTCTTCTTTCTGTCGAGTGAGGGAATTAAAAACCTTGAGTTTTCCGATCATGTGCATGTTTTATGTGTCGCAAAGAAAGGTATTTATCGAAAATTTAATGCGCTGGTTGCTGAATCCTTTTTAACTGCAAAAAAATCTTTCTTTACTTCAATTCCGTTTTTATCATTTGCTGATTAAATGATTAGGTTAGCAATGAGATTAATCGCCACCATGAGAATCGTACCCGCCTGTATTATTTTTTCATTGGTTATTAATGTTTGCGTTGCGCAGAACATTAATAATCTTATTGCCCAAGCTGAAGAAAATTTAGAACAAAATCATTGGGAACAAGCCGCTAATAATTTTAATAGCATTATTAAAAATTATGAGGATGATCTTACCTATCATCAGCGAGCTAAAATTTACAATAATCTCGGATATCTGAATCTAAATCTGCTCGATGCATTTGAAGCTGAGAGAAATCTGAACTTATCTATTTTATATCATGAGGAAGCTGGGATTCCCAATCAGAAGGATTATGCCATGGCACTTCTTAACATGGGCATCCTGTATATAGAGCAAGTAGAGTTTGATTTAGCTAGAAACTACATTCAGAAATCATTAAATATTCTAAGCGAACTACCTGGGTCAAAAACTGACTATTGGATAGCAAGAGCTAAGCTGGCGCTACTATACGAAGAAGCTGGATCTTACACGCTAGCCTTGAGTATTTATAATAATTGCTACGATCAATTAGTAGCCAGCGGAAATGATCTTTCACCCGACTTTGCAGAAATATGTATGCATAAAGGAAGAATTTTGATTCTGACTGGGGATCCGGTTGAAGGTGAGAAATTCATTAATCTAAGCTCCACTATTTATGAATCGTTGGGTGCGCAATACGCAGTTGAAAGAGCTGAGTCATTGGAGCACCTGGCCATCTTTTATGAAAGAATGGGGCGCTTTGGTGAAGCTGAAAAGACATTACTAGAAGTCCTTCGGTTGAAGCGAAGTATTCCAGATGAAGCTGATATCCTTATAATAGAAACACTCAATGACCTGGGTATCATGTATCATAGGTTGGGTCAGGTAAGGAAGGCAAGCCAAATGTTTCAAGAGGTTATTAGTGAAAGCGAAGAAAATGTTGGAACTGATCATCCTTTTTACGCAACTGCTAAAAACAATCTGGGAACCTTAGCACTTGCTTCAGGAGATATTGAAGGAGCTCGGGACTTATTTGTGGATGCACTAGCAACCTATAAAGCAAAATTTGGAGTTGCTCATCCATATTATGCCAATACGCTAAACAACCTCGCTCGTGTGGAAAGGCAACTCGGTAATAATGAGCAAGCTGAAAAGTATTACATGGAAGTTTTGGGGATTGATGAAAAGATTTATGGAAAAAATCACCCAAACTATGCAACGACACTAATAAACGTTGGTGTTCTATTCAGCTCAATAGGTAGAGAACAAGAAGCCGAGCGCTATTATAGAGAGGCAGTCGATATAAGAGAAAGAGTTTTAGGGGTTAATCATCCCGGATATGCTGGTGCTTTAGAGTATATGGGAATGCATAGCCTGGCTGTTGGAAATAATGGAGAGGCAGAGAGTTTCTTTAGAAAGTCAATAGAGATTCAAATAGGGCAAATCGGAACTCTTTTTCCAATCATGAGTGAGCGGGAGCGTGAAATATTCTATGAAAAAATAAAAGCCAATATCGATCGGTATAATTATGTGGCCTCCCAACTATTGGAGAAACAACCTGAATTGCTTAAAAAGATTTTTGATTTCCAAATAAAAACGAAAGGCTTTCTTTTTAATCCGTCAGAGAATATTCAGGGACATGTAAACGAAAGCGACGACCTTGACCTAAAAGCAAAGTTTAAAAAATGGCAATCAGATAAACGCCTATTGGCAAGTTATTATCAGATGGGTGCTCAGGAACTAGCGCAACAAAATGTCAATTTGGAGTATGAAGAATCCAAAGTAATCCGACTAGAAAAGGAGCTGGAAGAAAAGCTAGCAAACTTCTCAGAGTCACTACATAAAGTTGATAAGGATTGGAGGAATGTTCAGGATTATGTTAAACCTGGAGAGGCCGTTATAAAATTGATTCGCATTAGAGAGTTTAAATCATTGACACAATCAATTGAAACACTTTTTGGGTTCACAGACTATACACGCTATTTGGCCATTATTTTTCAATATGGACAAAATGAACCAAGTTATGTATTTCTAGGAGCAGATTCTGAAACTGAAGTTCAACATTCAGCACGACTTGTCAATTCAATTTTTGAAAGTAAGGATCAAACTGAAACTTATGATTTATTCTGGAGGCCAATCGATCAAAAATTGAATAACGTTAATACAGTAAGAGTTATTCCCGATGGAATATTTTACAAAATCAATCCTAATGCATTGAATACACCCAATGGAGGTAATCTCATTGACAAATATTACGTTTCATATTTGACCGCATCTAAAGACTTATTTAGACCTGAAGTGGAAATTTTCAATAGAAAATCCTACCTATTTGGTAATCCTTTGTACAATCAAGAGGAAAGTGATAATAGATTGAATTTGGTAAGTATGCCAGAATCTGAGAATGAAATAAAGGGTATTGAAGGTGTGCTAAGTGAAGATTGGCATGTAAGATCTCACTTAAGAGAGGACGCTAACGAGTTTAAAATCAGGTCTGCATACAACCCAACCGTTCTTCACATTGATTCTCATGCTTTTTTTAATGATCAATATAATTTTATAGCAAATCACACGCCAATCGATAATCCACTTTTTAGGGCAGGAATTTACTTAGCGGGTGCTTCTGAGACATTTTCACGGTATATGAAGGGCATTCAAACCATACCGGAAAATGATGGAATATTAACAACCTATGAAGCATTAAATCTGGACTTGAGTAAAACTCAATTGGTTGTTTTGCCTTCGTGCGAGTTTGGGTCTGAAGATGTTGAAAACAGTGATGGAATCTATGGCCTTCAGCGTGCATTTATTGTAGCTGGAGCAAGAAATATAATAACAAGTCTATCAAAGATTGATGATAAAATATCAAGCGAATTGATGATCTTGTTTTATCAAAAGCTTAATGAAACTAACAGAGTGATGGAATCGCTTAAACATGCTCAACTAAAATTGAGAGAAAAATATAGCGATCCAGGTGTTTGGGGTGCATTTATTTTAACAGGAAATGGATAATAAAAATTTTGAAGTTATGAGGAAGTCATTAATACTGCTCGGATTTCTTTTAACGCTGGTTGCGTCAGCACAGGTCAACAATAATATGGTGCGTGGGCTTATAACCATGGGTGATGAGCACTTTAAAAATGACCAATACATCAATGCGATTAGATACTATAAGGAAGCATTGACGGAAAACCCGACAAATATTAAAGCACAGTATCAATTGGCAGAGTGTTATCGGTTGATTCAAGACTATGAAAGTGCTGAGTATCATTATGAAGCCATCGGATCTAAGCAAGATATTAGGTTTCCGCTTGCGGGCTTTTATTACGCCATGATGCAAAAATTGAAGGGGCGATATGATCAAGCTCTCTCCAATTTCAAGGATTTCAGAAAGTTTTTGGTAGCGAATGAATTACATGAGTCTGAAACTTACAGATACTATTATAAGCAAGCAAAAATTGAGATTGACGGTTGCCAGTTGGCTTTAAATCAAATAACACTAGTTCATCCAGATCACAAATTTGGACCGTTGGCAGCGCCTTTAAATTCAGAATACAATGACTATGCAGCATTTAGTGTTGGAACGGATGACATTGTATGTCTCACTAGCGCAAGAAGTAGTGGAAAGGGAAGTTTAGTAGATAACCAATTTGGGGAGTCATTTGCCGATCTTTTCAGGTTTACGCAGGAGAACGGCGTCTGGAAAGAATTAGAACAAGGGGATAGATTTGAGAAAGTTATCAATACAAAGTATGGAGATGGTTCCGGTTCATTTAATCGAGAACGAGACAAATTTTACTATACCAATTGTGATGAAGACCTGGGAGATGTATGCCATATTTATTTGTCTGAGCTAATAGGAGGAAGATGGAGCGAACCAAAAGCTTTAAACTTCAACATTAATGAATATGGCTTCAATTCGAAGCATCCAAATCTAACTCCAGGAGGTGATACTTTATTTTATGCCTCAAATCGAGATGGAGGACTTGGTCAACTGGACTTGTATATGAGTATAAATGCCGGCAATGAAAATTGGGGCCCTCCAATCCATCTTGGAGATCAAATCAACACACCTTTCAACGAAGTATCACCGTTCTATGATCAAAACGAACGAGTGCTGTTCTTTGCGTCAAATGGTCATCGAGGATTTGGAGGCTTTGATATCTACATTGCACGTGGCACTAAGTTTGAAACCGCAGAAATATATAACGCGGGTATTCCATTCAATTCATATAAAGATGACATCTTCTTCTTTATGGGAAAAACAAAGGGCTTCCTATCGTCAAACCGAGAAGAAGGACCGGGTAAATTTGATATTTACGGTTTTAATGTACGCTCCAAAAGTGACATCATTTCAGAAGTTTCTAACGAAGGCACAATTGCTGGAAGAAACTCACTGTTTACCGATGATTATAATTTTGACAGTAGCGAAACCGAAATCATCAATCAGATTATATCAAGAATGTTGTCATCTTCTGTTTCAGAAGTTGATTTAATTCTCACAGAAAGACAATTAGCAGTTTATAATTCGCTCAGTGAAGATGATAAAGAGCGGATAGATAAAATTGTAAACGCAAGAGTTCGAAAAATGACTAGTAATATGATTCGATCCATCCGTACAGAGGATGATTATTACTATCAGCAGCTAAGCTCCGACAAAAGAAGAAAAGTTGATAACATCGTATCAACCTATCTGGAGCAGCAAGGCATGGGCAATAGTGTGAATCTTGAGGATGATGTTTTCAATTTTTATAGCGGAGTGAGTACCGACGAGCGTGAAAAGATTGATATCCTTATTTCAGATCGACTTAAAAATGCACAGACATTTAAGCCTGCAACTCCAACCTACAATTCCTTTGATGCCAAGGAGCAAAAGAGTCTGGATGGTATAGCGATTAAATATTTAAAGGAAAAAAGAAATCTTGGAAGCATATCACTGGATATGAATGAAAAAGTATTTATGCGAGACAATCAAGATGCTACTGAAGACGTGAGTACGGCAATCAGAGAACGATTGATTGGCTTAAGTAATGAGGAAAAATATCGCTTGTTAAAAGAAGATCGAGATTTCTATGAAACTTTAAATGAGGAGGATAAGGCAAAACTTAAATCCATAGCTGAAACATTCATGCTATCTGACCTCACAAACTTTGACCAGAACGTTAGCAACTCAGATTTAGAGGTATTCAAAAATAAAAATTCGAAGGATCAAAGCAGACTAGATAAGCTGCTGTTGAAGCAAATATCTAATCTAGCCAACTCAAGCATATACTTAACTGAAACTACATTCTCACAATCTGAACTTCAGGCTGCTTTAAGTGACACACCAGAAGAAACAGTTAACAAACTTCTTCAATTGAAGCCGGAGCTTAGCGAGTTACAAAAGGGAGCGGTTCAGAGATTTGTAAAGACAGCCTATGACTCTTATTTGAGTGAAGCAAAACCTATCTTCTTTGACACAACTCCAACGATTGTAACTGCTTCAGGTCAATCAGTTGAAGGGGCAGACCCAAGTGCGCGACTGACAAACAGTGATATCAGTCAATATGAGGCCCTAAGTGAAAGTAAGAAACGAGTGATTGACAATGTAATCGCACTTGATTATCTGGTCAATGAGTACTCTGATAGATCTGTAAAATTAAGTGACCAACAGAAGTTAAATGAAGTTACAGGCAAGGAAAAAGTACATATAGCGGCCTTAGCAAAAATGGTCTCTAGTGAACAGATTAAGCCGAGTGAGCAATCCTTTATAAACAATGCATTTACTTACTATAATAATTTATCCCAAGATCGAAAGGCGTTTATAAATCGAATTATTCTAGATAAAGGCCTAGCTAAGCGCAACGACAGATATGTTCTTCCCGAAAACGATGCAAGAGCCAGAGGGTCGTTGACAGCTAGCGAAAATCAATTACTTGAAAGGATTAAGAAATTCAGATTCAATAACGACAGAATTCTAACCGAAAATATCGCAATTGATTCGAAAGATGTTGATGAAGCTCCTGTAGATATTATAGCACTCGCATCAGGTATAAATATGGACGAAGATACAGGCAGTAGAAAACTTTTAGGTGCCGAAGACATATTAGCTTCTGAGGAATTAGATGAAATCAAGATTGCTTTGCCAATAAGCAAAATTGATGGATATGATGAAATTACTATCACAGGAAAGCTTGTAGGAGCTAGCTCTGGCACACCACTTTCATCCTATTCAATCACACTTATTGAATTCGACAATACCAAAACCGTAATAGAAGGATATACCAACTCGGTCGGAGAGTTTGAATTTAAAGTTTCACCGGCAAAGTATGACTTAACATTCAAGAAAGGCACTGATGCAGAATCTGTAGTTTTAGAGAATTTTAATGTAGACGGAAGAAGGGAAAAAGCAGCTGGTATATTCACCAATGCTACGCGAGCATTTTTTGATGTAAGCTCTTCGGAATTAAGGCCAGAGGTTAAAATTCTGCTGGATGAGGTAATAGTTGCATTTAGAAAGAGTGGCGAGAAGATAGAAATTGAATCACATACGGATGATACAGGTGCCGCTGAATTCAACTTAGTCTTGAGTAAAGATCGAGGCTATTCAGCAAGAGATTATTTGATAAAAAATGGAATTGATCAATCCAAAATATCTGTAATCTGGCATGGATCAGAAAAGCCGATTGCAGATAACAATAATCCATATGGAAGACAGCTAAATAGAAGGATTGATGTAAGGTTAATCGGAAAGCGAAAAGAATCATTCGGTAATTTCTATTTAATAAGACCCGGAGCTACTGTTTCGAAGCTTTCAGCGAGCATGGGTGTGGCATCTGATCGAATCAGGAGCTTGAACGGTTTAGGGAGTAGCGATCTTTCGACCTACCAACCAATCAGACTTAAAAAAGAGGGAGTCATAGAACCTGACTATAATTTGGTTGTGCCTGCTGATATTAAAAGTGGAAGTGATTTTATTTATACAGTTCAGGCTGGAGATAATCTTCAAATTGTATCCAAGAAATTCAATGTTCCGGAAGAGCTAATTATGGAACAAAATGGATTATCTAGTACAACACTTGAGCCTGGAACAAGGTTGATTATTTATCCGAAGAATTAGAAGAGTGGGTTAGAAATTTTTCTGGATCCAAGATTTTTTGATAAAGAGTATTGAATGGATATCTCGAAAGAATTTTGGGCCAGATCCACACCCTTCTGAGGAACAAATAAGGTGCTATTCATATCGTAACTGACACGGACGGTGAGTGAATTCACTTTTACTCCACCCATAAATATGAACGAATCCCTAAGTCTGTACCAGGCACCAAATAAAAGCTGAGAGCCTCTGGCACGGTAGCGATCTGCATTAGGAACATAAGCCATGTTTAATCCGGCATTAAATTGTTGGTTTTGGCGAATGTATAAATACAAAAGACTTGGTGTTACAAAAAGCTTTTTGAATTTGAATTCAATCCCACCATTATACTTGAAAAGTATTGGAGGATTATTTTCAGAATTAATAGTAAAGGAAGTATTTGGCCTATTTAAGTTGGTGGCAGACACGCCAACAAAAGCACTGTACTTATGGAGCAAATAATTCCTCTCAGGATTATAGTAGTACATAATTCCCGCATTGACTACAGCGTTTTGCTGTTGTTCATCAAATTCTGTAACAGGAATGGGCAAAGAATCATCGAAACCATAAAAGGCATTGTACTGTGATCCCCATGTAAGATTGCTAAAGTTTAACTTACGCATCTCATATCCTGCCTGTACTCCAATAGAAATTAGATATGATGTAAGTAATCCAAACTTAAGATTATGAGCGTAGTTCAGAAAAACTGAGTTTCGCTGATAAACCCCCTGAAATCCACTTTTTTCATTGAATGCCATAATCCCGACCCCTCCTAAAGATTGCTCTAAGCTTCCTTTTGGCTTAATTGGGAAAATAAATGAGACCTGTGTCAACTCATTCACTATATCCACACTTTGCAGTTGACGCTTGTGATTCATGTGGATTGATGGATCATTATAAATCCCACTAAATGCAGGGTTGAGATAGAGTGAAGCAGCATAGTATTGAGAAAACTGCGCATCCTGCCCCATCGTTCTGGAGCAAATAATAAGAAGCAATATGACGATTGTTTTTTTCATTTTACTAGATAGAAAGCTCCTTTCTGCTGCACAGGCAGCCCAGTATTAAATTGAAATCTAATTGTATAATAATAAACTCCTGCTGGTTCATCTGCTCCAGTTCGTTGGTTGACACCATTCCAGCCATTTTGATTAGCTTCTGCAAACGTAGTTGCTGTATAAACCACCACACCGTACCGATTATAGATCTGTAGGTCAAATCCTTCCTCTGAAATATGTTGTCCAAATATTTTAAAAGATTGATTTTTAAGATCGCTTGCTTGAGGTGAAAAAGCTTCAGGGATAAAGTAAAGCCCTTCATTAGGTATTCTCGGAGCTAATCCCATCGCTAAGTAAATCTTCTGACCGAGACTTGGCTGCAAAGGGATTTCACTAACAATCGTTCCATAGGTAAGTGAATCAGAGTCATTAATAGTTTTAACACCAAGCGAATGATAAATGCCCTCAGGGTTGGTTGCATAGGCAATTACCGGAGAATTAACACGATGACGAATGTTGTTTCTTATTCTAAAGTCACTTAAATCTTCTTCAGTGAATTCTAATTCAATTTGTGTTGGGTCAGTTGCTCCGTTTAATAATTCCAACTCCCATAATCCACGATGCGAAACTCCTAGTAAGCTATCTCCAGGAATTGGGTCAAGTGAATTTCCTTTTTGAAAACTTGCTGCGATTTCGGTGTTCAATCCAAATACGCTAAGCAAAGTTACCGGAGCGTATAATCCATCTGATCCTATTGGAAAGGTTTTTTCACCACTACCTTTTGCAATCAGTGTACCATCAAAGTAGGAAAAATTAGACCCACCTTCTACTCGTGCGTTTGGTTCAAGCACAAAGCGGGTGTCATCTCCAGGTTTTATATTCCCGAGCTGAAATTCTAGCCTGTCAAGAATAATGTATTGATTGCCAGGAAAATTCACTACCCCACCTTGATTAATAACTAATTCACTTACTGTTAGTTGTGGAGGACTAACCATTTGACTGGAACCTCCTAAAAATTGTAGCCGCCCTGTCAGCCCATTGAAGTTAGCATTGGTCAACCAATCTCCATAAAGGGAAAGCGTTCCTCTATTTTGAATAACTCCATTATTATCAAGATCACCACCAACTTCAAGGTTAGCACCTTCAGATATATGGATGAGTCCATTGGAAGGCACATAAAGTTGCTGAGCTTGTGAGAGATTCCAAGTAAGAAGAAGGATCGATATAATATATATTTTCTTCATCTTAGTTATTGGATCTATGTAATTGAACCCAATTCGATCCAGTCCAAATCAATGAAATGGTATCTCCAGTGGAATCTGGTGTCCAGTTCCCTGCAATATTTACATTTCCAGAATCATTTAGTGTAATACCCCCAGTGTATGTCCCAATTACCAACACAAGCATTTGACCTGGAGTATTTCCGTTTCCGATGGAAAATGTTGTAGCACCCGAATGCGTATCATTAATCGTCATAAAAGATCTGTTGGCAATGGTTACGGTAGAACCGCTTGTTGATACCGTGGAACTAAAATTACCGATTGCTAATGCACCATCAACTGTCGCCGAAGTGGATGTTGTACTCGTTGCACTACCTCTCATGGTTGTACCCGAATTAACAGTATTATTTCCCAGTGTTATTGTTCTTGCAGCTGCACCTGTGCCAATGTTTATTGGCTGTGCATTCGCGGCGTTACCAATGTTAATAGCTCCAGCTGCCGCATTGATCGCGACAGTACTCGAAGAAGCATCAATTGTAACTCCTGTTCCATCAATGTCCGTTATAGCGGTTGCATTTACTGCAAGATTGCCAGATGTTGATGAGAGCGTGTTTCCATCAAGTCTAAGGAAATCTACGTTTGCTATTGTTGCCGCTGTGGTGTTACCAATGGTTCCTCCCTCAATAGTGGCAGTGTTGATTGTTGGACTAGTCAGTGTCTTATTAGTCAATGTTTGTGCAACATTGTCTCCAATCAGTGTTGTGTTTGCTTGAGGTAACGTTACTGTAAAGTTTGAGCCATTCGCAGCACCAGGAGAAAGAGTCATAGTGTTTCCATCGACTACACTTCCCTCGAAAACCAAATCTCCTTGAATCTCCGAATTGATTATTAGATTATCCAGTGCAACATTATCACCAATAGTTGTAGATCCATTTAGAGTTGTTGCCTCAGTTACCGTTAAAGCTCCGTGAGCCGTCGTTGTATTGCCTGATGTTCCTAAATCTACTACCCCATCAGCATTTAACGCCCCGGTTGTAGTAATAGTCTGGCTTCCAAAATTTGGAGAAATTTTTGTGCCGGCTATAGCGGCTCCAGAATTTATATCATCGTTGACGATAGCGTCATTCGTTATTTGAGAGGAGTTTACTTCATCTAGGTTGGCTAGTGCACCCAATCCAGATATGTTAGAGGTGTTTGCATCGATCAGACCTTTCAAATAGGTTGAGTCACTATCAACCTGACTTTCAATTCTGCCTTCTAAATACACAGAGTCCGCCTGCACCTTGTTCCAGATGGCAGTAGAATCCGCATCGGACTCGGTGTTGATGGCTGCAATGTCTGAGATGTTGGTGGCGATGCGATCGTCGAGGTAGGTCGAGTCACTCTGAATCTTACTCCAGGTGGACGTGCTGTCCGCCTGCAGCTTGGTATACAGGGC
>NZ_JBDVKP010000017.1:0-27009 GCF_039960695.1 Ekhidna sp. | reverse complement strand
TAGCAGCAGTTACTGTGCCATTTCCTATCGTTAAATCTCCCTCAGCAAATCCTACCATTGTCTCGCTAAAGTCTACAGAAATTGGTATTGGATTCGCATTCGTTGGATCACTCGCTCCACTTGATATTACTGGGGTTGGTGAAGTATTGTCTACGGTATATGCCTCACCAGTAGTATACCCAGCAGTTATTGGAGTTTCCGCTACAGAAACAAAATCGATACTTAAAGTCCCATCTCCGGTAACACCTGTAACTGGAACATTATAAATTATATTATCACCCGTTGTAGGAGCCCCTATAACCCCCGAAGTTCCGCTAAAGTCAGCTGCAAAATTAGCTGCTGCTATTGGGGTTGTTGCAGATTGAAAAGTGACTGTGAAATTAACTGTAGTTGCATTGGTTGGATCTGAATCAGCTCGAACGATGGATAAAACAGTCTGTGCTGATGAATTGTATCCAATTAACATTAATGCGAAACAAATAAAGGATAAACAGCAGTGCTTTCTCATAGTGATTTAATTAAGCGAAAAGAGTAATAGTTTCGACAGGTGGTATGGCTACATAAGTTACTTCAAATCTAAAGCAAAAGTGAATTTCAAGAAAGGTTTATTTAATTCAAAAGCCTATATCATTTTTTCGATATAAACTTTAATTATACAGATAAGATAATAGTTGGTTTAAATTGTATTTTACCAAGATTAATCTAGAAAGCCATCATCATTAAGTTTGATAATAGATATCAATTTAACACCTCCACCAAAATCAACGTTTGCAACAGCAACAATTTTTCCATCAGGTAATGTTACTGCATCAACAACGCTATCATTGCCATCTGCAAGACCAAAGAATGATTCTGCTCCTGCAATAGGTACTGCTGATTGATCAAATTTCACAAACATACCCTCACCGCCTCTAGAGAAATTCCCAGTCACAAATGATTGATATTGCCCGACCATAACAATATCATTACTTATGGTTTGAGTGACACCTAGTCCTTTGGTTTGAAGTGTATTAGTTTCTGAATTGTAGGCAGAATTATCGTAGCTATTTCCGCTCAAGTAGATACCGTTATTACTCAAATTCATGATGAATGAAAATTCTTGATTTGTTGATGTACTTGAAGTGCCAACGATAGAGTAACCCGATGAAGTCTTGATTACATTATTTACTTTTTCATTGTATACCGCCATTATTCCTGGGTCTGGATCTTCAAACCCATATGCAGCAAAATTAACAGGGGTTCCGTCTGATGATATTTCGAGGTAGTATACATTCGTTCCATTATTTCCACCGTTCTCCCCTAACAAACTTGGTGAGTTACTATATCCAATCAAAACAATATTTCCATTAATTTTCTCAAAAGCTCTTACCAAAATATCGTCTTCATCTTCACCAGCTACACCCTGAGTATTTTCAAAAATAACCCCGCTGGTAAAATTGAATTTGAAAAAATAGTTATCAAAATCTGATACACCACCACCCCTATCAAATTCCTTCGCTCCTGCAAGTAGCAGTGAGCCGTCTGAGAGTACAATTACATCATTACCTATTAAATCGAAATCCGTGTTACCCGGAACTGAAACTAATACTAATAAGGTATCATTTAATAGATTCAAATTATCATCAAGAAATCCAACACTCATGATTTGAAAATCTGAAATATTAAGAACAGTTTCAGTAATCGATGAGGTCCCAATCGTAATAAATCCACCACTAATGCAATGAATTTGTCCAGCCTTTTCATCACCTCTGAAAACATCCGGATTCCCATCCCCAGTAAAATCCCTATCGGTGGCATTTTCAAACCCAAAAGAGGTGGAGTCAATTAAATTACCTTCTAAATCAGTTCTGAGAACGAAGTAGTCATTATCGCCTAAGTCATTGGTTTTAGTCCCAAAAACTACTAGTCCTTCTGCAACTTCTCCTGTATCATCATAAACAATTTCTATATCGCTTGCCTCATAACTAGTTAATTCGCCAAAGTATTTAACAAAGGCTTCGTCTGGAGCAGGTGCATTTTCATCTTCTATTTGGCAAGAAACTGCCAAAAAGGCTGATATTATTAATAGTAGAATGTTTCTCATATACTAGCGATACTGCTTGCGTTTTCGTGGAATATAAAGCGACCGGGTATATCCGGCTGAAATAGAAAGCGTGTTAATGGTTAAATCATCTTCGACATGACCGACACCGTAGTTTAAATCTTCATTCGCCCATCTATTGTCTGGATTAATATAATTAAGAAGAGAATTATCATAACGTAACTCTATAGAAAAGAAATCAACTTTAGCTCTGCCTACTCTGAATCTTGTCCCGAGTCCACCCATTATCGAAATATTTGATGAACTCACCTGATCTTCTGATTTTAAATCATCACTACCTGCCGGCAGTGTATATGCTGTGCCTCCTGTTCTTCTCGCATCTACATACTTAGCACTCAATGTCAAATCGAACGACCCTCCAATAAAAATATAAGGAAGAAATCCTATCCGTTTACCATCAGAATCTTTGTTTTCATAATTTAAACTGTAACGTACCATTAAGGGTACTCTTAACATACTACTTGTATTTTTGGCCACATAATTAAGATCGTTAGCGATCATTTCCCCTTCTATTTCATAGGTGGTAATCCTGTACTGAAGCCCTGTTCCTACTTCTATTCCCTTCGTAATATGTCTTTCAGCCAAAGCCTCTACCCAGAAGCCAACACCCAACCCTGTATCATTTCCATTTTCATTATATCGCTTACTTCCAGACTGAAAAGTGTTAAAATTTTGAATTACTTTGGGTAAAGTCTTGTTGAATCCACCTCTTACAGCAACTCTTAGAATCGGTTCTGTCTGAAATTTATCCTTTAGAAGGTAAAGCTCTGCAGGATCTTCCGCTGCCAGCTGATGCTCTTTATCAACTTTAAGTAGCTCAATAAACATCTCCTCCGCTTTTTGTTCATCATCTTGAAAAAGATATGCCTTAGTCAATAATTTATAAGCTCTTATCTCTTCATCAATAGTAAAAACGCCTTGCTCAAGGCATCGTGTAAATCCACTATTCTCATTGTTATAACCATTAATTATATCCGCAAGTCTTCCTTGCTCAAAAGCAAGTTCGGCTTGGGTAAGAGATCTTGCACATTGCGAGGAGGACTGGGCTGCTACCCAAAATGTGCAAATGGATAGACCAACGGCAATTAGGTGTTTCTTCATAGATAAATTTTACTGAACAGTTCCACGTTTTGGCATTCCATCACACGTTTCCACATATGGAATATCGCTCCCAACATACTGCCTCCACTCATTGTCAGACATGTTTCCTAAAGTAATGTGTGAGCATATTTCATGCGCCATGTCATCAGCCTTAGTTGGGTATCTACGAATATTACCATCTCCGGCAGCCGTTACAAAGTAATTTCCATCAGGGCTAAAGTCAGCATCGTAAACCCAACCTTGATCACGCACTCCCTTATAGTCCTCAAGCACAATCGGAAGGTCAAATAGATTTTTCATATCCCATACTCGTACTTGACTGTTGGTTGAAGTACCTAAAACAAGTCTATCATCTGGGCTAAATTCAATGTCCGTAATTGGAGCCCTAAATCCTGTTAAAATTGGCTGCACTTGTATATTATCTTCCATGTCCCAGATAACCAATCTACCATCTTCGCTACCGTAGGCCAGGAACTTACCACTATGGCTAAATCGAACTGATTTTATGGCTCTATCTCCCTTAGAAGTTGCTGATTCATCTGATTTATTTATAAGTGTTGTTGCTCCTTTAGAAATATCTGTCAAATCCCAGATATAAACGTTGCCATCTTCACCACCTCCTACTAACGTTTTTGCATCTGGTGAAAGTGCAATTTTATTAATCTTAGTAGTCGACCGAGCGAGCTCAGTAGAAGATCTGAAGTCACTTCTCAATATTCTGTTATCGGCACCTACAGATATAAATCCTGAATTATCAGGGAGGAATAACAAATCAAAGACAGTTCCTCCTGTATGGCCGCTAATCTTATTGGGTTCCTGATCAATATTCTTCACATTGAAGATGAGAATATTATTTTGATCCGTCCCAAGAGCTAAGAATTGTTCATTTGGACTAATGTTAACTACTCGAGCTACATCGTCATTCTGGAAAATTAAATTCCATGATCTAGATTCAACATTCCATTTAATTACCTCTCCATTCGCATTCGCAGAGTACATGTATTTCCCATCCTTGGAATAAACCACGGAACGTACTGCAACAATTGTATTTTCAGAATTTGGATCAACTGGTTTATGATATTGATTGAAAATAGAATCTCCTTTTTCTAGCAACAAACCGTTATTTACAGCTTCACGCTCATAAAGTCCCTGAAGCGCATTGTAGATACCTGCATAAATATCACCGTTGTAGTCTTTACCTTCATCTTTAAATTCTTCATAAAATAAATACGCCTGGCGAGCTACAATAGCCTTCAATTCAGCCTGATCCTGATCTTCAGGTAGGATATTTTTGGCTTTAATCGCCATTGATTGTGCAATGGCCTGGTATCTAAGACGCTCAGCATTATCACGAGCTTCATTGGCAGCCGTTGCTTGTCTATCTGCTTCGGCCGCATTCTCCTTAGCTATGTTAGCTTGTCTTTGAGCTTCGACATTAGCTTTCTCCGCTTCTGCCTGCGCTTTTTCTGCTAATGCTTGCTGCCTTATTGCTTCTGCAGCAGATAATTGCGCTTGTATTCTTTGATTGTCTGCCTCATCTTTTTGCTCTAATGCAAGTGCTTCCTGACGCTTGGCTTCAGCAGCAGATTCCTGAGCTGCTTCCTGAAGGGTCACAGCTTCATCTCTCAATTCTTCAGCTTCTGCCTGTGCAATTCTAGCTTCCTCGGCCGCTTTTTCAGCTTCATCTGCTTTAATGAATGAATAAATCAAGAAACTCAAGGAAACAAGAACAGCTACAGCCAAAACCACCGCAGTGGTTCTCATTCTTTTTACTTGTCGCTTTTGGAGAATTTCTTTATTTCTCTGCTCTGTTAAATATGCTTTCTCGGAAGTTTCCAAGAAAACCATGGTTCGCTCAAAAGCGGGATTATATCGCTGACCCCAAACAAGTGTAGGTCTGTTCTCTTCTCGCCAGTTTAGGGCAAGTTGTAAATCCGGCATTTGCCATAAACCTGCTTTACCTTCTTGATATCTTTCTGCTGCTTCAGAGAGTTTTAGATACATCTCAGCAGCTTTGGATTCCTCATCCAACCATCTTTTTAATCGAACCCAAATACGCATCAAGCTCTCATGCGAAATATCAACGACTGTCTCAGATTCCAGTCTAACACCAAAAGGTGGCATTAAAAGAGATCTGCCAGGTTCTCTGAAACGTTCAACTACTCTCGCTACCTCATCTTCATTAACACCCGCAATCGCGGCAATTGTTGCCAATTTTGTTGGTCTCCTAATTCCCTGATTTTCTGATCCACGCTCAGTTAACGCTTTAAACATTACTTCGCAAATCTCTTTCTCTCTTTTGCTTAATGAGTCAAAAGCTTCATTTGCATGCATTGAAAGCGCTTCACGCAGTGTACCAATGGAATTGTAGTGCCTTAAATCTATTGGCTCACCAATCTTCCTGTTTTCAGTCCAATAGGACCATGTACGCATCAAGGCATGTTGAAGAATTGGTAATTGATCAGGATTATCTCCAACATCGTTAAGTAGTTGCTGGGTTAAACGCGGTGCAATTTTACCTCCGCCCACCGCAACCGGACCTTCAATTGCTGTTCTCTTTTGATCCCTTGTCATCTGAGGAATCAAATAGTGAGAATCGTTAATCATTTGAGTCAGATCAGGAAACTGTGCACACTCCCCAATAAAGTCTGACCGCATAGTAAGTGCTATGTATACTGGCTCATCATACTGATGTATCGCTTCCAGCAAAAGATTTACGAATGCCGATGATTCGTCTAAATCAGATGTGGCAGATTCTAACTTACGATATCTAAAAAGCTCTTCAAACTGATCGACTAAGATTAAAACATTCTGAAAATCATCTGTTTTAAGTTGACGAACTACCTCGACTAATCCTAATGAACTACTTCTTAAAACTGTACTAATAATTGTCTTTCTAATGAGCTTGTCTTCATCTCCTAGATTAGAAAACTCCTTATCCTTAATTAGTAGTGCCTCAGCTAGATTATCTATTGGGCCTCCTCCCGGACGTGTAACAACAATTCTCCAATTCGATCCTGCTTCAGTCATGAACCCTCCATATAGTGTAGGGATCAAGCCACAGAACATTAATGAAGATTTACCGCTTCCGGATGCTCCAAGGATTGCTACAAACTTATTTTCAGATAGTTTGACAAGAACCTCATCACTTTGGCCTTCACGACCAAAGAAAAGGTGACTCTCTTCAATTCCGAAAGGTCTTAATCCCGGAAAGGGATTAATCAGTTGCGTAATGTCTACAATATCATGGGTCTCTTGACCTTGAATATCAATTTCTTTCTCGCTCATCAGCTTTCTATTTTAGTTAGAAAAGGTTTTAGATGTTCTGGAGTAAATGTTCCTCCATTATTACCTAAAACCATAGCGTTATTTTTTTTATAGTGCTCCATGTCCACATCTTTCTGTCCCTTGAAGTAAACCGCCTTAGCCGTTAACGGCTTTTCACGGCCAAAACCAGGAGCTTTTAATAGATCCTGTAATTTGGTTTTAATCCAATCTTCGGTGGCTTGTCCAAAGTAAATAATAGAAGCATCGCATCTTCTAAGATTTTCTTGGTGTATATATCTTAAGTCAACCAAATCTCCTTCATAGCTTGGTGAAACTACATTGAAGCCTTGCTTTTTTAAATATGTCTGAATATCGTCAATTTCGCTTACATCACGTTTATCAGCGATCAGATAAATCATCTTTGTTTTATCATCTTCTTTCTGGGTTTCAAGTCCCTTAATGTTCCTACGAACATTAAACCTACCTCCAGTTACCAGCTCCTCTCGAATGATGGTCTTAAGTTCTTGAAGTGAAATCTGTAGTACTTCGGCTTCTTCCAAAGCAGCTGCATCACTCTTTAAATCTTCGATGAATATTTTTTGTCGTTCTGTAACATTTTTCAGGTCAGGCGAAACCCAAATGAGTCTGCTAAACAGTTCTCTTTCGCCTTCTTTCGCCTTTTTGTTTTTTTCTACCATTTGATAGGTATGATCTGAAGCTATCCTATTTTGCATATCTACAACAGAGAGTTCAGACCCCCGTGGTTTATATCCGTAATCTTCTCCCACCAAATGAATTGATAATCGACATCTATCTAAATCATCTCTGACCATCCGATCTAGTGCTTTAGATTCTTTCGGAAGACTATGATCAGGAAGCACTTTGTATCCGTGGCGGATTAACTCTCGTTTGATTATATCTCTTTGGATTACCATATCCACTCCTGTACTGGCAAGGTAAACAGTCTTTTCGCGCGGAATTGCTTCATACGTTCCACTCCCCTCTTCTATTTCTCTAGCATGTAGCACATGGTTGATGTCATAAGCCATGTCAACAAGTTTCATCCAGTAGCTACGTTCTGCGTCATTCCCAAAAAATCTTGTGAATTCTTGTGGATCTCCTGTTAGTGGATCAACCAAATAAAAATCATAAGTAAGTAGGTCTTCTAGCTCACCCAAGTGTTCGTCTGGATCAAAGGGACGTTTAAGGACTTTAAATATTCGCGCCACACCATCAGCTATAAGACCTCCTTTTGACTTTAACTTCTTGCCATGTGAATTCAAAGCGCTAATGAGTACTTTTTCTTTGACAAGATTTGAAGTTAATACAGCTAAAATAACATTATAGTTATCCAACTCTGCGGCAGAAAAATTTGATTCTGTTATAAGCTTTATTTCTGGATTTTCTCGGGTAATCTGATACATCAATGTGGATAAAAACTTATGAAAGTTTGATACCCACCCTTTAATGCCTCCTTCTATCAACGCATCGTCTGCTTCTGAATAGATTAGTGCTATGGTGCGATTACTGCTCATTGGTGCGATTAGGCGTTTGTTAGTGAATTAACTCAATTTTTTAAACTCTTCAAAGGGCGTTCATCGAAATGTTAGCCAAATAAAACATCTACAATCTCTTGTTCTTCTTGATCAATTACTCCGTTCATAATGTCTATCCAACAGTCTAAAATTTCAATATGCTTGGACATTAAATTGAGTAACTCCTCTTTTCTCATCATCAACAAAGTACATTCTGTCCTGGCTAAAGCCGTAAAGGTAAATGTATCTGTCTCGGTCATATTCTTTTCACCAAATACACCACCCTTTTCTCTTTCAGCAACTTTATGATCTCCCTCATAGATATCAATTGCTCCCTCCAATACAATGTACATTGGCTCCATTCCACTGTCTCCTTCTCGAATTATCGTTGAGCCAAGTTTGACTCTTATTTCTTCCAAACTTTCCGCCATATATGTAATGAGCTCGCCTGGAATTCTTTTAAACATCTCGTTTTTCTTCAGCTCAATTACACGCTCTATAAGGAGAAGCTTTTGATGATACTCTTCATCTTCACTTCTGAATACCGGTGGGAGAATTGCCTTATCTAATTCCTTCTTTGTAACTGGCCTTAATCTCTTTGTATGCTCATGATATGATTCCTTGTTGATATTATACATCACAAAGGCTGCAGTCTGCAGAAGGAGTGAATCAGGATTGAACAAATTGGCAATCAAATCAGCTGTTACGTGGCTGCTCAATTGACTGAATCGAAACATTGCCAAAGCTTTTGTATACCTGTTAATTCGGTTATAGTCTCTGTTAATAATTTGGAGTAGTAAATCCTCGTAAGAGTCAAAATCTTCTGGAGGATAATGGTTTTGTAGTTTGGCCAACCTCTCTGGAACTTTTAGCTCATCAACTACCGGGATAAGTTTTGGTTTAAGTTCCTCTTCAACAAAAATATCCATCATTTCAACTGCAAAAGTTATGCTTTCTGATGTGCCATTTTGAATATTTTCTTTAGCTAATAATACGCTTTGAGGATCATAAATCATTCCTAGAAGCATAAAAATATTGTCGTAATTTTTAATGTCTTCTTCAACCATTGCTTCTTTAATTAAATGGTCAATCGGAGTTTCGTCTGGAATTTCTTGGGTTGACTTAATATTCCAGGCTATATCACCAATTTCACCTTCAACAGCAATTTTTATTCTGGCTGCTTGGAAATCCCGAGCTACGAATCCTATATAGCTTAATGAAAGAAGTAATTGTGAAACAATCTTTCTATCTGGGAAATCGATTTTTTTCCAAAGTAGCTCCGTAGCCCCTCGACCACCAATTCGACCTAAAACCTGAATGATACGAATCATCGTCGGATGATATTGGCCTGTTTTATAAAAAGCTGTATCAACAGTATGAAACGCTGCTTCTCCAGATGCTTTTAACGCAGACATTGCTACATTCCCATAAGTAGATAGGTGAAGGTTTTCAATTAAAATTGGCCACAGCTCTGGTCGTCTTACCTTACCAGCAGAAATCATTGCAGCAGAACGTACGCTTGGATTAATATCTCTTAGCAGTTCTACTATGAAAGCAATGTGACGATCTTCGGTAACCTTTGCTAGTAATTTCGCAGCTCTTTCTCGATCAGTTGCCTCGGTTGATCTAACTAGCTCTTTAATGGCAACATCGGTCAAGTTAAAATCAGCAGCATCCTGCAACTTTTTATAACAAACCTTTGCAACATTTAGTACGTCATCATTCCCTTCTGTTTTTATGTCCTTTTCAACAATTTCAATTGCTTCCCAGCACAATCTATCTCCGAGCTTTTGATAAGCAAAGCTTCTTAATATTGGAGAGCGATGATTAAGTAAATCCAATAATGCAAACTCAAATTCTATTGGCTCCAGTTTTTCAAAAAGTTTAAGAGCATTTAATATTCTTTCAACATCTTTAGAACTCGATTCTTCTTTTAGAATATTAAGCGTATTGTTTTCATTGCGTTTACCTTCACCTTCCAGGCTTGCTTTTTGCTTTTCTAATGTTTTCTTTAAGGTCTTTTTATATTCTTCAAACAGCTTACCAGAGAGATAAATAATTCCACCTGCAAGTGCTAGGATAAAATATGAATAATGAATCAGCTTAAAGAAGACTAATAGACCAAGTGCCATTTGTGCAGCACCCGCTACGAATACTGCAATTTCATTTACAACACCTTCAATTCGTGTCTGAATATCAAATCTAATCTTGATATCAAGCGGTAGGAAAAATAGCTTAAAAGCAGGATTCTCTAATGCGTCTTTTAGTGCAGCCGTAAATAATTTACCGACCGCAGTAAGTACGAAGAACATGATGAATTCATTTGACTTAGTCTCATAACCAAAAATATGTCCAACTATAATAGCACCAAGAGTAAATAAGATTAAGATTAACGGCATTGTCATCAAAGCCACTTTCAATCCAAATTTCCCAATTATTATATCATTTATGAAACTTTGTATTAAGAATGAAACTACAATAACTGTCCCTGAAAAGAAGGACAGGAAGTTAGCTAAATCTTTCTCATCAGGGTACATTGTTTCTGTTGCACTTAAAAAAGTGAAATCAACAAAAACAGCTGCTCCCATAGAAAAAATCAAGAAAATCGAAAGAAGTCTTAAGTATTTATCTTTCATTAAGGAGAAAAAATTTACTTTCTCAACCTTTTCTCCCTCCAAGACTTTTGTTGCCTTATTAAGATTGTAGTTGATAACTAGCAAAAGCGTGAAAATGAAAACGCCGAATGCTGCAATCCCTGATACGAAAAGAAGATCATAAGTTGCATTAATGATGTATGTGGTTAGAACCGGAATACTAAAAAAAGCAATCATGGTAGCCATCAATTGCCCAGTATCTATACCTCCAATTATTCGTTTGCTGGCACGTAAATCAAAAACCCGACCAAATACACCCCAAAAACCAAGGAGGGTAATTGATGTAACTGGTCCAATCATTACAAAGAGTATGAATGGCAATAATTGAAATTGGCCTGAAATGCTGGCATCATAGCCAATAAACTCAAAAGCAACCCTTAACCCTCCAATGAAAATCAGAATTAGAAAGGTTGTAGATAGGACTAATGTGGAAAAATTGATTCTCCTCTGAAGGTAAACAAAAAGGGCCGTGGCAACTATACCTGCCGCACCAGCAGAAAAGAAAGCATCTGCTAAGTACTCATCACCCAATACACTTAAGAATAGGGTTTCAGCTCCAATTTGATAGGTTGCTAGGAGAATACCCATGAAAAATCCCTTCCCAAGTAAAAGCAACATTTGCTTTTCTTCTCCTTGCTCTCCACCTAAGAATTTTAAGAATGCTTTAACCACAGTGAGTTGATTTTACAGGCTAGATTGTTAAGTTAGATATTTACCTGTAATTGTAGGAATAAATCAATAAAAGACCGTGGTATAATACAATTTAACTTGAAATAGTTAAATTATTTCTTCTTTTTATTACTTTCCTTACTGGTGCTTTTTCCTTTCCTCTTCAGTTCGCTGTTATATCCAAATAAGTAGGCTACTCCTACGGTCGCAATGTTATGATAGTATTCTAAATTTTCCCTGTAGTAATCCAAATCTCCAGAGGAACCTCTGATCAGATTTGTATCGTCGGGAGTATTTGATGCCATATTGCTATGAACCCATGTATATCTAAAGTCAAGCATCAATCTACTACCGGCAGCTAAATCGAAATAAACACCCCCTCCTAATGTTAGGCCAAATTGAAGTCTATTAGGCTTACTCACATAAGCAGTTGCGAAATCATCTGGTGATGCATTCTCAGAGTTGAATTTTATCTTGTACTCAACTGGAAGTGGATTCCCATCATCATCGGATACGGGTGGAAATTCCTCAAAAGCATCGAGATCATGCACACCTTTTCCGCCTACCCAATAACTAAGTCTTGGGCCGCCATTAACAAAGTAGTGAAATGGAACTTTACCAAGAGTCACTCGGAGCATGACTGGGACTGATATAAAATGATTAGTCATATTGGAATAAACAGACTCCCCATCAGACCCCTTATCCCTCAAGGTTTTTCCAATTCGTTCATACACCAATTCACCATATACAGAGTATCTATCTGTAGCCGAGTAGCTGAGAGCTACTCCAAACTGGATATTAACATTTGCATCTACATTAAAGGAATCTCTTTCATAGGTCTTATCTTGATAAACATGATCAATGTAGCTTACGCCAACCTTTGGTCCAAACCAATATTGTCCATAAGATATTGATGGAAAAATTGCTACAATAAGAATTGCTAGTAATGACTTCATAGATAAAACAACTCAATAGGAACGTAATAATACATAATCAGAGGCAGTACATCTATTTAAACAATGTATTTTCTTCTAGTATTCGATAATTTAATCTTCTACCAGGATCAGTTATAGTTCAGATATTTGTTACGGGTATTACAAAATGCAATAAATTCTCTAATTTAGGGTTTAGATCAAAGAAATCATCAATATTTGAAACGATTAACTCTCTCCAGGATGGTTTGTATAAACAGAGTAATAAGAACGTCTTTAGTCAGTTTCCTTATTCTCTCATTTCTCTCCGTAAAAGCTCAGCAGCCACAGGTCTACAACCAATTTTTTATGAATCCTTATATGTACAATCCCGCATATGCGGGTGTAGAAGGACACGCTGCAGTATTTGTGATGTATAGAGATCAATGGACAAATGTGGAAGGAGCACCACAGATATCCCACGTTAGCTTTCATGTTCCATTAGAAGGTGGAATTTCTGTAGGTGGAGCAGCTTTCAATGTAACCCAAGGTCTACTCTCAACATCTGCAATTAAAGGATCTGCTTCATATCTCATAAACATTGACCGTACACACTTTCTAAGGTTTGGAATGTCATTAGGAGCTGGCATAAATTCTGTAAACATTACAGAATTCGATTCCCCCGGCGATGTAGCATTTGAAAACTTCCTAGATCAGTCAACATTCTTCATTGGTGATGTTGGTGTTGCTTACCACTTTGGTCATTTTAATGTTGGTATATCCTTACCAAACTTATTTAGCTACAATCCTATAACGCAAAAGGAAGTAGCTGACATTGAATTCTCGCCAACAGACAATGCAATCTTTAAAATGAATTATAGAGGACATATTAATGATGATTTTGCTTTCGAACCACACATTATATATAGATACAGCAATGTGATTCCTCACCAATATGAAGGTGTTATGATTGCTCACCTCTATCACATCGTTTGGATAGGTGCATCATACCGCCAAGATGCCGGGATTATTGGGTTGGCTGGAGCAAAGATTAAGGAAAAATTCGCTGTAGGTTTTGCATATGAATTGGGCAATTCCAGTATTTCTTCAGAGCTGGGCCCCACACTTGAAGTTAATCTCGGATATCATCTTGGAACTAAGAAAGATCACGCTGAGCATGTTTCCTCATTTATCAAAAGTCACCGATTATCTGCTGAAGAAAGAGCAAGAAAAGCAGAACTTGAAAGACAAAAACAACTTGCTGCCTTGCAGCAAAGCCGAGCGACAGATCCAGCAGATGAGGATGCTTTATCAATAGCCTCACCTACCGTTCTGGACGAACCCGAAACAGAAGCTGAGGTACCTACTAAGCAAGCAGATGACTGGGATCATCAGGAAGAGCATGGTGAACTGACAAGAGTCAATCAGTTTGGTGAAGAGGAAACCGGAATTCGCCTGGAAAAACCAAATGCAGCTGGAGGAAAAAATGTAGTTATCAGCTGGGTACCAAAAGCCGATGCTTCGGGACTATCTGTGGCTGAAGACGGACATCTAGAAAGGACACTACCAGATGGATCTAAAGAAGTCGGCATTAAATATGAAAAAGTTAATCCAGATGGTAGTGTAGAACATCTCGTTAAGTGGGATAAAGCAATTAACGCTGTTCAAGCAGAAGCAATTGTCCAGAATCCAGAACTTACTGAAGAACATCATGATGAAGTTGCTAAAGGTGACCCAGAGCTGACACAGGATTTTAGAACGCATGATGAACTTGGAAAATCAGATGATCACGTAGTAACAAAACGTGGGGATCATTTACTTGAACTGCCTGTTGGAAATTATGTTATTGCAGGTGCCTTTGGAGTTTTTCAACATGCGGAAGACTACAGTGATGAATTATTCCTAATGGGATTTCATGATACTATCGTTGGTTATAATAGTGGTAGAGGTTATTATTATGTGGTTGTCAATGAGTCTAGTAGTTTAAGTCAGACTCGAGCAAAACGCGATGAATTTAGAAAAATACCAAAGCTTTCTAAGGCTTGGGTTCTTCAAGTGACTGAATGATGAGAAAGTTATTAATCATATTATTCTTTTGTCCAATATTTTTAATTGCACAAAAGCCTTTTATTAACAGCATTTCCCCTGGAAATGTAGAGTTTGGAGAAACAGTTACAATAACTGGATCAAATTTATCAGGAACACCGAGAGTTTTCTTTGGAAGTGTTGAAGCTTCTGCTGTCAACGTCATCTCAGATAACTTAATAGAAGCCACTGTCCCTTTCGGAGCTACACAATCCTCTATTTATGTTCTTAACAACAACCTGATAACACAATCAAGTCAACATTTTTTCATCAGCTTTGTTGGTTCTGACATCACTAATTATGACTCTGAATATGACGATATTGCCACCACCGAGCAGGCAGCTTCTGAAATCTGCTTATGTGACTTAGACTCTGACGGGAAGAATGATATTGTCATTGTTCATCTTATTGAAACTAATAGCAATGAAGTTGCTATTTTTAGAAATAACACTTCAGGAACAGGAGCATTAACGGGACCAACTGACTTTCAATTAGATCAAAAACTCAACAACAGTGTAAATCAAACAGGCTTTAATTCCGTCTACTGTGCAGATCTTGATAATGATGGCGATAAGGACTTGGCATTTACTTCTAATTTAGGTACAAATCCTAGAGATATTTATGTCTATGAGAATGTGAGTACCGTTGGTACAATTTCGCTAAACGAACTTAATATTACCCAACTTGTACTTCCAAACACGCAAGCTGGTGATCAAAGATCCCCAAGATCAATTCAGGCTGCAGATATGGATGGTGATGGAAAAGCAGACTTAGTGGTTGGTAATAATACTGATGCAACATTCCATGTCTTTAGAAATACAAGTTCCGGGAGTATCGCATTTGCAGCTGCCGCTGAAATTACAGCGAATGGTGAGCCTACAGGGATTCTGGAAGTAGCTGACTTTAATAATGATTCCTATTTAGATGTTGTAACACTTACATTTAGAGAAAGTAATAGCAGTATTCACTTCTTTAAAAACACGAGTGCAACGGGACAATTCAACTTCATCCATCAAGAGACGGTTACGAATAGCGGGCAAAACACGGATGTTACTGTTGGGGATTTAGACAATGATGGACTTAACGATGTTGTGGTAGCTAGTAATTTATCAGGTCTTCTTACTTTCTTCGAAAACCAAAGTTCAAATGGACAAATCATATTTGGAGGATCCAATAATATTTCGATAACTGGAACTAGCGCTACTGGGGTAAGTCTGGCAGACTTGAATGGGGATGGTTTATTAGATATTGCTACAGCAAATGGAGCCGGTAATATTTATGTATTTGAAAATACAACATCGGGTGCTATTTCCTTTGGTAATGAGCAAGTACTGCCAACGGCGAGTACGACTTCATACATCGTTACGGGAGATTTAAACTCAGATGCCAAAGCTGATTTGGCGTACACTCAAAATGTAGGTAGCAGTCAGATTGGTAATCTTGGTATTATTTTGAATAGAAACTGTGTTCAACCTCAGCTTTCACCTGCCCCTAATGAAGGCGGTGTTTTCTGCTCAAACCCTGAAACATTTACTCTCACAGCTACAGCATCACCAGGAGCTACCTATGATTGGACAGTATCGGGCAATACAAATGCAGGAGGCAATAGCTTTAGTACTGGAACTACCAATTCAGCTACGTTTGATTTAACATCTAATTCAACAACAACGATTCAAGTAACAATCAATCAAGATGCAACTTGTGCAGCGCAATCAGACACTGAAGTTTACACGATCGCAGCATCTGTTACTGGTAACCCAACAATTGACATTTCACAAGCCGGAGTCTTATGCGCTGGAGACAATGTAACATTAAGCACAACGCCTACTTTTGAAAACTATTTCTGGACACTCCCGGATGGATCAACACAAACTTCTTCAACAATTCAGTTAAATCCAGTCTCTACTTCTGATGCTGGGATTTATTCACTGCGTGTTCAAAATTCAGGAAGTTGTTCAAGTAGTGAAGTTTCCATCAATGTCGAAGTTAGTCAACCTCCACTATTGGAAATTCTAAACAACAACTTAGATGATTTTTGTATCGGCACTAATGTCTCCTTGGAAGTTCAAGATTTTACAGGTGATTTCACCTATGAATGGCAGCTAGAAGGTACTGACTTTGGCGCTGGAAATGTTGCTTCAATTTCTACCAACCAAGGGGGTAACTATACTGTTGAAGTTACTGATGTAAATACTTGTGTTACGGAAAGTGCGAGCTACACGATCAACTCAATTGCCTTACCTACATCTGTAGCAAATGGTCCTACAGAAACCTGTATTGATTTCCTTACATCATTTACTTCCGCATCTACTGGTCAAGGAAGTTTTACGTTGCAATATGAATGGATTGTAGAAGATGCTACTAATGCTGTTATTCATACTGCAACAACCCAAGACCTTGATTTTACCTTTCCCACAACAGGTGATTTTGATGTTATATTAAATACTAATTACGATCCATCTGAAGTTTATGCTGGGCCAAGCCCTACAGATTTATGTGTTAGTTCAGATCAGATCACCGTGACCGTTTCAGCTGCACCTTCAATGGCTTTCAATATATCTGATGGAGCTCAAAAATGTCAGGCTGAGACAATAAACATCAACTTAACAAGTCCTGTAAGTACCTCGATATCAACCCATTCATGGTCGCTACGCAATGCAGTTGCTTCCCCTAATGATACTTTAATATCAAACAATTTATCAACGAGTAGCAATATCGATCTCACTATTCCAATTGGAGTTGATTCAGTATATGCTATTTTGTCGATTACAACCACCATTGGTTGTGATGTGATTGACAGTGTCAAGGTCAGAAATTTTCCATCCAATGCAGACATCAGTTCTCCAGATGTGGATGCTTCAAGTGACCTAATTACATTGGAAGATGACAACTTTGTAAGACTAAGTGCTGATGGCTTAACAAATGTAAATTGGGAGCCTGTAGATATTTTTGATAATCCTACCGCAATAGATGTAACTGCTTTTCCTGATCAACCAAGTACAACTATCATAGTTACAGGAACAGATGATAACAATTGTACTGTATCAAGTCAGCTAACTCTGACACTAGACAACCTAAGACCCAAACGAACCTTCTCGCCAAACGGCGATGGATTGAATGACTGCTGGGAGATCCTTAATTCCTCTCAACCAAATACTGAAGGCTGCAAAATTTATGTGTTTGATGCAAGAGGAAAAAACATAAAAGTGGCAGATGCACCATTCACAAATAATTGTGTTTGGGATGGAAATTTCAATGGCTCACCTGTCCCAGAGGGGGTTTATTATTATGTCTTAAAATGTAACGATAACCAAATGAGTAAATCGGGTAGTATACTTCTAGCCCGTTGATCATTAAATCTTGCTATTTCAACCCTTAAAAGTGTTCGTTTGTCTAAAATTAGACTTTAAATATTTATATTATTTATTGATATAGTTCTGCTTTTGATTATAGGCTTAACTTTACCCTGACCCATTATATCTTTTGATTTTCAGAGGGTTTATCTAGATTGCTAGAGGGTTACATTACACCTATAAAGTGTATTTATGTCAGTATCCATTTCAACTAATACCATGAAAAGCTATTGGAAGTCATTACTTTTTATACTTGTTACTTTCACAACCACCTTTGTATCTGCTCAAGAAAATTGTGCAAATGGAATAGATGATGATGGTGACGGTCTCATTGACTGTTATGATGGTGAGTGTTCCGATGACGGTGCATGTGACGATTTCTTCTTTGGAAATACAGTTATTTGTGCGGATGATATTGACGTAACCACATTTGCCGTTCGTGAGCAATGGGGTTCTGCGGATGAAACAGCCACTAGTCATGTCACTCCTGCCATAGGAGATCTTGATGGGAATGGAATACCTGAAGTGGTTTCAATAAATAACTATGGTTCATTAGATCTTTTTGTATTGAATGGTGCGACAGGCGCTACAATAGCGTCCATTGATATAGGATTTACTCCTGAAAATGCTCCAATTGTGGCAAGGATTGATGGTGATGAAATTGGTGACATTATAGTATCTCAAAATAAGGGAGATGATCTTGCCATGTACAACGTAGATATCTCTACAGGTACTTTAACTCAAATTTGGCGAGAGCGAGCATCAGTTAACCAACCTATTGGTCTTCCTGGTGTTGCAGATTTTGATGAAGATGGTGATGTCGAAATCTATTACAGAAATGAAATCATGGATGCCCTTACTGGAACAGTTATCATTGCTGGAGACGGTAACTGGGAACAAGATTACACACATGGATCACTTGCCATAGATGTTTTACCAGATGCTGCCTGTGCAGATTGTGCTGGACTTGAGCTTGTTTCCGGAAATGAAATTTGGGCAATAAACGAATCCACTGGAACGCGGACTTTAATTGAAGACATGGATGACGACATTCATGATGACATAGATCCAACATTAAACTACTATCCGAAGTATTATTCAAGTTGGGATGATCAATGGTCGACAGTCTCTGCGGCTGACTACAATTTGGATGGGAATATTGATTTAATTATGTCTGGTGCCCTTGGTACATCCAGTGAAAAGTATAATGGCGAAACAACCATATTTTTCTGGGATGTAGCCAATCAAAATGTGATTACATATCATGATCCTACAAACAATTTTGTAAGAGGTCCTGGTAGAGTAAATATTGGAGATGTAGACGGGGATGGACAAATGAATGCCAATTTTGTGATGAATCAAAAATTGTATTCCCTGGATGAAAACTTTAACATCCACTGGATACATCCAATTAAAGAAGGTTCTTCAGGTTTTACAGGATGCTCATTATTTGATTTTGATGGAGATGGAGCTGTGGAAGTTGTTTATAGAAGTGAAGAATCGTTACTTATTATAGATGGCGTTGGTAATGGAGATAATACTACCAGTGAAAGAAGAGAGATAGCTTGTGTTTCCAGAACACAGGAAGAATATCCGGTGATTGCCGATGTTGATGGTGATGGGAGTAGTGAGATTTGCGTTTCATGTTACACCAACAACTCAACCCCATTTAGCCCATATAGCAATACAAGATATTCACAAATAAGAGTATATGAGTCAGATGGAGAGGCATGGATGCCAGCTCGAGGCGTTTGGAACCAGCATGCATATTATAATGTAAACATCAATGATGATCTAACAATTCCATTAGAAGTGCAAGATCATTCCGTGATTTTTTCTTTGGCTGGTTCTTGTGAATACTCCGATGGAACAACAATACCATTTGATAATAGACCTCTAAACACTTTTCTAAACCAAGCGCCAATTCTAAATGAGGAAGGGTGTGTTGAATTTGCATCACCAGATATTGATTTTGTTGGAATACTTTCAGCAACCGATGCGCAATGCCCTGACGCTGAGATTACAGTTGAATTTGAGATAACCAATATTGGAGATGTCGATATTTCTGGAAACCTACCAGTTTCATATTACTACAATGACCCTACAACATCTGCTGGAATTCTCCTAGATACAGAAGTTACTCTTCTAGAAAACTTTGAAGTAAATGAAACACTAACTATATCTCAAACCATAACAGGAGTTGGAGGAGATTTTGAACTCTTTGTTGTGATAAATGATAACGGGGGTACTCCACCTTTGACGGTGCCTTTACCAACCGCAACTATTCCAGAATGCGAAACAGGAAACAACATACAAAGCACATTGGTTGGCTTTCAAACTTTTGATTTAAGTGTTGAAAAAATCTTTGATAATAGAAAATGTGCCGACAGCTATTTGGATGAATTCAGCAACACTATTATTGTCCCTGATAACGGAGAAGCCAGAGCATACTATTTTGGACCAACCCCTGGGTCAAATGAGACCTTTTGGGTTGAGAATTTTGAAGATCGAAGCAATGGTGCCCAATCTGATACTGATGATACAGGATGGACATCTGATCCAGGGACCGAGGGACCAAGTTTTTATGGTGTCTCTAGCTACAACGGATCAAAAATGTTTCATGCTCGAAATACGGGCACCTCTTTTGACGCCGGCATTGTAACATGGACTTCTGAAGATATTGATATTTCAGACTATACAGACGTGAATGTTAGTCTGGATATTTTCGAAAATGGGAATCAGGAAAGTTCTGGAGAATGGCGCGACTTTGTTAGAGTTTCATATGAACTGAGAGATAATTCTAATGCAGTCTCCGAAAGTGGACAATTTGTCAATGGATTTCAAGTTGGTGACTTTACATATGCCCAAGCGTTCCTTGCTAACTTAAGTAGTGATGGCTTAGATTCATTGTTAATTATTACGGTAGAAATTCATAACACATCTAGTTCAGAAAATCATTATATAGATAATATCTCCATTAATGGAACTGGGCCTGATATTTTAGGAGAATTTACCGAACCAGATGGCTTCAATTTTGCCTGGTTTGCAACAAGTGACACAGATTTTAGTGATACGCTAAGTTCTTCAAGCACGTTTGCTCAAATGCCAGATGGCACTTACAATGTCGTAGGTTTTTATGAAACCACTCAATGCTATTCAGATACTGTTCAGGTAGAAATATTACGAACTACACCTGTCGTATATGTTTGGGCGTATGAGATAAGTCCATTGACACAGTGTGATACTCCAGATGGTTCAGTTGGCGCCTTTGTGTACACCCAAACCCAACTGGGGACTTTCCCAGCTAACGATACAGACAACATTCCTTTGGACACTCTTTTGGTAGCGGATGGTTATCAGTTTAATTGGAGAGATAATGATGACATTACAAACACGGTATTCGCCACCGGTAATGTCATTCAAAATTTATTGGCAAAAGAGTTCGCTGTTGATGTTATTGACCTACAAACAAGGTGTACCAACACTGCATTGGTTGAGGTTTCCACCAATACAGAAGCAGTTAATGATCCAACAGTAGCTATCACTGACATAACTACTTGTGGTGGCACAGGTGAAGTATCTGCAGATGTTGATGGAAATACTGCAGACTATACTTTTGAATGGTTTGATGGGAATGGAGTAAAACCTGCAGTAGACTTTACTGGCGCTGTTTATACCGTTTCAGATCCTGGCTCATATACAGTAAGAGCCACTTCAAATGCATCAAGTTGTCCTTCAAATCCAGTTACAGTTGTCGTTAACGACCTCTCAAATGCTCCTACACCTTCAGTTATGGCTACTGCAACAAATACTAGTTGTGATGCCGTAGGGAATGGAGCCGCAATTGCGGATGGAGATGGTGCGGGTACTACAGCAGGATACAATTTCACCTGGTTCAAGGGGAACAATACCCTACCTGCCAACGAAATGCCAGCAGCTCTTGCGGGTTCCGCATATGGTGCAGGTGATTATGAATTAACAGGACTCACTGGTGGTGATTACACATTAATTGTGGAAGATGCAGGAACTTTATGTACAGATACTGTAACAGTAAATGTCGCTAACAATATCGTAATACCAACCTACAATTTCTTAACGCCAATCAATTCAGGTAATGCATTACATGTTTTTGACAAGTCCTACATTAGGATACCACAATTACTCTCATCAGAATCCGCTGTTACAGTTTCCTTCTGGGTTGAGCTTAGTGCTGATAACTATGCTAACAATCACGCATTCTTTTCGGCAGGTAATAATGCCGAAACAGTCATGGGACTCTGGGCAGATGAAACAGAAGGTATTTCAGCCACCATTACAACGGATGCCGGTGTGGCATCTGCATTTTCTAATTTCTCTCCTGTAGGTTGGGTCAATGTAGCTTTCACGTGGGATGAAGCAACTAATCTATTGCAGTTATATATTGATGGTGTGAAGATTAGTGAAGTCTCTCATCCTGGACCTCATGGTGCCGGATTAGATAATGGAGGTGTTGATATGTACTTTGCAAGAGATGGTAACCTCGGAGCAAATAAGTTCGAGGGAAATGTAGATGAATTCAGGGTTTATCACAGAGCCATCCCTGAAAATGAAATCCTGGCGGCCGTCTGTGATCCTACCAGCGCAGCTAACAGTCCAGAAGTATACTATGATTTCAACACTGAAACCCTAACCGGTGATGGAGATCCAATTATTGATCAAAGTGGAAACGGAATTGATGGAGAGATACACTTACAAGCAGGATCAACTGTTAGTTTTCTTGCTGCCGACTATGATTGTCCTCTTGCTGATGTAATCAATAATACCAGCTGTGATCCTGGTAATCCGAATGGTGAAATCGACATGACGGATAAAGTAGATCCTATTGGAGCAAATTATTCTTATTCTCTCTATACAGGATATACAACTACTGGGACCCCATCTGTAAACATGACCGGAGTTTTTAGTGGACTTTCCGATGGCTTTTATACAATGGTAGTTACAGATTTAGATTCTGATTGTGAAACAGATCCATTAAATCTTTCTATTGCCGCAGCACCAGATAACCCGATCATATCCACTACCCCATTTGATAACACTTATTGCGTAAATGGTGACGGATCAATCTTTGTAACTAGTCAAGTTGGTTCTGCCGAACCAACCTCATACACCTATGAAATATTTGATGGAGCAAGTTTTGCAACTCAAATAGGTACAATTAATATTCCTGACGGATCAGTTGGCCACACATTCAATAGTTTATCTGGAGGTACTTATAGAATTCGAGTTACTAATGATGATACTGGATGTACAAGCTATGTTGATGAAGTTGTAAACACCACGACTGTTACTCCTCTATTTAGTACACCTAATGTCATTGACAACACAGCATGTAGCACTCCAAATGGTTTCGTCACCGTCGGCATTCAAGGAGGATCAATTTCTGATTATCTTTTCACTTGGTATGATGGCGATGATTCCAGTGATCCAGTTCTTGTAAACAATGTGCTGGGTGAAAATTTCCTCAATGGAATTGATGGAGATCCTGCAGGAAGACCTTATACTGTTGTTGCCGTTGACGCTGTTACAGGATGTCCAACTGCAGAATTAACTATTGATGTTTATGATAATCCAATTACTCCCGATGTTGTAATTGTTGAGGAAAATGCAGACACTTCATGCGGTGTTGGAAATGGCTCTCTAAGGGCATATGTAACTTCAGATCCGGACCTACCAGCATGTTCAGAATGTGTTACGAACTACACTTTCGTATGGTCATACAATGGTGTTGGGCCGATTGCTGAAAATGATAACTTAGGTAACAATTCGGATGCTACACTTTCAGGCACAAACAATAATATCATATCAGGCCTAAGTGCTGATTTAAATAACTATTCTGTAGTTGCCACCCATAACAATTTAGGTTGTTCAGGTTCAGAATCTCACATTCTTAGTGAAAATGAAACTATCCCAACTGTAACTCTTGATACCGATCAGGATAATTCGTTTTGTACGCCAGCGGATTACGATGGCTCAATAACAGTTCAAGTTGACGACAATGGAGTTGTTTCCAATTTCACCGGTTATACTTTTACTTGGTATAATGGTGCTGGAGCTTCCAAAACATTAAATGCTACATCAACCAACCAGACTTTAAACAACTTAAATCAAGGAAGCTATTCTGTTACTGTACAGACACCAAGCGGGTGTACTTCAGATACAGTAATATTTAATATTGTTGATGTTTTGCCTACTCTTGGTGCTGGTCAATCAGGCCTCACTGGAAACTCTGTCTGTGATCCGACTGCAAACGACCCGGGTAATCCCGATGCCAATGGTGCGGTAACACTCACTCCGACGGGTGGAACAGGTGCCGGAACTTTCGCTTTCGCTCTGGAAACGTCCGGAGGTACTCCTATCGACAATACAGGTGCCACGGGTGGATTCACCGATGTGAACTTTACCAATGCTGCGGTAACTACCACTACAGTCGCTGGACTGCCGATTGGTAACTACGTGATGACCATCACAGATGAAAACTCCGGTTGTTCCATCGATCACCCTTTTGCTATTGTAGATGCGACCGTTGACCCTACCCTCGATGTAGCTACCATCAATGCAAATACAACTGATAATACTTCATGTGTCGCCGGCAACTTCACCGGTACGGCCACCGTCGCTTTAGCAGACATCACAGGAGCTGGTGCAGCGCTCTCTGATTACAGCTTCTTCTGGGCTACAGCAGCTGATCCAGCCACACTAATCGATGATGATGAAGTCCTTGATGATGACATCTCTGCTAACACAGGCGTTGAAGATGGGGATTATGTCCTTATCGTTACCGACCTCATCACTGGTTGTACTTCTGCTACTGCCAATGTAACTATAGGAGTTAATCTACCTAGCATTACTCCGACAACACAGTTACTTCAAGATAATTTTAGCTGCGATGTTGGAAATCCAATTGGAAGCGCAACATTAACTGTGGCTGAGGGTGCTAATACAAACTATTCATTTGAATGGTATGTTGGCACTAGCCCATCGGGTACTCCGTTTGATACAGATGATCAAATAGATAATCAATTGCACGGCACGTATACAGTGCTGGTTACTGACAATGCCACATTATGCACAACAACAGCGCAAGTTGTAATTGGAGAGTTTGAACCAAGTTTAACAGTAGGAGCATCGTCAAGTGTTGATCATACTGATTGTTACCCTTCCAATGGTCAAGTTTCTGTAACGCCAACCTTGACCTTCAACCCTGCTGGACCACCAACTGGAGTTAGTTCAACTTTTACTTATCAATGGTATTTTGGTACAAGTGCTACTGTAGGAAATGAATTGCTTGAAGGCGTTGATCCTGGTAACTTATCCAATCCTACAAATGTTAATACAAACACAGTAACAGGGTTATCCGCTGGAAGTTATACGGTTGTGATTTCTGAGACTCAAACTAATTGTGTCAGCGCAATTGAGACTATAACTATAACTGATGAAGTTTCACCATATAAACCAACTATCTCATTTACTAAAGATATTATTCCAAGTAGCTGTGATGGTGATAATGGAAGAATCACTGCAGAAATTACAGCGCTTGGTGCTGGAGCTCCAAATGGTGCTGGCGGTGGATTGAACTTTACTTTTGAATGGTATGAGGGAGCTCAAGATTACGCGACGCTAGAAACAACAGGATCAGCCGCGGTTCTGCTCACAGGTGATTTTCTTATTGCAAATCCATCTCCAGGCAACTCCGTGATTGCAACCAACAATGGTGATACAAATGTTGGTGGCACCACCACTCTAGACCAAATTGTTTCAGGATTGTATACTGTTGTAATGGTCGATCAAGCTACTGGTTGTAGATACTTTGAGACAATTGACCTTGGTTTCTCTGGTCAGCAAGTAACCACTACATTAACTATTGATAACGTTACAGAATGCCCTGATAATGGCACTGCAAGAGTTGGTTTATCAGATAACATTATTCTTACCGTAAGTGCACAGTCTGGCCAATTTACGGTTGAAGAAGCATTTACTGCTGCGCCAAGCGGAGCGTTCGGGGTAATTGGTGCTGATCAATTTGCAGGAGAAGTTCAAGTCACTCTTGGCTCGGGATCGCCAGCTCTAGCTGTTTCGGACGTCATTACAGAAACTTCAACTGGTGAAACGGCAACTATTGATGCTATTAATAATGTTGGTTTTGCGACAGGACTAAATGAGTTTGATGATATTTCGCAATATGTTGTTTACCTCTACTCAGGATCAGGAGTTCCTGCAGATAGGTTTGCTGCATATACTTTCGAAGGAAGAGTTTTCCCTTATTCATATAACCCTGCAACCGGAGCAATTTTGGATGGAAACGGAGATCCGTTAGCAAGTAGTCCTGGCCCCGTTCTAAATGCTGGTGACGAGGCTGAATTCCCAGAACTACCTGCAGGTGACTATGTTGCAATAGCTCAAGAGATAAATAACCCTGCTTTTAATCCTGGATCAACATCTAACTGTTGGACAGCAGCATCTATTGATGAAGAAATTCTTGATTTGGCTTATGAGCCAATATTGCAAAGTAATGCTGTTACAAACAATACAAATTGTGATATAACTGCAGGAAACGGAGCTCTATCTTTAACAGTGATTGAAGACCCTTCAGAAAACAGCAACCCACCAATTAATCAACAACCAAATGGATACAGATTTACTTGGGTAAGAGATGCAGACGTATTTACTGTTTTAACAGAAGATATCTTAACTGAAACTGCAACCTCTAACCCAACTAATTTAAACCCGGGTGATTATACCGTTACAGTTCAAAGACTCGGTGCTGCTGGCCCGGCACCTAATAATTGTGAAGTTTCAACCACTCTCACTGTTGGGCATAATCCAGAACAACATGAAATAACTAACGCAACTATTGCTCCCAATCAAGATTGTAATCCACTGGATGGATCAATTATTATTAATGATGCTGACATCACAGATAATACCGCTGATTATCAATTCACTTGGTACACCACTTACATAGATCCCGGTAACGGCGGAAATGTTCTTTTAGGTGACGCATTTGTAGATGGTGCGAATAATGGCGACTTAGGAGCTAACAGTGTTTCTGGCCTTTCAGCTGGCACATATTTCGTTGAAGCTACACATGCTGCGAAAACCTGTGAAACACCTGTTTTTTCAGTTGAAGTTGAAGATCAGACGGTAACACCTACTTTCAATGTCGCTCAGACTGCTCAGGATATCGTATGTGACGATGCTACATTCACTCCTACCGGACAAGCTACACTGACCATAACCAATGGCTCTGCTGCACCAGCCGATTATACCATCAGCTGGTTTGAAGATGCTGCTGAA
>NZ_JBDVKP010000016.1:0-73426 GCF_039960695.1 Ekhidna sp. | reverse complement strand
AACGGTATCCGCAGGAACCGGGATTTCTGTTAACAATGTGGGTGATGACTTTGAAGTTACCAATACGGCTCCTGATCAAACCGTAGCTCTTTCTGACGGTGGCAATGTGACAATCACTGGGACGTATCCCAACTTCACATTGGCTGTTCCCACGAATCTAGATAACAGTACAACTAACGAAATAGAATTACCAACTCAAACGGGTCAAAACGGAAATTTTCTTACCACCGATGGCTCATCACCTAGCTGGTCTGGGATCAATGAAAGCCAATGGAATACGAATGGAACGAGCGTTAACTATACAACAGGCAATGTGAATATTGGGTCAGGGACAATTCCATCTTCCAGACTACAGCTTTCTACTAACAATGCCAGCAGCACCACGCCTCAGTTAACAATTCTAGAATCAAATGCTACGTCAGATGCATCAATGTATTTCAATCGATCAGGCACCAATATTACCATGGGAATCGACGCAACAGATGGATATTTTAAAATCAGTGGAGCAAACTCACTAGGCAGCAATAATAGAATGATCATTGATAATCAGGGCACTGTTGGGATTGGAGCAACACCTAATGCACAGCTTCATGTTCAAACCAACTCCATTGAGTCAACAACTACCCGATTAACCAATACAACAACAAGTGCAGCTGCAAAGATTGGAATCATGAACGAGTTAGATGATCAAGGAACTGCAACTAAGACTGGATTATGGAATGACATTGATGGAACCATCAGTGAAACCGGAGCTGTAAAGGGTATTTACAATATCATTAACCCAACTGATGGCACCACCTATGGTGTACACACTCAACTCAATTCTGCAGGTACGGGAGTGAGATATGGTTCGTACTCAGATGTAAGAGCTACAGCAGGTAATGCCTCATATATTTATGGATTTAGAGCTAATGTTGATCATGATGGTACAGGGGATGCTTTTGGCATACAAGTCAATATGCTTGGCTCCACCTCTGGTAGACAATACGGCATTTATTCTTCTGGAGAAGACTTTAATTACTTCTCTGGAAATGTTGGTATTGGTGATGTAGAATCTGATGTAGAGCTGACTATTCAATCTTTCAATATCAATTCAATACTCCCGCTCATGAGATTGAATTCAGGAGCAAGCACAAGCGATGCAGCTATAAGCTATAGCATACCTGGAGGAAATGAATTTGTCGTGGGAGTTGATGCAACTGACAATTCGTTTAAAATCAGTGATAATGCATCCTTAGGTTTTGGCAATCGACTTACCATTGATCCAACAGGTAATATGGGAATTGCTCAATCATCTCCCAGTGCACGTTTAGATGTAGTCGGCACAACCGAGCTAAATGGTGCTGTTGATGTGCAGAGTACGCTGGATGTAACGGGTTTGCTTACCGTAACGAATGATATAGAAATTCCAGAATCCAACGCATATACTTACACATCTGCGCAAACCAGATACATTACCTATCATCCCACAGAATTCAAATTGATGAAATTTGATGGTGGATCTGTTGACTTAGTCGCATCAAATTTTACAAATCCCTTCGCCTATTATGCAGGAGGTGGCGGTAGCTTAGCATACGCTACGGTTCCTGTAAAGCTTCCCGAAGGTGCCGTGATAACCAACGTAGAAGCGTGGGTTCTGGATAACGATGCTACTGCAAGCAATTTTGTGCGACTGAACCTCTACAGGAGTCAAATTGGGGTTATTAATTCCAATAGCAATATGGCGCAGGTTGAGACCTCTTCTGAAAGTGCATCTGTCCAATCACTTAACGACAATACATTATTTTTTCAGACGATTGACAATAATAATTATTCGTATCGATTGCTCTTTACGGCAAGAGACAACTCTTCTACTCTACAACTGCATGGAGTAAGAATCACCTACACCGTACTTCAAGTAGATTAATTAACGCTAAATCAGAAACACCATGAAAAGATTTAGAATTATTCTGCTGATCACGTTCGCCAGTTCTACTGATCTGAGCGCACAAGACATTTTTACGAATCAAAATAGCCTAGTAGTGATTAATGCTGGCGTTCCCTTTGTGGTCGAGGGGAGCGCATCAAACAGTGGTTTAATCCTCAACGAAGGTGCATTGAGACTATCCGGAGACTGGAGCAACAGTGGTGACTATCGCTCCGTCTCCGGCACCTTCACACTTTCGGGAGAAAATCAAATTTTTGATCCCGGTGCGTCTACATATGGTCACCTGTCAATCAACTCATCAGGCATGGCTGTAATCAATGATTTAATCATAGGTCAATCTTTAGAATTAGTTAATGGTGTAGTATCTCTTACCTCAGAATCTAAGATTTTACTTTCGGAAAATGCATTTATTTCAGGCGGCAATGCTGATGCTTACATCGACGGAGCGCTGTTTACTTCAACCTTGGGAAATTTCACTTTTCCAGTCGGTACTGAATCCGAATACCTTCCAGTTACACTTACAAATATTCAAGCAACCGATTCTGTTGGAGTTAGAGCACACAGCTCACCCTTAGCGGCAAGTGTTTCCTCACAGATTGATGCATTTTCGCAAAGCAGATACTGGGAAGTTATTGGAAGTCCCTCTTTCACTGCTGAAGCCATCACCTTACCATTAATAAATGAAAATTTCATAGAAAACGAGGAAGAAGCTGTCATTGGAATTAGCTCACTTGATCAAAGTGTTCTCAGCGTTTTGGGGCTACCCTCAATGGAAGGCACACTGGAATCTGGATTCATTTCCACCTCTGCAAATATTCCAGCCGGATACTATGTATTAGCTGATAAAAGTATTCTTGGCCCGCCAATCAAAGTCATCAATGTGGTAACCTCAATGCAAGATGGAAAACATGACTTTCTAAGAATCGAAAACATTGAATTCTATGAAGACAATCTGGTGGAAATTTTTGATCGACAAGGTATCAAGGTCTTTGAAATGAAAGGATACAATAATGCTGATCGGGTATTCAGAGGCAGTGCCAATGTAGGTTCTAGAGGCGTCTTGCAGACAGGCAGCTATTATTATACAGTTAAGCTCACTAGTAGCAAACGAGAGGCTGGTTTTGTTTACATAAAAAATTGATGGCATGAAAAAAGTAATAGTCATTCTCTTTGCATGTTTTTCGCTGGTATCATACGCGCAGCAAGATCCCTTGTATAGCCAATATCAGTTCAATCAACTTATGATAAATCCAGCATATGCTGGCATTTACAACAGACTTTCCGTTGGTGCTATCAGCCGCTTTCAATGGGCCGGTATCGATGGGTCGCCTCGAACAAATACCCTCACCGCACAATCCTCCTTAGCGGAAGGCAAAATCGGGTTGGGTGTCTTGATTTTAAATGATCGATTTGGTGTAAGTAACAACTATGAATTGCAGTTTGCCTCGTCTTACAACATTAAATTCAACAGCACCACCAAGCTCGCCATGGGCATTCAGGGAGGGTTCGTTCAATTTGGATATGACTTCAGCAAAGTCAACTTCGATTTCTTCGACGATCCGGAGTTGATCAATGGTCATGACAATGTTATAAAGCCAAATTTTGGTGCAGGGATTATGCTTTTAAATCCCAACTTTTTTATCGGTGCTTCAGTACCTAGAATCCTCAACGTATCCGTTACTGATGGCTCCATTGTATCGGAACGATATAAAAGACATTATTATCTAACGGCAGGTATTACTGCCGAAATCCAAAAAACACCAGTAAAAGCTACTACTTTGATACGCTCCATGGCTGGTGAAACCTATTCCTTCGATATCACCATCAGTGCCCTATTAGAAGATGTGATGTGGGCAGGGGTTTCGGTAAGGGATTTGAAGCACTTCGGGATATTAGGAATTTTCGAACTCGGTGAAACCTTAAAGCTTGGTTATTCCTTTGAGCTACCTACCAATAACTTAATCCATGGAAACTATGGTACTCATGAGGTATCGATTAACTATAATATTCGCTATGGATATGGAAGACAAGAACCAATATTCTTTTAAGCTTTTCCATTAAGACATGCATAGGCATGATACTATCGTTTAATTTTGCCGCCTCATGGCAAAGCCTACTATTATACACGAAGACAATCACCTGCTGATTGTAGAAAAACCAACTGGCTGGTTGGTACAGGGAGATGAGACTGGCGATGGTACACTTACAGGCTGGGCAACTGAATACATTCGCAGGAAATACAAAAAGCCTGGCAATGTTTTTTGTCAGCCGTGCCATCGACTGGATCGACCGGTAGGTGGACTCGTGATCTTTGCGAGAACCTCTAAGGCGCTGGAACGAATGAATAAGCTCTTCCGTGAGCGCACAATCAAAAAAAGCTACCTGGCGATAGTAGAAGGTGTACCGGAAGATTCAGAAAAAGTATTGAAACATTGGCTAGACAAGGATTTTCAAAAAAATAAGGCACACGTATATACCAAACAAAAAGGAAATGCGAAGGAGGCCATTTTATCCTACCGGATGATCGCCACTCACAGTAAAATTTCTTTGTTGGAAGTAATGCCTGAAACGGGGAGGCCTCATCAGATACGCATCCAGATGCGAGAGAACAAAACCTCGATACGCGGTGATCTTAAGTATGGCAACTCCAAAGCCAACCAAGACAAGAGCATCGACTTGTATGCTTATAAGCTTGAGTTTGAACATCCGGTAAAAAAGGAACCAATAAAAGTAATTTCAAAACCAAAATGGCCTGACTTCCAGGCATTTATTAATGAGTTGGATTGAGCGACTAAAAGTGAAGTGGAATCTTGAGAGTAACTGGCAATTTGTAATCATCATGCTAGTTTTTGCCTGTACAGGAACTACTGTAGTATTGATAAAAAAGCCCTTAATCAACTTATTATTTGAGGATGGCATTCGCCCGCTCTGGTTTCAGATTGCCTATTGGGTGCTTATACTTCCATTTTACAATATCATCCTCCTTTTCTATGGATTCCTATTCCGGCAGTTTGACTTCTTCTGGAAATATGAGCAAAAAATGCTGAGACGTTTCGGTATTAAAGTGAATGCAGACAAAGAATGAGGCAATATCAAAGCTAAATGCTCTTGGAGCGGCCGACACGCCGTTTTCATTCTATTGTGATTTTCTGGGAGAAAAATGGTGTATTGAGCAACACTTATCAGGTAGTCTTGAAGCATCTTTTCAACTAGAAGTCAACGGTGAGTCGAAAGTTCCCAACTACACGGCTCATGAGATGAGGTTTAATAAGAAACCATTAGCATTTAACGATTTCAAGGCTGCCTTTGATCAAGTGGTTCAACAGATCAACATTGGAAATTCTTTCTTAACGAATCTCACATTTCAGACTCCAATTGAAACTAATCTTTCACTTCCTGAGATATTCCAATATTCATCCGCTAAATACAAGTTGATTGTACCAGACAAGTTTGTGGTTTTTTCTCCTGAAACGTTCATCAAAATTCAAGACGATTGCATCTATTCCTACCCGATGAAAGGAACGATTGATGCGGGTATCCCGAATGCTGAAAAGATCATTCTCGAAGATATCAAAGAGATTGCCGAACACGTGACAATCGTTGATTTGATTCGCAATGATTTGAGTCAGGTTGCTGAGCAGGTTGAAGTGACCAAATTTCGCTACATCGATGAGCTGGTAACCAACAACAAGAAATTGCTCCAGGTAAGCTCCGAAGTAAAGGGCACATTGCAACCAAGCTGGAATAGAAACCTTGGAACCATTCTTTCCAAACTGCTCCCTGCAGGTTCTATTTCAGGAGCACCCAAGCAAGAAACTCTCAAGATCATCCAAAAAGCTGAGAGCTATAATCGAGGATTTTACACAGGTATCTGTGGTCACTTTAACGGTAAATCACTTGACACTGGGGTTATGATTCGTTTCATCAAACAAGCAAATGATCAGCTTTTCTATTGCAGTGGCGGTGGTATTACTTCCTTTAGCCTGGCTGAAAAAGAATATCAGGAAATGGTGGATAAGGTTTATTTGGCTGTTTAAAAAATGCGAGTGAAAGAATTCGAAATTGTTCTTCGCACTCGCATTTTTGTCTCTTAATAGTTACCTCACTGTCCCTCTATCCAGGAGCCTCCAGCAGCTTTCACCTGCTCAGCCAGGTTTGATGCTTTCGCTCGTTGAGCCTGAAGTTTAGTATTCATAGTTCCCAATTGATCTTTGATGATCTGCATGGTTGCTTTATGTGTCTCCGTCGGTCCATAAGTTGAGATAGAAATGCCACGATTTAAGGCAAACAGACGACCACCGATGTTTGGCTTACTGCGCTCACCGATCTGATTTTTAGCTGGGTGGCCATTGAGCTCGGTATCCAGTTTATCAAGCTCCTTTTTCATTGCTACAATTTCATTCATCACCTCATTTCCAACATTGGCTTTTCTAGCAGCTACAAATAGTTTATCCGCAGTTTTTCGTGCATTTGATAGCTGAATGGCTGTTGTTCCAACATCTCGCCCAAGGTCCTCATAGGCTCTCCAAAAAGCAACCACTTCGTTCATCGGACTACCTTCTAATGTTCCTTCTCTCAATGGTGTCACTTCTACATCTACTGGACCTGCCAGTTGAGAAAATGTTCCTCGTTCATATTTATTGAGTGTTGCAGCATACGTACCAGGTGCACAAAGCAGTCCGTTGAGTTCTTGTGTATTTCCATTCAAACTCAAGGCTTCAGTACCTCCTACCCTCAGGTTCCAGGCTACCCTGTTAAATCCTTTCTTATTCGGCGCTTTCACTCGATTCACCACCTTGCCTTGCTGATCTTTGATTTCCACATAGACAAAAGGGTCAATCTCTCGTGTTTCGTTTTCCAGCGCATCCCAGCCAGGAAATGGTATATTTCCATTTTGTCCTTTTTCTCTTGCCTGTCTTTGATCTTCCAAGCTTTTAATTTCCTCCTTCAAATAGTAGGTGAATACCGCCCCAAAATCGGGGTTAGGCGCCAGGTAGAGTTGTGACCCTTGCGATCCTCTTGCATCATCAAAATCCATCGTAGAGCGTTCGATATACCACCAGGCTTTTCTCGGTTTGAAAAGAGTAGCCGATTCGTTGATCTGATTTTTGCTCACATTTCGAAGTGCTGAATAATCATCGAGCACGTAAAAGCCTCGCCCGAAAGATGCTGCAACCAAGTCATTTTCTCTTCGCTGAATTGCAAGATCACGGAATGAAATTGTAGGTATTCCTGCCGATAGCTTTGTCCAGCTTTTGGCTCCATCTACAGTGACATAAACCCCAAACTCTGTTGCAGCAAACATCAGGTCTTTATTTACATGATCCTGTACAATTCGCCACACCAAATTCTTGGTACCAAACCCGTTTTCAATGCGCGTCCAACTGGCACCTTTATCCGTACTTTTTACCAGATAAGGTCGATAGTCACCTTCTTTATGATTATCCAATGCTACATAGAGAATGTTCTCATCAAACAGGTCTGCCTTTACATCATTCACGTAGCATCTTGACGGCACACCCACAGCGCTCACTTCTATTTTCTTCCAGGTCCTACCTTCGTCACTTGTCACCTGAATAAGACCATCGTCTGTTCCAATAAAAATAACCTGCTCATTTTTCGGTGAAACGGCAATTGATGTAATGGTATTAAAGTTGGACATTGCCCCCACATCCCATGGTGAATCCCAGCTTTGAGTACGGCCCATGATTGGGAGTGCCACACGCTCCTGATCTCTTGTCAAATCTCCAGACAATGCTGTCCAACTGTCTCCACGATTGGTTGACTTCCAAAGCCTCTGTGATCCATGATAAATGGTGGCTGGGTCGTGTGGAGAGACCAAAATTGGCGCATCCCAATTGTATCGTTCATAGTCTTCATCAGGGCCTGGTTGTGGCATCACGTCTGTTACTTCGCCAGTTGCCAGATCAATTCTAGACAATGTCCCTTGTTGGCGCTGACCATACATGATGTTCGGATTGCCTGGCTCAGTAGCCGGTTGGTGGCCATCCCAGTTGAGCACCACCTTCCAATCCGCATTTCTTATGCCGTGATGGTTGTCTGTTCTTACTGGTCCACCTTCGGTGCTATTGTCTTGCGTACCGCCATACACATTGTAAAATGGCTCAGCATCATCCACAGCCACTTTGTAGAATTGCGTAAGCGGTAAATTCTCCATAAACCTCCAGCTCGCACCCAGATCAAACGTTTCGTAAACACCACCATCAGTTCCTACCAATACATAACTTGGATCAGAGTTTTTAAAAGCAATGGCATGGTTATCACCATGCTTTGCAGTCTCATCCATGTTTTCAAACGTCTTCCCACCGTCTTCTGACTTCATCAGTCGGTTGTTCATCATGTACAGGCGATCGAACTTGTGAGGAGAAGCATATATCTCCTGATAATAGTGAGGTCCTGTTGCCCCTGAAACCGCATCAGACATCTTTGTCCAGCTTCCACCACGATTGTCTGACCTCCAAACTCCTCCTGTTGTTCTGTTGAGTTCAATTGCGGCATAAAGTACATCAGGATTTATCGGTGAAATGGCCAATCCGGTTTTTCCCCATTTGCCCTCCGGTAATCCTGTTTTTAATTGTATCCAAGAATCGCCTGCATCATCACTTACATAGAGTCGAGATTTTTCACCTCCGCCCATCCATGCAGCAATGGTTCGGTGGTGCTCCCAGGTGACTGCATATACTCTATCCGGATTTCTCGGATCAATGACCATATCCGTTACTCCGGTATACTGATCATCACCTAATGTTTTTTTCCAAGTTTTTCCTCCATCAGTCGATTTGAAGAAGCCTCTTTCTCCACCCGGGCTCCAAAGTGGCCCTTGAGAAGCTACCATGATTACATCTGAATTGTTGGGGTGTACAATGATTTTAGAGATGTGTTCGGAATTTTTTAATCCCATATTGGACCAGCTGGCGCCACCATCTGTACTGCGATAAATGCCATCTCCGAAACCTGCATGTCTACCTCCTACATTTTCTCCGGTACCTACCCAAACAGTGTATGGATTGTTTGGATCTAAAGTGACACAACCAATAGAATAAACAGGCTGATCATCGAATATTGGTTTGAAAGTGGTTCCAGCATTTATGGTTTTCCATACTCCCCCAGAGCCTACGGCTACATACCAGACATTTTCATTGGTTGGGTCAATAGCTAAATCGGCAATGCGGCCCGACATAAATGCAGGCCCGATATTTCTAAACTTGAAATTGGAAAATAGTTTAGAATCGAGAGGTTGGACTGAGCTGGAATTTCTTCGCTGAGCATCAACTTGTGCAGTTGTAAGAATTACAAAACTGATAAGAGTGAGGATAGTACGTTTCATGATTTTTAGGTTTAGGTAGTTCTAATTTAGTCAAGAATATAAATATTCTTTTAGCACCATTGATGGGTGGTAGCTTCACTTTTAGAGCGGTAAATACTCGCTATATCATGATTTTGATCCGATGTATACTATTGACTCTCAGTCTTTTCTTGGTAACTTTGCGCTTTGTGATTTTTATTTAAACATCTTCCATTTAGGGGTGTTGGATTAAAAATGAAACATTAGAGACATGATCAAATACAAATTTGAAAATAAGCTTGACAGGGAGTTTGCGGCAGCAATCCGAAAGCGCGTAAATGATTATTTTCAGAATAATGAAATCCAGCGCAATGCCAATTCAAAAATGGTTGTAAAGACCATCGTGATATTATCGATGTATTTGCTCCCTTATTTCTTGTTGATTTCAGCTGGGTTTACCATTCTGTTTTTACTCATGGGACTTTGGATGATCATGGGAGTTGGAAAGGCATTTATTGGCACCACGATCATGCATGATTCTGTTCATGGGTCATACTTTAAGAAGAAATCGATGAATGAGCTGATGACATTTTCAGCGACTATAGTCGGGGTTGACAAATTGATCTGGCACATTCAGCACAACGTACTTCATCACACCTATACTAATATTGAAGAAACGGATGAAGATATCCTCCCACGTGTAGTGTTTAGATATTCGAAAAATCAACCGCATAAATGGTTTCATCGGTTTCAACATATCTATGCACCTCTTTTTTATTGTGTGCCACTATTGGAGTGGATTACCACCAAAGACTTCATCAAAATATTTGACTATCGCCGAATGGGTTTGATTAAGAAGAAAGACTTCCCCATGGAGTTGACAAAGACCATTCTCAGAAAGGTCTTTTACTGGGTTGTTTTCCTTGTTCTTCCGGTCATTTTAATTCCTATCCCTGCATGGATAACTATTATCATGATCTTTGTATCGCACTGCATCACAGGTATTATGCTTGCCATGATCTTCCAGACCGCTCATGTAGTAGAGCCAGCTGAATTTTTTAAGGGAGAATCAGAACATGTGAAGCATAGCTGGGTTATGCATCAACTGAGAACTACCTGCAACTATGGCATGGATCATAAGGTTCTTTCATGGTTTTTGGGTGGACTCAATTTTCAGATTGAACATCATCTTTTTCCAGATATTTGCCACGTACATTATCCGGCTATCTCTAAGTTCGTACAGCAGACGGTAAAGGAATTTGACTTACCATACTATGCTTTCCCTTCCTTTGGTGCAGCAGTAGCCAGCCATTTCAGACACATGAGGGAGATGGGAAGTGCTAAAGACTTGAAGGTAGGTTCTGTTCAAGCAGCTTAGATAATGATTCATGCGGTTCATCGAAAGCATTCTATTTAAAGATGGACGCTACATAAACCTACCGCTTCATCAAGCAAGACTAGATGGTGTGTTTGCTCAGTTTTTGTCCGGTCATGACTCTCATGATCTGGAACAGATTCTTCCAAACTTAAAACTAGCGGGCACATACAAGGTACGCATGGTTTATGATGTTGACTCAGAAGATGCTACCTATGATTTGGAGTTTATAGAATATCAAGCTCGAAAAATAGAAACACTCGAAGTAGTACATACGGCATCCATTCATTATTCATATAAATATGAAGACCGGAGTAGTATCGATTCGCTCTTGCGTGAATCTTCTGCAGATGACATCATCATTGCAGTAAAAAATAAACTAACCGACGGATCGTACTTTAATCTTGCTTTTTGGGATGGTACCTTCTGGTTTACACCAAATACGCCACTTTTAAATGGTGTGAGGAGAACCCAATTGATCCATGAGGGGAGGATTAAAGAAAGAGAAATCCAAGTTGATGACCTATCTGCATTTGAAAAAGTAAGTTTGATAAATGCGATGCTTGATTTAGGACAATTGGAACTTCCTATCTCTCAAATCAAGTCTTGATCGGTTCCCAGAACTTCATATTAACCTTAAAAATTTCCTTTCTATTGCGCTTACTGAACAGGTTTTTAATTACACCATGATACACTTCAATCGCATCACCGGATAGGGCAATGACGATTAAAGCAAGGGTGAAATCAACCTTATAATTGTAATCGTAAAATAGATAGATCATTAGGGTGGCAAGGAAAAACACCTCTGATAGAATAATCAATTTTGTAACTCCATCATACCATTTAGGGATTGCTCCATAGATCATTTTAAAGAAAAAAACATTAACCAGGCACAGTACAATAGCAAGAATTATTGATGCATTTTTCGGCATTGTATCGATGTGATCTTCGTCGATGATTTGGGAAATAATGTTTGCATGAATGATTCCTCCAAACATATCATGTTCAGCTTTTCCAACATATCGCTCATTCATAGGGGTAAAGTAATAGTCTTCTCGTGTGAGAACATCTCCTAAAAATCTTCCCATTGTACACATGATCACTACTTTATCCTCGATTAGATCAGGTGTAAAATTCTCATCCAGAACATCCATGACATCTAGTGTAAAGTACTTCATGCGGGGATTCTGAGAAACAAAATTCATAACGTTTCCCTTATAATTAATGATTTCAACTTCATTTTCTCTGTTCAGAAAACGCTGTGATTTAGCCGAATCTATTGCCATAGCCAACCGGACAGGAAATGCATACCTCATCTCTCCTTTTACCAGTTGCTTTGGAGTAAATTCTCGGCACACTTTTAGATCATGTTGCGTTCGAGCGTCTGTAATGAGGTTTACAAAGCCAAAATCTACATGCTCTGACAGGTGATCTTCAGGCCTTAAAATGTGTGTGAATTCTGTTCCCTCTTTATTTAGATCTACCAGCTTTTCACCAACAATCAGGTTTGGTGTTTCCCGAAAAGCACGAACCAACATGCTATCGTTTTCCAAAGGTTGAGACTCATCTAGCAGGACGTCCAGTCCGATCGCTTTTGGTTTGTATTTGTTTAAGATTCGAATTTGCTGAGCGATTCCCTCTCGGTTGAGTTCTCCAATATTGACAATTACGAGTTCTTCATCAGCGATTGGCTCATCCCTCAATTGTGAAAAAACGATATCGGTAAGCTCAAAATCAGAGAACATTTCTCCAACGGGATCGAATGCATCAAAAATTTTGAGTAATGGTAGTGAAGCGAAGAAGCCAAGGATGGCAAAGATGAAAATCGTGCAGAGAATGGTATCTAAAGTGAATCTTTTCATGCCCTAAAGAAAAAAAACTTTTTTCTCTAACCCTATTCAGTTACCCTCAGTCGACCTTTTGTCTATTGATCTAATCCGTTAATTCTTTGGTATTCAAGAGAAGCATTTGATAGTAGAATGCTGATTTGGGTTGTATGGTTGTCTGAAAAAAAAAGAACCAAAAATATTTCGGTTCCTTCTGGACGCACGTTTCTGAAAATTTAACCTCTTCTATTTCCTTGCATTCTTATGAAACCCTTTCTTTGAGCAAATTCAGAAAGTCTGTAAGTGAAGGTGACCATATAATACGTACCAATGCTTGCAATACGCTCTTCCTGAATGTAGTTGAAGTCTGTGGTACGATTGACACCACGGTTTTGATTGAGGATATCAAATACAGATAGTTTGAGCTGTGCTCTTTCGTTTTTTAAGAATTCCTTTTGAATAGATGCTTCCCATAATTGCACCTCCTGATCACCTGCGAATGAGGCGCTTTTATAAATATTGTAATCGTAGATACTACCAACCGACCATTTCTTTGGCAAGAATAAGGTAGCGTCGACATAGTAGACCCAGTTTGTGTAATCCTGATTTGAACTTTCGTTTGAGCCACTTGTGCTACCAACGGTATAATTCGTTCCAACCGACCAATCAACGACTTTTTTCTTCATGTTTTCCAATGAAAAACTTACTGTATTATTCATCGTAATTGTTTCCGTAGTAACACCATTGACAATAGCAAAACCTTCATTTCTAGCAAGACGATTGCTAATCCTAAACCTTGTCTTGGCAAATTTTATTGGTCGACTGAATGAGGTATAATTAGTTAACATCAACGAATTATCAGCATTTACCGGACGTGAGGTGGTTCTGTTTTGATTATCCACTTCTCTACTTGTTACGATGTTGTCTAAAGTGTAGCTAGCGTTGAAAAAACTAAATAATGATGTAGAGGTAAACTGATCGAAGTAACGAAAATTCAATCTTGCTGAATGTACATACTCTGCATCCAGATTGGGATTTCCTTCATAGATATTCAATGGGTTCGAATTATCAACAACGGGCTGCAATTGCGTGATCGAAGGTGTATTTAAACGAGTATTATAGTTGAAACTTAGTCCCAAGCTTTGAGTAATGTCATAATTTATCCGGGCGAATGGTAGTGTTCTATTAAACTCATTCTCAAAAGTTTGACCTTGCTCCGGCAACTCTCCTGTCAATGAGCTAAACTGATAGTTTGCTCCTGTAGTCACTCTAAAATCATTCAGCGCATAGTTAAAACTTAGACCCGCGCGGTTGTATTTATAATCTCTGTCATAAATGGAACTTAAACTGGAATCAAACACTCTGCCGCCTCCTGAAATGTCATAAAAGTCCTTATCATTAGTTCCTTTTGTTACATTTCGTTCATATCTGAGTTCGAGGTATTTATTTTTCCCCAATGGCTCAGTATAGGCAACCTCTATACCAAGCGTGTTGGATTTGGTTAATGCTTGCTGTTCCTGGTTGGTAACTGCTTCCCCATTATTTACTGATGTGTTAAGAAAATATTCTGAGTCGTTATTTTGCGAGTTTACGCTCAGTTCGGTTACAAATGTCCGACCAATCCTTGGGAATTTCTTTCGATAGATCAATCGTGAATTAATGTTGTGACCTGTTCCCATGGAATTGTAATCGCTTACACTGGATGTAGTATCGGTAGCATTGCGATTGATCGTATTGGTAATATTGGAAACGTCACCATTTTGAAAGCTAAGGGTGTTTCTGATCTGAATATCTTGAGATTTATCAAATTTGTGCTTGACATTCAAATTAAGCGAATGATTGTTTCCAGCACTTATAGAGTTTGCTGATTCTTCTGTATCAAAGGTCTCGTCATTTACGAAGTTGGTTCTATCCGTTTCCTTAGCGGTAATGTTCTCGATTCTGGAAAATAGATAGCTGGCTCTCACTTCTGTTTTTTCGCTCAAATCTCTGTTGAAATTAAGGCCGGCAGATGTACTATTTACAAATCCGTCGCTCAGTCCGTTGTTTATTGTAGCTCCACCACCACCTAACCTAAATCCACCGCCACCACTCATAAGATTTCCCAGGCCGCCCATGAATGAGATGTATTCACCAGTGGAAAATCCCTGTTGATTGATGTTATTATGCTTCCCAATAAATGAAAATTGATTGTCTTCCCGAAATTGATTTATGTTGGCAGACAAAGCGTATCGCTCGTCGGTACCATAGCCTCCACTTACAGTACCAAAAGTTCCTTTTTTGTGATCTTCTTTAAGGGTCAGATTGATGGTCTTTTCATCATTACCATCATCAATACCTGAAAATTGAGAAAACTCAGATTTCTGATCAAAAACCTGAACCTTGTTTACCGCATCGGCTGGTAAGTTTTTGGTTGCCATTTTAGGGTCATCTCCAAAAAATTCTTTCCCGTCCACTAAGACCTTATTCACTGTTTCTCCTTGAGATTTGATGGTGCCATCACGCTCCACTTCCATGCCAGGAAGTTTTTTCAACAGATCTTCCACTACTGCGTTTGTCTTGGTTGCAAATGCCGCTGCATTGTACTCTATGGTATCCTTTTTCATTGTGATAGGAATGGCTACACCTTCCACCACTACTTCTTCAAGTTCAGTCGGATCCAATTGAATAGTCCCCACATTGATATCAATGTTTTTTACCTCTATTCTTTTATCTACTGCTTCATAGCCTACATAGTTGACACGAAGGACATATTTACCTGTCTTGGCATTTTCAATAACAAACACCCCTTGCTCATCTGTCATAGCAAAGGAAGCAAGCACTGAGTCTTGTTCGTGCAGAAGCATGACTGTAGCGGCAAATAATTTTTCACCACCTGAGTCTGTTATGGTTCCTGAAATATTTTGAGCTGTTGTGATTGTGACAAAAAGCAGCGTAGCAGAAAATAATAGTCCTTTCATTTTGAGTATAGTCGGTTAGTTTCTTATTATAACCGTGCCGCCCCGGCCTGTTCCGCCATTCATTTCCCTCATCTCAGCCATCTTTTCCTCTCGAATCTTATCAAACTCTTCTCGCGAAACTTTCTTGCCTTTATTTGGTGCAACTATAGCTTCCGCTTCCGTCAGAGCGCGAATATCAATGTTGGTTGCAGTAATGGTCTGCTGCCCTTCATTCACGCTTACATGCAATATCATTCCTGGAAGGCCTTTGTAATTACCCGGACCCAATGCAACAGGAATTTGGGGTGTAAACCATGCTTCTACAGGAATGGTATCCCTCATTGCTGTCGCTTTTATCGCTTGATACTTGCCAACCGTTTTCATTTCACTGGTCACCTTCCATTCCAACGTACTATCTTCCCCTTCGATGAGAAAAACTCGTCCGAAGAAGTCTTGCTTATTCAAAGAGGTTTTTTTCTTTAAGTTGGTATAGAACTCGCTTTCATCCGTTCGCATCCTGAAACGCATTCGGTCATTCCCGGCTGTCACTTCTTGATTAATATCTTCTTGTTGCTTCACAGTCTTGTAGATCGCTTCTTCACTATTGAAGATCAGTTGCAAATTTGATTTTCTTTCTGCCGGGATCATGCTCCGCATTTCCTCCGGAAATCGATCGGTGTCTATTTTAATCACTCGCTCATAGGTGATTACACCTTCAGTACTTTGAGCAAGCGCTACGGAACCAAGTAACACTAAACTCAGGCAAATTATTTTTTTCACTTTCATATGTTTTGGTAAGCAATAACAACCTTAGACAGCTTAAATGCTATCGAGTTTAACTTGAGCAAGTTACTTTCTCAAAACCTGAAGTGCCGTTAAAATGAGTTAAAGGTTGTTAAACAAAAAAGCCACCTACAATCAAGTAGATGGCTTCTAAAAGTTTTGTGGATTTATGATTATTCGCTGTGTATTTTCTCAACGAGTACATTCACTTTATTATTCATTACCTCAACAACTCCTCCTTCTACCAGAATATGAACTTCTTCTTTTTTCTCCTCTTGGTAACGAATGTCTCCTTTGCCTAGTGTAGAAACCATTGGCGCGTGATTATTCAATATCTGAAATGACCCGTCACTGCCGGGAAATGAGGCACTTAGTACTTCTCCCTCAAATACTTTTTCGTCTGGCGTTACTATTTCTAAAAACATAAGTTTTAAGATTAAGCGTTGGCTTCTGCCATTAGTTTCTCACCTTTTTCAATTGCCTGCTCTATGGTACCTACAAGGTTAAAAGCTGATTCAGGTAAGTGATCAAGCTCACCATCCATAATCATGTTGAATCCTTTGATCGTATCTTTAATATCTACCAATACTCCCTGTAGACCAGTAAATTGCTCTGCAACGTGGAATGGTTGAGAAAGGAATCGTTGAACCCTTCTTGCTCTGTGCACTACTTCTTTATCTTCATCAGACAGTTCGTCCATACCAAGGATGGCAATAATGTCCTGAAGTTCTTTGTATCTCTGAAGGATCTCTTTCACGCGCTGTGCACAATCGTAGTGATCGTCACCCAGAATGTCGGCACTTAAGATTCTTGAAGTAGAATCAAGTGGATCCACCGCAGGATAAATACCTAATTCCGCAATCTTCCTTGAAAGTACTGTGGTAGCATCTAAATGAGAGAATGTAGTAGCTGGAGCTGGATCTGTCAAGTCATCAGCAGGTACGTAGACAGCCTGTACAGATGTAATTGATCCTCTTTTTGTGGATGTAATCCGTTCCTGCATCAGACCCATCTCTGTGGCAAGTGTAGGTTGGTAACCTACTGCTGATGGCATACGACCAAGGAGTGCAGATACTTCAGAACCAGCCTGAGTAAATCGGAAGATGTTGTCCACAAAGAAAAGGATATCCTTTCCTTTTCCATCGCCATCACCATCTCTATAGTGCTCTGCAACCGTCAATCCTGAAAGCGCTACACGCGCACGAGCTCCGGGAGGTTCGTTCATTTGACCGAAGACAAATGTTGCCTTAGAATTTTTAAGTTTTTCTTTATCTACTTTGGACAGGTCCCATCCGCCTGCTTCCATGGATTCTTTGAATTCTTCACCGTAATCAATGATTCCAGCTTCGATCATCTCTCTAAGAAGATCATTTCCTTCCCTTGTTCTTTCACCCACACCAGCAAATACAGACAAACCACCGTGTCCTTTTGCAATGTTGTTGATCAATTCCTGAATCAATACGGTTTTACCAACACCCGCACCACCAAACAATCCGATCTTACCTCCTTTTGCGTAAGGTTCGATCAAGTCAATTACTTTAATACCTGTAAAAAGTACTTCTGTCGCTGTGGACAGGTCTTCGAATTTAGGCGCATCTCTGTGGATTGGTAAACCATTCGAATGGTCTACTTGCTCCATGCCATCGATAGCTTCTCCAACAACGTTGAAAAGACGCCCTTTGATCGCTTCGCCTGTAGGCATTTTAATAGGTGATCCCAAATCAGTTACTTCAGCACCCCTGCTAACGCCATCCGTACTTTCCATCGCGATGGTTCTCACAGCTTCTTCACCTAAATGTTGCTGAACTTCCAAAATCACCTCAACACCGTCCGGACGAGTCAATTTTAGTGCGCCCATGATTTTTGGAAGTTTTGATCCTTCAGCACTAAAGCTCACGTCTACTACCGGGCCAATAATCTGGGTTACCTTACCTTTATTTGCCATTATTTCTTGTGGTTATATTAATGGGGTTGTTTGAAATTTGGTGCGAAATTAAGGGAAAAAAAGATAAGGAAAAAGGGTTTTTCAACCTCATCCATTCAGGTAAATCCGGAAAGTTGTCCCTTTATTGGTTTCTGACAGTTTTACAAAAATCTTTCCTCTGTGATATTGTTCAATTATCCTTTTTGCCAATGTTAGTCCAAGTCCCCAACCACGCTTCTTAGAAGTATATCCAGGACGGAAGACATTTTTAATTTTCGATTTAGGGATTCCTTTTCCTGTATCCTGTACATCCACGGCAATATGACCTTCATTTGCCCTTAAAATGCTAATGTGAATGGATCCCTTGCCTTCCATGGCATCTGCTGCGTTTTTGCATAAATTTTCTATAACCCAAGCAAAAAGTGATTCATTAATTTTCGCTTCAATATCACGATTAGGAAAAGTGGAAACGGTCATTGTGATTTTTGTAGACAGTCTTTTTTGAAGGTAAATAACTATTTCATCAACTGTATCCGCAATATTGAGCATTGTCAATTGAGGTTCACTTCCAATACTTGAAAAGCGATCAGTAATTACCTTCAAACGATCTACATCTTTATCAAACTCAACAAGCGCTTCTTGCTGATCTTCATATATCCCTTTGAAATACTCTGACCAGGCCATCAATGAGGATAGAGGCGTGCCTAGCTGGTGTGCGGTTTCTTTTGCAAGCCCCACCCAAACGTGATCTTGTTCAACACGCCTCATATAATTAAGGATCAAAAAAGTGATTATACTGAAGAGTGCAATGATGGAAAGTTGAACATACGGATAATATTTTAATTGACTTAGTAAAAATGAGTTCTTATAGAAGATGTATTTATACCCGTAAATGATATCTTGATCGTCTTTTAGGGTAACTTCTATGGGCGGATGAGCTTCCTTCATCACTTCAATTTCTTCGCGAAGAAACAGCTCTCTATCTGCAGGATCCAATATGCTACCCGCTTTACTCAAGTTACGGAAGTCTTCAGGTCTTTCATTTTCATCAGTGAGAATCACAGGAATGGAATGATTCGCTGCAACGATCTCATCCAGAATGAGGAAGAAGTTTACGTTTTCGCTTTCATTAGCCAAAAACTCCAGCGAACTGGCATATATTTCGACTTGTCTTTGTTCCCGATCTCGAATTTGAGCTACAAGGCTATTTGTATAAAGTATAGATCCAAAGCTTATTAAAACAGCAAACCCCACCACGATCCACTTTAAATGTGGTCGCAGTGGGGCTAGTGTATTGCCTGTAGCTTCTTTAAACTTTTTCTTCAAAGGATGATCGTTTGGTTAAAAATAACCACGATCATCTTAATTCTTTTGCATCAGCCACTTTGCGAGTACTTTATAGTTCACTTTTGCGCCGTGCATAAGTATTCCAATTCGATAAATTCTTCCGGCCAACCAAAGGGTAAAAATAAACCCTCCTACGAGCGTAACCATACTTAATGCAATCTCCCATGCAGGGACGCCGAATCCGATCCTACCCATCATTACAATAGGTGAGGTAAAAGGAATGACAGATAGCCAAAAGCTAACTGACCCGTGTGGATCATTAAATACAAACATAAAGAGCCCCATTAAACCAACAATGATTGGCATCATGATTGGCATCATAAATTGCTGAGCATCTGCCGGTGTATCTACCGCAGAACCAACCGCTGCGAAAAGCGCTCCATAAAGCATATATCCGCCAAGGAAGTAGAAAACAAACAGAAGTACTATTTGGGTTATCGGAATATCTCTGATAATGGTCATTATTTCCTGTACCTTCTCATTTGCCTGGACAGCAGAAGCTTCATCCGCCTGTTGCATCATTTGTGAAGACTCCATTGGATCAATACTTAAACCAAATGCCGACATACCAGCGAAAGAGATTACACTCATCAAAATCATCCAAATCAAAAACTGGAATATACCAACTGAAGCAACTCCTACCACTTTTCCTATCATCATATGGAATGGGCGAACTGTAGAAACTATTACCTCTACAATCTTGCTATTTTTTTCTTCGATCACACCTTGCATCACTTGCGCTCCATAAGCAAACAAGAAAATGTAAATAAGGAATCCCATTACATAACCTATTCCAAAAGTAAATCCGGCATCACTTTTCTTTTCATCACCGGTTTCAGTGATATTAAATGAGTCTATTCTTACATATGTTTTTAGCTGGTCGAGCTGTTCCTCTGTTAGCCCTGATCTGGTCAATTTGATGTCTCTTATTTGTGCTTCAATATTATTCTCAAATCGATCAACAAGGTTTACGCCAGGACTGGTTTTTGCATAGAACACCACTCCTTCCGGCTTATCAATATCAAAATCTGGAATGTATATAAGTGCAAAATCTTCTGATTTGCTAAACTCATCTTTGGCTGATTCCAGCGAGCCTTCTACAGATTTATATGAGTATCTGTCAGAATCCTCAAAACTTAAAAGACCGCTTTCATCCAATACCTGAACAACTTCTGTCTCTTTATTTTTTTCATTTTGAATGGCGAGATAAACCATACCGCCAATTACTGCTGGAAATATCAATGGCACTAATATCGTGGCGAGCAAGAAGGATTTCTTCTTTACTCTGCTCATGAATTCACGCTGTATTACTAAAAATATCTTATTCATATGATTAAGTCTTTTGGTGATTTAGGCTTCTGCCAATTCAGGATTTTCTCCTTTTACTAGTGAAATAAATATGTCATTCATACTAGGGATTCTCTCCACGAATGAATGAATTTCGACCTGGCCGATCAACTGCTTTAAAAGTTCATTTGGGTTGCCCTCTGCTGAATACTGTATAAGTGAGCGTTTCAGGCCTCTTCCTATCTCTTCAGTGCTTATAACTTCATATCCTGCTCCAGTTTTTATCTCACCTTCTTTGAACTCAACAATGTAGGAGCCATCACGAAACTTCTCCTTGATTTCCACTTTAGAGCCATCAAGTATCTTTTCTGATTTATGGATCATTGCCACATGATCGCACAATTGCTCAACGGATTCCATTCGGTGAGTAGAGAAAATGATTGTAGCTCCCTTTTCTCTTAACTCTAGAATCTCATCCTTGATCAAATTTGCATTCACAGGATCAAAACCGGAGAAAGGTTCATCCAGGATTATTAATTTTGGCTCATGCATAACCGTGGCTATAAATTGAATCTTTTGAGCCATGCCTTTAGAAAGATCTTCGATCTTTTTCCCCCACCAGTCCATGATTTCAAGCTTCTGACACCATGCTTTGCCTCGCTTTGAAGCTTCTTTCATGGAAAGCCCTCTGAGCTGTCCCAGGTAAACCAGCTGCTCTCCTACTTTCATTTTTTTGTATAATCCTCTTTCCTCAGGCAGGTAACCAATATTTCGAATATGGTCGAGGTTTAGTGGCGAACCATCAAATAGGATCGCGCCTTGGTCTGCTTCAATGATTTGGTTTATGATGCGAATGAGTGTTGTTTTTCCTGCACCATTAGGCCCAAGTAGGCCAAAAATGGTTTTTTCCGGGATATCCATGCTCACATCTGACAATGCTTGATGCTCGCTATAGGACTTGCTTATGTTTTCTACTTTTAATAGGCTCACAATGATTTCGGTTTTTTGGACATTAGTGCACGAAACTAGGAAAATATTACACAGCAGCGTATTTTTTTCTACTGACTGGATTTTGCGACTAATTTAGTGGCTTAATTGCACACCTAACCGGCAATATGATTTTAAGGCGTTTTTATTCTTTGTGGGCCATTTTTTCAATGGTTTTCTACTTTCTTATTCTCATCGTTCCATTACTCTTAATGGTACCATTTAAGCCTTTGCATAAAGTAGCACTCAAAATCAATTGTATTTGGGCAAAATGTTTTTTGAAAATGTCTTTTATTCCAATTCTTCAGGAATGGAAATTTGAACTTGATAAAGAACAACAATATATTCTTTGTTCAAACCATTTTTCATATCTGGATATTCCCATTTTAGGTTTGTTCCCCATGCCATTCAAGTTCGTCGGGAAAAGTTCGCTCGCTCGCATTCCCCTTTTTGGATATATGTATCGTACGCTGCATATCACTGTAAATAGATCCAGTTATCGAAGTAGAGCAAGAAGTCTGGTCAAAGCAAGAGAAGCTGTGGCAGATGGTTTTAATCTCGGTTTTTTCCCGGAGGGTGGTATTCGTTTGGAGAGCTATCCAAAAATGGTTGACTTCAAAGATGGAGCGTTTAAAATAGCTGCTGAAAATAATTTACCGATCATCCCTGTCTCTATGCCTGATAATTTTCGGATTCTTCCTGATGATGACCTTCTCAATATCCGAAGGAAAAAATGTCGAATTGTCTATCATCGGCCCATTTGGCCTGTTGGAAAAGAAGATGAGGATGTGAAAAAACTCAAACAGGAGGTTTTCCGTGTCATTCAAACAGAATTAAATCAATCAGCTGTTGCTGGTTAACTTTGTCATTCATGAAAATCACAAAAGAGATCGTAACGAAAACCGCTCATCTGGCGCGGCTTTCATTTAATGAAAAGGATGAAAGGCAAATGGTCGAGGATTTACAAAAGATGGTAGATTGGGTAGACAAGTTAAAAGAGGTAGATACAGAAGGTGTTGCGCCTTTGATTGGAATGTCGACAGAAATAAATGCGTTTCGAGAAGATATGGCTAGCAATCAGCTATCTCGTGAAAAAGCATTGAAAAATGCACCCAGACAAGATTCTGAATACTTCAGAGTACCTAAAGTGATTAATTAACTGTGAATAAGACTTTATTGAAACCTCTAACAGGATTGTTCATAGCGTGCATGCTAGCTATGTTGTGGTCCTATCAATCCGGATATGATAATGCAATCGATTGGGAAGTTACAACGACGGGTGAAATTATTGAATTTCCTGCCTGGACATTAGAAACAGATTTAACTTCTCACGAAATAAAAGGCGAAAAATATCTTTTAAGTGAACAATACACAGGTAGTGAAATAAAGAGGGATATATTTCAGGATCGGGCTTTCTTGAGCTTAATGTGGCTAGGCCTCTGTGTTGCTCTTGTGGCAGCCACCTACTTAAAGAGGTATGCATTCTTTATTATAGTTGCGCTCTTTGCCCTTTTCCTAAACAGGCTCAATTTATTTGAAGTTGGCTTGTTTGGTCTTCAGACCAAAATGGTCGTTTTCATTCCTGCACTTGTTTTAATTATTCCCTTGGTTATTTTCCATGAGTATAAAAAGTCAACCCCGCTTCTCATCCGTATATTGACATTGTTGATATTGAGTACTCTCCTTCTTTTTGGAGTCAAAAATGGAGTACTATTTACAGATCACATCATTGCTCACTCACTTTTTGGATTTGCGGTATGTGCGCTCTTGTTCCTATTTATTATTGCGGAGGAGATCAACTTCAGCATTTTATACGTGGTGACCTCAGGTAAAGGCGGAAAAAATAATCATGTTCATTTTCTCATCCTTTCCCTGATTTATCTTGGAAATTTGATCCTATATTATCTCAACAAGTCGGGATTATACGAAAATGGTTTCCACTTTTTTGATCCATTTATTCTACTATCTATCTCTGGCCTGATAAGCTTATGGAGCTTAAAGTCTAAGTCTGATCTTCTATCTAAATACCTTGCTAAATCCACGCTTTACTTGCTGGTACTCGGCTTAGGCATTACTAGTTTGATCTTTCTAACACATCATATGATTAGAGGAAATGATGCGGTATATCAGGCTTTTCATTATTTCGTTCTGTATTTCCATATTGGCTTTGGCACTCTATTCTTTTTATATGTCATCGGCAACTTTATTGACCCATTGATTAAGGGGATGGAGATTCATAAAATAGTCTATAAAGAAAGAAACTTTCCATATGCAAGTGCACGTCTAGGCGGATTCTTTGCTGTGCTTGCATTCTATTTCTTGGCGGGGCAAGAACCATATAATTTACTTAAGGCTGGTTATTACAATTACCTTGCTCAAAAGGCTAAAACAGAAGGCAACTCGCTTCTTGCTAATGAATACATTTTACAGGCCAGCTATCTTGGTTTTAATACACATTATGCAAACTACTCTCTTGGCTGGAAAGAGTTAAAAAAGGGTGCAGAATATCCGGCTAAAACTTATTTTTTCAGTAGCTCTCAACGATATCCTTCACCGTATGCTCTGATAAATTACGGAAATTTGGATGCTGAAGTAAATGTGAATAAGGTTCAAGCCGTCTACGAAGAATCTCTTCGAAATGAAGTCAATGGAGAAGTAGAAAATAATCTTGGCCTTTTACACATGCAAAAAAGGAATCTGGACCAAGCACTCAACTATTTTCAGAAAGCAAATCCTCTTAATGAATGGAACAACGCTCCAACTGTTAACAAATGGAATGTTTTTAAAAAGATGGAATTGATTGATTCCAGCTCTATTCTGGTAGACTATGAGGATGGAAACTTCGGTGTAAAAAGTAACATACTTACCACTCAAACTTTGAATACACCACTATCATTTACGTATTCAGGAATTGAAAATGCAGGCTATCTACACCGGCAGACTTACCTACTCAACAGCAGTTACATATTTGATCATGATTCGATTGAAAGTCTGATTAGGAAAGAAGTTGAAAACTCGACTGATGGTGTATTTAATAACCGACTGAGAAAGGCTTTAGCAATTCATCTCTACAATAAAGGTGAAGTTAATGATGCCTTTATGATGCTAGATTATTTGCAAGCCAACACACATCAATATTATAAGGGTGAGTATTATGACGCCTTGGGTAAGCTTGCTTTAGATCAGGATGCTTACAAATTATCAGTAGAATTCTTCGATAAAGCACTTGATTTAAAATTCACAAAATCGCTTTTTAGTCGTTTGGAAGTTTTGGCTAGAATGGGTGCCAAAAGCAAAGTGCCGGATGAACTTTTGAAAGCGCTCAAAAGGAACCCTGAATTGACAGAAAAGTCCAATGTCTTCTTAGACAAACTGGAAAATTACAAGATTCCTCACCCAAAAATTCGTCTCATCCCGAAACTGGATGGTCTATCCGAGGTAGAATTAATTGCATTGGGTCGAATGAATGCTTTTCACGAAACTCAAGTAGTTGCTGTTGTAGATGAATTGAAACGAAGAGGAACTTCTGGAGGATATGAACTTTTGGTAGACGCTATTGAGATTAATCCTTACAGTGTGGATTTGCTCAGCAAGTATGCATTTGTCTCTCTTGATTGGAATCTAATAGAATATGCTGATCAAGCGATGGAAAAGCTTAGCGAACTGCTTCCGGCCTCTGAATACAATTCCATAAGCAAGCGATTTGACGAACATAAGAAAGAATTAGATGCTGCATCTTGGTAGCAAAGAGATAAAAAAAAGCCTCTTGATTTCTCAAGAGGCTTTTTACTTTATTCAATCTATTCCTAGTTGGCGAACTTGAATAGAATATTCTGAATCATTTTCTGACGAACAGGCTTACCACGTTGCTTACCTGGTTTCCATTTTGGAGATTCTTTCAAAACTCTTACTGCTTCTTCATCGCATCCAGCTCCAATACCCTTAACTACGTGAATGTCAGTCAAGCTTCCATCACGCTCCACAACGAACTGAACGAACACTCTTCCTTCTATTCCCATTCGCTGGGCTTGTCTTGGATACTTAAGTTCTTTCTTCAGGTACCCATAGAATGCTGTGATACCTCCAGGAAATGACGCAGACTCTTCTACAATTGTGAAAATCTCATCTACATTCTCATCTTCAGGAGCTTCTTCGAATACAATCTCTTCAACCACAGTTTCCTCGGTCACTTCTACGTCCAATTCAACTTCAATTTCTTCTTCGATTTCTTCCTCATCAGGGATCTCAATGATCTCTGGGATTTGAACTTTCGGAGGTGGGGGAGGTGGCTGCTCGGTAGGTGGAATATCAATGATATCCTCAAAGTCATCATCAATATTACCAAGGTCCATCAGGCCTGAGTCATCATAAGTCCTCCATTCGAATGCCAATATAATCAGCAACAAACTGGCTGCCATTCCAATGTTCAGGAAAAGTCCTGATTGTCTGGAAAGGTCTATTTTCGGATTTTTTTTAGGTTCCATATTCCTTCTTTTGTGAAGTTGAACATCAAATATATGTCCTTCAATTTTTATATACCAAAAGGACGAGGGTATTTACTTAAACTAAGCAAAAAACATTCCAATATTTCCTATCCTCCTACTTCTGCCTTATAATCTTCGGCAGAAATTAGGTGATCCCCTTTATCTGAGATTTTGATTTTTATCATCCATCCTTCACCATACGGATCTGAGTTTACAAACTCTGGATTGGACTCTAGCGATTCATTGACTTCAATCACTTCGCCAGATAATGGCATAAATAGATCAGAAACAGTTTTTACAGCTTCAACAGTTCCGAATACTTCTCCAGTATCCAGAGATTCCCCTTCTGTTTCTACTTCTACGTAAACGATATCGCCTAATTCGCCCTGAGCGAAATCAGTAACACCAACGGTTGCGACATCACCGTCTATTTTCACCCATTCGTGATCTTTGGTATACTGTAATTCTGATGGAATATTCATGTGCGTTTATTTGATCTTAGTTTTCTAACGGGCGTCAAAAATAAGACTTACAAGCGAACTGAACTACTGTGCAAGACCAAATCTTAATTGAACGCCAAATGCTGTAGTTGCACGCTTGTATGAACTAAGCACTTTTGGATCGGTGACGTTCCTTTCCATATAGAATGTAAAATCAAGCTGATTATTAATTTTATAAGTGATTGTAGGGCGTATTTGCCAGGTTAAGTTTCCGTTCGTTATCGTACTCTTATCATTGATTTTACGCTGAACAGTTTTACTATCTCTTACCGAAGCTGCCACTCGCATAGTCAAATCATTTTCTAATGTGAGTGTTCTGCCCTGCCATCTCCAAGGCAACTTAAAGCCTACTTTGGAATAGCCCAGATCTAGTGTGATATCATTGTTGGTGGTCTCTGTCACCTGAGCATTAGACATATTCAATGCGAGACTTCTGCTCTTCCTGAATTCCAGACGTGTTGATATATTATTCTTTGTCCGCACATTGAATCCAATTAATGGAACAAATTGCTCCGATATCATCACCTGATTGATGATATAAACTGGAACCAATCTTCCCGTGCTATCATCCCGCGCTTGTGGATAATCAAGTATGTCATTTTGTAAACCAATTAAATCTTCTCCATAGTTTAATGAGTTTGTAAAGCTGGACACACTATATGTGGAGTTGTATCCATGAGAAATAGTGAACGATGAAAAAAGCTCCGAAAGAGCTGGAATGTTTATTAAACCTGTGTAATCTATGCGCCAATTTGGAAGTGGCATTTTTGGAAATGGAGTAAGATCTGAACCATTCACATCTTTGCCCGAATATGCGGCAATAAAAGCCGGTATGAGCACATCTTGAGAGAGCGTGTCATAATCTCCATTTGAATTTACGCGATTGAGTCTTTCCCGAACATCAATTAGATTTTGCTCAAACTGTGAAAAGGCATCCGACGAGTTGTCAGCTGCGTCTTTTTGAAAAGCAGTTTTGATGGATAGAAACGAGATCGAATAGCTACCACTTCTGGACGGAGTAAGTGTTTGAAACGCTTCTTGATCATCGTCGAATCTAAAGATTTCTTGATATTGATTGTTTAATCCCCTGCTCCAGGTCAATTGTATTCTTAAATCTTTCGCTGGTTGAAGGTCAGCTTGCACATCTATATCAGTCCCGTACGTTTGTTGAAAAGGTGAATTGAGGTTTGGATTCCTAACAATCCAACCATTATTGGCAGCTTTTTGCTTAATTCCTGCATCCTGACTACCAAGTATAAATCCAATTCCTGGTGCATTAAATCCGCTATCCAATCCAAATAAAAATGCTGTCGGTTTAAAGCCTGAAAGAGATGTGCTTTCATTGATTGTATATGTTCCATTTACTGATTTAAGCATCATCAGAAATCGAAGCGCCTGACTTCCCGGACTCACGGATTCGCCCCTCCCGGGAGGGGTATTAGCATTTTTCAGAAAGGTGACTTTATTATACAATTTATTCATATCCACTTTTGGTCTAAAAGTGGTTGTGCGCTGATTATTGATGAAGTTTCCAAAGAACAAATCATCGTTAGCTAAGCTTACTGTATCACTTTGAGTACGGTTAATCGCTCCTGCAATCCATCCATAGCCAACGGTGTATCCAGCATCGACAGATAGCCAATCAGTAAAAGGAAGCTTATCCAAGGGAAGCGAATAACTCAAGCTAATATTCTGGCTAAAGTTCTTCATACGCCCTAGAGTAAAAATCTGATCCCAGATATATCGGCGCTCAAACTTGGTGTCAATATCTCCTTCAATGATGCCTTCCGGCTCGTCAATAACGGCATTTGCAGTTGCACTATATGTTAATCCAAGACTTTTTGTGATGTCCCAGCGCAAGCCATAATTACGGGCAAATGTGAAGGTTTTCTCATACAGCGGATCAACTCCTTCTGTAGTGAGCTCGTTGTTGTAATATTGGGTGAGTCGAAAATCTCTTCTCAAGGAGGTTGAAAAGGAGAAGTTGCTAGGCACCGGGGAAAAATTGATGTCTTTGATCAATGCCAGATATGGAGAAGTCAGTTTTTGAGATTCTCCAAAAGGTGTGATGCTCCATGCTGCTGGCGTGAAATTATAGTTGACACCTCCACTCACTGTTTTATTAAGTAAAGTTTGAGTACTCACGTTGCTGGACACACGATCGCTATAAGCGTAGCTAAATGAAAAGTTTTCAATGTCGTAAATCTTACTGCGTGAGTCCGTATTTACTTTTTCTTTTCTAACATTAGTAAAGTTGATACTTCGTCGGGTAGTGCGATCTTGCACTATTCTTTTGTACCGTTCACGTTCTGCGGGACTATTAATTGCTTCAAGGGACGCCTCTAACGGAACATCTGGGTCAAGTGGATCGAACTGTGGCGTGACGGTGGTCTTCTCGTAACTCACAAACATAGGCACTACAAGGCCTGTCTTATCCGGTCGCATGAATTTTTCCAAATTGAGATTGGCCGAAAGATCATACTGGGTTGTTTCGGCTCTTGATCGTTCAGAAATTCGCTGTTGTATGTTTCCAAAACCAATAGAAGTATAGCGAGTAGATGCCGAAACTGTTCCTAGATCAGCAAGCTTGGTGCTAAGTCGTGCATTGGCCGCCCATCCCGCATTGCTATCAAAATCTGTTACGCGAAGTTCATTTGCCCAAATACATACAGATTTAGCCGAACTGGATTCATCGCCTGGGTTTTTCACTCCTATCATCAGCACCTTCACTGCACTCAGGTCTGGTCTTCCTTTCACGGTAAAGGTGTACTTGCTATCGTTGGACGGAACAGAGTAAGGAATATTCTCATCAAGGTTAGCTCTATTTCGTTCAGACTTAATTCCGAGTAATTCTTTAATTGAAATGTCAATCTCATTTTCTAACGGCCAAACCTGCCTCCTCACATCCTCAATACTCCCTGTAACATCACGGGGTGTTACAATCAGTGGAACCTCCACTTCATAATAGTTTTCATCGAAATCAGTTCCTAATCTCATAAACGCCGTGACTTCATTGTCAAGAACCATGTCATTTTCATATGCTTCTGCGTGGAAGAACATTTTCATTCTTCCATAATTGATGAGGTCATAAGAAACGTTTTTATACACTGCTCGAGCATCTTTATCGTCAAGATCTTCCACGCATACCTGAAGGGACTGTTCGTTTATCCTCCGGTTTTGAGTAGTCGTATTATCAATATCTCTATCAAGGCCTGGAGGTAAAACATATCGCACACCTCCAGTGGTACTTGTACTGTTTTCTTCAATATTCACAACAGAAACTGAGAAATCTGATGTTTCTATGTTGGGTATCGCATCAAGGCCTGGCTCATTCAATGCTCGATCAAATTTTCGCCATTGACTACCTACAAGTCTCATTTGGGCAAAGCGTAACACGACTGGTGTATTCCATCCGGTCAGATACATACGTATGTATTTGATGTTTTCAAATGTCGGGCTACCTATTGGAGTGCCTACATTTTTAATTGGAATTCTGAATAAATACCAGTTAGATTCTCCATTGCCACTTTCAATCTGATCTACTATGTATTCATTTAAAACCAGATTTCCTCCTTCTGGATTTGTTAATTGATTCTTAGGTTCTAAATCAATGCGATACTCGAAGTATTCTTCTAAATCTGAAATCGTATTGTCCTGGTTTACATCTTCATTGTCTGGTAATGTAGTAGAAGCAGGAATGAAATTACCTCCTCCACCCGCAATCGGGGAATTGCGTTCCATGCCATTCCAGTTTTTGTATCGTTCGACAATTTTTGCGTCTGCTTGATCATAAAAACCATCAAGGATATACCTGAAGTTATCGGCAGAGATGTCATCTTGAACATTAAGGGTAATTCCATTTTCTTGAAGGATTAGCGATTCCTCGTCATCTTTTAATCCGTCTATACCTACATCTTGATTCTCTCTGGCACCTGGTGAATTTTCAAAAAAGTTGGTCAGGTATTGGTCTTGCGTAATCTGTCCCCACGTACTTATAGGTCCTACTTCTCCATTTGCTGGCAATCCATTTTCAAATGCATGCATATCGTCTGGGGCCACATCTTCGGACACACTTCCAAGGTTAAAGTACAATTGTCCGCCATTTGTATCTAAGCTAGCATTGTTATTGACCCTGCCATCTTTTACAACTCCGTTATCACCATTAACGAATGGATCCATCAACCAAAATTCCAGGTACTCAATATTTGTTTTATTGAAATTGACCTCATTCGTAATTGCTCGAGTCACACCTCCCCAGTTTTGCTCTGGATTTGGCAATAGATTATTGAAACTAGCTGGATTGTAATTGTATTGTCCGCGCTCTTCCGGGAAATATGCAACATCAAAAATTGGCTCATTGAAATTGACTAGTGTTTGATCTCTTTGTCGAAAGATTTCTTGAGGTAGTACCGCTCGCTCGTAATGATTTTCAAGATCTGTATCTGAAATATTGGACGGACGATTGTTGCCGCCTGCTCTATAAAAAATGCTATTATCAACAGTATACCATGCAATTTTTGCTTTCCGATAGTTATAGTTTAATCCTGAATTTCCACTTTGTGCTTCGGCAAATACGCGTGGTGTTGCTGCTAGCTTCCACGCTTGCCATCCCATGATGTTGATAGGCGTGATTGCATTCTCAAAGTCATCAATATAGGATGTGCCTTCTCCATTTACAATGTTGCTGGTCCCGGGTATTAGCTGAGCAAATTCAGCATTGAAGGTTACTGTAGAAGGTGCCTTTGTACTCACGAGTGGTAGCTTATCTACCATTTTGGTAAGGAAGCGAGATTCATTCTGATAATTAATATCAAACCCATACTTTGTATTGCTAGTTGGTTCATTTCCTACTGCATATCTGGATATTCCACCAGGTCTTTCGTTAAGATGAAGTATGGTGGCTCCAATATTGAAATTATCATTGAACCGATAATCGAAGCGTGCACCTGTGAGGGTTCTTGTTTGGAAGTTGAAAAGATCTGCTTTCTCGTACGAGATCTGAATCGTTTTTCCCGAACTAAGGATCCCTTCGTTTAGGATTCTTACACGTCCCAAATTATAATCGACTGTATAATCGAGACCTTCAGTCAAAGGAGTATTACCTGCGGTAACAAGCACAGAACCTTCTGCTATATTGATGCCGGGTAAAGTGATTTCGCTGGAAGACCCGGCAGTTAGCCTACCTGAAATAACAAACTTATTTTGAGTTGCATCCAGTTCGGCAGTTGCTTTTGGTTCATCGTAAAGGGCATCGTAAACATATTTATCTACGAGGCGTCCTTCATCCGCATCAAACTGGTCTTCCAGGGTTTGGCCAAAAGGCTCTAATACCGGAAATATAACGTTGCCATTTTGAGGGTCGATCGTTATCCCTTCTATAAAATCAAAATTTCCATCCGGTGAGCGATCGCCCGTAGGATTGAGACGGTCAAGGCTGAATATTTGAATGAGAGGTTTGTCTTTAATCTGCCTTCCTTCGTGCAATGATGGATTGTCCTGCCCCGTATTGTCGTCACGATAGATGATTCGCAACTGAAACCCCTCCTGGCTGATTTGAGCTGCATTTAGGTTGTAGACGTTTTTCATCATCAAGTTCCAGGTAGGCACCACTGTATTGATCTTGTTTGGACGAAGCATTTTTAGATAAATAACCTGATCATCAGATCGGCTTTGATAATCTTCAGTAAGCTCACCTACCTTGTAAGCTGCACCGTTAAAAGTGTACTCATAGGCAACAGCAAGTATCTCGTCACTTGCTAAGCTCCTTGTGAGTGTGATATATCCTAATTCGCGATTGATAGTATATTCAGCCTCGTCTAGTTTCCTTGCAGTCGTGACCTTTACATAGTCGGTAGAACTCTCGAAGGAAGGAAAGGTTGACTGTACGTAACTGTCCACTCCATCAGCAGATTGTGTAACCAGATTAGAAAATAGATCGTTGGCTCCATTTCTGGTCGGACCCCCACGTCCACTCCCAATGTTTGGCTCTGCTGGTCGGTAAATAACTGTACCTTCTGCAAGGTCCATGAAACCAACAATGTTTCTTGTGGTCTGAGTATCGTTATTACGATTAAGCACATATACTTCTGCACGGGTCACATTCACACCAGAAGTAATTTGAGGAAGTGTAGACAACCATTGCTCATAATTATCTCTAAAGAAATGCCCTAAAAAGAAATGTCTGTTTTCCTCATAATCAGATGCTTGCACCTCAAACTCGCGACCCTGAAAGCCGCTTTCTATCGTTAATGTCTCGTTTCTTCCTCTTTGCTGGGAAAGCACTGTGGTTACGTAGAGCTTCCCAAATTGTAGTTCAGTCTTGATGCCAAATAATGACTGTGCTCCACTCATGAGAGAGTTGGTTACTGGCATACTTACGTTTCCAATCTCGATCTTCTTTATAATCTCCTCTTCATATCCGGTATAGACGACCTTAAGATTATTTTGAAAGTCGAAGGTGTTGTTGTTATCAAAATTGGCTGTGATCTCTAGTTTCTCTCCTACTTTCCCCACAACGTTCATACTGATTTGCTGATTGAAGTTGAAAGCGCCGTTCTTTTGCTGACGAAGAGGAATTGCCGGGTTATCAATTCGTTGAAATCGTGCCCCAAAATCCAGGTTAACGAATCCATTTGGCTGAATATCAACATAACTTCCACCAAAAATTCGATCAAATACTGGGCTTATATACAATCGTGGTATCAAACTACGACCGCTCACTGCGCTCTCGCCATCCAATCCAGCTGAACGTTCCTTGAAATATTCCCTATTAAGTTGAGAATTATTGTAGCTATTAAATTCACTGAATGTCATAAATGACGCAGGTCTAAAATCCAATGCTCCAATATTTTCATATACAGAGTATGTCACTCCGGCCTCATCTGAAGTAGTATCTGGATTGAACTGCACCTGCATGTCCACTTGTGAAGGATCTCTTAAAAAGAGTGGTGACCTGGAACTTCGAAATGAAAAAGGATTGCCAAACCTATAACTAGGCTGAAAGGTTGGTTTAATGCTTGGTTCGTAGGGACCGACTGTATCATTCTTGACAGTATCCTGTTCTTGCAAGTACCCAGCATTCGCCTGAGACCAACAGCCCAAAATAAGAATCGAAAAGAGGAATCGTATATGAAGATTTACTTTCAAAAAAAGGGCTCTTAGTAGTTTGGTTTGGTTATGACCGCTTCAGCGCTTGTTTGATCAATTCTTCAAGTTTAATCTCCTCTCCGTATTCTTTCAAAATCTTGTCGACAGTTTTTTCTGCTGCTGACTTATTTATCCCTAAAGTTGTCAAAGCAGATAACGCCTCAAACCGCAGCGTATTATCAAATCTAGGCTGAATTTCTACCGATTTGTCAAGTAGTCCTTCTTTTTTCATCTTATCCTTCAATTCCAGGATAATCCGCTGTGCCGTCTTTCCTCCAATCCCTTTCACAGATTGAATGGTTTTCACGTCTTCTTGAATGATCGCTGCCTGCAACTCTTTCGCGTCTAGAGATGACAAAATCATCAATGCTGTGCTAGGTCCTACACCATTTATAGATAGCAAATCTAAAAATCGTTTTTTCTCACTTTGTTCATAAAAGCCGAAGAGTGTATGCGAATCTTCTTTGACATGAAGATAGGTTTGAATGAGCGTGTCTTCCTTATCCTTCACTTGCGAGTAGGTGATCAGGCTAATCTTCACTTCGTATCCTACACCTCCAACATCAATTACTAAGTGTGTTGGATCTTTGAAGGCTAGCCTTCCTTTTAGGTAGGTTATCATAAGCCTTCTCTTTTAGCCACTCCAGCATCTACAACGGCAATGGCAACCATATTATAAATTTCTTTTACCGAGCTACCTAACTGAAGCACTTGCACTGATTTTTTCATTCCCATAAGGATTGGTCCAATTACCTCTGCACCACCAATTTCCATTAGGGTCTTATAGGCAATATTTCCTGATTGCAAATCAGGGAATACTAGCGTATTCACACTGTGTCCTTTTAAATCACTGAATGGATACAATTCCTCAAGTAAATGTTTATTTAAGGCCACATTCGCTTGAATTTCACCATCAATGATCATTTCTGGCCATCTTTCTTTAGCAAGTTTTACGGCTTTAGCCATTTTTTCCGGCACCTCCCCTTTGGCCGATCCAAAGTTGGAGAATGAAAGTCCGGCAATTTTTGGTTCATAATCGAAGAACCTCACCGCACGATGTGTCAATCCTATGATTTCTACCAACTCTTCAGCTGTAGGATTCATGTTTACTGTGGTGTCAGCAAAGAAATAATTACCCCTTGAGGTATTCATAATATACATCCCTGCAACTCTCTTTACCCCTTCTTCCATTCCAACAATCTGCAAAGCTGGAAGTACTGTTTTAGGATAATCATTGGACAGTCCAGAAATCAACACATCAGCTTCACCTTTCTCTACCATCATCATACCAAAATACGTGCGGCTGAGCATTGCCTTTTTGGCAAGGTGCTTGGTCATCCCTTTTCGCTGACGTATAAGTGTATATTCTTTTGCGAAAGATTCCACCTTGTCCATGTGCTCATATGGATCGATGACATCACAGTCTTTTATGGCTTCTAGCTCGTGCTCTTCGATCAGTGCTTTGATGATCTTTTGCTTACCCATCAGGATCGGTGTTCCAATACCTGAGTCAAGAGTCATTTGTGCTGCTTTGAGAATATTTACATGATCTGCTTCTGCAAAAACTACTTTCTTAGGGTTTTGCCGAGCTCTGTAAACGAAGCGAGAAATTAAGCGCTGATCAATTCCTACTCGCTCCAATAGATCGTCTTCATATTTTTTCCAATCTGGAATTTGAATTCTTGCCACTCCTGAATCCATAGCTGCTTTAGCAACAGCAGGGGAAATGGTAGTAATCAAGCGAGGATCCATTGGCTTTGGAATCAGGTATTCACTGCCGAATTTGATACTTGACTTACCATATGCTTTTAACACTATATCCGGAACTTGCTCCTTAGCAAGCTCTGCTATCGCCTTGACTGCAGCTAGCTTCATCTCTTCATTGATTGCTGTAGACCGTACATCTAAAGCCCCTCTGAAAATGTATGGAAAGCCAAGCACATTATTTACCTGATTGGGATGATCAGAACGGCCGGTCGCCATTAGCACATCCTTTCTAGTACTTACGGCCAAATCATAGGCAATCTCCGGATCAGGATTTGCAAGTGCAAATACGATTGGATTATCAGCCATGGACTTCAGCATGGCTGGAGTGACTACATCTGCTATGGAAAGTCCAAGGAACATGTCTGCTCCTTTGAGGGCTTCTTCCAGGGTATCTATCTTTTTCTTAGTGGCATATTTAGATTTGATTTCATCCAGACCTTTTCTGCTCTCATTAAGGATTCCTTTACTATCTGCCATGAGGATGTTCTCTTTTTTCGCTCCCAGAGAAACATAAAGATTAGTGCAAGCGATAGCTGCAGCACCCGCACCACTCACAACGATCTTAAGATCACCGATTTTTTTACCTACTACTTCAAGTGCATTGAGTAATGCAGCGCTTGAAATTATGGCGGTTCCGTGCTGGTCGTCGTGCATGATAGGAATGCTCATCTCTTCACGCAACGTTTGCTCAATTTTAAAACTTTCAGGAGCTTTAATATCCTCTAGATTGATTCCGCCAAATGTGGGCTCAAGTGATTTTACTATTTCTATGAATTTATCCGGATCTTCTTCATTTATCTCAATGTCGAAAACATCAATTCCAGCAAATTTCTTAAAAAGAACTCCCTTACCTTCCATTACTGGCTTTGAAGCTTCAGGACCAATATTGCCCAACCCAAGCACTGCTGTACCATTAGAAATTACGCCAACCAGGTTACCCTTGGCAGTATACTTATAGACATCTTCCGGATTATTAGCTATTTCCTTGCATGGTTCTGCGACTCCTGGAGAGTAGGCAAGCGCCAAATCATGCTGTGAACTCACCGATTTAGTAGAGTTTACTTCAATCTTTCCTGCTGGCTTGTTTGAATGATATTCTAATGCCTCCTTAGGCCTTATTTTGGTTGTACTCATCCTCTATTGATTAATGTTGATTTTGGATAGATTATCCAATCATCAAAGGTGACCAACTAAAAAGGAATAACCAATTATTCGAATGGATTAAGATGCATCTTTTGATGCCTTGAGATCATCTGCCGTTTTGAAAGTGGAAAGGATTGCTTCTAATTCTCGTACTAATTTCTTCTTTCTAGTTCCAGGTGAATCAACATATCCCTCAACATAATATATTACTCCACTTTCTTCATCTACGATGGTGTAACTAAGGAATGGTCCTCCTCTTGAATTATCACTAATTTTCCAAAGGCCACGTGCTTCTACTGCAAAATGTCCATTGAAGTTTACACGCTCTGTGAAAACTGGAATAATTTCCTGACGCTGGATGTATACATCTTGATTTTCCCCATCATACAGATTTTGCTTTGTGATTTTATCTCTTAATTCCGCAATTTCATTGAAAATCCTACGATCTCTATACGGCTCATAATATATGAAGATGCTTTGCTCGGTCTGGGCATCCATCTTTCGCAACCATACGAAATTTTTTAAGTCCCTCGCTTTCTCCCAACCAAATGGAATGGTTATTGAGACCTTGTGATTTTCCTCTATTCTAGCTGCGAGTTGTTTTTGGGTGCTATTAAAAAGTTGACCTTTAATAATCTCTCGTGCAGACGTCTCAAAATATTCACGAATTGCCGATCTGTTGTAATTTATTTTTTGAGACAGAAGTTCTTCAGTAGAGGAGAAAAGAAATAATACGGTCTGACCCTTTGCAAAAAGATCTTTTTGTGCCCGCATAAATATAGATGTGTCTCGTTTGATCTGATTGAGCGATTGATCAGTGAAAAATTGCTGCAACACCCTGCTATCAGATGTTTTGCTATCCAAAGTCATTACAAACACCATGTTTTTTGCCGACTTGAGCACAGAATTTAATCTTCTCGGATTCACCTTACTTACATTGAAAAGCGATTCATCTTGAGGGAGGCCTAGCATTGGAGACATGAAGGTCTTTCTAAGTTCGGCACCAACACCTAAAGAGTCAACCCATTGTGTAGAGTCTACAACGAGGATAATCTCATCGGCCTCTCCACGAGCAGTTGGCAACAAATCCTTTCTTCTGCTTTCTTTTGACGCCTCACTACATCCGAATGCGATAACAATAAATAGAAGTATAATTCTGTACATAAAATCTGATTTTATTTGATCATGATCTAGCAAAAACTATTCCCTTGATCCAAACTTAGAAACTTTGGGTAATATGACGATTGATTCAGTTTGGAATAACAAGTGATTGCCCTGGTTTAATCGTGTTTGAAGTCAACTTATTCGCTTGCTTCAGTTTTTCAATACTTGTGTTGTTGTTTTTACTAATACTCCACAAAGAATCGCCATATTTCACTGTGTACGTCTTTCCTCCGGAGATTGAAGATGGAGGACTAGGAACAGGTTTTGGTTTTGTCTCTGAGGCAGAAGCAGTGTATAAATTTTTGGTGTTTGAATTGTATGTTGGTAGCACCCAAATACTTAAACGCTGCCCCACTCTTATGAGATTTCCACGCAATCTATTCCATGATCTTATATCAGAAACACGCACTCCGTATTGTCTGGCAATGGTACCTAACACATCACCACTTCTTACTCGATAATAGAGCCTTTCTCTTCCATACGTACTTCCGGGAGTGTTTCTAGCCAGGTAATCCAAATGTTCCTTTCCCACTTTTGACGCTGTGTCATACAGGTGAGTTCTATTGGCAACAATTTCTTCTTTCCACTCTATGGGTATGTTTAGTGCGAAATTTCGAGTCCCTTCGGGCAAGGCACCGCGCTTAATTTGAGGGTTCCAAAGCAGTATATCATCCAAGCAAAGTCCGAGTTGATTGCAGAACGTTTCTACATGAAAATATTGAGAGATCATGATTGTATCCATCTCGGGATAGAAAATCTCAGGTTGCTCTTCAAATCCATGCTCTTCAAGGTGATTGAATAGGTAGGTGATTGCCACAAATTGTGGCACGTATGATCTTGTTTCGCGAGGTAAGTAGCGATAGATATCCCAAAACTCTCTTTTATAACCACTTCTACGAATCGCTTTTCTCACATTCCCTGGACCACAGTTATAAGCTGCAAGTGCCAGCTCCCAGCTGTCAAACATTCGATAGAGATCTTTCAAATGTCGAGCAGCCGCGTCAGTAGCTTCTACCGGATCCATTCGATCATCAAGATACCAATTGCTATGTAGTCCGTACATCTTACCAGTTGAGGAGATGAACTGCCACAACCCAACAGCATTGGCTCTTGAAATGGCATTTGGTCGTAATCCCGATTCAACTATTGCTAGATATTTGAGCTCATCTGGCATATTGTGACGAGCAAGTGTTTCTGAGAAGAGCGGAAAATAAAGCTCTTTTTTTAGAATAATGTCTCGTGTATATTCTCGATCCTTGATGGCGAAATAGTCAATAAATGCCATCACGCGCTCATTAAAGATCAAAGGAACCTCATTTTCAATGCAGCCCATCCGGTCCGCAATCTCATCGTATGTGTTGTCAGGGATCACTTCTGTGAGTTGAAAATCCTGACCTTTCCCCACTAATGAAATGAATATAATCCCTATCAGGAACCATTTTCGTGTCATGTTCTATCTATTTTGATCTTTGAAAGTAATGATTTGATTTGAAATATCAAGTAATTCCAGCTCATTAAAGCTTTTTGACATTAGTTGAACGCCAATTGGTAAGCCTGTGTTGTCTGTGCCCATTGGTATAGAAATCGCTGGTATTCCGGCAACATTTGCCTGAACTGTGAATAGATCTTCCAGATACATTTGAATGGGGTCATCATTTAATTCTCCGATTTTAAATGCGGTAGTTGGAGTGGTTGGAGATATGATGAAATCGTACTGATCTAACAGTGTATTAGTTTCCTCCTGAATCAGTTTTCGCACTTTTTGTGCCTTGGTATAATAGGCATCATAATAGCTAGCGCTCAATACGAAAGTTCCGGTCATTATTCTTCGTCTCACTTCTTCCCCAAAACCTTCTGATCTACTGTTAGTGTACATTTCGCTAAGCTCACTACCATCTGCTCGTTTTCCATATCTTACTCCATCATATCGAGATAAATTGGAGCTTGCTTCCGCAGCAGTGAGCACATAATAGGTTGGCAATACATATTCCAAAAATGACATTCGAACGCCTTCTACTCTATGTCCTATTTCTTTAAGATTGCTGATTGTTTGAAGCGTCTTTTTTTTGATCTCCTCATTGAGTCCATAATGTTCTAGCGTCTCATGTAAATAAGCGACGCTATACTTCTTATTTGAATGGAAGGATGAAAATTTAGGAACCGACTTTTGTGAGACTGTACTGTCCCATTCATCAGCACCAGCCATCACTTCAAGAATCAGAGCTGCATCTTCAATGCTTTTCGAAAAAATTCCGACAGTGTCGAATGAGCTTGCATAAGCGGCCAATCCAAATCTTGAAATCCGGGAATATGTTGGCTTTAGTCCAATTACGCCACAAAAAGCTGCTGGTTGCCTGACCGATCCACCTGTATCTGATCCAATGGAAACGAGACACATATCTGCCGCCACGGCTGCCGCAGAGCCGCCTGAAGAACCACCAGGTACTCGCGTTTCATCTATAGGATTTTTGCAACTGCCAAATGCGGAATTCTCATTGGATGAACCCATCGCAAATTCATCACAATTTTGATGGCCAATAATTATAGCATCTTCATCAATCAATCGTTGAACACAAGTTGCCGTAAACTGTGATTCAAAATTTTCAAGAATATTACTTGCGCATTGAAGTCTATGATTTGCGTATGCAAAAACATCTTTTATACCAACAATCAGCCCGGCTAATTTTCCAGCCGAATTTTTCTGAATTTTATCATCAATAACCCTGGCGTGCTGTAATGCTTCATCGCCATAAACAGAAAGGAAGGCATTGAGCCTTCCGTTTTTGTCATTGATGTTGTTCAGGTAGTGCTGAGTAAGTGTGGAAACGGTGAGTTTCCCAGCGTCGATCTCTGATCTTATTTCAGAGAGTAATTGAAAGTTTTTCAAGGTTTTAAGCCTTTTTTTCCTCGCTGGAACCTTCGTTTATTTCGTTCTTGATTTCCTTGGTCGCATCCTTAAACTCTCTGATGCCTTTCCCCATGCCTCTCGCGATTTCAGGTATTTTTTTCGCTCCGAAAAAAATGATAATGAAAAGAGCGATAATGATCATCTCAGTCCACCCTGGCATTGCAAATAATAATGATGTATGCATTGCTTTTTAAATTTTAGATTACAAAGATAAGTATTTAGAAACGGAGCATTGAGCAATAAGGTGACATTTTATTTCACTTCATTGCCAGCCAATTTTCCGGATTGAGCTTTGTGGTCCCTTTATATACCTGAAATTCTAATTCAGATATTCCGTCACGATCTGTATAGACTTCTCCAATAATGTCATTTGCCCTTACTTTTTGACCTTTCTTAACATTGATATTTTTGAGCTGTGCATAGACAGTGAGGTATGAACCGTGCCTAATTACCACAACGTTATTCTTGCCAGGGATTGTGCCAATTAGTGTGACTTCACCATCAAATACTGCTTTTACTTGTGAATCTTTCTCTGTTTGTATTCCAACACCATCATTCACAACTGTAATTCGCTTTAAAACAGGATGCGGTTGCTTTCCAAACTTTGATGCAATAAAACCTGATCCAACCGGCCATGTGAGGCTATTTTTTTTTGATTCGAACAATCGTGTCAACTCAGCAGCACTGGCGGCTTCTGCGGTTGATGCAGTAGATGTTTTCTTTGCTTCATCCTCAATAATGCTAGCAATAAGGGTGTTTAATCTAGCATTGGCTGCCTTCCTGTCTTCTACCTCCTTCCGGAGTTGACGTTCCTTTTTAGTCAATTGGGCAACTAAAATAGACTGTTTCTTTTTAGAGTTTGCCAGTTTTCTACTTTCACGTACCTGTTGATTTAACAATCGCTGTTGTTCGGCGCGCTTAGCCTCTACTTTGCTTCTTTGATCATTGAGTTCCTTGGTCACCACTTCAATTTGTTCGGCTTGTAATCTCCGGGCTTTGGCGTATTGTTCAAGGTATTTTAAGCGTTGTATGAGTTGATTAAAGTTTCTCGCTGAGAACAAGAACATGAGTCGGCTATTGCCTCTATTTGCTTTATAAGATGAGTAAATCTGAGCAGCATATTCTTCTTTCAAGAATTTTAGATCACCTTGTAATGACGAAACTACGATACGCAAATCCGTAATTTCATTATCAAGGATTCTGATTTCCGAACCAATCGATCGTATTAAAGACTCACGTGCGTTGATTTGCTGATTTAATGCCTGAAGCTGCCCTAGTGTAGCTTTTTTCTCATCTGCAGTTTCATTTAAGATCCGTTCTGCCTCGGCGATTTTTCGAAGGTTCTCTTTCTTTTCCTGCTCTAATTGACTTTTTGTTTTTTGACCAAATGTGTCAAAACTTAAGAATGCTAGCATAAAAAAGAATGCTACGAAGTGAAGATTACTTCTTCTCATACTTATTGGGTACGGAGTAAGGAAAGCTAATAGGTCCGTCTTCAATGACCATCTTACTGTAGGAAATTTCAACCTCTGTATTCGGTTTATTGTTAGCTTCATAGTCAATAACTGCCGAAATCTCATTTGGAAATATCTGACTGTTCACTAAGATAAAATCACTGTAATTTACTGAAATCGTGTTTCTTGTGTCTTCATCGTAAACTTGAACCTTTTCCAGCTTCATAGTTGAGGCGCCTATATAGTTTTGATAAAGATATACACCTTTTGAAGCTGTGTAAGTAAAATAACTGTCCATCTTTTCAACACGCTGCTTTTGATAAGGCTCTACCAGGTTCCCTAAAATTACGGATTGAATCATCTGAAAGTTGAAATCAAAGTCATACTCAATTGAAAGATCTTGGAATGAATATTCGTAATAGTGCTTATTCAGTTTATCCAATACAAAGACGTTTTCTGTATTTATTAATACTCGAGCTACTTCGATTCCTAAACCTGGTGTAATAGAAATCCAGATGAGGCTGTCTTTTTTGATTCTAAAATTTGCTGTGGCAGAGACACTCTTTTCTCCATCATCGAAGGTGAATTTCGCTTTTGCTGACATGTAGTCAAATACTGGGTCTACAACTTCAAGTTTATCCTTCTTTTTACCAAAAATGGCGCCTGACTTCCTATTGCATGATCCAAGGCCAATCATTCCCACAAGGCACACTATTATGAACTTATTCATACAGCTTTCTATCTGAAATTTTCTTACCTATTAATTCGGAAGCACTTCCTAAGTCACGAGCTCTTTCCCATTGCTTTATAGCTTCCTCAACCTCTCCCAACTGGAAGAGTACATCTCCGTAGTGTTCAATCACTGTGCCATCTTCATCCAATGTGGCTGCCTTTTCAAGAAAATTTCGTGACTCTTTATATTTTCCGGTGGTATAAAGAACCCAACCATGAGTATCTAAATATGTAGGATTATTCGGGTGCTGCTCTACCAATCGGGTAGACATCTCAAGTGCTTTATCCAAATTCTTGTTCTCAAGAGAAAGGTAATAGCTGTAATTGTTCAGGACGTGATCATTATTTGGCCCATTTTCAAGCGCTTTGTCATACGCCTGATACGATTTTTCATTTTCTTGAAGTCCATTGTAGGCATCTCCTAGCTGCCCATAAAACACTGTTAGAAGGTTTGGATCAACTGTATATTTTCTACCCTGATCTAACATTCGAACCGCCTTTCTGTAGTCATTGTTGATCAAATGCCCCGTACCGGCAAAATAGTAGAGAAGGGCTTGATTGGGGAAATATTCAAGTGCTCTTTCCGCATGAATCACTACACTATCATATTGGTTTAAATCTGCTTCAACATTCAAAATATTTTGCCATACCGAATAGTTTGAGGCATTTAATCTTACTGCTCTGAGGTAATAGTTTACAGCATCCTGACTTTTCCCATCTTGATAGAGCATGTCACCTACGAAGGCTTGCGCCTTGAATTCATCTTGATACTGATCAGCCAATTGAATAGCAATTTGGGTGAGTTTGCCCCTTATCTCCGCATCTGGACTCATAACCAAATAGTTGGAGATAATTTGAAACTTGGCATTAAAATCAATGGAATTGGTCTCAAATGCTTTACTCAGTAGCTTAATAGAACTTTCACGATCTCCTTTCATCCAAGCTAATTCGCTTTTCATCATGGTTATTCTGGATGAGAATGATTCTGTTGCCTCGTAATCTGTTATTGCTTCTTCGGCTCGGTTGAGTCGCTTATTTTGAATCAGGAAATTAATGAGTTCAGCTTTGTATGAAGATTCGTTTGGATAGGCATCTATGAGTTTGTCATATTCCGCAATGACATCATCAAGCTTACCTTCTTTCATATAGATGCGCTGCTTTTCGCGTGTGATTTCCTCCTTGACTCCAAGTTGAGCTTCGATTTGATTAAAGATTCGAAACATTTCATCTCTGCGGCCAGTAAGCTGATACAACTCTGCCAGCTCGTAAAGGGCATTTTCTTCGGAAGGAAAGAATTCAAGAAGTCCTTCATATGTTTTTGCAGCATCCATATAAAATCCTATCGATTGATAGATGCGTGCGAGACCGAGGCGGTAGTACTTATTCCTGGGATCGAGCTCTATGGCTTTAAGTCCATATGGTAACGCCTTTTGACCTTCATTGCTTTTTGCCAGAACTTCAGCAATTTTAAAATTAGTAGCTGCACTTTCGGTATTCATACCGAGTGCAACATTAAAGTTCTCTAAAGCTTTGGCATAATTTTCCAGAATCAATTGCTTTTCAGCTTCGACCAAAACCCCCTCGAGCTTAAGTGAATCCTCTTGTGTTAAAGGAATAATCACATCCTTCTTTTTCCTTTGAGATAAAGATAAAAGGGATGTTAGGAGAAGTACTGAAAATAAAACTATTCGCATCAATCTTACCATTCGCTGTAATCACCTATACTCACTGATTTGGGCTGACCATCCAAATTAACGAAGTTTCCAATCATTGAGTTGGTTAAATCAACGTCAACAAGTGACGTGTTATTTTGGATGAGTGATTCACTGAGCTTAGAGTTACTAATCTTACAGTTTTTTCCAATTGAAACATTAGGTCCAATAGTAGAGTTCGAAATTTCCGTCTCCTCCCCTATAAATACCGGTTCAATAATTTTACAATTTTCGATTTTTGCACTTTTTGCAATAAGGTTTTCTCCTTTCAAAAATCCGAGATATCTTGAATTTGACTGAACAGTAATCGCTTTATTTCCACAATCCAACCATTCATTTACTGTGCCAATCGTGAAATTGGTGCCTTTATTTTTCAGGTTTTCCAACGCCATTGTCAATTGAAATTCTCCACCGCCACGGATATCGTTCGAAATCAAATAGTCTATTTCAGATCTGAGATCTTCCCCCTTTTTGAAGTAATAGATCCCTATAATTGCCTGATCGGAAACGAAATCCTTTGGTTTCTCCACAAAATCAGTGATTACTCCTTCTTCATTTGTCTTAACAACACCAAAAGCGCTTGGGTCCTCTATTTGTTTGGTCCAAATAATTCCATCATCCTCTGGGTTCAGTTTAAAATCAGCTCTAAATAATGTATCGGAGAATGCAACTGTCACTTTTCCATCCAGTATTTCATTGGCGCAAGCTATTGCGTGGGCTGTCCCTTCCGCCGTTGCCTGAACATAAAAATGTGCTTCAGCACCCACTTTCTTAGCGATTTCCCTTAGCTCATTTTTAATCTCATCATCAAAATCTCCAATGACAAATCCGATCTTTTCAATCTTTTCTGGAGTCACATCAGCAATATCTTCAACCAGCCGTTGGACAATGGGTTTACCCGCAATCGGAATTAAAGGCTTTGGAATAGTCAAGGTATGTGGCCTGAGTCGCTTACCCTTTCCGGCCATCGGAATGATTAAATTCATTGAAAAAGTATTGAAAGTTAGCTATTTAGCTTTGAATTTTTGGAATGATCTTCTTTCTAAAATAAGCGGCAAAGTTAGGAAGATTAAGACGATCAAAACGGCCTTCAGTACTGATTGTTGCGATAGTTCATTGATTAATATGCCCAAACCTGCAAAACTTATATAACTCATGACCTTATGTAGCTGATATGGAATGGGGTAATGCTTTGCTCCCCACACATAAGAAATCACAACCATAAGCAAGTAGGATGCAAATGTTGCAATGGCTGACCCCATATAACCCATTTGCGGTATAAGTAGCCAGTTGAGAATGAAAGTGCTACTGGCTCCAATTAAACTTATATAAGCTCCGTAAAGTGTTTTATCGGTCAATTTGTACCATAGCGACAGATTGTAAAAAACTCCTAAAAACAATCCACCACCAAGCAACCAGGGTACAGCATCTAGTGCCATGAGGTAACTTTCCTGTCTTAAGAAAATAGGTGCATAATAAGGCATAAATAAGCATAGTATTAGCCAGCTGAATGCCGTAAATAGTACAAACCAAGTCATTACCTTACTGAAAAGCTGAGGTGAATTTTTTTCTTTAGCCTGAGTAAAAAAGAATGGTTCGAAGGCATATCTGAATGCCTGAACCGCAAGCGTCATAAAGACAGAGAGCTTGTAGCATGCTCCGAAGATTCCAAGAATTTCAAGATTCGAATACCCCTCATAAAAGCCTTCCGGTAGTCTGTACTTCAATATTGCCCTACTTAGCATTTCATTAGTGACACCAGCAAATCCAATAATTAATACAGGCCAGGCATACTTCATCATTCGCCTCCATTCAGCATTATTGAAATTGAGTTTCAGTTTAAACCAGTCCGGAATAAAAAATACTAAGTATAGCCCGTTTGCGATGAGATTTGATAAAAACACATATCCAACTCCAAGTTGTGGATCATAGATATCTACAATAAAACTATCAGGGTTAGCATCCAGTATCACTGGACACCACAGAATAAAGAACAGGTTGAGTAAAATATTTACTCCAATGTTAGAAAGTTTGAAGATGGCAAAATGATTGGCTTTTCCTACTTGTCTTAATCTCGCAAACGGAATAGCTACAATTGCATCTATCGCAAGAATAGCTGCAAGCCATTCAATGTAGTGAGCTTTGTCAGGATATTGCAATAGGTCAGCAATCACATCAGAAAAAAGCCAGATTGTCCCGGAAAAAAGAAGAGAGGAAAATAATATACTTGTGAGCGCAAGATTGAAATACTGGTCTCCGTTTTCCTTGGAGGAGAATCTAAAATAAGCTGTTTCTAATCCGTATATATAAAGAATGTTAAGAAACGCAACATAAGCGTAGAGTTCAGTAACTATGCCATATTCTGAAGGAAGAAATACAGAGGTGTAAAGTGGAACCAGCAGGTAATTTAACATTCGTCCAAGCACACTGCTTAAACCATAAACTGCTGTCTGGCTGGCGAGTTTTCTAAGAATCGACAAGGATTATTCGCCTTTAAAGTCAGCTTTTCTTTTTTCTAAAAATGCAGCAACTCCTTCTTTGAAATCCTCAGTACCAAAACATCCCGCAAAAGCATTTGCCTCTGTTTGATATCCATTGACGCCTGTTTCATAATATGCATTTACAGAATCGATTACAAGACCAATCGCTATCGGTGCTTTGGAGGCAATTTTCTGTAAGAGGTCTACAGCTTTTGCTTGTGCCGCAGCTTTATCAGCTTCTACATAATTAGCCAATCCCAATTGCTCTGCTTTATCTGCTGAAATCATATCGGCGCTCATTAGAAATTCAAATGCTCGTCCTTTTCCTATCAGCTGGGTAAGCCGTTGCGTACCTCCATACCCTGGAATCAAACCTAGATTTACTTCAGGTTGTCCAAACTTAGCCGTGCTTACCGCAACTCGCATGTGTGCGGACATGGCCAACTCACAACCTCCGCCTAATGCAAATCCATTTACTACAGCAATAACCGGTGTGTGGCAATTTTCAACGGATTGAAAAATCTCCTGACCTTCCTCTGCAAATTTTCTGGCGTGCATTTCACTCAAACCAGTAAACTCACTGATGTCTGCTCCAGCGACAAACGCTTTCTCACCCGCACCAGTCAAAATCACGCCTCTGATGTCTTTAGGATTGTCCTGAACGTATTGAAATGCATCTCTAATTTCAAGCATTGTGGCTCGATTTAGTGCATTCATTTTACTCTCTCTGTTGATGGTTATTGTAAGAATACCATCGGCTAAATCGAGTGCCAGATTTTCATATGATTCCATGGTTGCTTGGTTTTTCAGGTGGAAAGAAAGTGGAAAATTGCCTTAATCAAAAACAATTGTCTCTTTCAAATTTGTAATCATGACCTCCACTAGTTCTTTTAATCCATACGAATGTTGCCATCCCCAATTGTTTCTAGCAGGGCTATCATCAATGCTTCCTGGCCAGCTATCAGCTATCTTTTGACGAAAATCTGAATTGTAAGTGATTTCAAAATCTGGGTAATACATTTTAATCTCTTCGGCTATTTCCTTGGGAGTGAAACTCATTGCAGCCAGATTATAAGAACTTCTCACCTTTACATTTTCCGATTCAGTTTCCATAAGGTCAATTGTCGCTTTTACAGCATCATCCATATACATCATAGGAAGCATGCTATTTTCTGACAAGAAGCACTCATACGTCTCTCCAGCTATTGCCTTGTGAAAAATATCAACGGCATAGTCTGTGGTACCTCCACCAGGCAGCGCCTTATATCCTATCAATCCAGGATATCTTAAACTTCTAACATCTACCCCATACTTCTCATGGTAATACTCGCACCATCTCTCACCAGCTAATTTTGAAATACCATAAACAGTATTTGGACTCATCACGGTGTTCTGAGGAGTATTTTCTTTCGGCGTGTCTGGGCCAAAAACTGCGATAGAACTCGGCCAGTAGATTTTTTCGAGTTTATCTTTTCCAGCCTCAAGGACCGTAAGAAGACTATCCATATTTAGTTGCCACGCAAAATGAGGATTCTGTTCCCCTTTTGCTGATAACACAGCTGCTAAATGATAAACCTGAGTAATACTATGTTCTTCTAAAATGATTTGAAATGACTCCTTATTCAGAATATTAAGCTTTTCGTAAGGGCCTTCACTTAATAACTCAACTGGCTCATCAAGCAAGTCTGAGGCTATTACATTTTCTGTTCCCTTTAATTCTCTCAGTTTCAGTGTAAGCTCAGTACCAAGCTGTCCGCAGGCACCTATTATAAGGATTTTATCCATGGGGTAATGGTTATTTATTCAGGTTTAAGGATTGCAAATTTACACTGCGCTGGAAAACTAGCTTCCATTAAATTTGCCGCGATGAAGTTTGATGAATATCTGTCAAGTAAGAAAATTGATTCGAAGAAATATAAAACTGCGGAGCCTGCTCAGTATGCAGAATTTGAAAAGATATTCGATCAGGTTCACCCAGATAGCTTCACACAACAGAAACTCTTTTTGATTAATAAGATTCGCAGAGCGCATAAGCTGGAGGAGCAAGTGGAGGTGAAAAAAGCTGCTGCACCTAAAGCTATGCGACCGAAAGTAAAACCGTTAAAACCGAAAACAAGCTGATATGTACAAATCACTAAAGCCAAGACTAGAGAAAGAAATTGCAGAAATTAAGGATGCTGGACTTTACAAGCAGGAGCGTATCATAGCCTCGCCGCAATCAGCTGACATTAAGCTTCAGGATGGATCCGAGGTGATTAATTTTTGTGCCAACAATTACCTTGGACTTTCATCACATCCCAAAGTGATCGAAGCTGCTAAAAATTCGATAGATTCTCATGGTTTTGGCATGTCATCGGTTCGATTCATTTGTGGCACTCAGGATATTCACAAGGAGCTAGAACGAAAGATTTCGGAATTTCTCGGCATGGAAGATACAATTCTGTACGCCGCGGCTTTTGATGCAAATGGTGGGGTGTTTGAACCTTTGCTCGGGTCAGAGGATGCAATTATCTCTGATTCCTTGAATCACGCTTCGATCATTGATGGCGTAAGACTCTGTAAGGCGCAGCGATACAGATACAAAAACAATGACATGGCTGATTTGGAAGAACAGTTGAAAGCTGCTTCCGAAGCAAAAGTCAAAATTATCGTGACTGATGGTGTATTTTCAATGGATGGCACTATTGCTCAGCTAGACAAGATTTGTGACCTGGCAGATAAATATGATGCTTTGGTGATGACCGACGAGTGCCATTCTACCGGATTTATCGGAAAGACCGGTCGAGGAGTGCATGAATACCGAAACTGCATGGATCGTGTGGATATTATTACAGGAACTTTAGGAAAAGCACTTGGCGGAGCATCAGGAGGATTTACTGCAGCGAAAAAGGAGATTGTAGATATTCTACGTCAGCGCTCAAGACCTTACTTATTTTCTAACACACTTGCTCCTTCGATCACCGGCGCTTCTATTGCAGTGATAGATATGCTCAGTGAAACTACAGAGCTAAGAGACAAGCTAGAGGGGAATACTAAATACTTCAGAGAGCAGATGACTGCAGCCGGATTTGACATCAAACCAGGCGAGCACCCGATCGTACCTATCATGCTTTATGATGCCAAACTTTCACAAGAAATGGCAGCTAAGTTGCTCGAAAAAGGCATTTATGTGATTGGTTTTTATTTCCCGGTTGTGCCAAAGGGAGAGGCAAGAATTCGGGTTCAAATTTCTGCGGTACATGAGCAAGAACATCTTGATAAAGCAATCAAAGCATTTACTGAGGTGGGCAAGGAATTGGGAGTTTTGAAATAATCAACTAGAAAATAAGGTCCCCGCTCTGGAGTGGGGATTTTTTATGCCACCTCTTCCTTAACTTCTACTTCAACCTCTTTTTCTTTCTTCTCTTTCTTGAGCTCTTTTGGTTCATTGAGGTATTTGTTGATTTGACGTCTGAGTTCCTGTGCTGATATGTTGTGCATAGTAACTCCATCTTGCATTGCTGAAATTTGACCAGTCTCCTCCGAAACCACGATAATGAAAGTCTCTGTATTCTCCGACATTCCCAATCCAGCTCTGTGTCTCAAACCGTATTGTGCAGGAACATCTCTTTCTGTAACTGGGAGAATACATCTTGCTGCGACTATTCGATCCTTATGAACTATAACAGCTCCATCATGCAATGGGCTGTATTTGTTGAAAATGGCTAACAGCAATCTCTTTGAAAGCAATGAATCCATTGCATCTCCAGACTCAGCGTAAAATTTTAATGGCGAGTCTTCAGAAAGGACGATCAAAGCTCCGGTATTGGAACCGGCCAAAGACTTAACTGCTTCAACAATCGGTGTGATATTCGCGCGCTTTGCATTTCCGTTTTGTGACCAAAACCTGACATTCTTAAAGAATTTCCCTTCTTCAAAAATATTGGTACGTCCTACCAGCAATAAAAACTTTCTGATTTCCTGCTGAAAAAGGATGATCACAGCCAAAACTCCAACACCCATAAACTGGCCAAGAATGGTACTCAAGAGTTCCATTTGAAGTGCGCTTACAACCAGGTAAATCAGGTAGATAGCAAGGAAGCCAACAAAGACTTTTATGGCCACACTTCCCTTCATCAGTTTGTACACCTGACTCAATAGGATAGTCACCAAAAGAATATCTAATGCATCCTTCCAGCTAATATCTAAAAACCCTATTTGAAATGCTAAAATCAATTCAGTTGACTTATAAGTTTTACAGCTTCCACAGCCTCCTTTACATCATGTACACGAAGAATGGCGGCACCCTTAAACAAAGCTACGGTATTTAACACCGATGTACCATTCAAAGCTTCCTCAGCGGTCAAATTAAGTGTTCGGTAGATCATAGACTTGCGCGAGACACCTACGAGTAGAGGCCGATTGAGATGGTGAAAATGATCCAGCCTGTTTAGCAGATCAAAACTCTGTTCAGCAGTTTTTGCAAATCCAAACCCCGGGTCTATTAGGACGTCCTTAATGCCCAAGTGGTTGCAATGATCAAGGGTAGTTGAGAAATATTTCATCATTTCGAGCAAAATATCTTCATAATCAACCTTTGACTTCATTGTTTGGGGCGTTCCTCGCATATGCATGGCGATGTACGGAACACCCATTTCGGCAACACATGGCAACATGTTTTCATCTAAATGACCTGCAGAAATATCGTTGACAATTGCTGCTCCCGCATCCACTGCTCTCTTAGCTACTTCTGACCTAAAGGTGTCTATGGATATGAAAGACTCCGGAAATTGTTTTTTAATCGCTTCAATCGGATTGACTACTCGAGCAATTTCATCTTCTATAGAAATATCTTCTGCTCCAGGCCGGGAAGAATACCCACCAATATCTAAAAAAGTGGCTCCTTCACTGAGCATCATTTCTGCTGTTTCAAGAATATCATCAGTCACCTCTTTTCTGCTTCCGCTAAAAAACGAGTCTGGCGTCACATTTATAATACCCATCACCTTTGGTGATGATAAATCGACAATTTCTCCTCTGATATTGATGGTATGTTTGCTACTCAATGGATTAGTTTTGCTTGGTTTTGTAAAATGCCAGATAACATTGGAATATTAACTCTCACCTTGCAAGTAAAATTACATGAGACAGGAAACTGAGCAGCAATACAAAGAGATCATTTCTGAGTGCAAAGAAATTTTTGCTAAAAAAACGAAGGATTATGGGACCGCCTGGAGAATCTTGCGGTTGCCTTCAATCACGGATCAGATATTTATCAAAGCCCAGCGCATTCGTTCCATTCAGGAAAAAGGAGAAAACAAGGTGGGTGAGGACATCAGCAACGAGTTTATCGGAATTATCAACTACTGCATCATTGCTATCATCCAAATGAAGCTCAATGGAACCGAAGAGATGGAAATTCCATTTGAAGAACTGGAACCAAAATATGATCAGGTAGCTGACGATACTATGAATCTGCTTTCTGCAAAGAACCATGACTATGGAGAGGCTTGGAGAGAAATGCGCGTCAGTTCTATGACGGATATTATTCTGATGAAACTCATGCGAGTGAAGCAAATTGAAGACAATTCAGGTAAAACATTGATCTCAGAAGGTATCGATGCTAACTATCAGGACATGATCAATTATTCTGTATTCTGTCTGATCAAAATGAAGGAATTATGAAAATCGTAAAAGAATTTGCTCGATATGCAGTCGGAACCTTATTCATCTTTTCAGGTATAATCAAGGTAAATGATCCAGTAGGAACAGCCATTAAGCTTGAAGAGTATTTTCAGGTGTTTGCCTCTGACATTGCCCCATTCTTTGAATTTTTTGTTCCAGCAGCGCTTTTTCTGAGTGTTGTGCTAAGTGTACTGGAAGTTGTACTGGGAATTGCCTTGATCATTGGATACCGCATGAAACTCACATCCTGGATTCTCTTAGCTATGATCGTGTTTTTCACATTCTTAACTTTCTATTCGGCTTACTTCAATAAAGTGACCGACTGTGGATGTTTTGGAGATGCCATAAAGCTCACGCCATGGCAGTCGTTTTATAAAGACATCATCTTGCTTGTACTCATTGGAGTGGTCTTTTGGAAAAGAGACAGCTATAAGACAATGCTGAGTATGAAGATGAGCGAAATTAAGATCGTTGGAAGCACATTCTTTTTTGTCTTCATCGCAATCTATGCGATACAGCACTTACCTTTTATTGATTTTAGAGCTTATAAGGTAGGCAATCACTTGCCGTCGCTTATGCAAAACTCTGAGCCTTTGAAATATGTGTATATCATGGAAAAGGATGGCGAGACATTTGAGTTTGAAACCTATCCATCGGAGGAGGGATATGAGTATGTAGAAGCAAAGCTCACCAATCCTGAAGCTGCAGCAAAAATCACTGACCTCAATGTCTGGCAGGGAGACAGTGATTATACTGATGAACTTTTATCCGGAACGAAACTAGTAATTATCATTCATCAGGTTGAAAAAACTTCTGTGGATGAAATGGATAGATTAAGAAATCTCACTTATGACAATCCGAGATTTGATACATGGATTCTGACTTCATCTGGCTCTGAAAAGTTTGAAGTATTTCGTCATGCAAATCAGCTAGGTGCCCTGTATTACTTTGCTGATGCCACTGTTCTAAAGACAATGGTGAGGTCCAATCCTGGAGTTGTCCTTTTGAAAGATGGAGTAGTGATAGCCAAATGGCATTATAACGATACTCCATTGACAGATGACATCATCGAAATTCTTAACCGACAGTGAGACAGAAGTTTTTTTTGATTGGACTACCTGGTGCGGGTAAAACAACCATGGGACTTGATCTGGCGGTTCATTTGGATCTTCAATTTATTGATCTCGATCAGGATATTGAAAAGATAAACAAACTTTCAATTGCTGAAATTTTCAAAGAAAAAGGAGAGGCTCATTTTCGTCAATTAGAGAAACTGCATCTTGAAAAAGTAATTGCTGAGCATGATTCTTTCGTCATGGCTACTGGTGGAGGTACACCTTGCTTTTTTCATAATATGAGCATCATGCAGAAAGTAGGTGTAACGATTTATGTTGACACACCTATAAAAAAAATTGAAGAGCGATTGAAACTGGATACCTCCCGTCCCCTGATGCAATCATATACACTGACAGATCTTCTTCATAAAAGGAAAGAATGGTACGATCAAGCTGATCATACCATCCGGGAATACAAAGAAATTCTTAAGCTTTTCTGATTAAAAATTCAGACCTAAAGTCACTGAAACTGTGGTTCTTCTGATGTCAGTTCTACTAAATGGTTGATTTAATTCGCTGAAATATGGAGTGGCCTCGCGTTGGGTTTTGCTCGAAACAACTGCAAAATCCAGGAAGTAGTCCAAGGTTCTATATCCAAATCCGAAAGTCACATCTGTCCGATCCTGTAAGTTGTAATCTTTTATCGGATCTGGTAAAAATGCGTATCCAGCTCTCAATCTGAAGTTATCAAATCGATACTCTCCTCCTACACGAATGTTGACCACAGATTCATACAAATCATCAATTATATCGTTATCTGCCGAAGTTGAAAAATCATCTGAATTAAGATTAGCACTACCGTAGTCTATATATTCTACATCGCCTGTAATGAATCCACTTTTACCAATAAAGGCCGCTATACCTACACCCACTTTTGATGGAGTTCGAAGCTTATAATTGTTGACAAACAAATCACTCTGGTATGGATCAATATTGGCAAGGTCATAAGTGACTGTTTCCCCATCTACCGTTTCTGTAAAGGTTGTTCCCGCATCCCAATCGGCTTCCAGATCAACAAAGCTTTCTTCATCCAAAGACATAAACGAAGGAGAAGTATAGCTGGCTCCAATCGTTAAAAATTCTACCGGGCGGAAGATCGTGCCAAAATTAAAGTTGATTCCTCTGCCACGAACCTCAATCTGATCATCGATAAAGATGGCATTCAGAGAATCCAGATCATTGTTTCCTTGAAGGAAATCAAACTCTTCGTATGATCGTTCCTGCTTGTAGTTAATGAATTGAAGACCCATTCCACCTCCAAAGTAGAGCTTGTCGTCATAATTTCCTCCCCAGGCAATGTTCATCTGATAGTGAGAGCCACGCTCCTTAATAGATTCATATTGTATCGGAAAACCGCCAACAAAGGCATCATAACCTCCGGTGACAGGGGTGATCAAAAATTGATCAAAGGCTGCATAGCCCAGCTCATTCAATTGATTAACATCCAGTGTACCTGCATCTGCTAAAATGTTGTCCACGATGGAATTGAAACCGTTTTCACCTTCATACTTTCGACTCAGGTGATATGTATTGCTTCGGTTCAAAGTAATGGCTAGTGATCCACCCTTGAATTTGTCATCGGTAAATCGCCCTTTTGTAAAGTTGATTACCGTGCCGATATTGGCAAAGTTGAAATTGTTTCTAAATGTTTCCTCTGAGTTTTGAAATTCAGCAACTCCATCTCTTAAGATTCCAAATTCTGTGTCGGCATTGATAAAATCCATTGAAGGAGTAAATACAAATACACCTTTATTGAAAAACCCTAAACCTGCAGGATTCGAAATCGCTGAGCTAATGTCTCCACCAAGTGCAATCTGTGCTCCTCCAATCGCTTGCATTCTGGCAGTGCTACCAAGCCCGTAATTACTTCTGCTAAAGCGGTGTGCATCTTCAAAATATTGTGCATTGGATACAACTGAATAGCTAAATAAGAAAAACGAAATTGCAATTAGCTTTTTTATCATTGATCAATTGAGTTAAATCTTAATTACCACCTCTTCTGCTTGAGCTTGATCTTCCGGACGATGATCTCGAACCTGATGATCGACTAGACGAACTGCTAGACGATCGTCCTGTAGAACCAGAGCTTCTAGAAGGTCTTGACGGTCTTGCTGAAGAGCTTCTACTACTTCTGGATGCTGGTGGACTATAACTTCTATTATTATTAGTGCTATTGCTAGATCTATTAAAGTTGGTATTAGTATTGGTTCTTGCGCCCGAACTATACCTTGAAGAATTTTCTGCATTGGATGATCTCGAACTTATCGAGCTCGATCCTCTCGAATTTCCTGAACTATATCTACTGCTTCTTGAGCGATTTAGATAATCTGCTTGCTGCCTGCTATAGTCAGCTCGCCCGCTGGATTCGCTTGTTACAGACGCTCTTCTTCCAGATGATGAACGGTTGCTTCTTGTAGATACCGAACCTCTTGAGTTTCTTGAACCTCTGACAACATCTCTCCCTCTGCGACTATTATTATCTACTACATAAACTGGTCTGCCGTAATAACCTCTGTAGGCTGGAGGGCACCAATATGATCCATAGAATCCTCCACCCCAACCCCAAGGATTGTAAGCCCAGCCATTATACCAAGGGTCCCAAAATGGATCGTACCAAGGATTGCCCCACGCGTTTCCGTACGAAACTGACCAGAAATTTCCTCCCCAACTATTCCATCCAAATCCAAATCTCATTCTTGGACGATTCCATCGATTCCAGGTATTCCAGTTGTCGTTGTAGTAGTTGTTTACAATCACTTGTTGAGGAACTCCATCATCATAGAACGTTTCTTGCGCATTGCTAAAATTTGAATTTTGGTATTGGCTATCAGTAGCATAATCATTAGCTATCTGATAATCTTCCTGTGTTTTTTCCGGCTGATAATAATCTAGTGATTCTTCGCTTACAAAGCCTTCATCCGAGACCGCATTGCTTTCTTTAAACTGTCTCCCCAGAAAACTCAGCTCTTCATTGTCTTGAATTTGCTCAGGTTGCTGATCGTATTGATCCGCCACTTCTGTAAACTTTTTCTTTTGCTTCACACGATCTTTTTTGGTGAAGTATAGATCATCGTTCTCCTGCCCGATAGCTACTATCGCAGAAGTTCCTAAGATCATAACCAGAAAAATTTTAAAATAATGTTTCATGACGAACCTCCTTTTTTTATTTAAACGATCTCTAAGGTCAGTCTGTTCAGTACCTCCGCTATATTTGCGAACCTTAGAAATTTTATAGCAATAAAAGCAAACTCCATACCAAAAGAAGAAAAGACCTATGGCTAAAGCTATTCCATCTCGTTCGGAAGATTATTCACTGTGGTATAATGAATTAGTGAAAAAAGCTGGTTTGGCTGAAAATTCACCTGTTAGAGGCTGTATGGTTATAAAACCGTACGGATTTGCCATTTGGGAAAAGATGCAGCAGACATTGGATCAAATGTTCAAGGACACTGGTCATGAAAATGCATATTTCCCATTATTGATCCCTAAATCCTTTTTAAGTAAGGAAGCAGACCACATCGAAGGCTTTGCAAAAGAGTGCGCCGTAGTTACTCATTATCGATTAAAAAATGATGAAGATGGGAAGGGCGTGATCGTTGATCCGGAGGCAAAATTAGAAGAGGAATTAATCATCAGACCAACATCAGAAACTGTGATATGGGATTCATATAAAAATTGGATTCAGTCTTATCGCGATCTACCGATTTTGGTCAATCAGTGGGCCAATGTAATGCGCTGGGAGATGCGCACTCGATTGTTTTTGCGTACCGCTGAGTTTCTATGGCAGGAAGGTCATACAGCTCATGCAACCAAACAAGAAGCCATTGACGAAACAAGTCAAATGTTGAACGTATATGCGACGTTTGCAGAGGAATTCATGGCCATGCCTGTTATTAAAGGTGTGAAAACTGAAAGTGAGCGTTTTGCCGGTGCGGTAGACACCTATTGCATCGAAGCAATGATGCAGGACGGCAAAGCACTGCAAGCCGGAACCTCCCATTTTTTAGGACAAAATTTTGCAAAAGCATTTGATGTGAAGTTTGCTACAAAAGAAGGTAAAGAAGAGCTGGTCTGGGGAACCTCTTGGGGCGTGAGTACACGGCTGATGGGAGCACTTATTATGGCGCATTCAGATGATGATGGCTTAGTGCTTCCTCCTAAGTTGGCACCTATTCAGGTGGTGATTGTGCCCATTTTCTTCAAAGATGAGCAACTAGCACAAATTGAAAAGGTGGTGGCACCAATTGTAGCTGAATTAAAGTCGAAAGGTGTTTCTGTAAAATTTGATACCAGAGACACTCACAAGCCCGGATGGAAATTTGCGGAATACGAGCTCAAAGGTGTCCCTGTTCGACTTGCTATTGGGCCAAAAGATCTTGAAAAAGGAACAGTAGAAGTTGCCAGAAGAGACACAAAAGAAAAAGCCTTCCTTCCAATAGAAGGAGTGGTAAGTCATGTAACACAGTTATTAGAAGATATTCAATCTAATATTTATGACAAAGCGAAAAACTTCCGTGAAGAAAATACCAGGCAAGCTGATACGTACGATGACTTTAAGAAGTTAGTAGATCAAGGATTTGTATATGCACATTGGGACGGTACCGAAGAGACAGAGGAGAAAATAAAAGATGAGACTAAAGCTACCATTCGATGTATTCCATTAGATCAGAAAATGGAAGAAGGAAAATGTATCTTTACAGGCAAGCCATCAAAAGGGCGAGTGCTCTTTGCTAAGGCATATTAATTCTTATGGATTTGATCACAATTATCGGGCTTATTTTGCTTGGCACATTTCTCATCATTGCAGAGATCATATTTGTCCCTGGAACAACTGTTGTAGGAATTTTAGGCTGCATTTTCACTATATATGGTGTCTATTTAGGATATGAATATTATGGTGTTTCAACCGGCTCACTAATCCTAATTGGCGCATTGATTCTTAATGTGGTGGCATTGATTCTTGCATTTAAGGGTAAGTCGTGGGAGCGATTTTCTCTAAAAGGCTCAATTAAAGGAAAATTCAATGAGGATTTCAACCTAGATATAAAAGTTGGTGATAAAGGCGTAACTATTTCTTCGCTGAAACCAGTTGGCAAAGCGTTGTTTGATGACCATGAAATAGAAGTGCGATCTAATGGTGGTTTTGTCATTGAAAATGCAGAAATTGAAGTCATAAGAATAGAGTCGTCAAAAATTTTTGTACAACCTGTAAAAAACTAAAATCATGGGTGGCAGTGTAATGCTTGTCTTATTTATTGTTGGAGGAATAATCCTCTTTTTCATTTTTCTTTATTTTGTTCCAGTCAACCTTTGGATTACGGCGATTTTCTCTGGAGTTCGTGTTGGACTTTTGGAGTTGGTCTTCATGAGAATTCGAAAGGTACCACCATCAATTGTGGTAAACTCATTGATCACAGCAACCAAAGCTGGTCTAATGACTCAGGACGATGAAGGTGGTACCAAAAGGCAATTAAAGACACAGGAATTAGAAGCTCACTTTCTGGCTGGCGGTAATGTTCCGCAGGTTATTCGCGCACTCATTTCGGCTGACAAGGCTAATATAGACCTAACATTTAAGCAGGCAACTGCAATAGACCTTGCGGGGAGAGATGTATTTGAAGCTGTTCAGGTTTCGGTTAATCCAAAAGTTATCAATACACCTTCAGTTGCTGCAGTAGCTGCCGATGGTATTCAATTAGTCGCAAAAGCGAGAGTAACTATTCGAGCGAACATCAAGCAGCTGGTTGGAGGTGCTGGTGAGGAGACTATTTTGGCTAGAGTAGGTGAAGGAATCGTAACATCTGTTGGTTCCGCCTCTACACACAAAGAAGTGCTGGAAAATCCTGATAAAATCTCAAAGCTTGTGCTACAAAGAGGACTGGATGCAGGTACTGCTTTTGAAATACTTTCAATTGATATTGCCGATGTAGATGTAGGAGCTAATATTGGTGCTAAACTACAAACAGATCAAGCATCTGCTGACTTAAAAGTTGCCGAAGCTAAAGCGGAGGAACGAAGAGCGATGGCAGTAGCAGAGGAGCAAGAAATGCTTGCAAAAGCTCAAGAAGCCCGAGCTAAAGTAATTCTTGCGGAAGCTGAGGTACCTAAGGCAATTGCAGAAGCTTTCCGAAGTGGAAATCTCGGAATTATGGATTACTACAAATTCCAGAACATCGAAGCAGATACTGACATGCGGAGCTCTATTGCAGGATCCGGTAGTAAGAGATCTGGTAAGAAGAAAAGTTAAACCTTGACTAACCCAAAAAGAGAGGCCTGAGAGATCAGGCCTTTTTTTTGTATTTATTCTCTATTGAGTAAATTCTTTTTCTAGCTCAAGGTTTGCTTGATGTGCCCCGCTAGTGATCGGTGATCTCTTCGGCAGTTTCATATTCATAAATATTTCTATCCGCAGTTAAGTTATTTTCTACGCTTAAAGATCGGCACTGTACTGCAAGGTTCTCCGTACATGAGACTGCTTACCAGTGAAAACAATTTCTCAGTCAAAGTTGTATAAGCATATTCAATGCTCTTAACATTGCCACATCCTTTGATAACAACTTTTTTATCTTTCAACTCATTTTCTTCAAGACATTTTTCAATCGCTGCGTCTATTAGTGATTTTTCAATGGCTTCTTGGTCTCCAAAAGTCACAAGATTTGCATATTCTTTGACTTTAGTAACGAGTAGCATGTATGCCCAAGTTGGCACTATTGCATCCGAAGTACAGATAAGTCCCACGTTTTTATCTTTATAGATAGACCAATCATTCTCTTTAAGAAAAGTGCGGAAATCTTTTTCTTTTAGAATCAAACCCTCGTATAGCGTTTCTTTTAAATCGAAGATCATATACTCACCTTGGTGGAGGTAGTCTTCTAAATCCAGCGAAACCAGAGGGCTATTTGCTACTCTATTTACTATCTCGTCCATCGTCTACGTCAACTGTTTTTTCGGTGTAGTAGTTCGCCACTCTTTCAGATAATTGGGCTCAAAGTAAGCCACATCTTCAATTTCTTCTTTGTTAAATTTTTCTTCTGCTATTCTTCCCATGTTTTTTGCATTAGGAAAAATATCATCGATGAAAATTAAATTTTTCTGCTCGACAATTTCTCGAAACTTTGGCATACCATCACCGAATAAGTACAGGGGGCTTTCAAATTCAGAAAAAGTATTTTCGTTCAGAACTTTAGGTGCTAGTTCCCATACTATATCCCCGTTCTGATTCTCAATTTGAGTATAGACCTCCATTCTTCTTGCATCCATCATGGGACATAAAAGATGATCTCCTAAAAACTTGGCTCGGACAGATTCTGTCATTACATCCAGTGATGGAATGGAGATGAGCTTTTTATTCAATGAATAGCAGATGCCCTTTGCTGTGGATACGCCAATTCGCAAGCCTGTGTATGAGCCTGGACCAGAAGAAACTGCCACTGCATCAAGATCAGTAAAGGTTATATTCACTTCTTTACAAACTTCTATGCCAATTCCTGGGAGCAACGACGAATGTGATCTCTCGACCTGATGTACCTGGCTGGCTAGCAACTCACCATCACGATGTACTGCTACCGAACACACCTTGGTTGATGTCTCTATACTCAGTATTAGGGCCAATTAATTTGGTTTAAGGATGGTCTGGTAACGTACTGGATCGTTCAATATAGATACTGCTGCCTGCACATCTGGATCTTTTCCAAAAGTAGATTCTATGATTCCTTTTTCGTAAAAATATCTCCCTGCAATTTCTTGCTCGAGCAACATTTTTATTTCCTCTTTGAAAGTAATCAAATCCTCATTTTTATTGTGTCTGGAAGCTTTTTCCAAATCATCAAAATAAGATTTCAGTTTGCTATACTTCTTTTCCTCTTTCGCGATTTTGATTAAATCTTTCGTTTCTCTTTCTACTCTGGTCACATAATCAAATTCTCTGTTTGAAAGCCATTTTACGAATTCACTATACTCTGAGTCGCTAAGTCTGATTTCATTGGGAGATTTTGGATTGAGTTCTTCATTTTTATAGAAATACTCAGTGGCGTAGTAGAAGATGTGATCATTTCGAAGCAAGCTCTTTGTGACCGGCGCAAACTCCAATTTTTCAACCTCTATGTCTGGATCAATTCCGCCGCCATCAAAAACCTGCCTTCCATTTAATGTATAGAACTCATTCTTAAGTGAGTCCGGAATTTTACCTACGCTTCCATCTTCATTTCTATTGCTATAGTCAATCGCTTGAATACATCTTCCTGTGGGAGTATAATATTTTGCTGTGGTAATTTTCACAACTGCGTCATAGGAAAGTGGCCGCTCAATTTGCACTAACCCTTTACCAAACGTTTTTCTACCAATCAATACACCTCGATCGTAATCTTGCATCACTCCCGATACAATTTCAGATGCCGAAGCACTTCCATTATCCGTCAAAACAACAACTGGAATATCGGCATCTACTGGATCATTCAGTGAGTTGTAGGTCCAGTCATTGGCTCGCACTTTGCCCTTCTGAGTGACAATTTTCCTTCCTTTCTCTATAAACACGTTTGAAACATTAACCGCTTCATGAAGAAGTCCCCCCGGATTTCCTCTGAGATCTAAAATGATTTTATCAGCTCCCTGCTCCATAAGATCCAACACTTTGATACCTATGGATCGACCTACATTTTGCGTAAAGCTTGTCAATCTGACGTAGCCTATGTTATCGGTAACCATGCCTGCATAAGGCACACTGTCGACGGCAATTTTTTCTCTTTTTACTTTCACATCAAACATCTCGCTCTGTCCAAAGCGTTTTACTGTCAACTTGATTTCTGAATTGGACTGACCTTTCATAAGATATCTTACTTCCTCTTGGGATTTCCCTGCAAGCGAAATTCCATTAATTGCATGAATTTCATCACCAGCTCTAAGACCGGCATCATACGCCGCAAATCCTTCATATGGCATCATTACTGTACTTACACCGTTCTTGCGCTCGACAACAGCCCCAATTCCTGAGTATTCTCCGGTGGTCATCATTCGGTAGGTCTCAATGTCATCAGCGGCGATATAATTGGTATATGGATCGAGAGTCTCTAACATCTCATCAATCCCTGACTTCATCAGCGTGGTTGGGTTGATCTCATCTACATAATGTGTATTTACCTCTTTGAATAGCGTGGCGAAAATGTCCAGGTTCTTGAGAATCTCGAAATATCTATCAGTTGGTGGCTTTACAGCTGCCGTAAATACAAATAGTGTTATTGCTAGAGAAAGGATAATTTTTACTTTTCTACTCATATCATTCTGGGTTAAACCCTACATCAGTTCTTGATAGTACCCAAACGTTCAAGACACTTGATTAGTTGAGCCTGAATGTCCTGAAAGGTTAAAATCTGTTTTGAAAGATAAACGAAACCTATGTAAAGACTATTGGAGTTGGCTTGATTGGGCAATAGTTCTTTATTTAATCGGTACGCTTCACGAATTCTTCTCTTGAGCAGGTTTCGGTCAACTGCTCGCTTAAAGTTTCGCTTAGGAACAGATATAAGAATTTGATAAGATCCGAACTCATCGGTCTGTTGATGGCGTATTTGAAAATCGCCTAAATAAAAAGAGGAACCGTTTTTAAATAGTCCCTCAATTTTTTTCTTACCTGTAAGTTTCTCTTGTTTGGAGAAACTGTATTTAGAAAGGCCCATAGGCCGTGGCTTTACTTCTTATGGATTTCGTCAGAAACAGTAAGTCTTTTACGACCTTTTGCTCTTCTTCTAGCAATCACAGATTGTCCATTCACACTCTCCATTCTTTTTCTGAATCCGTGCTTGTTTTTTTTCTTTCTTACTGAAGGTTGAAACGTCCTTTTCATAATATATCTCTTTCGCTCTTAAAAACGGAGGGCAAAGATAGATAAATCCTTACTTCTAACAAACAATTACAACAAAAACGATTAGATCGTTAATTCAAAATAATGCCGCTGTATAACTAACAGTAAAAATTAATAGATTAGATAACAAATATCTAACAATATCATTATGATAAGAATATCGAATTATTTACTCATTATAGGAATTATCCTTATTGGGATCGGCTGTAATCAGCAAGAAGATGTTGAGCCGGAATTGACACCAGAACAAAAATTTGCCTTATTTGGAGAAAGAATTTTTAACCAATCAAGCGAATATTTGAATACCGACATTGAGACTGAAATTCATAATATTGGAAATGAAATATTTGATTCTTTTGAATCATATGAAATGAATTTTGAAAAGGGACGTATTCAAGAAACTGCAACATATATAATCGAAATAGATGGAGTAGTTTATATCGCTACACTAACCGATGACTGCTTGTATTATTCACACGTAGATTGCTTTTTTAGTGCTCACTGCTCTGGAGTGGGTTCAATCTGTGGTTGAAAAAAAGGGGCTGCAAATTATTCACAGCCCCTCAATTCAGAAAGTGTTTATTCTACTAAGAATTTGCTAGCATCCACATCTCCATTCACGATAACCTCAGTCACATTTATATTCATTTTCTGGGATCCCATTGGCTGGATAATAAGTGTGGGGAACTTAATACCTTCGAATTCCTCATAATTATTGTAATCAGTCGATAGGGTCATTGCACCTGTAGGGCCCTCTACCACATTAGTCGTTCTAACAAGGAGCCCACTTTCGGAATCATAATATCTAGTGGATTTCTTGCCAGAAGGCATGGAAACTTCAACTCCATAAGCATCACTTCCATCTATATTTTCTACAGCAGAAAGTTTGATGCTAATGCCTATTTCCATCATTGCTACTTCTTCAATAATTGCTGAAGAAACTGCCATGTCTTTGGCAGCATCACCTTCTACCTTCTGACTTCCACGCATTCCTGAACTTGCTCCTTTCTCACCATCAAACACCTGCTTCTGAACTACATTTCCACCCATTTTCACTACTTGAATGGATTTGTTTGGCGCCATTTTGGTCGCTTCAATATTTATTGTATTACCCATCATTGATGCTTCCATTTTCATTTGCACAGAATTAAGTGCTTCGATTTTCTCTTTGCCGCCGATGGCTTTCAGATACTTCTCAATTACGTCTTCTGCCGTCAACCCTTCAGGTAATTTTGAAAGTGAAGGATCTACCTCATTGCCGTAAGTATCGTAGTAAGTCAACTCTCCAAATTGCTTGAGGCTTTCAGCTACTTCACTCGCTTTTCCTACTACATTTATGTATGCATTGTCTGGTTTCAGGTATTTCTGAGCTATTGCTTTTACATCATCTATGGTAACGGCCTGTACTTTCTGCAAGTATGTATTGTAATAATCTGCTGACAGGTTATATATAGCTGTGTTTAATGCAAAATTTGCTACTGTTTGCGGTCGTTCTAGTGACTGTGAGAAACTTCCTGCAATTGAGTTTTTCGCCAACTCCAGTTCTTCTTCCGTGATCTCCCCATTTCGCATTTGATTCAATTCGTAGATCATCTGAACGATGGCGCTATCGGTAACTTCGTTTCTCACATCTGCATTCGCATTGAATCTGGAAACCAGTTCGTCAGAAGAAAGAGATGATCGGCTTCCATAGGTATAACCTTTGTCCTCTCTTAAGTTCATATTTAATTTACCTGAGAAAGACCCTCCCAATATCTGATTCATAACTCGCACCTTGATTTCGTCATCTGATCCAACCGGAAGAATGGCAGGGTACGTAATGTTCACCACTGATTGTACAGAACTTGCTCTGTTTACGATTCCGACCTTTGTTTTTTCGGGTGATTTAGGAGTATCATACGTTGGTGTTGGAACCTCACCAGCTTCCCAGCTTCCGAAGTAAGTTTTCACCATCTTTTTCATCTTCTTCACATCTACGTCACCTACAATTGCCAGATAAGAAATATTTGGTTTGAAGTATGTTGCGTGATAGCTCTTAAGATCATCTATTAAAATGTTATTAGTGGTTTCCTCCGTTTGGATCTCTCCATATGGATGATTTGCACCGTAAACCAATGCTTGATTTAGATTTCCTGCAATCGCTCCTGGGTTGTCTTTGGCTTGTGCTAATCCTGAAAGTGTTTGCTTTCTAATTTTCTCAAGTTCTTCTTCTGGAAAAGTAGGATTGAAAGCAACATCGGTCATTAATTCCAGAATCTTTTCACTGTATTTTGAAAGACCTGATGCAAATACATTTGTAGATCCCGCGAATAATGAAGCGCCTATAAAGTCGACCTCTTCGTCTATTTGTTCTTTGGTTCTTGTCTCTGTGCCACGTTGCATCAATTGACCGACCATACCCAAATATCCAGCTTTATCAGCTTCAAGGATCGCCTCTCTATCCACCAAAAGGTTAAAACTCACTCTTGGAAGCTTATGATTTTCAATGATAAAAACTTTAAGGCCATTTTTCAGTTCGAATGATTCGTAATCTCCAATGTTTATTGGTCTTGGCGTAGCAGGTTCCGGTAATTTACTCCGATCTACCTGTGCAAAAGCACCTACTATTCCGAAGGTCAGAATGAGGGTTAGTATATTCTTAAGTTTCATAATTTCTTGCTTTTATTAGGTTTATTGATCGTCTAGTTTTTCATCCTCAGGCTTTTGTTGCGCTGATTTTGGTAGGTAATAAAGTGTCACTCTATTGTCTGGCGTCAAATATTTCTTAGCTACTCGCTTGATATCTTCTTTTGTCACCGCCATATAACGATCAATTTCGCTGTTGATCAAATTTGCATCTCCATAGTACACATGGTAGTCTGCTAAACTTTCAGCAATACCTCTTACGGTACTATTGGAGCTCACAAAATTGTTTTCAATTTGATTTTTCAGCTTCTGGAATTCTCTATCACTGATATCTTCAGTTTTCACCCGCTCAATCTCTGTCATCATTGCTTCTTCAAGTTCTTCCGGGGTTTTACCAACATTCACCAATCCAAGTGATATGAATAGTCCTCCATCTTCAAGCGCAAATGGGAATGATCCGACAAAAGCAGCAAGTTCTTGGTTGTCCACAATTTCTTTTTGAAATCGTGAGCTCTGGCCACCGGAAAGAAGGGTAGTTAGCATTTGCATGGCGTAGTAATCGTCAGAACCTTGCTCTGCCATTCGATAGGCCTGAAACACACCTGGTAACTGCACATTGTCAAATACTTCCTCTCTTACTTCACCTCCCAGATCCGGAGCTTTTATTTCTGGTCTTGGAATGTTTTTTGTTCCCTTTGGGATCTCAGCAAAATATTTATCAATCAACTTCTTAGTTTCCTCGATTTGGATATCGCCAGCTATCGAAAGTGTAGCGTTATTAGGCACATAGAATGTATCAAAAAAGTCTTTGAAGTCTTGATCAGTAGCTGCATCAATATCTTCGAACGATCCAATTGGTGTCCATGAATATGGTGTGCCTTCATATGCTTTTCCGAAAATTTTTGCCTGGAATGACATATAAGGTTGATTATCGATTCGAGTTCTCTTCTCTTCTTTCACTACTTCTTTTTGAGTAGCGACACCTGTAGAGTCAATTTTTGCATGAAGCATTCTTTCAGACTCCATGTAGAGACCCAGCTCTAATTGGTGCGATGGAAGTGTCTCGTAATAGAATGTTCTATCAAAAGAAGTGTTCGCATTTAATTGACCTCCGGCGTTTTGGATAATCTTAAAGAAAGAACCTCTCTCAATATTTGGAGACCCTTCAAACATAAGGTGCTCAAAAAAGTGAGCAAAACCCGTTCTTCCATCAGGTTCATTTTTTGAGCCTACATGGTAGAGAACAGAAACATTCACAATAGGAGTAGAGTTGTCTTGATGTAGGATTACGTGCAATCCATTGTCCAGATCGTACTCTACAAAATCAATTCGCTTCTCTTGGGCATTTGCTCCGAGCAGTGCGAATATGCAGATTAAGGTTAAGGTATTTCGCATTTTATATTAGGGTTTAACAATTCAATATATAATACTAAAAAGTATTTTACTTTTCAAGTATTGACAAAACCTCATTAATATGGTCTTGGTTTAATCTTGGTCCGTATCTAGACACGACAGCTGAACTTGCAGCACTCGCTAATCTACCAGCTTCGGCGTGTGTCTGTCCATGATTGATGCCGTACAAGAAAGCACCTGCAAACATATCTCCAGCACCTGTAGCATCTATCGCCTTTGTAGGGAACGGCTCAATTTCGTGGTAAGCTGTTCCATCAAATACAAGTGCTCCGTCTTTGCCTTTTGTAATGACAAATTCTTTAGCCACTTTGCTGATCGCCTCTTTTGCTGCTTCCATGCCTTCTACTCCTGCGAATAATTCTGCCTCTTCAATATTGCAAAAAAGTAAATCAACACCATCACCCACTATCTCTTTCATCTGGCTATTGAAGTATTTGACCATAGATGGGTCTGAGAACGTAAGGCTTACTTTCACGCCATTTTCTTTTGCAATACGCTTAGCTTCCTTCATTGCTTCTAGCCCTGTTGGTGAAGAAACGAGGAATCCCTCCATAAATAAGTAATTAGAATTTTTTATTGCTTCTTCACTGAGTTCGTGTATAGAAAAGTCTGTAGTGATACCCAAAAAAGTATTCATGGTTCGTTCTGCATCCGGAGTGACCATTACCAGACATTTTCCAGTAGTCCCATGATATAGATTATTTGAATCGAGATTGGTATCTATCCCTACAGTTTCAAGGTCCTTCGTGTACAACTCTCCATCCTCGTCAGCAGCTACTTTGCAAGTGTAAAAACCTTTACCTCCAAATTCTGCCAATCCGAAAATGGTATTTGCTGCGGATCCTCCCCCTTGCTTTTTTCTCACATTGCCCTTTACTTCTGCTAAAAGTGCTTCTTGCCTTTCTTCATCAACCAACGTCATAAGGCCTTTTTCAACCCCGTTGTCAGCAAAAAACTGATTTTTTACTTCAATTTCATAATCTACCAAAGCGTTGCCAATGGCACATACATCATATTTTTTACTCATCTTTTTTTAATGCTTTCTAACTTTTATTGGGATGATTATCTTCCACATCATCTTGCGAAAATAACTTATTATAGCATGAATTGACTTAAGGAAGGAGTATTAGAATCCCGCTAAATTCATGTACTGAGAATGAATTATCACTTTTACGATAAAGAATTTGATCAACGTAAAAAAACATAATGAAGAGATTCTTCATTAATCACCATTTTAAAACAAGCGGAATTTTACGGCAATGAGAAGATTAATTAATAAAAGGTGGCTATTAATTCATTTCGACCCAATTAGAGTCCGCTCTTAATTGAAAATCCTCAGGGCTTGCGTTCCACTCATCTTTTAAACTACCTGTTAGTTTTGTCATCCAGTTTGAAGTAAAAAGAATTAACTCACCATTCTGTATTTGCCATTGCGTTGGATCAGGCTCCATTTTAGAAGATGTTTCTGCCACGGCATAAGCGCACCACCCACCATACTCCGGAAGGAATTTGGATGGGTTTTCTTTAAAGAGAAGTCTGTTTTTGGTGCTGGAGAAATAATAAACTAACTCTTGATGTTCCACTGATTCAGCATCAATACCTTTTTTTGCTTCGCCTTGGATAAAATAGGCTACTGGGTCATAGCCATCTAAAGCAATTCCATCAATACTGTATATTTCATTTTTCGTTATTTCTGATCCATCTGAACATGCCACAATAAATCCAACTACTGACAGTAAAACACCAATCTTTCTCATAGTTTTAAAAAAGTTTTTGGAAGCTATACGCGATGAACTATTTCATGGCTGAGAAAAAATATCCTTTGATCAGCTCAAGTCTTAATGAAGACATTCAGATTTTTTTTTACAAACTGATTATTTTCGTGATTCACACATAACCTTACAGCATGCCGAAAATTCAAAAGATTACTCACAAAGGAAAGGAAATCGTCTATGTGGACTATAGGGGACAATCAGAAGCAGAAATGCTTGAAACTGCTACTTCCCTTAGGGAATATCTCATTTCAAGCCCAGGACATCATTTAAGATTGGTCAATATTACTAACACACCTGCCACCAGAAAATTTACTGCTTATATTAGGGAGCTTGGTAAAGAAACTAAAGATGTACCCGTGAAAGGAGCAGTTGTTGGTATAACTGGCGCTAAAAAAGTCTTACTCTCTGGATACAATCGATTATTAGGTGGAGCGATGCGACCATTCGATGATGAAGAGGTGGCTAAGGAATATCTGGTGAGTTAGCTAGTATTAAGAAAACATATAGCCCCAATGAGAACATCAGGGCTTGAAAAATTTGACTATTTCATAATCTTAAATTCTACAACTTCCTTAGAAAGATTGTAAAATGTATCGTAAGCATAGATTTCAATTTTGATCAGCTCACTATTGATTTTTCTGAGCTCTTCTGTTAAATCAATAAATTCAGCATTGTTGCTTTTTACAATTGGCCCGTTGTTGATCTTATATGTGAGTTTCTGAACTTTTACTTGTTCATCAACTGCTTCCACTACCAGCTGAATATCGCTTGAAAAAATTGGCAATCCATTTTCAAAAGAACTCGGAGAAGAATTAAATCCAGCGCTTACTTTGGGGCCTATTTTATCTATATAAATTTTATCAACTCTAATCTGTTCCTGATTCCCCTCTTTATCAACACTATAGTATTCCATGCGATACACCCCATCCGAAAGTTGATGAGGTACCATTTGTCGGCCATCTGATTTCATATAAGGCAGATCAGCAATTTTAAAATTGGTAGTGGCGATTCCAGATTCCTCTTCAATTATTTTGAATTTAATGCGCGTAGCTGGCCCGTAAATAAACTCTCCTGCCTCTGTTCGAAGTAAATCTGTTCTCGGTGCGGTGATATCCTTTACTACTTTATCGCTTTTGACAGACTCAGAGCTGCCTTCAAAAGCTAATTGAGCTGACGTAGCAAGACTAACAAATAAGAAAATAAAACTAAGAATTCGAGTGGATGTGTCCATATTTTGCTTTTTTGAATTAGTGATGCAAAGATGAATTTTATCCAACCCCCTATGTATTAGTATAAAATTGGCTTTTGAATTAGGTCATTTAATTAGTCAGTACTATGTGGTTTTTTTACTTGAGAAGATATAAGTCGCTTATTTATTGACGGTTAATTATTTATGCTTCTATTATTACTGCTATCATGTTTCCTGAACGGGATTCTTTTTAAACTTGATTGACTAATAAAAAAACCCTGACTCATTTCTGAATCAGGGTACACTTAGGTTAGCTAGTGTTTTATTCTTCAATCTTAAACTTGATTGACTCTGTCGTCACATTATCAACCAAATCCGTTGTTGTAATTTTTACTTCAAAGATCTGCCCGCTTTTAAAAGCCTTCTTCTCACTTATATCGATTGTTTTTGGGCTACTGTAATGTACCGCTTTCTGATTATTCACCTGATAAGCAATGCTGTTGGTGCCCGATTGATCATCCGTGGCTCCAAGAAATAATCGTGTACCTATTGGATAAACTTTAATCCCATCTTCTTCACCAATCGGCTGATTACTAAAATTGAATACAATTTCTGGGCCCTGCTTATCTAAATAGAGATCTATACTTTTAGAATATTCTGAATTGTCCACATTATCCACCGAACGATACATTATTCCATTATATCCTTCTTTTGTAAGCTTAAATGCCTTGCTATACTTTTCAAATTCATTCCCAATAGCTGCATACTCTGTATAGGCTACTCCTGAGTTCAGGTCAGACGAAGATAATTTTAGCTCGGTAGATTCATTAATATAGAATCGATTGGCTACCTCAAAATATTCTCCTATAAATTCTATCTGAGTGGCAGGTCGAAGACTATCAACAAATATTTCTTGGTACTTTTTTATTTCAGTATTACTAACAATATCTGATGCAGAATAACTTATAGATGATGTACCATGATACTTTTCTAAAGAAAATGGCTTGCTGTAAACTTCATTATTAATACCTCGAGTGCTGAAAGTGATTTCTCTTACTCCAGCTTTATTATCAGATGCTTCTAAACTGATTTTTGAACCTGACGACACATACAATCTATCGCCTTTTGCGAATGATGAGGTTGCTGTTAATGATGTCTCAGGGGCGATCTTATCTAAGTAAATTCTTTCTTCTCCTGACTCCTCGCCGTTCATCACATTGTCCACGCTATAAAACACGAGTCCATATTCTCCATCTTCCAGTGTTGATGGCATTACCTGCCCAGTTCTTACAATTTCAAAATCTACATCCGTTAACCTGAAGTAGGTTGATTTAAGGCCTGAATGTTCTTCCACAACTTCAAACTGAACTGGGGTGTTTGGACCAAATACATATGAACCTTCTTTAGTTTTCAGCAGCTTGGTTTTCGGTGGAGTTTTATCAAACACAAAAGATACTGACTCAGTTTCTGTATAATTATTAACATTATCTACTGCATAATAAGAGAATGTATACTCATTCGAGTCTTCATTTTTGAAGGTTAACTCACCGGTACGCCATTCATTATTATTTAAACTCCAAAAACTGTTTTTCACTCCAGACTGCTCATCCCATTCAGTGAATTCAATTTCGAGATCATGCCCATAATAAATGATTTTGTCTTTTTTGAATGTTGATCCTGAATTAAATACTGGTCGAACAATAGGAGCTTTGCTATCGGCATATAGTTCCATTTGAATCTCCCTTAGTGGATATGCGTATTTCTTAGTTTCTGGATCTATCGCCCACTTTGTCCTAATATAATTTGGACCCTCGGTATCCAAATACAATGGCTCTGTATCTTCAGGGTGACTTAGACTCTTCAAGTCATGCGTTTTTCCATTTGGGGTAGTTGAGAACTTCAGATAAATAGGCAGATTCTTATTGACATAAATTTTGGCATTTTCATCTACAAATACGGTTTCACCTTCCTTAATCACTTTTGGCGGGGTGTCATTGTTGACAGACTTCTTCGCAGTGTTAAGCTCGGCACGTACAGGCTTTAATTGATTATCAGCCATAGCGATTTGCGCATTCAGGCCCAGAGAGAGGCTCATTATTGAAGTGAAAAAAACAAATTTGAAGATTTTCATGGTGGTCTTGATTTTTGGTTATTCTAATATTATCCAAATATCATTTTGAATAACCACTGATTTAATAGGTAAAACCAGCCTAATCAATTAAGCTAATTACTTATTAATAAATCAGCATATACTATGTGTACAAAAGATTAAAATCATTAGACATTAGATCAATCATCGAGTAGATAAGATTAGCAAGATCTGTATTTTTCAAAACGCTTCTCAACAGGAATTATAATTGATCATGCTTTTAAAAACTATTCTCCAAAAACTCAAAATGTGATGCCTCAATTTCAACTACCTGTCTTGTCCTTGAATGAATTTGCTTAGCATTCAAAATAAAAAACCCTGACTCAGAAATGAATCAGGGTTTTGAAGTGTGGGCGCTGAGGGATTACTTATACGCACCGCCATGCCCTAAACCCCTCGTGAACCTACGTTGCACTTCGGTTTCGAACCTGGGTTCTCATCCCTCAAAA
>NZ_JBDVKP010000015.1:0-65917 GCF_039960695.1 Ekhidna sp. | reverse complement strand
GTTCAGCGGCAAAAAGTACCGGACCTAATACGTCTGAAACGCTCAGCATCGATGACATCATAGCGGATCAGGAGGGGTATATTTTGGCGTATTTGAGCAATGAAAACCAAGAAGCTTTCACGGTTCATTTTGATGATTTCACGGTGTATCATGGCAAGACGAATGTGGTGAGTACGCAGGATTACTATCCTTTTGGGCTGACGTTTAATGAAAGTAGTAGGGTGGCTAGTAAGGAGCAGAGGTTTAAGTACAACTCCTTCGAGTATATACCTGAACTTCAATGGACTGACTATGGTGCAAGGATGTATGATGCTGCTATTGGAAGATGGAATGGTATTGATCCTCTTTCAGATAAGTATAGGTTAATATCTCCCTATAGCTATGTGGCTAACAATCCACTTAGTTATATAGATATTGATGGAAGAGATATTAAAAATCCAGATAAATATGTGATAAGTAATAAGAAATTTATTAGAAAGTTAAAGCAATTCGATAGGGCTCTTGCTAAGATAGCTGGTGTGAATAAGTCGAGTTATAGTCTTATTATAACTGGTGGTGACAGATATAGAAAGAATGGTAATATTTTGTCAAAAACAAATGATGATCCAATTCCTCAATCTGATCCAGATAGTTTTCACCTTCAAGAAAATGGAGCCACTGGCATAGATTTTAGAAAAGCTAAATTTTCAGACGAACAATTAAAAGCTGCTGCAGAAGAAGTAGGTCTGCAATTTCAGGGAGGATATAATGATAAACACTTCCATCTTGAGTCTGAAGATTCAGAAATAATTGATTCGTATAAAAACGACCAATATGCAGATAAAGATTATGTACCTTCAGATTATGAATTGAATAATGAAGAGGATGATAGCAAAGAATCAGCTAATAATGAATCTGATCCAAAACAATTCCTGTTTAATCAATTTGTACGTGCCGCAAGTACAGGAAATCTGGAACTGGCACAGATTTTGGCAGATCAACTAAATGAAGATGATAACTAGCGATGAAAAGAATTATTAAAATTTTTATAATAGCCGTTCTTTTTTCTTGCAGTCAGAGAGGGTTTGCACAAATACCGAACTACTACTTTGATATTGTAGATGTGTATCAAACACCATTTTCCTTAAAGAAGACAGAGGAGGGATACGTTAGTTACAGATTGCTGAAGGTAAGAGTTGAAGAGACAAATTATCTTGTTGTTGAGCATTTCAAAGTGATTTTCAAACCCAAGAGGTCTAGAGAACTTATCTGTAGCTATTATTTGGATGAAGATGATTTTGATTTGTACTCGTTTAAAAAAGTAAATATCGTCGAGTGGAAGGCATTAAATAATTTTAATATCTCATTGAATGAAGGACTCTGTTATTCGGTTCAATTAAGTGATAGCGAAGAAAATGTAGATGTCAAAAGATGTGAGTAATTAGTTGATACTCCCCCTCAGAGTCTCCAACTAGCGCAAGCGTCCGCTTGTGCATTTAAATTGAGTATGAGGCATTGTCTACCATCTGGCACGGAAGTTACTTCCGTGCCAATAGAAGCATTCACTCCTTTCAAGACCTCCTCGAAGAATCTCGTGCCAACAATGTCGTCGGTAGCTTCATCTGCTCAAAGTCTACACCCTCCTCACTTTCTACTTGCTTCAGCAACAGCTCCGCCGCATGCTGCCCCATCTCAAACCCTGGTTGCTCAATGGTAGATATGGAAGGATTGGTCAATGCGGTAAACTGCCAGTTGCTAAAACCCACCACACCAAAATCCAGTGGTACGTTCTTCCCATACTTCTGTGCTGCCTTGATCGCTCCCATGGCTGCCAGATCGTTTGAAGCAAATAGCGCGTCCAGCTTCTCGGTCTTAAACAGCTCAAACGTGGCTGCGTAAGCGTCACTCTCATTTGATGCTTGATTATAAATGATCAAATCCTCATTTACCTTCATGCCTGCATCTTCATGTGCTTTTCGAAAGCCATTGAGTCGCTCACTCGTTATGTCCAGATTCTCCGGACCTGCCAAATGCCCAATCTGCTTATACCCTTGCTTGATCAAATGCTCCGTAGCCTGATAGCCTCCCAAAAAATCATCAACAGTCACTTTGCTGGTTTCCAATGTATCCGCCACACGATCAAAAAACACGATCGGCAGGCCCTTTTGCATCATCACTTCAAAGTGTGTGTAATCGAAAGACTCTTTTGACAGAGATACTAGCACTCCATCAACTCTATTATTGAATAGCGTTTGTATGTTCATCATCTCCCGCTCAACCGACTCGTTGGATTGTGTGATGATCACATTGTATCCACGGCTCTGAGCAATGTCTTCAATACCACTGATTACAGTGGAGAAAAAGAAGTGTACAATCTCCGGCACAATGATGCCTATCGTATTGGATTTACTGTACCTCAAACTGAGCGCCAAAGAGTTCGGCTGATAGTTCAATTCTTCAGCAACACGCCTAACGGCTTTCTTGGTCTCTTCACTGATCTCAAAATGGTCCTTCAAAGCACGTGAAACCGTTGATGGTGATATACCCAATTCTCTAGCTATGTCTTTGATGGTAGTTGTCTGCCTTTTCATGCAAGAAAGATAGGTAAATGAGTCAATTTCGTTTACCCCCTTTTGTAAAAGTCTGAAACGCAAACGTTTGCAGAAAAAAAAGTCCGTAAAAACTTACCAAAACTGTTGTTTGGGATTTCTGAATTCGTAAAATTCGGTAAGTGAGTGTTGAGAGAATGTCAATTTTTCAACTAAAAGACTCTAAAAAATTAACTTAAAATTTAACAATAAATTACGATGAAAAATGCACTAAAATCCCTGAGTTTTTTTATGGTTTTGGGGACCTTAATTTTCATCTCATCGTGCGGAAGCGATGACGGTGGAGGAATTATAATTGATGATGGTGGCGGAGGCTCCTTTACAGTCGCTGATGGTTTCTATATAGCAGGCGTTACTGCTTCTGATACTACCATCGCAAATGCCTTTGTATTAGGTGCTGCAACAGTGGAAGGAGAAGGATTTGCTGCAACAGCACGTGACGATCACAGAGCTGGCTACATGTATCTGGAAGCAGGAAGTTACATCTTTGCTGAAATTGATGAGCAAGAGATTGTAAGCATTGAGGGCGGGGTATCCTCAGTAGTGGATTCAACCGGTACGTGGGCGGAGGCCTACACATTCATTGATGTGGTTGCCAATGGAGCTGCTTTTTCAATCACAGAAGACGGAGTTTACCATGTGATATATGATGGACAAACTGATGAGGCATTTATTGTTCGCATCACATCATGGGGCATCATTGGAGGCGCGGTTTATGAATCTGTTTGTGTTTCAAATGGTTTCAATGCGGATATTGATCTGGACGTAGTTTCAGAATCTGCAACTGGATCTACCTGGTCAGCCACTGGAATAATTGTAAGAGATGATCAGTTTAAATTCAGATATAATAATAACTGGACGATTGGAGAGTATAAATCATTTACCAACCTGGGCGAATCGCTTTCTGTTCTTGTTCCTGGAGGAGCTAACATTCAAAATACAGAAGACGGAATCTACGACGTAACATTGGCTATGGACGCGAATGGCGTATTTTCAGCGACATTAACAAAAACAGGTGATTCTGATCAATGTACATTTGATGCTGACAATTTCCCATGGGGAATCATTGGTTCCGGTACTCAGGGAACCATGACAACGACTGGTTGGGGTGACGACAAAGACTTAGTCTACGTTGGACAAGTAAGCGGAGCAGATACTTGGTTAGGTGTATTCCCAATTGCAGGTGGTACTACTGACAATGAGTTCAAATTCCGTACGGATGATACCTGGGCTTCTAAACTCATTCCTAACTCTACCACTTATACTGACGATACAGGAAACATCACTGACAATGCAGACAGCAATGGTGATGGAAGTTGGTTCCTTGCAGATGGCGCATCTGGGTTGATCTATGTTAAAATAACTACTTCAGATCAAGGTGGCACATGGAACATTGATTTCAGCGATGCAGAATTCCAGGTCATTGGAGAGGGAAGCCCTGTAGGTAACTGGGACGCAGGAAATGGCATTGCAATGACATACAATGATGATCTGGCATCTGCCACACTAGCAAATGGTGCTTATACTACTGCTGGATGGAAAATCTTTGTAAACCAAAGCTTTGACTATAACCTGGGTGGATCACTTGATGGAAGCACTGCATTAGAATTTAACAACAGCACTTTCGTGCTTGGTGCAGCTGATAATTATTCAGTGACAATATCTACAGCTGACGGTGGCGTAACATATACTGCTACTGCCACTTCAAATGCTGGAAGACAATAAGTTCTCATATTAGTACGTAACAAAAGGCTGCCCGACTTTGGGCGGCTTTTTTTTAATCTAAATTTCCCCAATGAAATACATACTCACCATTTCTATTGCACTCTTCACATCACTTGCTTTTGCTCAAACCAGCATTGAACCAACCATTGAACCGGCCTTTTTCTCAGCTGATGAAGAGATTACCATAACTTACGAAACCACAGGTACTGCTCTTCAAAGCCTCTCAGATGCCTGGATCTGGATGTGGGTGCCAAGTAAAGGAATAGACGCACCTTCCAATGTGAATCCTGCCAATTCAAATACAGCTGCCACAAATCCAGCAAAATTTACACGGTCCACCGGACCTCAAGGAGAGGTTTATTTTTCAATCACCTTGACACCAACTGATTTTTTAAATACTTCAGTAGAAAACATTGAAAGTATCGGAATGCTCCTGAAAGGAAATGACTGGAGCAATGGACAAACCAGCGATTTTGTAACCGACATTACTGATGGGTTTACCATCGTAATGGACAACCCAAGTGGCAACTATGGATTTTATTCATCGGCAACCACGATTGATATCGACATAAGAACTTCCGAAACATCAGACATTGAAATATTAGTAGACGACACGCCAATAGCTAGTGTCACGGGTCAAACCGAACTCAACACGACGCACACAATCATCGACGATGGGGACGTGCACGTCATCAAGGCACAAGCCACAAATGCTACCGAAACTGTTGAGACAACTTATTCCTACACGCTGACACCTACACCTGCATCTACTACCCTACCCGCAGGAATGGAAGACGGGATCAATTATGGTGTTGACAATACAAGCGCGACTTTGGTGCTAAGAGCTCCAGGCAAAGAGCACGTCTTTATAATCGGTGATTTCAATGACTGGTCCTTGAGCAGTGATTATCTAATGAATAAAGATGGAGAAGTATTTTGGCTTGAGATAAATGGGCTTACTTCGGGACAGGAATATCAATTTCAATACCTGGTGGATGGAGAAATAAAGATCGCAGATCCATACGCGGAGAAGATCTCCTCTCCGTTTGATGATCCAGAAATCATTGCAGATAATAGATATCCTAACCTTATAAACTATCCCAGCAATGAAACCTCGGAAGCTGTCGCTATCCTTCAAACAAACAGAGCACTCTTTTCCTGGTCTGACTTCACCAGACCAGCCAACGAAGATCTTGTGATCTATGAATTACTCATTCGAGATTTCACGGAAGAACGAACCTATGATGCCGTAACTGAGCGACTGGACTATCTGGCCGATCTCGGCATCAATGCCATCGAACTTATGCCTGTCCAGGAATTTGAAGGAAACCTGAGCTGGGGATACAACCCGGCATTCATGTTCGCAATAGACAAATATTACGGAACAGAGCTAGATCTGAAGACGCTCATTGACGAGGCACATAAGCGTGGGATAGCTGTCATCCTTGATATAGTGCTCAACCATCATTTCGGCAGGAATTCACTTGTCAGGCTTTACAACGAAGGCCTATATGGCAATCCCACATCAGATAACCCATGGTTCAATACGACACCAAAACACGACTTTAACGTGGGCTATGACATGAACCATGAAAGCCAGTACACCAAAGACTATACAGACAGAGTTGTTAAATACTGGCTCGAAGAATACAACATCGATGGGTATAGGTTTGATTTATCAAAAGGCTTCACTCAAAGGAACACGCTCGGAAATGTAAGTGCTTGGGGTAACTATGATGCCACGCGAATAGCTCTGTGGAAAAGAATAGCGGATGTCATCTGGGCTGAGGACCCTACCGCCTACATCATACTGGAACATTTCGCAACCAATACAGAGGAAAAAGAACTCGCAGAATATGGAATGATGCTTTGGGGTAATATGAACCATACCTATATCAATGCTGGAAAAGGCAATCCTACCTCACTCAGCCAGACCTATTTTGAAAACAGGGGCTGGTCCGAACCACATCTGATTTCCTACATGGAAAGTCACGATGAAGAACGCTTTATGTGGGAATTAAAAAAGAGTAATAGCAATCATGAATCACTGGAGCGAGCCAAACTTGCGGCAGCATTTTTCTTGACCGTTCCGGGGCCCAAAATGATTTGGCAATTTGGCGAGTTGGGATACGATGAGGAGTTAAACAATGATCGATTAGGCATTAAACCAACACGGTGGGAATATCTCGAAGATTTTAACCGAAAAAAATTATTTGACCTTTACAAATCATTGGTGCATTTGCGTACAGAAACAAATTATGTCAACAAGGATTATTTCGAATGGAATACTTCAGGAGACATTAAGACCATAAACCTTACTCATCCTGATGTAGAAATTTATGTGATTGGCAACTTTGATACAGAAGAGCAAGCAGGCAATCACACGTTCTCCAGTACCGGAACATGGTACAATTACTTCACAGGAGAATCAATAGAAATTACAAACACCGCAGAAGAGGTGACTTTATCACCTGGTGAATGGTACATGTATACCTCCGAGTTAATTGACAACTACATCGAAGATCAGCAGATTACCCTTAGTTCCACTGATGACCTAACTGATCACATATATGTATATCCAAATCCAGCTTCTGAGATATTAAATATTCAGAAAAATTTAAGAATCACAGACTATCAACTATCTGATTTGTCTGGACGAATTCTTCAAAAAGGTCTACTTTCTGATGGACAGATCAATGTACGAACAATGAATCCTGGAGTTTATCATCTTACCTTGAGAAATTCCACCGAAGAATTTAAAACTAAGATCGTAATCAAATAGTTGGTAATCGTAAACGTTTTCGGTGCGTTCCAATGAATTAAGACTGCTTTTGTGAGACCAGAAATACGCAAACGTTTGCGTAGAAAAATCCACTAAAAAGCCCTGTAAATCATGGATTTACGTTCCGAAATTGGTAAAATTGAAATTGCAAACCAATGATAATTTCTGGATTTATATCCTGATAATTCATCTCAGCAAATGCGAAGCAAATCAATGAATAATAAAAGGAATTTACAGGTTCGATGGTGGCTCAAATGCCTGGTCGTTCTTATGCTCTCTAATGGCGCACTTTTAGCACTTGGACAGCAGCAACGCGTAAGTGGAACAGTTAAAGATGCTCAGGATGGCACATTGCTACCTGGAGTAACTGTTCAAATTAAGGGAACTCAAAGTGGATCCGCGACAGATATAGATGGAAGGTATTCACTAGCAGCTTCTTCAGACGACATCCTTGTTTTCACATACATTGGGTACAAAACAGTCGAGCAACCTGTTGGTGGTCGATCTACAATTGATATAGAGCTAAGCACAGATATACAGGAGCTCTCAGAAATTGTAGTTGTTGGGTATGGTCAAGTGGAAAAAGGTGACGTGACCGGAGTTGTAAACAAGGTAAAAGCCAAAGACTTTAACACGGGAGTATTAACATCTCCTACCAGTTTGATTGCCGGTAAGGTTGCTGGTGTTCAGGTGGTTTCAAATGATGGTGCGCCTGGATCAGGAATATCAATACGAATAAGAGGTGGTACATCATTAACTGCTGGAAACGAGCCACTATTTGTTGTAGATGGTATACCATTAGAAAATGATGGAGTTGCTGGTGTTCGAAACCCACTAAACTTTATCAATCCGGCGGATATCGCAGACATCACAGTATTGAAAGATGCATCATCTGCGGCTATTTATGGTTCACGAGGAGCAAACGGAGTAGTGATTATCACGACAAAAAAGGGTGTTTCAGGAAAGCCCCAATTCTCCTATGACGGATCGTACGCTATCGGCTTTAATGGACCTGGCGTTAGAATGCTAAACCCAGCAGAATTTGCTTTTACTGTCGAAAGAAAAGGTCCAAGAAATCTGGACGATTTGGGCTCATCTAATACAGACTGGTTTGAAGAAGTAACTCAAACCGCCCAAGGAATGAATCATAATCTAAGCGCATCTTTTGGTGGTAAAACAAACAATGCAAGAGTATCGCTAAACTATCAAGATGTAGATGGTTTGATTAAATCAGATAACCTTCAAAGAATCTCCGGTTCTATAAATTTCAACCAGGATCTGCTTAATAAAGATCTCACCATAGGTATCAATACTAAACACAGCATCATTAAAAACCGATTTGCACCTAATGTAATAGGATCGGCACTTGTTTTTGACCCGACCCAGGCAGTTTTAGCAGATGATCCAACTACAGGAGGATATTTTGAGTGGTCAAGTCCATTGGCTCCTGGTAATCCTGTCGCTCAAATTGATCAAACATTTAATATTGGTAGAACAGCCCGAAATCTTATCGGAGCAAACGTCAACTATAAGCTTCCATTTTTAGAAGGTCTATCAGTAAAAGTTAATTATGCCTATGATGTATCGGAAGGAAAGAGCCAGGTCACACGATTAATTAATGAGAAAGCAGGTGTTCAAAATGGCTCATTCTCCACGTTTGAAGATTCCAGAACAAGTAATTTGCTTGAGACTTATCTCAATTACAATACTGAACTTTCTTTTGGAAAATTGGATTTAATCGCCGGGTATTCCTACCAGGATTTTCAAAAAAGCGTAGATCGTTCATTGTTTAAAAGAGATACTGTATCCCTGAATGCACTAAATATTTCCGATCCTACCAGCTTCATAAGCGAAGGTAAACTCAGCGAAATTCGCGGGTTTCTAGATGAGCCACTCATTTTTGAGTTGGAAAACAGACTTATCTCTTTCTGGGGTCGTGCGAATCTTTCTATTCAAGATAAGTATTTGATTACTGCTACTGTCCGAAGAGATGGTAGTACACGATTTGGCGAAGCCAACCGATGGGGACTATTTCCATCGCTAGCTTTTGCGTGGAGAGTGATAGACGAGCCATTCGCCAAGGGCATACAGAATGTAATGTCAAATTTAAAGGTGAGAGCGAGCTACGGAATTACCGGAAATGAAGAGATTGGAGACTACCTCTATGTAAACCTTTATCAGCTCAGTGATGATAGATCCACTTATATTTTTGGTCAGGACACCATCAATACTTTCAGACCAAACGCTGTAGACCCAGGTATAAAATGGGAGGAAACGAGATCATTAAACTTTGGAATCGATTATGGATTCCTGGAAGGAAGATTATATGGATCGATTGATTTGTATCGAAAGTTAACGACCGACCTACTATTCAATATTGCATTTCCAATTGGAACCCTCACAGGAGACAGAGCCGTTACCAATATTGGAGAAATGGAAAACAAAGGCATAGAACTTCAAGTGAACGGAGTGCTCATGGACAAAGCAGACTTGAAGTTTGACCTAGGTTTCAATATATCCTATAATAAAAATGAAATTTTAAAATTAGACAACTCCAACCTTCCGGATTTTCAAGGATACACAACAGGTGGAATATCTGGAGATGTAGGCCAGTCTATTCAGATTCTGAAGGTAGGGTACCCTGCTAACTCCTTCTTTGTATATCAGCACAAAACAGACGCAAATGGTCAACCTATACCTGATGGAGTAGACGCCAATCAGGACGGTTCACGAAATGACCTAGACATGTATGTGGATCAAAATGAAGATGGACTCATCAATGAAGATGACCTGAGACCTTATAAAAAGCCAGCTCCTGACTTGATACTTGGTCTGACTGGCAACGTATCTTACAAACAATTTGATTTAGCATTTACATTCAGAGGCCAAATTGGGGGTTATGTATATAATAACGTTCAATCACAATACGGCGCTTTCGAAGGGGTTGATAATACATTCGCACCAAATAATATCCATCTGTCAGCTTATGACAATGACTTTACTGAAAGACAGCTGCTGTCTGATATTTATATAGAAAATGCTTCTTTTGTAAAACTTGACAATATAACGGTTGGCTATAAAATCAATCAAATTAAGAAGGTAAATGCCCGGGTATACCTTACGGCATCTAATCTTATGACCATAACGGGGTATTCAGGTGTAGACCCGGAAGCTGGAATCGGCGGAATTGATAACAATCTATATCCACGATCGCGAACATTTCTTGCAGGATTAAACCTTACTTTTTAATTAGAGAATCATGAAAAAAATACTTTCTATACTGGTTATCGTTGCACTTGCAGGATGTACTGACCTAGAGCTTGAACCTAAAAATGGACTGGTAGAATCTGTTGCTTTTACCAATTTTGACGGATATCAATCGTACATAGCCAAGCTATATGCGTCACTAACGCTGACAGGACAGCAAGGTGCCGCAGGACAGCCAGATCTGACCATTATTAATGATGAAGGATTTTCGAGCTATCTCCGTGTATGGTGGAAAGCTCAAGAGCTGACCACAGATGAAGCAATTATTGCCTGGACTGATTCCGGCATTAGAGACTTGCATAATCATACATGGGGAGCTGACAACCAATTTGTACGAGTGCTTTATTACAGAATATTCTTTACCATCTCACTAGCCAATGATTTTTTGCGCGTTGCTAGTGATCTTCCCGCAGGACTAAGTGCAGCAGAAATTTCCGAAATTGACCGTTTTGTCGCTGAAGCCAGATTTATCCGAGCGTTCTCTTATTGGCATGCACTGGATCATTTTAGAAACGTTACATTGATAACATCCATCACTTCTGATCTTCCATCCCAATCAACATCTCAAGTAGTTTTCGATTTTATTGAAAGCGAGTTAAATGATATAGAAGATCAACTACTAACTCCCGGTCAAGGCACTCATGATTACGGAAGATTGGATCAGGCTGCAGCCTGGATGCTAAAAGCAAGATTGTACCTCAATGCACAAGTTTATACAGGCACGGATCGAAACGCTGATTGCATCACTGAGGTAAACAAAATAATTAATTCAAATCAATACAGCATTGCAGCTAACTACCAGGAACTATTCATGGGCGACAACCATATGAGAACTGATGAAATCATCTGGCCTATTGTTCATGATGGACTGGTTTCACAAACATGGGGTGGCACCACTACCATCATTAGAGGTGGAATAGGAGGTGCTATGTCTGATGATGAAAAAAACGGAGCTCCATTCTCTAATGAAGCAGAAAGTGACTATGGTGTACCCAGTGGATGGGCAGGTTATCGTACCACAAGCGCCTTGGTAAATCTATTTCCTGGTGCTGCAACTGATCCTGATGGGGCAAGCGCAGATGGTAGAGGCATATTTTTCACTGAAGGCCAATCGCTTGAAATCACTGATATTGGTGAATTTACAGATGGTTGGGCTGTGCCTAAATTTACAAACATAGAAGCTTCGACTGGCCAACGAGCACCCGGCGTAGATCAAGTAAGCACCGATTTTCCAGTCTTCAGGCTAGCCGAAGCGTATTTGATTCTTGCGGAAGCAGAAGTGCAAGAAAATGGTTCCATTAGCGCAACAACACTGGGCTTTTTGAATCAACTAAGACAAAGAGCCTATGGAGATAATAGTGGTGATGTTGCAATCGGCGATGTAGATATGGATTGGATTTTGGATGAACGGGGACGAGAATTATACCTTGAAGCTACACGTAGAACCGATTTAGTAAGGCACGGCAAATTCTCTGGTGGAACTTATGTCTGGCCATGGAAAGGTGGAGTGGAAGAAGGCGTATCATCGCCAGCACACCTCGACATCTTCCCTATTCCTGCTTCTGACCTGATAGCAAACCCTAAGCTTGAACAAAATGACGGTTATTAATTAATTATTTGTTTGAAAAAGAAAGCGACATCACGTCGCTTTTTTTATTTTAATCATCCAATATGAAAAAGATTATTTTCCTTCTCTTCCTTCTTTACTGCATGGCCAGTAGCGGTCAAAAACTACAACACATAGATCCCCCCTTTTGGTGGTCGGATATGCCTGTCTCCTCTATGCAGCTCATGTTGCACGGAAAGAACATTGGTGTATTAACTCCTGAATTGAATTACGAAGGCATTACAATAGACGAGATACAGCGGTTAGAAAATCCGAACTATTTAGTACTCAACCTATTACTATCCAAAGCAACAAAACCCGGTATTTTTGAAATTCAACTCAAAGCTGGAAAGAAGACGAAAATTAAGTTTGATTATGAGATAAAAGAAAGAACTAGTGATACAAACCGAAATCTGGGATTCAATAGTAGTGATGTAATCTACCTACTTATGCCCGATCGTTTTGCCAATGGCAATCCTGCAAATGATACAGTGGAGGGTATGTTGGAGTCAGCGGACAGATCGAATCCAAACGGAAGACATGGTGGTGACTTAAAAGGCGTAAGCGATCGACTTGATTACATAAAAGAACTAGGAATGACTGCCGTTTGGCTCACTCCCACCTTCGAGAATGACATGAAGCCCGAATATGGCGCCTATCATGGATATGCAGCTACAGACCTTTATAAGATGGACCGTCGATTTGGGACAAATGATGAGTTTAGATCATTCGTTCAGAAGTGCCACGATAACGGAATCAAAGTGATCATGGATATGATACATAATCATGTAGGAGATCAACATTGGTGGTTAAAAGACCAACCGACAAAAGACTGGTTTCATGATATCGAGCAATATGGAACAACCAATTTTCGGGGAGAGGTTCAGTCCGATCCGCATGCATCACAGTATGATCTTGACAAATTACAAAAGGGATGGTTTGTGCGAGAGCTCGCTGACTTAGATCAACGGAATCCTATTTTAGCTACTTATCTGATTCAAAATTCGCTCTGGTGGATTGAATACTCAGGCGTTGATGGTATCCGGATGGACACCTACGTCTATCCATATAAAGATTATCTCAGCCGATGGGTCACTGAAGTAATGGCCTCCTACCCAACTTTTAATATTGTAGGGGAAGCCTGGGTGGAACGGGTCTCACATGAATCGTATTGGCAAGCAGATGATGCTGGACAAGATGATGGATATAATTCAAAACTACCGACTGTCACTGATTTTCAAATAATGTTTGCGTTGGATCGTGCGCTTAAAGATGATTTCGGATGGAAAAATGGCCTTTCAGAGCTCTATTATGTTGTCTCCCAAGATCGATTATATTCCAATCCAAATCAGAATGTCATCTTCATTGACAATCATGACATTGAGCGTTTCTACACTAAGATGGATGAAGATGCAGACCTCTTTAAAATGGGATATGCCTATCTAATGACCACCAGAGGTATCCCCCAGGTTTACTACGGCACTGAACTTATGCTAGCCAATGCACCTGTAAATGGAGACGGTCGTAAACGTGCCGACATGATTGGTGGTTGGCTAGAAGATGAGCGTTCAGTATTTACTAAAGAGGGCCGAACTCCAAAGGAGCAAGATGCATTTGAATTTGTGAAACGAATTACCAATTGGAGGAAAACTGCTAATGCCATCCATGATGGGAAAATGACTCATTTTATTCCTGAAGACAATACGTACATCTATTTCAGACACACCGACAAAGAGGCAGTGATGGTCATAATGAACCGTAATGATGATGCCAAAACAATCCAACGTGATCGCTTAGCTGAGATATTGGATTTCTATAAAACTGGTGTCAATGTATTAGATGGAAACATCATAGACGTAAAAAATGACTTTGAGGTAGGCCCCAAGCAAACAGCAATCTTCGACTTACAAAAATAGTATCCATCCGACGGATTAGATGTGGCTAGGTAAATCTCTAGCTAACATATAAGTAATGTCCTTCATATAATATTCACTGAGTTTACCTCAGTTTGTATCAAACAAAAAAAGTAATATTATGAATGACAAAGAGAAATTCAGGATCATGATTCAACTGGCTCTGGTTGATAATCAATTCGAAGAAACAGAGCGTAAATTTATTTGCGACTTAGCTAAGCAAAGCAACATTTCTTCTGAGGAACTTGAAGAAATAATTACCGAAGAATTGAAGAAGAAAACCTTTGAAATGGACTTAAACACTGACTTGGGCTTTGATGCTAAAATTGAGATTTTGGCTGATATGGTACGAGTTATGAAGTCAGACGGAAAAGTGTATCTCAGTGAGATTAAATTTTGTGAGATGATAGCAAAGATATTCGGCTTCAAAGAGAAATCTATAGGCATGCTATCTAAAATGTTAAAGGACAATGGCTCTGCAGATTGGCCGGTATTAAAGGACAAAATGCAAAAACTAAAAAGCTAAAACCTAATATTATTGCATCTATTGGGGTACCACCCCCCTTTCTTTCCCTTTCAATACCCCGTTCGATCAAACAACCTACCACTTACAGATCGGCACATCAGCAACATTGCTCTGCAATCCATTCATGTAACTTCCTTCGTCCTTCCTGATATTTTAGGATAAATTGGCAATCACATAAACCATAAGTTAAGTAATATGCGAAACCTAATTCTAGCACTGCTCGCACTAATGAGCATTACAGTGTTTGCACAGGAAGATAAAAAAGCTGATGCAGACAGTACTAAAGAAAAAAAGGCAACCAAGGAACTGCCATTAGAACCTGAGAGAAAAATCCGGTTAAACACCAAAGAGGGAACATGGATTTCACTTGATGTGAATCCCAACGGTCAGGAAATAATCTTCGACATGATGGGAGACTTGTACACGTTACCGATCGCGGGAGGCAAAGCAAAACAAATTACTTCTGGTATGGCATTCGATGACCATCCAAGATACAGCCCAGATGGAAAATCCATTGCATTCTCCTCGGACAGAAGTGGCTCTGAGAACATCTGGACATTAGACCTCACAAATGAAGATGCCGAGCCAAAACAAATCACCAAGGATAGAGATAAATACTATCAGGCTGCAGAGTGGTCCAACGACGGAAACTACATCTTTGCTTCCAAAGGAATAAGAACACTAAAAGTGCACATGTACCACAAAGATGGTGGCGGCGGCATACAGATTATTAAAAAACCAGACGCTCTACAAGCGATAGAACCCGCTTTCGGACAAGACGATAGATACCTATGGTTTTCAAGAAGATTTGGTGCATGGAACTACAATGCGCAAATGCCTCAATATCAGATAGCTACTTATGACAGAGAAACAGGGGAAATAGCTGGCCAAACGAATCAATACGGCTCAGCCTTTGCTCCTACGCTCTCCTCAGATGGGAAATGGTTGGTATATGCTTCCAGATACAATACGGAGACAGGTCTGAGAAAAAGAAATCTACAAACGGGTCAAGAGGATTGGCTGGCTTATCCAGTAAGAAGAGACGATCAGGAATCAAGAGCAAGACTGGGTGTTTATCCGGCAATGTCATTTACACCCGACAATCAATCGGTGATTGCTTCTTATGGAGGTAAAATCTGGAGAATTCCAATCAATGGAGGTCAAGCAACTGAAATACCATTTGAGGTAGACGAAGAATTGGATTTTGGACCCATGGTTCAGTTCGATTATCCAATCTATGACAGCACAAAGATGATTGCTAATCAAATCAGAGACGCAAAAAGATCCCCCGATGGCAGTCAAATTGCCTTCACCGTATTGAACCGACTTTACGTGATGGATTATCCAAACGGGACGCCAAAACGCGTAACGAAAAACAACTTCACTGAAGCAATGCCTGCATGGTCTCCAGATGGGTCGATGCTGGCATTCTCTACATGGGAAGGCAATGAAGGTCACATTTACAAGGTGCGGTCCTCGGGGGGGAGAATGACAAAACTTACCAATCAAGGTGGGGTTTACACCAGCCTGGCCTGGGACAAAAAATCCAACCGAATTGCGTTCCTGTATGGAACAGCAAAAGCGTATGATGACGCGATCGGACCATTTGCTTTTAGAGCACAGGAAAATATTGGGTGGATCAGCGCTGACGGTGGTAAGATCAATAAGATTAAGGCCTCTGGTGGACGTGATCTACCTCACTTTGTAGAAAAAGACGACCGCATCTACATGTATCACGGGGGCAAAGGACTCATCTCCATGCGTTGGGATGGCACAGATGAAAAAGAGCATTTAAAAGTTTCTGGAATTATGACTTATCCTGCTCTCAGCCATGATCATGCCATGTATATGGAAGGTGGACCAAGCGAACCTCAACGACAACCAAGCAACGCAGAATATGTCTTAATGGCGCCAAAAGGAGATAAAGCATTGGCAAAAATCAACAACAATGTATTTGTCGTAACTGTACCTCCAATTGGAGCTGAAACAGTAAAAATTTCTGTATCTAATCCGGCCAATGCTGCATTTCCTAGCTGGAAGCTGACCACATTCGGTGGTGAGTTTGCACATTGGAATAAAGATGGAAACACCGTAAACTTCACACTTGGCAATGCCTACTTTGCCTATGATTTAGCAGAAGCCCAACGCGTGAAAAAGGAATTGGAAGAGAAGAAGAAGAAAGAAGCTGAAGAAAAGAAAAAGAAGGAGGAAGAGAAAAAAGACGAAGAAAAGTCTGAAGAGGAAGGAGACGACGATGATTCTGAAGGCGAAGAAGATGAGGATGCGGATAGTGGTAGTGATGAAGACGGAAAGGAAGAGGAGAAAGAAGATGAAGGATACAAGGCAAATGAAATAAGAATTAAAGTTGAAGTAAAGAAGGACGTACCTAAGGGAACCGTTCTTTTAAAAGGTGCACGCATCATTACCATGAATGGAGATGAGGTAATAGAAAATGGAGATATCCTTATTGAAAATGCGCGAATCAAAGCTGTCGGTCCTTCTGGAAGTCTCGATGCTGGCAACGCAAAAGTGATGGATATGAGTGGGAAGACAATCACGCCTGGATTTGTAGATACACACGCTCACATGTGGCCAAATTGGGGGCTTCACAAAAATCAAGTATGGGTATATGCAGCAAATCTTGCTTATGGAGTAACCACCACTCGTGATCCACAAACAGCTACAACTGATGTGTTAACCTATTCAGATATGGTGGAGACCGGCGATCTTCTGGGGCCAAGAGTTTACTCAACAGGACCAGGTGTTGGCTTCTGGTACTACAACATGAAAAGCTTGGAGAATGCACAGAATGTGCTGAAACAGTATTCAGAATATTTCAATACCAAAACGATCAAAATGTATATCACTGGCAATCGTCAGCATAGACAGTGGATCATTCAGGCGGCCAAAGAACAAAAGCTAATGCCCACTACAGAAGGTGCGCTTGACATGAAGCTCAACCTGACTCAACTGATTGACGGTTATCCGGGGCATGAACATTCATTCCCAATCCATCCAATATACGATGATGTGTTGTCCTTGACGGCTGAAGCTCAGATGGCATATACACCTACCCTACTGGTTTCATACGGTGGGCCCTGGGCTGAAGAATATTACTATTCTACAGAAGATGTTCAGAATGACACTAAGATCAACTTCTTCACGCCAAAGCGTGAGCTGGATCAGAAATCCAGAAGAAGAAGAGCTTGGTTCATTAAGGAAGAACACATTTTCCCACGCCATAGTGAATTTGTTGGTGACCTGGTGAAAGCGGGTGGTATTGCTGGAGTTGGATCTCACGGTCAGCTTCAGGGTCTTGGCTATCATTGGGAACTTTGGTCTGTCCAGAGTGGTGGCATGCCAGAACTTGATGCTCTAAAAGTTGCAACTATTCTGGGAGCAAAAGCCATTGGTTTAAGTAAAGACATTGGGTCGATAGAAGCCGGCAAACTAGCTGATTTGGTAATCATGGATGAAAATCCCCTGGACAATATCCGAAATACCAATACCATCTCCCATGTAATGAAAAATGGACGCCTTTACAATGGGAATACGCTCGATGAAGTATATCCGCGTGAGAAAAAAGCACCAGATTTTTATTGGATAAAGAAAGGTCCTGACAACATGAATCTCCCTGGAGAGGAATAACCTTTTCAGGTATCAACTTATCCTGAAAGCCGGATCCGTTTGATCCGGCTTTGCTATTTTTAATAAAAAACCTACGACCTGTGAACAATCGAATAACCCTTTCCTTGTCCTTACTTTTTAGTGTTTGCATGCTTGACGCACAGCTCTCCAAAAAAGAAAAGCAAATTATTTCCATCGTTTCTGAAAACAACAAAGAAGCACTGGAATTTCTTGAAACCAATGTCAATATCAACAGCGGCACGATGAACTTTGAAGGTATCAAAGCAACTGCCGATCAGATGGAAAAGGCTTTTCAGGAAATCGGAATGACAACCACATGGTATGATATGCCGAAAGAGGTTAACCGAGCCGGTCATTTATTTGCAGAAAACAAGGGCAACAAAGGCAAAAGACTATTGCTAATCGGTCATCTGGATACCGTATTTCCAAAAGACAGCCCTTTTCAAAAATGGGTGCAACAAGACAGTATTGTGATGGGCCCGGGAGCCAATGATATGAAAGGTGGTAATGTGGTTATGCTCTATGCATTAAAAGCTCTGCAAGAAGCCGGGGTATTAAAAAATGCTCAGATTGTTGTCGCACTTCATGGAGACGAAGAAGCTTCAGGCAAGCCAATTAGCGAAAGTAGAAAGCACATCATTGAAGCTGCCAAAAGAAGTGACATTGCCTTGGGATTCGAAACATCTACAGGTTTTAACAATGCCACAGTAGCACGAAGGGGTTCCAGTGGATGGTCATTGAAAGTCAATGGCAAGCGGGCTCATTCATCAGGAATATTCAATGAGAATGTTGGTGCCGGCGCAATCTTTGAAACAGCCAGAATATTACATCAATTTTACACCGAAGTGAAAGGCGAAGAATATCTTACGTTCAATCCTGGAGTGATTTTAGGAGGAACTAAGGTCGATTTTGACAAGGTTTTAACACGCGGGGCAGCATTTGGTAAAACCAATGTAGTCGCTCAGGAAGTGATTGTGGAAGGTGGTTTAAGGTTTATTTCCGAGGATCAAAAAGAACGAGCACGGGAAAAAATGAAAGCAATTGTAGCCAACAATCTACCTAATACGTCAGCTGAAATAACGTTTATTGACAGTTACCCAGCCATGCCTCCAACTGAGGGAAATGAAGCTATACTCAATACCTTGAGCGAGGTTAGTGAAGACATGGGGCACGGTAAGGTAGCAGCGTGGGATCCTGGAAGACGTGGAGCAGCCGACATCTCATTTGTTGCACAATATGTTGATGGAGTTGATGGATTAGGAACAATGGGGCGTGGTGCTCATACACCAGATGAATACCTGGACTTACGAACTTTTGAAGCACTCACTCAAAGAGCGGCTCTTCTTATCTACCGATTGACCAGATAAAGTCTGAGCGGACTGTGTCTTACTTTTTGTCTATTCTCAAAAATATCATTGAAAATTTCGCAAAACGGAAACGTTTGCGTGTTAAATGAAATGTAATTTTTGCCCTCAAGGCACCACATATACCTTCAATTTCATAAATCCAGCACTTGATATTAGTAGCTTAAATACTAGAATCAACTATTATTTAATTATGAGAAAAATTAGTAAATGGCTGGCAGGAAGTACATTGATCCTACTGGCATCCGCTTGTTCTGAGGAACGGGTTTCTACTGAGCTTGAACTAGCTCAACAAACTTCAGATGTAATTCAGGTTACCAACCACGATGGCCAACCTTTTAGCACCCAACCCGAATCGACAGACATTAGAGGATCATTCACAGCAGGACCCGGAGGAGGTGTGATGATGCAAGGATTTTACTGGGACGTACCTTCCGGAGGAACGTGGTGGAACACAGTCCAATCAAAAGTGACAGACTGGTCAAATGCTGGTGTTCAGGCCATATGGCTTCCGCCTGCATCAAAAGCTCAGAATGGACCCTTTAGCATGGGATACGACCCGACTGACTATTTCGATTTTGGAGATTTCAATCAAAATGGAACAATTGAAACACGCTTCGGATCCAGAACGGAACTGGAAGCTTTGATCTCAGCAGCACACGCAGAAAACATGGAAGTATATGCCGACATTGTACTCAATCACAACAGTGGCGGTCAGTTAGAAGCCAATCAATATACAGGCACCAATACCTATACCGATTATACAGGTGTTGCCTCGGGTAAGTTTCCGCGCTCTCAGCACGACTTCCACCCCAATTGGGTGCATAGCAATGACCTTGGCTACTTTGGTGGATTTCCGGACCTCTGCCATGATGTACCTTACGTGCAAGATTGGCTTTGGAATCGCTCCGATGGTGTCGCCAAGTATTACAAAAATGTAATGGGCTTTGATGGCTGGAGATTTGATTATGTCAAGGGCTTTGAACCGTGGGTTGTGTCCGCCTGGAACAATGCGGTTGGTGGGTTTTCTGTAGGTGAGCTTTGGGATTCAAACGTTGATTATCTCAACTGGTGGGCCAATGAAGCAAACAGTTCCGTATTTGACTTTGCGGCATATTATAAAATGAATGATGCCTTCGATGGTAACAACCTCAACGTCTTGAATGATGATATGATGTGGAAACGTAATTCTTACAAAGCTGTGACTTTCGTAACTAATCATGACACAGATGAGATATCGAAAAAGATGCTAGCCTACGCATATATTCTCACACACGAAGGATTTCCAACCGTCTTTTATCGAGACTATGAAGAATGGTTGGATAAAAACAAGTTGAATAACCTGATATGGATTCATAACAACAAGGCAACAGGGAATACCAGCATTCTATATACTGATAACGATGAGTATATAGCCAGACGAAACGGATACAATGGCAACCCAGGATTGATTGTTTACATAAACAACTCCAACTCATGGCTTGAGCGCTGGGTGCCTACCAACTGGTACAGTACTCAAATCAAAGACTTCACAGGGCATTCAGGCTGGTACCCTACTACACAAAGCGGTGGGTGGGTTAAAATCCAATGCCCGCCAAACAGCTACAGTGTTTGGTCTCCAAACATTTAAGTAGATAATTGGATTGGAAAAAAACCGAGCCTTCAGGTTCGGTTTTTTTTGTTATCTAGATTCAGCTGGTACTTTTTCAAAAAGCCGTATAAGCTTCTTTTGTTTTAATAAATCAACAGGCTGATGTATAACTTTTTGAGAAGCTGGATACTTTTTAAGCTGCCCGCTGGGCCGAACCGGTCGTTTTTGAAATCCTCCTGTACAATTAGGGCAAACATTATGTAAAATGTTACTTACACAATCTTCGCAAAATGTACATTCATATGAACAGATCATTGCGTCATTGCTTTCTGGTGGAAGTGACTTTGCACAATGCTCACAGGTTGTTCTCAATTCTAACATCCTATTCTAATTTTAATTCTTACAAACTATAAAAGTGCTATTATCTTTTGATTGGTTATCTGATCACAACCATCGTCTTACTCTTTCACAATAGTCATCATAATCTTTTTCGAAAATTTTAAGCAACGCTTGCTCTTCAGGTTTAATCTGAAAGGTGGTAATGTACCACACAAAAAAGATCAGTCCGGAAAAGGCTAGTGGACTACCAATGCGGATAATCCCACCTAAAAGCACCAATCCCATTCCCAAATACATTGGGTTCCGCGTGTATTTGTATATTCCTACAGTCACAAGAGATGAAGCCTTATCGGGCTTTGTGGGATCTACAGTTGTCCCTTTTAGACGAAAAGAAATGATTCCTGAGAAAGCTATCAATACACCTAAGGATAGAAAAATCCTTGAAATCAATGTTTGATACTCGAACTTATAGATCAAGGCTGGAAATAGGTAGTAAGCAGCGAAGGTTATACCAAGGCTTAAAAAAAATATAACTACTGGTGGAATCTTTAATTGCATCACTTATATCGTTTACCGTCTTTCATTACCATTTGAACTTCATAAAGCGCAGAAATATTTTCAGTAGGATCTCCTTCCACAATGATAATATCTGCGAGAAATCCTGACTTTAACTTACCTAATTTTTTGAGACCGAAAACCTCTGCATTTATAGTGGTTACCGATTTTAATACATCGATTTTTTTCATTCCATAATTCACCATCAGCTCCAGTTCTCTTACATTTTCTCCGTGGGGGAAAACACCAACATCGCCACCAGCTACAATGGTTACTCCACTTTCAATTGCTACCCTCATCATCCGGCGTTTATTGAGAATTTTTTCTGGTTCAGGATCTTTCCCATTCCATCCATCAAAGTATTGAGTCACAGCGTGGGTAGCAGCAAGAGTCGGACATAGTGCTACATTTCTTTCTTTCATCAGATTCAATACTTCTGCCGTTGCCGCTGAGCCATGCTCAATTGTTTTTACTCCTGCGAGGGTCGCTCTTCGCATTCCCTCTTCTGTAGCAGCATGTGCTACCACATATCTCCCACTGCTAGCCGCAGTTTCAACAATTAGCTTAAGTTCTTCTATAGAGAAAGTAGGCATGGCTGTCTTATTAGGGCCCCAGCGATAGTCCGCATATACTTTGATGAAATCCGCTCCTTTACCAACCTGATCTCGGGTTACAGTAATCAAATTTTGACCATCAGCTGGTTCTGCGCCTAGTGGTACATCAAAGTCTGAATGAAAGCCTTTAGGCCCGTAGCTACCTGTTGCAACTATTGCTCTCCCCGCTACCAACATACGCGGACCTTCAATGATACCTTCTTCAATGCTTTGCTTAATCGCTACATCGGCATAGCCCGCTCCTTCCGATCCGAGATCACGAATGGTTGTGAACCCCGCGTACAGATTTTTTGTAGCCATCTTAGCTCCACGAATGGCCCGCAAGCTGCGCGACTCTTTCAGCACCTGATCATTCCATCCTGTTTCATTGTAAGGGTACAGCAATACGTGCGAATGTCCTTCTATCATCCCAGGCATGATCGTTCCTCCTGGGTAATCGAAGGTTTCATCCGCCTCGCCAAGTCGATTGATTGGACCTGCTTCTACAATCACATTACCTTCAATAATTACACCCCAATTCGACTTCATTTGTTCTCCATCGAATAGTCGTTCGGCAGTAATCTTTGTACGTTGAGATGTTCCTTCAAAGGAAAAGAGGATGAGGAGTGTAAGTATCAATTTTTGCATTGCTCAATAATTTCAATCTAAGATAGCTCCAATCATTTCATCTAAAAACAAAAAGCCCCATCCGCATTGCAGACAGGGCTTTCGATTAGGTTAAGTTAGGTTATTCTTTAACAAACTTCTTGGTGATTGACTTACCACCTTCGTCCATCATATTGATCATGTACATGCCGGCATTCAAGTCACCAACATATACTCTTCCTCCAACCATTTGACCTTGGTCAACAACTTGACCATTGAGGTTCGTGATTGAGTAAGACACTTCATTTCTTGTAGAAGTGATTGTTAATCTATCTGCTACTCGGTAGTTTGGATACATGCTCACGCTTACTGCAGTTCCCACTGTAGAAGAGGACTGTACAGCATAAGACGTTGTAGCTCCTCCAACGCAGAAGTTGGTCGTTTCACTTGATCCAAATGCGCCCCCAGAAGCTAGCGTTGTGCTACCATCAGTAAGGCTGTAAGAGCCATTACCGTACGAGCAGCAAATACCATCTCCATATGTATCATTGATTACAAAATCATAGCATCCTGTAGCCAGTGACGCTACTTCTACTACTGTAGATCCGTCCGGTTGTGAACCATACGTACCACCTGAAGCTACAACAGTTGCGCCGTCTCTGATCTCCCAGCTAGTTTCTTCTGGATAGTTATCAAGAACGATAGTCAAGGTTACATCTGTATTACCTCCAGTTGTGCCTGCACTTACAGATAGGTCATCAATTGCGATATCACTAGACCAGCCGTTTCCAGTGGTTCCGACCATTCTCAATTTCACATTTCCTCCCAGATAAGCCGCAAGATCAACATTCACTGTTTGCCAGGAGTTACCCTGATTCCCAGAAAGTGTCCAAAGGTTTGTCCAGCTAGTACCATCGGTAGATGCTTGTGCTGTCAGTGATCCTACATTGCTTCCATACATGTGATACTGGAATGAGAATGTAGCAGAAGATTCTCCTGAGAGATCAAAGCATGCGCTTTCAAGAATAGCAGTTGCATTACTTCCAATCTGTCCGGTACTTCCATTAGTAGAGGCTTCCAGGAACATATAGTAAGATCCTTCTGCAGCAGAACCAGGTCCTGTGTTTGATGAAGGTGTTCCATTAGCGTCTCTTACCCAGTTTCCATCGTCACCGGTTACCTGAGTCCATCCATCATTTGCTTCAAAACCTTCAGCATATGGAAGTGTTTCCGTAGAAGAACATGTCATTCCATCGGATAGTGTAGTAACATTCAAGGCTGCACTTGCCGCAGATTCGTTACCTGCTGCATCTTTAGCACGTACTGTAAACGAGTAAGATGTATTTGCTGTAAGTCCAGTAATGTTAGCACTTGTGCCTGTTACAGTTCCTAGGTTTGAAGCTCCCTGATAAACATCATAACCAGTTACACCTACATTGTCTGTAGAAGCATCCCAGTTAAGAGTTAAAGTTGTCTGAGTTACACTCGAAGCAGATAGATTAGTTGGTGCAGTAGGCGCTTGAGTATCAGCACCACCACTTGTAGTTACTGAAAGGTCATCTACTGCGATATCACTAGACCATCCATTTCCTGTCGTTCCTACAATTCTAATTTTCACATCTCCCCCAACATAAGCATTCAGATCAACGTCAATGGCGTTCCATTGATTACCCTGATTTCCTGATAATGAGTAAAGGTTAGTCCAAACATCTCCATCGTTAGATGCCTGAATCGTAATCGATCCAACGTTTGAACCATACATGTGATGCTGAAAAGAGAACGTCGCTCCCGTAGCACCTGATAAATCGAAGCAATCACTTTCAAGAATTGCAGTTGCATTGTTTCCAATTTGGCCTGCACTTCCGTTGGTTGAAGCCTCAAGGAACATATAGAATGATCCTTCAATAGCTGAGCCTGGTCCTGTGTTTGATGAAGGGGTTCCGCCTGAATCTCTTACCCAGTTTCCATCATCTCCACCTAGCTGATTCCATCCATCGTTTGACTCAAAGCCTTCTGAATATGGGAATGAACTGATAGTTGTCGTACAAGAAAGACTAACAGTTCCTGTTGTAAAGTTGGTAGATGAGCTGTATGCTGATGTAGAAGTATCAGGACACTTGCTTCGAACTTGGGCTTCATATGCAGTGCCACTAGCAAGACCTGTAAGGTTTGTAGTTGTTCCGCTTACAGAAGTAGTTGTCCATGTTCCACCTGTAGGTCTGTATCTCACATCGTAAGTAGCATTAGCTACCGCGTTCCAGCTAAGTGTAGCTGTAGATGTTCCAACACTTGATGATCCCAATCCAGTAGGTGTAGTCGCATTACAAACAGGAGGAGTTCCGGTTACGCCAGTTACTACAAGGGAGAAGTTTTGGCTTCCACTTGAAAGTGATCCTTTATGAGTTACAGTGATCGTATAAGATCCCGAAGCCCCAGAGATATCCACTCGCTCATATGGATCCACATCGTTATCACCAGTTCCATTTGAGTTGATGCCCGTAAGTCTGTAAGGACTGTAAGTGGTTCCACCTTGTGTTACACGAATGTCCAGGTCATTTACCAATACTGGTGTTGTCTGATTAGCAGTTCCAGTATTTGCAGTTCCTGCAGGATCTGTCCATGATATTGAAGCTAAAAGTGGACTGCTTCCATCGGAATCTACATTGAGTGTGTAAGATCCACCATTTGAAAGTGATAGTTCGTCAACTACAGATCCATTTCCATTGTCGGAGATGGCTTCCGCTGCTGCTTTCGCATTTAGTAGTCCCCAACCAAAAACAACATCTGGTCCAGAGATACCTGCATCATCAGCTGTATGAAGAGCCACACCTTTAAGTGTCGCAGCTCTCATGAAGCTACCGTTTACATTGTTGTAGTGTTGCTGTAATAGCAATAAAGTACCAGTCACATTGGGAGAGGCCATGGAAGTTCCACTGATAGAATTGTAGGCATTGTCAGCATTGTCATAGGTTGAGTAAACACCTGTGCCATTTCCGGTGATATCTGGTTTGATTCTGTAATCATCTGTTGGCCCTTCACTACTACTGCTGTTTATTACTACAGAGTTGAAAGTACCATCATTGTTTACGTTGGCATCCTGACCATTAGCTACCACCATGTTGTTTTTTGAGGTAGAATGACCTGTCAGCTTATCATAAGCTGATTGTCCGGCGAGCGGATTTCCATTCGATGAATTGTCGTTACCATCATTACCTGCTGCAACTACCATTAAGTAGAATGGTGAGTTGTACATCAGATTATCCCAGTCTCTTGATTCATCCAGATAAGCGCCAAAGTACCAATCAGGTACCAGGTCTGCTCTGTAGCCGTAAGAGTGATTGGAAAGTAGCATACCTGCAGATGCTTCTGCAGTTGCTTCTGATAAGTCATTGTTCCAATCATGGGTAAGTGCGTCCGCCTGAGGAGCCATCCCTTTAGCTGCAGCTTGTACACCTGAAGCTACAATAGTACCTGTTACATGCTGCGCATGGAAGCTATTACCATTCAAGCCTGTCACACCGTCATTAATTGTAACACGGTTGTTTCCACCCGGACCATCAAATTCCTGGTGAGTTACTCGTGTCGGACCTCCGTCCCACACATGAGCGGTCATGTTTTGACCATCCAGGCTTAATCCTAAGGAACCACCAATATTCAGATGATCTGCTCGTGTTGAGCGTGCCGCATCTTCATTATAGATCGTATAATAGATTGGCTGACCATCTGCTGAAACTGCAATTAGTTCATCTACGGATCCATCACTATTAGCTTTTAGAATTTCCCATCCACGTAGGGATGCCATGTTTATGGCTTGCGCTCTTCGGCTATTTTCCTTTTGAGCAAAGTCGCGCTGTAGTTGGGTTAGTTTTGATTTGTCATACTTGCTGCTGATCTCTTGCTTCTGTTGTTGGGTCTGAGCAAAAGAAGTAGTAGTGGACAATGCAAAGGCTAGCAACAACGCCTTTACAAGTCGCTTGTTTCTTCTCATAATAATACGATTAGGTTTTTAATTAATCCGACGAATATAAAGGTATTTTTCAGGGACTTCCAATAACCTTTGCTGTAAAAATACGTAATTGAAATATTATTTTACAATTAAAATATATACAAAATATTATTATGTTGATTTTAAAATAACAACATTAGCAATTGAGAATTTGTATTAAAGAGAGAACAAACTGGATTATCATATGATAATATTTGTTTCATTCTATCGATGAAATACAGAATTTAATAGACGAATTTTGATAAATTAAGAAATATTAAGCGATCTTTTCGCACAATAACAGTATGTACATCAAAGCTATAAAGTCCTCATTTTTAACCATTTTGCTACTCTCATCTTGTGTGGCACAACAAGTAAATGAGGCCACAGGAATTCTTAAGGGATCGATTGGAGTTTATGAAGGCAATTGCATGCCAGGACCCGGAGTAAAACCTTGCGAACCTCGACCAATCTCGACTACTTTACTCATTACCACACTTGCTAAGGAATTTAATGTAGACCTTCTAATTGAAAGGCTCTCTTCTGATGATGAAGGGAAATATGAGATTCGATTGCCAGCGGGCAATTACAGTTTTTTCCTTATGGACGAGAGTCAAGTCGTCTGCACATTGATTCAATGTCCAGACACTTGCATCTGCCAGCCATTTACTATAGTAGCTGATTCCACAACAGTTGTAGACGCCAACCTGGATCACGCTACCTGGTAGCTAAAGTGCTTTATGTGATCCATCACAAAAGCCTGGATTACCTGTACGCTTACACATGCACATGAAAGCAGTTTTTGTCTCTTCTGCTCGGAAAACTTTTGGAGAAAATTCTGTTCCTGCATGAGATCCATCACAGAAAGGTTGGTTGGTTGATTGCCCACATGAGCACCATGCATAGGTTTTACCTTCTTCAAGTTCTATTGGTTTTGGCTGCTTATCAGCAGCTTTTGGTTGAGGCATGGCCGTGATTTTTTTTGGTTACAGGGTACATAAGTGTATTAAGCTGATAATTGTTTTGATTTTTTTAAAAGAATACACCCTATTCGACTTTCCAGATCTAAGAAATTTCCTTCACCTCACTGATTAGGTAGCAACAAATTCAAGCACGAACGACTACAAATGGTATACAAGCACCGATTATTAATTAAAAACCGACCAGCTCTGAAATACTATTAAATCTTTGCTTCCGTCAAACGACGCATTCATCTACCCAACCAGATGAATTATTACTATTTTAAATTCATGATTTATGAAAAGTCTAAAGAACAGCGTTCAACTAATTGGTAGATTAGGTAACGATCCAGAGGTAAGAACATTTGATAGCGGGAAAAAGATGGCGAGTTTTTCATTGGCTACAAATGAGACCTACTATAACAATAAAGGTGAAAAAGTAACAGATACGCAATGGCACAATGTAGTAGTATGGGGGAAGAAAGCTGATGTGGTGGAAAACTATTTGAACAAGGGGAGTGAAATTGCTCTGGAAGGTAAACTTATCAATCGCTCTTACGAGAAAGAAGGTGAAAAAAAGTACATCACAGAGATTAGCCTAAATGAGCTTCTTATGATGGGGAAGAAAGATTGACTTATAAAAAACCCATCAGAGAACTGATGGGTTTACATTTTATAACAAAACTGGTTGCTATCTATCCTTTCTCTTTACAATGATTTGCTTGACTGCTTCATCTCTTGATATAGATCCTCTATCATAACTCTGCAGTGTTTTTCCTTTAACGCTTACTTCAATTTCCTCTGGCATATCACAGCCTCTGCATTCTGTCAACTTCACTTTCATGACCAACGTTTCGTCCGCCTTTAGGCTTTTAATGGTACGACCGTAATCCATCAAATTCTCCTTAAAAGCTTTCTCAAACTCTGGATACATGGCATTGACTTTCTCATTTCTTGCTTCTTGTGTCAAGCCACTTTCTCCAGTTGTGCGAATGGTATGCAGGCCCTTATCGCTGGTAGATGAATAAAGTTTCATATTGAATGTAACCCCGTAACCTTCCAGGCTTGTATAGCCCAATGTACGAGATGAGATGTAATAAGTAGAAGACAGATCAGGTTCGTACAAACGAGCGAATATCGTAGCAAAAAGTTCAAGGTCTTTTGCGATTTCCTTACTTTCTTCTGGTGTAGTAAATGTGATCTTTTTAATCACATCTTCGCGATTCATTTTTCCTTGCTTATACGCAATCAGATCGCTTTTAAAAATTTGCGCTGTGAAGGTGCTTTGCTTACTTCCTGAATTACTTCCAGAATAAAAGATACGGTTATCATTTCCCCTTGATTGAACAACGATTCTATCGGACGGCTTCAATTGCCCGATCAGATCCGCATAGTCAACAAGGAAGACAGTCATTTGCTCCTCTAACTGTTTCTTTGCTTCCTCCTCCATCTTTTCTTTATTCTTGTCAAGTTTTTTAGCATCATCTACTACAACCGCTACACCATCACCATCGTCCGAGTCTTCGTCATCCGCTGTAGCTATCACATAGTTTCCACTACCGCTATATATAGTGGTGCCGGAAGCACGAGTCGCATAGATATAATTCACTTTGGGTATGCTGAAGATCACTCCGTAATCAGGCATGTAATTGCTTTCAATATTGCTGCTAAACCTCAGACGACTGTCACCGCTAGATAAAGTATTTAGGATATTCTCCGCGATCTTGAGGTCACGATCCATTCGCTTTTCATCGATCGATTGACCTAATGAAACGGTAAAACTCAAGGCGAGAATTATGATTGCAATTATGGTTTTAATAGTCATTTTCATTGTTTTATTTTTTTAGTCCTTTTAATCAATATTGGTTAGGGTTTTCAAGGGTTGAACCTAGATTCGAAAGAATCTGATCTGTTTTGAATGCGTTTAATTCAGTATTGTCTTCAAGGTTGTTAAACCTGGTTTGAATTACTTGCATATCATTTTGTCTTTGGATATCAAGAAAGATGGCAAAATCAGTCATTATCTGATCCGTATATACTTTATGTGATTGTTCAGAGTCTTCTATGAGCTGCTTCAGATATGAAAGATATTGCTGTCGCTCATGTTCAAAATCCGACTCTGACATTGGCTGCTCACTCACCTGGCTGACAAACTTAGACTGCAGCGATTGATTATTATCTTTTACGTATTCTTTGATACCGGCCTCAGTAGTCGCTAATTTTTGATTCAGGTTGTTATTGTTTTCCGAGATTGCTTCCGCTATCATGGATTGAACTGCTACTTGAGAGAATCCTTTATTCTGCTCTCCAAATGCAAGCTGAAATCCATCTTCCCCAACTGATACATTGAATCTTGTGAGATAACCAATAAAGAGCAATAGAGCAATGCTTGCAGCAATAGCCATTGACTGTCTCCAAAAAAGTGAAGCTGATCCATTGGCCACAACAACTTTAGCTGAATGATCAAATGTAAAAGTGGGAACATCAACTTCTTTGTCTTTCAGTTGACCCATGATGGAAAGCGTAGACTTCAGCTCCTCAAGTTCACTTGCAGCTTCATCATTCCCAGACAGATATTCTTCTACCTTTCTGTTCTCTTCTGCTGATAGCTCACCGTAGAGGTAAGATATCAATGTCGATTCTTCTGGTTTATAGTTCATAACTCAATGTTTCTTTCGTTATACTTCTTTCATCTAACTGCTGCTTCAATATTTTCAACCCTCTGTACAACCAGGTCTTAACTGTGTTTTCGGAGGTCTTTAATATTTCCGCTATTTCTCTAAATTTCATTCCCTCATACTCTTTCATGATGATCACGCTTCTTTGATCTTTCGGTAACTCTTGTAAGCAGCCAAATAAAATATTTTCTAATTCTTGCTGCCTGTAGCTAAGTTCTGGATTAAAAAATACCCCTTCTGCTTCTCCTTCTTCTTTGATAGTGGACTCACCTTCATCGTTTGTGGTAACAGTGAAGGGTACTGTTTTAGCCTTGGCTAACTTCCTTCCTTCCTGATGGCAAAAATTGGTGGCAATCCGATAAATCCAAGGTTTAAAACTCCCTACATCTTTCAGCTTTTTTAGATTTTTGAATACGGCAATGAATGTTCTTTGCGTGATGTCTGCAGCCAAATCTTGATGAGAACATTGCTTTAGCGCATAATTGTAAATGCGTTTATACCACAAATTCACCAACTGATTGAAAGATGCTTCATCACCCGTCATTGCTTTTTCAATCAGAGTTTCTGCGGATGCTATTGCCATTCTTACTTGATTAGCATGCATAACTTCTGATTAATTTCCCTAAAATTCTTTCTCATACTGCTAGGTTTATTCAAGGATGATCCAGCAAGCAAAATAGTTTTAGCTGAACAGAAAAAAATGAAAAAAAATTTATAACTATCTGTTTTTCAGACATTAAGATAGCTGATTTCTAACGGATCAAAACGCGACCTGAATAAATTTCACCATCAGCATGAAGGCGATAGAAGTAAATTCCAGATCTTAGGCTTCCGGTAGGAATGATATCCTGACTTCCTAGCACTTCTTGCCTGTGCACAAGTGCTCCCTTATCATCAATTAATTCTAAAATTGGTGTTCTATCCTCAAACTCTCGTGTAATGATCGAGAATGGCTCTCCCGCTTGAATAGGATTAGGGAATATTCGTAATGGTTCTTGAGTTAGATAATAGGATGTGCCCGCCGAAAGAGTTAACTCCTCTCCATTAATAAAATAGATAATAGCCCTATGCTCGTTATATCCTTGATTGGGTGAATCATCCAACACCGAGTAAGTTTCTTTATTCAAATTCGTAAGTGTTGCGATTGCTTCGAAAGACGAGAGATCGTTTCGCTCCAATTCAATTCGGTCAATGCCATAGGTAGTACCAAGTGATAAATTGAGATAGATTCCAGTATCTAATGCCACTGTCTGGAAAAAGGAAAAAATATAACAATCTATTCCCTGAAAGGCATAATCAAATGATGGCGATGGCATTAGATCTTTACCACCAGGTAAATTTGGTTGAATCGAGAAAAATCGATTATTGAAGGTTGCTTTGTTCGGCACAATCAAAAACGTGTCCGCAGTAATCGCATAGTCTTCCAGAACTTCATCTCCCAGGTTTCTGATTGTATAGCTAGCCGCATTAGGAGAAGGATCCCACTTTAGCATTAGCGAGTCTCCACAATTAAATCCAACGCCGATCGAGAGTGGTTCAGAAACTGTAAATAATTCGGTCTCAAATATTTCACCTCCAACCTCCAGTCTGGCGCGTACCTCATTTTCTTCATTCGGCGGGCTATTCCATCTCCAATATCCTTGCTCCACATCTACATTTGAATCTAAAATGATCCAATTAGTATCGTCAGTAGTATATGATAGTTCTGCGGTTCCACTTTTGGTTGTTGTCCATCGAAAGTAAGATCCAGTCTCACCATTATAAGGCATATTATCACTTCCTGTTGGAAAATCCCATTCGAAGGTATCTTCAACATCATATTGCCAAACCACATAAAATTCCTGACTGCCAGAAACAATGCTACCTGCTATTTCTACGGTATAACTAATTTCTGGATTGGCAATGGTTATTTGCTCCACATTATTCGTTGCATCAATACCTCTTGACGCTTCTTTTGCTAAATCATTAGCATCCGGATTGGCATCCAGCACCCAGGGTAAGGTGGTGTTTGGGCCATTTACTAAGCGTAAATCCACGTTATTGATTAAAGCAGTAAAATCGTTGACATTAGCTGGTGGGTCAGTCCAACATAGCGTAACCTTTAGGTTCAATGCTTCTGCCGGTAAATTCAGCGTGAATGAATCTACCGTTCCATTACTTACCGATCCTACGTAATACTGATTGTTTCTTAGGCTCTGCAAACTTCTCCACGCATTTACACTTCCGTATCCGGTAACAAAATCCAATCCTGGCGATCCAACATCCATTGCACCATTTATTAGTAAAGCCTTTACTAGAGCCGATGGCATATCTCCTGAATTGTCTTCTCTATATTGTTGCTGAAGCAAAGTCGCTACTCCAGAAACAAGTGCCGCAGAATTGGAACTACCAACTACACTATATGCTACTACTTCGGGTTTCACTCTACCATCATAAGCAGGTCCTCTGGATACAAAAGAAGGCACGTTGCCTACAGTATCAACTGATCCTACAACCAAAGAATTTTTGGTCATCTTAATATTCCCGGTGAGGTTAGCAAATCCCTCAATCCCTTCATATAAACCATCAGATGATACCTCCAATCCTTCATTACCACTTGAAAAAACATGTAGTAAGTTTCTATTTTGAAATGCACTTTGATCGAAAGCTCTAGCCTCCACTCCATATTCGCTTGCTCGGACTATTCCATACGAATGATTCTGAGTAGTTATTCCGAAGGTGGTATAGTCTTGGTCCGAGTCTGGCATTGCATCGAAAAAATCCGATGACATTATTGTCGCCTTTTTTGCTACTCCACTTCCGGTAATGAATGAATTGCCTGCACCAGCAATGATTGTTGCCATTTCTGTTGCGTGATTATCTACAACCTCACTTTCCAGACCTGAGGTTAAGCCACGGCTCAATAAGTCAATATCTTCAAAATCAAAGCTATTTTCCTGGATAGAAATTGTTTCTGTAGATCCATTCAAGAGTGGATAAGTATGATGTATTCTGTTCAAACGATTAGGATTCAGGTTCATGTCGATAACCCGACTTTCTACCGTTGGCCTAAATATCTTATTGGTAATATGAATCACATTGAGATCATTGAGTAAAACTTCCTCAATTAGATCGTACGAAGTATTTATTAAGTACGTATTTGATTCTGGATACCGTATTACAACTTGTAATCGGTCAAGCTTTGATTCATCAAACGAGTGAAGAGTAACTATATAATAAAGCGAAGTAGAAAAATCATTGAGAAGGTTAAGTTTCCATTCGCTCTTCACACGCCACACCTTACGGTGGCCGTCCGTGATTTTTCCTTTTATAACGTGATGATTTTCATCGACTGATCGTAGGACTCGAAATTTATTAAAGGAATTTCTAATATCAATCAAGGAACCCTCCATCAGAAATATTTGCTCAACAATACTTTCTTCAACTGACAATTCATCCAGAGCATACTTCTTCCATCCATCCTTTTCTTGTGCCATAACCATGACTGACAAAACAATCATGAAGACATTCAAAACTATCCCTCTCATAAGTTTGCCAAATTAGATAAAACACTAGATATCTTCGATGAAAAAATATTATTAGTTGATTAAATGTATTTTTCAAATATTATAATCCATTGATTGCATTCATTGAAATAAAAATTGGATTATAGTTATGTAATGAAGAATATTATTCTGTTTATCAACTGATAATGTTGATAAAAAAATAGAATATTGTTTTTATTTCCAGATACAGAATTTTTATATTGGCAGTAAATGTTTAACCTAATATTATTATGAGAAGATTAAATTTAGCGCTATGGAGCGTGCTAGTCATGTTTCTAGCATTCGGTTTCACCTCTTGTTCGACAGAGGATGAGCCACAAGCTGACGAGATTTCAGATGAAGTTTTAGCTCAGTTTTCAGATCTTGGATTCGACGTGAGTGATATCCAAATGATCAACCATCGTAATCCTTTAACAGGAGTATCAAGTAAGCAATATCAGCTGGAGGGCGATATCTTGATTCCTGAGCATCAAATGCGAGAGATGTTGGAAAGTACGTTTGAGCTCGGTCAACTGCAAGAGCAGTACAGAACCAGCAACCTTGTGAGTAATAACCAAACGATCAGCGTCATTGGTTATACTGGAGGATCTAACGCACTTGATAATACGATGAGAACTGCACTACAGTGGGCAGTGAACAACTATAATAGAATTAATATCGGTTTGAATTTTACACTCGCTTTCGGAACTAACTACCAGTCTTATGACATGGTCGTTTACAAAGTAAGCGGTGGAGGTGGTGGATCAGCAGGATTCCCATCAGGTGGAAACCCTTACAAGTTTATTCAAATCCAATCAGGTACTAGTAGCTATGGTACTAATACAACTGAGCACGTGATCACTCACGAAATGGGTCACTGCTTAGGTCTTCGTCACACGGATTATTTCAACAGATCTCTTTCTTGTGGATCTGGAGGAAACGAAGGTAGCGGAGGTGTTGGAGCAATCCACATTCCAGGAACTCCTACAGGTTTCGACGCGAACTCTGTGATGCTTTCTTGCTTCAGTGCAAATGAAGATGGAGAGTTTGGAAGCTATGATGTAACTGCTCTGGAATATTTGTATTAATACAAATAATCGCCCTCGTTTAAAAAAAGCCGGCAATCATGTCGGCTTTTTTTATGCTATATCCTTTATCGTAAATGGTTTGCTGTTGAAAGAAATGGTGTCTCCAATTTGCTTCCCTAACATTGCCTTTGCAATTGGTGCTTCGCCCGATATTGCAAACACAGAGATACCATCAGCGGATAGCTGCCCTACAGCTGCACTAATGAAAAAGGTAGCTCCGTCAGTCTTAACTATTGCGCCATATGAGACTGCTGTATATTTTTTTTCCGTGTCAATGGTATTTAAAGCCGCTAGTTGATTGGTAAATACATCTATCTGAGATCCTAACCTATTTCTTTCCTGCATCATCATCTCCCGACTTGTCTCATATTTATCTCCCATGCTGCTTTTCGTTTCGGCAGTTGCGGACTCTCTCACCGCCTCCAATTCTACGTTAATGTCAGCAATTTTTTTATGCAACAAGTCGACAAAGGCATCACGGATTTTGCTTTTTAAAATCATGGAAGATCAAACTTAATTCTAAAAAACAGTAGGGTAAAATTCATTTGATCTGTAGAGATAAAGGAATGCTGTGGGCGCACATGTATATTTGAGTAGTATTACTACTCATGAAAGTCACCCATCCATTCAATAAAAATGACCTGAAAAGGCTCTACGAAGAATATTTCGAGAGCTTGCGTGGTTTTTTATATTACAAATGTGGAGATATAGATGTGGCAAATGATTTGGTGCAGGAAACTTTCATTAAAGTTTGGAACAGAAGGGATGACATACAAGTGGAGACAGTCAAAAGCTTGTTATATACTATTGCTAATAACTTGCTAATGAATCACTTCAATCATGAGAAAGTAGTAAGAGAGCATCAAAAATCAGCCAATGTTGAATTGTCATCAAATTCTACTTCACCCCAATTTCAAATGGAAGAAGCTGAATTTGAAAAAAAACTGAATGATGTAATTGAAAGCCTACCTGCTGACTGTAGGGAAGTGTTTTTAATGAACAGGATAGATAAATTGAAATACGCAGAAATTGCAGAGAGGCTGGGTCTCAGCGTCAAAGCAATAGAAAAACGAATGAGCAAGACACTAGGTATAATTAGGGAGAGTTTGGGGATGAAGATTTAAATATGGATGATTTAGATAAATATAAAGACTTACTAAATCACGAATCAAATAACGTGAATGACGAGCTTGGGGATTTCCTGAAGAAAGCTTCTCATGCACGCGTGCCTCACAGCAAGACCAAAGAAGATATTTGGAATAACATTGATGAAGAAATCTCAAAGGAAAAGAAAGCTTCAATTCCGCTTTGGACCTATATAAGCATCGCAGCATCTCTCCTATTGATAGCAACTTTCGTTTTTCTATTAAATGATACTCGTCCGCCCACAATTATCAGTACAAACACATTGGTAGCGGAATCAAAATCCATTGATCTTCCTGACGGCTCTCAGGTCATTCTTAATGCCAATTCAAGCATTAGCTACAACGAAGAGTGGAACCGAGAAGTAAACCTTGATGGAGAGGCATTTTTTGAGGTAGTTGAGGGAGGTAAATTTCTTGTGAAAACCTCCATTGGATCTGTAGAAGTACTGGGAACTTCCTTCAATGTCTTCTCCCGTGATTCAATCTTTGAAGTAGCATGCAAGACGGGCAAGGTTAAAGTTGACATCCCAACCAAATCAGTAAGTGAACTTATTACCCCTGGCCAATCCATACGACTTGATGCAGACACCGTCCGTAAAACAACAATGGATAAAGAGCTGGTCGGTAGATGGCAAGCTGGCGTCTTTTATTTTAGTGATCAAAGACTATCTGACGTATTACGGGAAGTTGAAAGACAATTTGATGTGGAAGTGACGCTTCCAGACACCATTGATTATATGTTCAATGGTTATTTTACAAATAAAAATATTGAGAGCGCGTTGGAGATGGTGTGTCTTCCACTTGGTCTCGCTTATGAGAAAACCTCACAAAACGTTTACGCTATTAAGGAACCGGAATAGATCCGCATGCGAACGCTTATTACCACCCTTTTACTCTTAGCTACTGCAGCTTTATTTGCGCAGCAAAATTTTGATATGTCAGTGGAAAATGAATCACTGACAAGTGTGGTGAAGTCACTTTCCAAGAAATATAATTTGAAATTTTCGTACAGTCCACGTGCACTTTCAAAACATACTGTCACCAAAAACATTAAAGCGAGTTCGCAAGCGGAGCTCATTAGTGAAATATTTGAAGATCTTCCTTTCGATTTAAAACTAACAGACGGCATCTATCTAATTATTCCAAACAAAGACAAAATCAAACCTAAAAGTGCGCCGATAATCGGACAAGTGTTTGATGAAAAAAGCGGTGAACCTCTAGCCTTTGCACATGTTCAAGCGGACACAAAAGGTACACTCAGCTCACAGAATGGTCGATTTAATTTACCTCCTACTAAAGATACCGTTACCTTAACGGTAAGCTATATTGGCTATAAAAACGTGGAACTAAAGGTGCCTCCAAATCAGGAAAACCTGACCATCAAACTCAATCAAAATCCGCAGGAATTGCCTGAAGTAGTGCTTACAGCAGAGGTTGATAATTTCAATCCCAACCCTTCATTTTTCAGTCTAAATCCCCAGAAATTTAGTTCACTGCCTATGCTTGGAGAAACAGATGTTTTCAAATCCCTTCAATTGCTACCTGGTGTAAGAGCAACGGATGAAACATCTTCCGGACTGGTTGTCAGAGGTGGACTTCCATCACAAAACCTGGTATTGATGGATGGATTTACACTTTACAATTTAGATCACTTCTTCGGCATTTTCAGTACACTCAACCCGAATGCGATCAACAATGTAAGCATATATAAAGGGGGGTTCGGTCCTAAATATGGTGGGCGCGTCTCTTCAGTAGTAGATGTGGCTGGCAAGAATGGAGGCGTAGATGGATTTAATGGAAGTGCAGGTCTCAACATGCTTTCTTTTAATACCACACTTAATATTCCGTTTGGAAGAAAAACATCAGCATTATTGGCCTTTAGGCAATCTTTTACGGATGTCATTAATTCTGATCTCTACGAAGAATTTCTTACCTCCAGCAGACAAAATTATCTTGAATCCATAAGTCCGGAACTCAACAGCATCGGACTTTCTCCCTCACTCAAATTTTACGATATCAATGCCAAAGTTCAGCATCGCTTCAATGGAGGATCTGTCTTTGATGTAAACTTTTATGTAAGTGAAGACAACTATGAGGCAAGCTATATGGAAGGAGATGATTTTGCGGAGTATTCCGTATTTGATCGATCCGATTGGTCAAACGCCGGAATAAGCATGAACTTGAAGAGCCAGTTCAGCCCAAAGTGGTTCAACAGCACCACCTTAAGTGCCTCAGAATATAAAGAGGAAGAGTCGTTATCTATTACTCAAACATTCTTTCAAGATGTGGCATTTGGTGCAGATAGCATTGAAGCTAATTCGGCCCTCACCTATTTTAACTATACAGTTGGTAGCTCTGTTGGTGACGTAACCATAAAGTCTCACAATGAAATTGACATAGATAATCAAAATACGCTTTCGGGAGGAGTTGAGTTAAATTCTATCACAACAAAATATCAAACTAAACAAGGATTTTTTGAAGAGCTCTCCGTGGCTGCCGGATATAGTGATACGCTTGAAATAGAAGCTAGCATTTTTAGTTTATACGGAAACTATCAATTCAAGAAAGATGACATTACCGCTAATCTTGGATTGCGATCTTCCTTTTATGAACCAACCGATAAATGGTACTTAGAGCCAAGGTTTGATCTTGGAATTAAGGTTACCGATCGATTTGCGCTGAAAGGTGCGGCTTCTTTCCATCATCAGTACATCACTCAAACTTCATTATCCATTCTACAAAACTCCGATCAGTTTTATTGGATTTTGGCTGATGATAAAATCATTCCCGTCCAGCGAAGTACACATTTTATTTTTGGCGGTACATACCGATGGGACAAATGGTCCCTGGATATGGAGTATTATAGCAAGCGTACAGAAGGCATCATAGAAAGCCAATTTTTGGTACTTCCGCCAGAGTTAATAGACGCACTTAGAATGCAGGAACTTAATCTAGCGGGAGAGAATAACTCCGAAGGACTCGATGTTTTTCTTAAATATAGAAATAGGACATTCACCTCCTGGATCAGCTACTCACTGGGAAGGTCTGAGAATTCCTTCTGGTATAGAAATCAAAACAATCCATATCCTTCGGTTCAAGACCAGCGTCATGAGCTAAACTTTACCAATATCTTGAAGCTAGGTAAATGGGAATTATCTAGTGTGCTATTGCTAGGTTCTGGTCAATCCTATACGCCATCAAATCCTGAATACAACATCAATAATGACTCTGTGTCTTTTTACGATCTCACCCGAATCAATAAAGCTCGGCTTCCTGGCTATAAGAGACTGGATCTTTCAGCAAAGTACAACTTCAAAATCGGTAGTCTCACCTGTGAATCGGGTGTCACATTTTTCAATGTTTTAAATCACAGAAACATTAAATCAAGAAAGTTTACCGTGCGATACGTTTTTGGTGAACAAAGTGATGTTGCTGGCGCTACAGATGAATTGGAAGTTGTTCCGCTTGATACTTATTTGCTAGGATTTACTCCGAACTTTTTCTTTAATATTCGCTTCTAAAGGCGCTTTTCTAAAAAAATCGAATTTTTCGGTAGGGTAATTTTCTTAGCGCATGTACCACTATCGAACACAAAAATTCGAAACGCATGAAAACTAAGAAATCAATTATTGCTAAACTTTGGATTGTTATAGCTGTACTGGCATGGTCTTGTAGTGAAGATTCAGAAGCTATCAATCCAGATCAAGAAAATATCGTTGCTCAGAACTTGCTAGTTAATTCAAACTCAGCACTTGACAAATTAAGAAGTAATGGAATCGGTGGTCCAATGGGAGCACTTTTTGGAAACTTCCAAAACGGAAGAAGCGGCAGGTCTGCTAAATCTCCTTTGGCGATGTTTAGAAATTCAGGAAGGACATCAACTGACTCTACAGATTCTGAACCTCCTTCATGTCTCGTGCAAACATGGGAAGATGATGGCAATGGAAATTATACCTACACACTCGACTTTGGTGATGGCTGTGATTACTACGGTCAATTCCTAAAAGGTAAGCTGGTAGAAACAGGGTCATACTCAGAATCTAGTTTTAGCGCTACGGCTACATACACAAATTTCGGAGGTCACGACTGGACCATAGATGGTACGCATAGCTACAGCGGTACATGGGAAGAAATCAGTGATACATCAGAGCCTACAGATTCTACTCAGTACTATTACAATGCGAGCTACCAGTTTAGCGCTGACTTAAAAACTAGCTACATGGAATATGGTCACGACAGTACTGTTGAAGTATCTACCGGCGAGCGACTTGTAGAAGTTGACTATGTAGCTCAGGGATCAGAAGAAGTCGATCAGGATGGTTACACAGTGAAGAGCAGATCAGAGTCTATTTCGGTGAGTACCGGTGAATCATTCAATGCCCAGGTAGATATTCCACTGTATTATGATTTTGACTGTGAGGAAGAAGGAACCTGGATTTATGTCAGTGGACAAGAATCAGGAAGCTATACAGTAGGTGATCAAACCGGAACTTACAGTATCAACTATGGCGGTGGAGATTGCGACAACATAGTGACTGTAACAGAAAATGGGATTTCCGAAGAAGTTGATCTTGGTGAGATCTGGGATGAGTGGGAAGATGAGTGTGGAGAAAGCTAAGAATTAAAAGGTAATACTCAGGTTAATTTTAAAAAGAGCCCGCGGAGTTTCTCCGGGGCTCTTTGTTTTTTGCTTAGTGGTATTTTAAGACCCTCTTCAATATCTCCAAGAGTTTTTTTGAATCAATTTCTACAAAAACGAAACATATTAAATAAACCTCCGTTCTAACATTTTATCATTCAATTTCTACAAATACGAAAGATTTAGTAACCTTACCAACAACATGGAGTTAATCACGACATGAGCGAAGACAAAATCAAACCACCTGGTTGGATTCAGAAACTAGTAAGTCGATACTGCGAGCCTTTTCTATTTGAAGGTATTTCCGGTGATCTGGAAGAGTTATTCTTTGAAAATGTAGAATTGAAAGGTCCAAGAAAAGCCAAAGTTATTTACTTGTTTCAAGCGATTGGCTTTTTTAGGATGCGATTCAAAAAACAATCTAAAAGAGTTTCAAATATGAAAGCGATCTGGCACAACTACCTCCTCACTTCTTTTCGTTCATTGAAAAGGCATAAATCCTTCTTCGCCATCAATCTTGTCGGTTTGATTACGGCCATTACATGCGCATTATTTGCATTGATTTATGTGCTTGATGAATTGCAATTTGATAAGCAGCACAGCGAAATAGATAAAACCTATCGACTTTACAAGCATTACATAAACCCAGCGGAGAACATTGATCACCTCACATACGAAACGTCCGGTATGATGGGGCCAACCATGACGGACGAATATGCCGAAGTGCAAGAATATGTAAGAGTGTGTCCATGGTTTTCTAAGGCCATCATTTCATTCGATCAGCATAATTTCGGGACCGAGAACCTATATTTTGCAGATTCAACTTTTTTTCAATTTTTTGACTTTTCGCTTCTTAAAGGCGATCCAGCCACAGTACTGACCGCTCCTTCTTCTATTGTAATTAGTGAATCACTAGCCAAAGCAATTTTCGAAGATCAAAATCCTATTGGGCAAGTAGTTGTTGGTCTTCATGACCTGAACTACACGGTTACCGGTGTTTTTGCCGATGTGGACAGAAGATCTTCGCTACAATTTGACGCGCTGGTTTCCTGGAGCACCACCGTTCCAAATGTGGGCCCTCTTGCCTATACCTGGATGAACAATTGGCTGGCTCAAGGGATCTTCACCTTTGTGAAATTATCAGAAGGAACCCGTCCGGAAAGTGTCGTGGAAAAACTGCCTGATATGATGAACAGGCATTTTGAAGAACGAGCAGACAAATACTTCCTCCAACTGATGCCATTAAAAAAAATGTACCTGTACGGTGACAATATTCGAGACGGTCGTCGAATGAAAGCTGGCAGTATCACTTTCGTTTACACACTTAGCTTTTCTGCATTACTCGTCTTTCTTATTGCCAGTGTCAATTATGTCAACATCATGCTGTCCAGAGCTACTGAAACGCATACGGAAGTGGGTGTCCGAAAGGTCATGGGATCTACAAGAAGTCAGCTAATGGGTCGATTTGTTGCGGAGACGTTTATTAGCACATTAATCGCAACCGTTGCGAGTTTTATGCTTTTGGTCTTCATCATTCCGCAAACCAATCCATTGCTTGGCAAAGAGCTGGCTATCTCTGCTTTATTCCAACCGATAGTGATTGGTACAGCCGTCTCTTTTATCCTGACTATCAGCTTTTTTGTTGGGTTGTATCCTGCAATCGTCCTTTCCTCACCTCCTATTTCTTCCATTTTGCAAGGCTCATCCCCGGTTGGTTCTACCGGCTGGTTTAGAAAGGTTTTGCTGACTTTGCAATACGCCATTTCAATTTTCCTCATTGTCTGCACCATTGTTGTTATCAGGCAAACGGACTACTTAAAAAACAAACCTTTGGGCTTCGATAAAGAACAGGTGATGGTGATCGATGTGAACAATGAGGTAGATCAAAAAATTGATGTGTTTGAAACAGAATTATTGAAGAATCCCAACATTCAAATGATTTCTACATCGCGATCAGCTGTTGGCTCCGGCATCTTCTCTACAACTGTCATTCCGGAAGGATATGCAGATGAGGTAACCACACGAATTTTTGGAGTAGATCAGGACTTCTTTGACACCTATGGAATGGAACTTAATTACGGTCGTACGTTTTTCAAAAAGTCATTAGCTGATTCTAATAACCTGGTGATCAATCAGGCTATGGTAGATTACCTCGGCTGGGAAGATCCAATTGGTAAACACATTCGATTCAGTGAAGATGGTGAACCAGCAATCATCATAGGTGTGGTTGATGATTTTCACTATGGTTCATTGGCAACCGCTACAATCGAACCCACCATTTTGTATTTGAATACTACCTCAATATGGAATTCATCGGTTAAGATATCTGGTACCAATCAGCGAGAAACGATTGCCTATATTTTAGATGTATGGGACAATCTTGCCAGTCGAACACCAATTGATTTTTACTTTGTCGATGAGTGGTTTGACAGGCAATATCAAAAAGAGACACAGTTGTTAGGCATGTCGACTATCTATTCGATCATTAGCATATTGCTGTGTGCTTTAGGCCTGTATGGATTGACAGCTCTCCTCTTACAGCAAAAACAAAAAGAAATAAGCATCCGAAAAGTTCTTGGTGCTTCGGTATCGTCCATAGTGTCTTTAATAAATCGTCAGTTTGTATTGATCATTTTGATAAGTTTTGTCATCGCAGCTCCCCTGGCGTACTATCTCATCACTCAATGGTTAGATGCTTTTGTTTATAAGATTTCAATGGATTTGTTCGCATTTATCATAGCAGGAGTAATTACGCTTCTAATAAGTGTGAGTATCATAAGTGGGCTTTCCATACGAACCGCTAATACTAATCCATCTAAAACACTAAGTAACGAATAAAATGAAGGGAACTAACCTTGGCGAACTCGAAGAATTAATAATGCTTACTGTAGCTGTACTTTATGATGAAGCTTATGGTGTAGCGGTCATGAAAGAAATCAAAGGAAGGTGTAATCGATCCATTACTATAAGCACTGTTCATGCTGCGCTTGCCCGTCTGCAATCCAAAGGATATGTTGATTCTCGCTACGATGGAGCTACTTCCGAGCGTGGGGGAAGGAGAAAGCATCTCTTTCGGGTAACAAAGTCAGGACAAAAAGTGTTGGAGCAAGTGAAAGAACAACGCAATGCCATCTGGAATGAAATACCAGAGGTGGCATTTAACAAATAGATGATATTCGACACTTCTTATTCAGATAGAGAAACAACTCGAAAAATTGATAATGCCTTAGGCCTGCCTTATTCATGGAAAGAGCGATGGAAAATGGGCGGTATTGGTTCTAAACGCATGACCATTCATGGAATCAGCGAAGAGTACAAAGAGTACATGAATGCTGATCACTACATCTCCTCAGCAAACATAGAGTTGCGCCCAAAAGGCATCATTTTACACTTCCGGCATAAACTGCAAGCCTACTCATGGATTATGCCTTATAACAGTCTATCGATTGAGTTTGATAGGATTTTAACACTTCGATCACGAGACAGATTCATCACCTTTAATGATCCTGGCAATCAGCGCTTCATTGAGCGGATGATCGCGCGTTCAAAATAATTTTAAGTTTTACTCAAACAATGGGAACCAAGTTCATTATATGTATGTATATACATTTAATGTAAATACTTTAAAATTAAACCAAATGAGTTCAACCTTATTCGAAGCATACAAATTAGGATCAGTAACACTTGCCAACAAGGCAGTGATGGCTCCTATGACCAGAAGCAGAGCAGATGCTCAGCATGTCCCAACACCAATCATGGTAGAATATTATAGGCAAAGAGCCGGCGCTGGATTGATTATAACCGAAGGAACCGCTCCTTCTCCAAATGGAGCAGGATACCCACGAATCCCAGGCATCTACAACAAAGAGCAAGTAGATGCCTGGAAGCCAGTTGCAAAAGCCGTACACGATGAAAATGGAAGAATCTTCATGCAATTGATGCACACCGGACGGGTATCTCACCCCTTGAATATGCCTGAGGGAACTGATGTATTGGCTCCCTCAGCTATTGCGGCAGCTACAACAAAGATGTACACTGATCAGGAGGGACCGAAAGATCTTCCTACACCAAAAGAGATGACCAAAACCGACATAGAGCAAGCCATCGAAGAGTTTGTTCAGGCCGCAAAGAATGCGGTTGAAGCAGGATTTGACGGAGTGGAGATTCACGGTGCTAATGGCTACCTTATCGAGCAGTTTATTAATCCAGATAGTAACAGACGGACGGATGAATATGGTGCTACTATTGAAGGACGAGTAAAGTTTGCGCTTGATGTCGCATCTCAAACTGCAAATGCCATCGGCCCTGATCGGGTAGGTATAAGGCTTTCTCCCGGAGGGGCATTCAATGATATCAATCCATTTGATGGGCAAGATGAAACCTTTCTATTCCTGGCTGAAAAATTAGGACAACTTGACTTGGCTTATGTCCACCTTGTGGATCACTCGGCCATGGGAACACCCGAAGTACCACGTGCCTTGAAAGAAGGAATAAGGGATGCATTTGGCCAAACAATTATCATCTCGGGTGGTTATGATCGTACTAAAGCAGAAGCTGACTTAAATGAACGTTTAGGTCACCTAGTGGCATTTGGTCGGCCATTTATTTCAAATCCCGATTTAGTTGAGCGAATGAAGGAAGGGACAGATTTGAGTGATCCTGATTTTGACACGTTTTATACACCAGGGGAAAAAGGGTACACAGATTATCCAAAGTTAGAAAATAGTAGTGTTGGTTAGTGAAGTAGGCCCGCCGAAAGGTGGGTCTTTTTTATTCGAACAATTTAGCTTTCATGATTATCTCTCGCTTCACTTTATAAAATTCCTGATGGATGTCGAAAGTTGAGTGACCATTTGGCTCCAGATGAACATACGATCCATCCTCTTTCATCTCATAAGTATTCACATTATCCTTGAGATTATACACTAAAATGTTAATTGCCTGTTGTTTCAATAACGGATCGCTGATGATGAAAAGAGATTCCAATCTCCTATCAAACGAGCGAACCATCATATCTGCACTTCCACAATAAACTTTAGGTTCTCCTGCGTTATGGAAATAGAATATTCGTGAGTGCTCCAGGTACTCTCCTACAATTGAACGTACCGTAATGTTTTCACTTAACCCTTCTCTTCCAGGGCGTAGACTGCATATGCCTCGCACGATGAGTTTGATGGGTACACCAGCCTTAGATGCTTCATACAAGGCATAAATGGCGTCCTTATCCTGGAGTGAATTGAGCTTGATTAATATTCCGCTTGATTTTCCTGCAACTGCATTTTCACGCTCGTTATTAATTAAAGCAATGAGATCACGTCGCATACGTGTTGGTGCTGTGATCAGGTTATCGTAATCTTCCGGCATGGAATGACCGGTGATTACATTGAAGAATTCCTGAACGTCATTTGCATATGACTCATCTGATGTGAGTAAACTCATGTCCGTGTACAACTTAGATGTAGCCTCATTGTAGTTTCCGCTACTCATGTGTACAAATCGTGTTACCTTTTCTTTTTCCTTGCGAACGATAAGTAAAAGTTTGGTATGTGTTTTTAAAGAACCAACACCATAGATCACAAAGCAGCCAGCTTTTTGAAGCTTTTGCGCTTGCTTCATATTGTTTTCCTCATCGAAGCGCGCTTTTACCTCAAACAATACAGAAACGTGTTTTCCATTCTCAGCCGCCTTAAGTAAGGCCTCTACGACCCTACTGTCTTTGGCCAACCTGTAAATGGTAAGCTTAATTGATAGGACGTGTGGATCATCTGCCGCTTGTTCCAGCAGATCCAAAAGAGGCTCAATAGTATTGTAAGGATGATGCAAAAGAATATCTCTATCCTTAAGAATCTTAAACATATCCTGATGCTCAACGTCAGACATACTTACCGGTGGCACAGGCTTGGGTCTGGTTGGCTTAAAGGAGTTGAATTCTTCGTGATTCACAATCTGCCACAAGCAGGTATAATCAACCAATGAACCTTCTGGTGAAATGATTACATTTTCATTTCCGATCTCATACCTCTTCTTTAAATGCTTGATCAGCCAAGGATCGGAACCTTCTGCAACTTCCATTCTCACTACCCTTCCAGTCTTACGGGTTTTGAGTTTTTTCTTCATCTCCTCCAGGAAGTTAGCTTCTATATCTTCAGATTCTTCCAAAGTAAAATCTCCATTTCGAGTCACTCTGAAAAGTGAACTTGAGATGATATCCACATTCTTAAAGACCCGATCAAAGTGCTGCTGAACGATCTTTTCTATTGGCACAAAGATGACCTTCTCTTTTTCAATGATTTCATAGAATCGAGGAAGGTTCTGTGGTAGCTGAATGAAGGACATCTTCTTCTTTTCCTTCGATTTTGCAGTTTTGGTAACCACACCGAAGATCAGGATGTTGTTCATCAGAATAGGAAACGAATGGTAAGGATCAAAAACCATAGGTGTGAGCATCGGAAAAACCGTCTTCTCAAAATGCTTACTTGCTGACTTTTGCTGTTTTTCGTCTAGCTCGTCATATCCTTTGATCTCGAAGTGATGCTCTTTAAAGGCAGGTTTCAGATCTAAAAAAAGTTGATTTTGCTGTTTCCCAAATTCCTTTAGTCCAGAAAGCAGCTCATTTTTAAAAGGAATGACTTGAAGGCCGGAATAATCTATCCGATCATTTCCATAGTCCAGGTAGTTGTACAAACTGCCGACACGAATCATGTTAAACTCATCTGCATTGCTCGAAGTGATGGCCAAAAACTTGAGCTTCTCGAACAAGTTTCGCTTTTCCTTCCTGGCCTGATCAAGCACACGTTTGTTGAACTGCAGCCAGCTCAAATCCCGACTAATCAGGTCGCTTTTACTGATATGTTCTTGTAAGTGTTGCATTTGAATTTTGTCCTAAAACTGAAAAGAAAAACGGTATAGCGTCATTTCTGCGTGAGAAGCACGAATATGACGTAACGTTTTTCTTTTCGTTACCACATTTAAATATGGAATTTAAATAATGTTCATCTCAGAAAGCACACCATTGGTTTTGCTAACAGCAGCTGCACTTTCCTCTAATTTAGCTTTCTCTGCACCATCTAGTTCGATCTCAACGATCTGCTCCACTCCATTTTTGCCAATGATCGCTGGTACTCCAATAGCTAGGTCGTTCAACCCGTATTCACCTTCAAGCATACATGAGCACGGAAACATTTTCTTCGTATCACAAGCAATCGCCTGAACCATAGCCGAAACTGCGGCGCCTGGTGCATACCACGCAGATGTTCCTAGTAATTTGGTAAGAGTGGCTCCTCCCACCTTCGTTTCTTCCAATACGTAGTTAAGCTTGTCTTCACTCAAGAATTTAGAGACCGGCACACTGTTTCTAGTAGCTAGTCGAGTCAATGGAATCATGCCGGTATCGCTGTGACCTCCAATGACCATTCCGTCTACATCAGATGCCGGGCAATCGAGTGCTTCAGAAAGTCTGTACTTGAATCGTGCAGAATCCAACGCTCCGCCCATACCGATGATTCGGTGCTTAGGGAGTCCAAGAGCTTTGTGTGCCAAATAAGTCATGGTATCCATTGGGTTTGATACCACAATGATGATCACATTAGGAGAATGCTTGATTAAGTTCTCAGCCACAGACTTAACGATTCCAGCGTTTGTTGAAATCAACTCTTCGCGAGTCATTCCTGGCTTACGAGGAATACCTGAAGTAATAACCGCAACATCACTATTGGCTGTCTTTGAGTAATCATTCGTGGTACCAGTGATTTTGGTATCAAATCCGTTCAATGATGCTGTTTGCATCAAATCCATGGCTTTACCTTCAGCAAAACCTTCTTTGATATCTATGAGTACAACTTCAGCTGCAAAATCTTTGATTGCGATGTATTCGGCACAACTAGCACCTACGGCTCCTGCGCCCACTACGGTTACTTTCATGATCTATTTTATTTATGAATTGCGATTAAAATTTTCAAGCGCAAAAGTAGTGATTTGATGGGAGAAATGGACGTTTGTAACGATTGAATTAAGGATTTTAATGGGTACATCCAATGACTAATCATCAATAATTATTTTATTACTATAACAAAGTATATACAAATGCGTATAACTTTGACAAAATGTATAGAAATGAAGAAAGAATATCTGGGAGAATTTGAAGAACTGGTACTCACCATGGTGGCCATGCTTGCGGAAAATGCCTATGGTAATGCCATTGTTGACGAGATCAGTGAAAAGATTGGAAGAGAGGTAAACCTTAGTGCGGTGCACGTTACACTCTATCGCATGGAAGATAAGGGCTTTGTAACCTCTGAAATGGGTGGAGCTTCCAATATGCGAGGCGGGCGGAGAAAACGAATTTTTACTGTAACTAATGTTGGTATGCAAATGCTGCAATCGCTAAAAGAGCAACGGCAGCAATTATGGTCATTCATTCCTGATCTGAAATTCTCTACTATCTAAATGGAACCTCCAAAATGGATCATCAAACTTATTAACCTTTACTGCCCGCCACAACTTGCCGAAAGTGTGATCGGGGATGTATGGGAGCAGTACCTGAATGATAAGGAACGTCTTTCAAAAAGTAGGGCAGGAAGACGATTGCTATGGAATGCGCTTAGATTCTTCCGACCAGGGATACTCCTACGAAACTCAAAAACACAACTAATTAACAGGGCTATGTTACGAATCAATTTACTATTAGCACTGCGCAACATGCGCAAATACAAGTTTTACTCATTGATCAATGTCTTGGGACTGGCATTGAGCATCATGTTCGGTTTGCTTGTTTTCTTCTATGTACAAAACGCCATCCAGCATGACTCATTTCACGCTGAACACCAATCTATTTTTCGATTTACGAAAGAGAATAGAAATCGAGAAACCAATGAATTGATTAGCCGCAACAACACCGAAGGAAATCAGCTGGCTTCTGATCTACGTAACGAGATCCCGTCTATTCAATACATTTCGCGGCTTATCTCTGGATCTGGTTATGTAAAAAAAGGAAGTGAGACATTTTCAGAAAAAATCATGCTGGTAGATCCAGACTTCTTTCGAATGTTTTCTTTCCCTGTCCTTGAAGGAAATTTCACTCAGCCACTTGAGAACATTTCGCAAGTAGTCATCAGTCCAGCGATGGTAGAGAAGTACTTCGGACTGGCTGATCCGGTTGGGAAGGAATTGGAACTTGTGGTGGGAAATGACCCATTTACTTTCATCGTATCCGCTGTGGCTGATCCCATTGAAGAACTCAATAGTATTCCGTTTGATATGGTCGTCCATATTGATCACCTGAAAAATCTGGTACCGAGTCCTTCATTTCTCACCGGATATGAAGTCTCCTTTATGGAAACGTATATCAAACTTGACCCAAGTGAAAACGTGAAAGCTATGGAGGAGCTTCTTACAGAATCGTATGAGCGGTTTGCTCAAACTGAAGATGAGCCCGAAAAGACATTTGTAAGACTTCAGCCAATAAGTACGCTTTACTGGTGGAGCAATAGGTTTCCCCAAGAAGGCGAAGCCAAAACCTACAACCCAGACTATGTTTACATACTCATAGGTCTTTGCTTGCTGGTATTAGTCATCGCAGTGCTCAACTTCATCATGCTTACCAGTAGCCAGTCTTTGAATAGAATTAAAGAGTTTGGAATTAGAAAAACCATGGGTGCTTTTAAACGGCAATTATCTGCTCAGCTCCTTTTAGAGGTTTTCATTTTAGCAATGATGGCTGGTCTTTTGGCACTTATTTCAACACATCAGTTTATTCCTGTATTTAACAATCTGGCAAATGCTACACTTAAGTTTCAATTGAGCTCAGAACTTGTTGGTTTCATTTTTCTTCTTATTGGGATTATTTCAGTTATATCAAGTGCGATTTCCTCAAGTGTAATTTTACGTTTAAAAACAACAAGCGCGCTCAAAGGCACACTATCTCTTGGGGGCAGTAGCTTCACAAAAAACCTCATGGTGGTCGTTCAATTTACCTTTTGTGTAGGGCTGATTATCGGCACCATTGCCTTTAAAAATCAAATGAATTATGTGAGTAATAAGTCACTGGGATTTGAAAAAGATCAGCTAGTGGAAGTGGAACTTCCGGGTAATTTGGATGAGACTGGTGCTAAAAAAGCTTATGAGTTATTCAAAACCAAACTCAGAAATCATCCGGACATCCTGAATACTGCGGCTACCATGACCACCATGTCTGTGCAATGGACCATTTTCAGGTTTGATCAGGAAGATGATTCTAAGTTTAGTGCCAACTTCAATTTAGTATCTCCTGATTACGTAAATACGATGGGTATTGAGCTCATCGCTGGAAGAGATTTTAGAGAAGACGACACTGGAAAAGCGATAATTATAAATGAGTCAATGGTAAAAGAAATGGGGTGGGAAAATCCGCTGGGACAGCAAATCCCAGGGAAAAATTTCGAGAGGAGTCATGAAATCATTGGCGTAGTAAAAGACTTCAACTTCAATTCCCTCCACAATGAAGTGTCACCATTGATAATGGCAACCGAAGTTGATTACATGCGCGAAGGGTTGACAGGCATATCATCGTATGTATGGCCACCTCAGTACTTTACAGTCATGATAAAAGTAGCACCTGGAAACGCTGCTGAAACCGCAGACTTTATAGAAACTACCTGGAAAGAGACAATGGGTGCTTTGCCATTTGAGATGAAGTATGTCGATGACATTTTGAATGAAAAATATAAAGAAGAAAAGAGATATAGCGCTATTATCAACTACGCGGCAGGCTTCTCCTTATTCATCGCATGGCTGGGATTGCTGGCATTGACTCGGTTGGTAATTCAGAAGCGTTTTAAGGAAATGGGCATCCGAAAAGTACTTGGCTCATCCTCGTTGAACATCATTTTATTAGTAGCCAGGAAATTCATTCTATTGATCGGTGTGGCAACGCTCCTTGCCTCTCCTATTGCCTGGTGGCTTCTCCAGGATTGGCTAGAAAGTTTTGCTTACAAAGTTGATTTGAGCCCTGTTGTTTTTATCCTTTCTGGATTTGCCGTAATAGTGGTCACATTCGTATCGATAAGTATTCAATCACTGAAAATCTCGAATATCAATCCATCCGAAGCCTTGCGGATGGAATAAACTAGACATCATTAAAAAAACAGCTTGGGTATTTACCAATTATATGAATGGAGAACGTACTCTTTCTACGGTTAGAGGTGCACACTCAAGTCTTCACTCACATAGATTAAATAAGCCTTTCTTACAACTACAAATAATAGCAGTTTGGAATCAGTCTTTACCGTTATTTTGACTTTATGTACGTATTTGATCGATCCATTACTCAGCTCTTTCCGTGTATTCTCCATTTTAACGAGCTATCTTTAGAAAAAGACAATCTCTATGAGTTCACCAAACAAACCGGAAATAACACCCACGGAAAATGGGCCATATCTTGTCAAAGGCCTCATAAATTTCGCTAACCAGAACGGACCCATAGCTCCCAAGGAAAGCATGGCTCTTTGTCGCTGTGGTGGATCTAATAACAAACCTTTTTGTGATGGAACTCATAAAACCAATGGATTTTCTTCGGCTAAATTGGAAGGAAGAGTAGAAGATCAGCTGGATCACTACGGAGGCAAAAAGATCACCATTCATGACAACCGAGGCATCTGCGCTCATGCCGGTCGATGTACCGATGGGTTGGCTTCAGTTTTTCATCTAAAAGAAGAGCCCTGGATTCACCCGGATTCAGCTACAACTGAGGAGATCATCTCCACCATAAAAAAATGCCCATCTGGAGCACTGAGCTATACGATTGAGAACACCAAAGGTCATAGCGGTGATGGGTCACCTTCCATTTTCATTGCTCCGAATGGTCCTTATGTGGTTTCAGGCGGCCCTGAGCTAATGAACACAAAACAAGGCGAAGGTGCGTCGGAGGAACATTTCACCATGTGTAGATGCGGCGGTTCTAAAAACAAGCCATTTTGCGATGGCAGCCACTGGTACAACGGATTCAAAGACGATAAGAATTGAGCAGCCAATGCTGACTTATCGTTATCTTCTCCTACAATTATGAATAAAAAACATTTTGTTGCCTTAATTCTTTTTGCAATTACATTACACACAAAGGCTCAAGATCAAATTATCGTCTTGAAAGGTGAATATATGGGCCAGGAAGCACCTGGCCTTACACCTAAGGTATTTGCTCCAGGTTTTATTTCAACAAATGAGTATTCGGAAGTTTCGGCCTTTTTTCATCCGGGAGGAAAAGAATTTTACTTCACAATATTGGGGGGAAGATTTGAGGCTTTTACCATAATGGTCACAAAGATGGAGGGTGAAATTTGGTCAAAACCACAGCCTCTGCTAGACGGAGACGGGATGGTGCCAATTATCACAAGAGATGGTCAGAAGCTATATTATGGTTCCATCGAACCAACAAACGAAAATGACATCAAAAGAGAACCCAATTTATGGATGATGGAGAGAGCTGGAGATTCATGGGGTGATCCAAAACCTTTAGGCATCGAAGTGAATACTCCTGATGATGGAGAATGGTTTCCAAGTATTGCTGACAACGGAACACTATATTTTAAAGGAGGCAATTTCCTAGAAGGCCCAGAAAATATTTATTACACGGAAAACAAGAATGGGGCATTCCAAAAACCTAAGCTTTTCGAAGCATCTTTCAATAGTAAATATTCAATAGAAGATCCGTTTGTAGCCCCTGACGAAAGTTATGTGATTTTCAGCCCTGGCGGGCCCGATCTCTTTGGCCCAATGCATATAAGCTTCCGCGACAATAAAGGTAGCTGGTCTACACCAGTTAACATGGGACTCAAAGGAACATTACCATCACTATCTCATGATCGGAAGTACTTGTTTTTTATAAAAAACGATGATGTTTATTGGGTTGATGCTCAAATAATTAAAACCTTTAGGTAGAACTAAAAACAACATAGGATAAGACGCATATCGTTGTACGAACACTTCCACACCGTATTGTGCTTTTGATTACTTGAACCTTTAAAAAAATCTTTCGTATATTTACTTTGTATTTCAAAGTACTTTTAAATGAAAGAAAAATACATTGAGGATTTAAAGGAGATCAAAGACATCATGAATCGATCCTCACGGTTCATCTCGCTAAGTGGTCTTTCCGGCATTGCAGCTGGTGTCTCCGCACTCATTGGTGCTTATTTTGCCTATCAAACGGTTTACTTTGAGCAAAATTATTTAGGCTATCGCAGAGCTTTCCTTACCACGGAAAGCTTAACGCAACTACTCCTGATTGCCATTGGTACGTTGATTTTGGCAATCGGGACGGGAGTCTATTTTACAACCCGACAGACTCGGAAACAGAAACAGCAAATCTGGGATGTACAGACCAAGCGATTGCTGATAAACCTGCTCATTCCTCTAGCTACCGGAGGCATCCTTTGCCTGATGCTACTCGCCAAAGGATACATTGGTATCGTCGCACCTCTTACACTGGTATTCTATGGACTGGCATTGATCAATGCGAGCAAGTACACGCTCAACGAAATCAGAAGTCTGGGTATACTAGAGGTGATTTTAGGATTGATCGCCATTCAATTCATTGGTTACGGCCTGCTATTTTGGTCGCTGGGATTTGGTGTCCTTCATATCATCTACGGCATCATCATGCAATTGAAATATAAGTCGTGAAAGAACTGCTCAAAGATTTAGATAAGGCCTTTGAAAATAAAATCCGCCTGGGCATCATGTCAGCCTTGGTGGTAAATGAATTTCTGGATTTTAGTACGCTTAAGAATTTGCTGGATGTAACAGATGGGAATTTAGCCAGTCATTTAAAGTCACTGGAAAAAAAGGAGTATGTGACTTTCAAAAAGGAGTTTTTAGATCGTAAACCCAATACAAAATATCATGCAACACCTAAAGGAAAAGAAGCTTTTAAAAAACACATTCAAGCCATTGAACAACTATTAAACTAATTTTTTTGTCTTCGTACTTTGAAATTCAAAGTACTTTTAAATAATTAATATGAATACTGAAAACACGCCAATAGAAAAAGTGAATAATCTCATTAAAAATTCCGTCACCCTAAAACTGGTGACCGTTACAATTCTGATGTTACTATTACTTATTCCCGCTTCTATGATCCAATCGATTATACAAGAGAGAGAACAACTCAACAATCAAACTGCCAATGAAGTGAGTTCGAAATGGGCCGATAGGCAGCAAGTAAACGGCCCAATACTTACCATTCCATTGATCTATGAATATGAAACAGAGGAAAAGAAATTCTTAACCACTAAATACCTACACGTACTTCCTGATAACTTGACCATAGACGGAGTAATCTCTCCGGAAAAACTAAAAAGAGGTATTTATGAAGTGGTGGTTTACAAATCAATTTTGGATATTTCAGGCGACTTTAATATATCCCTTGCTCCCGATCCTCAAAACTTGAAGGAGATACGGTATGATCAGGCATTTCTAACGATAGGTGTCAGTGATCTTAGAGGAATTAAAAATCAAATCAGCGTTAACTGGGGCGGAAAAGAATTAGAGGTCAAACCTGGTTCTAAACTACCGGATCTCATTTATGCTGGCATCACAATCGAGCTTCCTAATGTCCGCGAGCAACTCAACAAGAAAACACCTTTTAATTTTTCCATGGACCTTCAAGGAAGTAAAAATTTGTCGTTTATCCCAACGGGGAATAATACAAGTGTCTCACTGGAATCATCGTGGCCGTCTCCATCTTTCGATGGGAATTTTTTACCAGACAACCGTGAATTGAGTGAAAATGGATTTACAGCTTCCTGGTCTGTATTGCAGCTGAATAGGAATTTTCCACAAGCCTGGATAGGCAATAGCCATGCGCAAAAAATGCAGGATGCTTCATTTGGAGTCAATCTGATTTTGCCATTGGACGATTATCAAAAATCTTATCGTTCAGCGAAGTACGCTGCAATGACTATCGCATTGACCTTTTTGATTTTCTTCTTAGTGGAGATACTCAATAAGCGTAAAATTCATCCCTTCCAATATGCATTAGTGGGTTTGGCGCTTTGCCTCTTTTACGTACTTCTGGTGGCTATATCTGAGCATTCAAATTTTAACCTTGCGTACGGAATATCAACCATTGCAATAGTTGCGATGATTTCTCTCTATTCATTAAGCGTTTTCAAAAAACTCAAGCTTTCATTATTATTAATTACAACTATATCAGCGATTTACGGATTTCTATTTGTCACTCTTCAGTTAGCAGATTATGCACTTTTAATGGGGAGTGTTGGACTTACGTTCATACTTGGGTTGACGATGTATTTCACACGAAACATAAACTGGTATAAACTCAATATTGAAACAGAATAAACAACTACGACTTTAACATTAAAACTCAATCATCATGAATCAAAATCAATTGGCAACCATCATCAGCTGGCTCTTTGGCGTTCTGGTGCTTTCTTTAGGCATTATGAATATCTTAAGGGGAAATGATCCATTTTTTGGCGTAGCACTACTCCTGGCATCTTCAGTCTACTTTCCTCCTACATACAATTTACTCAAAAAGCTATCGGGTCTCTCTCCTCACTATATGCTTCGCATAATATTAGCATTGCTAATAATATGGGTGAACCTAGCTGTTGGTGCTATCAATGAAGGTTACTATCCAGAAATCACGGGATGACATATGGATTATTTTTTAACGATTTTTCCCTCAAAAAAACTTCCGTCTATCATTTCTAACCTCATGAGATAATGGCCATGCGGCAGGTCTGAAATATGGATTTGAGAGGTGTCTGGAGAAATGAAAGTTTGATGAAGTTTTCCGTTCAAATCATAGAAAGTCAGCTGCTTTAAGTAGCTGACTTCTATTCCTTCTATTTGAATGAAATCGCTGGCAGGATTGGGGAAAATCATCACATTGAAGTTGGAAAAATCTGGCACAACCTGCACAATTGGAGAATATTCAAAGGCTTCATCAAAATCTACCATCTTAAGCCTGTAATAATGAATGCCCGAAATCACATTCATATCTAAGAACTGATAATCGTGTCTTGCATTACTATTGCCGTGCGAATCCACACTTCCAATGGCTTCAAACAGAACTCCATCAATACTATGCTCAATTTGAAAATAGTCAGAATTCACTTCAGACAAAGTAGTCCATGACAACTTGATGTCTCTATCTTCCAGAGTGGCCAAAAACTCAACCAGCTCTACAGGTAAGGGATTTGCAGCAGCGTCTGTGGAATAAATGGAAAATTCACTGAATGTATTGGTCCTGCCTGTTATCGTATAAGGATCTGTACCTGCAGAACTGATATAGGTCATTTCTAGCCAATCTGTTCCATCAAATCGTAGCATACCTAATGTGGAAGCATCAGAGGCTTCATCACCACTATTTATTTGGAGTGTCACATCGGTATTTCCTGGTGTTCCGGTGACCACATCAATCTCCCAATACCTAGTGGTAAGCGTACTTTCAATAGAGCCACCTAACTCAGCGCTTACTTCTCCATGCAAGTCTACCATATCGCCAAATGTCCCTCCTCCCACTGGGGCTGTTTCAGCAATGTGCGCTACAGAAAAAGTAGTTGCGTTGGTAGGCGTCAGCGTTGTGGGTCTGTAGGCACCAGCATCACCTGTTGGAAATACATATGTACCAGCAGCTCCTATTGCCGTTTCTGTTTTTCCTTCAATATGTGTGTTACTTCCAAATGAACCCGCCACGGCACTATTGAGTGTCAAAGTAGGGTCATCAGATTTGTCTCCATCGTCCAGGTCAATATCCAATCTTCCACTGGTAAGCGTTAGCACGTTGTTGATCTCCAGGTCAGCCAGTACGCCTAAATTTCCTCCATTAAGCGTGACATCATCGATGGTGGTGGAAGCTTCAGGATCTACGAACAGGTTTTTCGAGACAGTTAGCGTTTCGATATAATCATCTTGCAGAATAGTTAGTGTTCCTCCTGTATTCAATAAGTCATGCCCTTCTTGTAATCGAGCTCCGGATGTCTGATTCGCTCCAATTTCATCCGAAACTACTGTCAATGCATCAAAATCACCCTGAAATCCAGCTAATCCCAGATTAGTGTCTGTGCCACTTTCCAGATAGGGCGTGAAGTCGTTGGACTGTACCAAGGTGTCAATGTCTGCAGCGACTGTCGTACCAAAGTAATTTCCCGAAAGATCAATACCGGAAGTCGTTGCAAATAATCCTCTAGGGTTGCTGTTATTATCAAAATTTGAATCTGTGATACTCAATGAACCACCCGTCTGCAAATGCATCCCTCTGAACTCAAATGCTGTTCCTGAAGTGGTCTGAGTAGATGGGCTGGTAAAAAAAGTATTGGTTACCGTAACTTCTGCATCATTCCGTACAGCCAGATTCCATCCATAATTTCCACCAGTTCCAGTGGGATCATGTCCATTATTTGTGAAAGTAGATCTTGCAATGTTGGCTCTTGCATTCTGACCTCTGACGAATACACCTCTATTTTCATTACTATCAAACGTGCACTCGGTGATGGTGATATCTTGCAGATACTCAGTATAGTCTGTGCTTGAAAAATCACCACATATGATTCCCGCATAATCTGAAGTGGTATTTTCAACGTCAGAAAAGCTGGAGTTATTTATTGTTGCAGTAATCAAGTGTGTATTGTCGCTCGATCCATCTGAATAGAAATAGATACCAGTTTCAGGGAAATTAGTAATGCCTCCACCCGGTTCTGAAAAACTGGATACTGAAAAGCCATCAACCGTAATCGAGCTGGAAGCGCGTGTAGAGGCTCCATCATAGCTAAAAACTGAAATTCCACGAATGGAACTTGTAGTGGTATCATTAGCGATGCTGAGCACATTTGTGCTCAGGCAATTAAAAATAAAGATGCCTAGTGCACTTCCACTATGCTCATTATCACTGAGGTTCACATCCACATCACCAGTAAGTCCGGTCAGGGTAAGTGATGAGGTTAGATTCGCAGATCCGGTTGTGAAATCGGCTGCTGTTATAAGATTACTTGTGATGTTCAAGTATCCTGCTGTTGAAGTAGCTACTCCAATACCTACAGAATCTGCATTTATCACATTGAATTGAATATTCAGATACGAATTGCCATCGGCATAAATAGCTGCATCAGCATTATTTGTACCTATTTGAAAACCATCGATCGTCACACTGTCAGCATCAATCTCCAGGACATTGGATTGAGAAGAAGGCTCGATAATGGATTCGGGTCCACGCGTTGGATCATTGCCATCTAAGCCTACATTTGCACCTTCAAGCGATAGTGGATTAGAGATGGTTAAATTTTCGCTATAAGTTCCAGAGGCTACAATCACACGTCCATCTTCAACCACAATGTTTATTCCAGATTGAATGAGTTGTTTCGGATCTCCAGACCGACCAAAGCCCGTATCATCCGGTGCAGAAGCGTCAACATATATGATTCCATTTTCCGTTCCTAAAGAGGCAAGCCCCTTTCTGAAATCTGCAATGTCGTTATCTGTATCTTCCGCAAGCGGAACACGGAAAATCGATTCATCTGAAATATCTGTAGACCCACCGTCATCTACTCCATCCGGAGCACCATCTCCATTCCCGTCTCCTTCTTCATCATCCCCAATTTCAACATCATCAACCAATGTTCCATATGGATCAGTCAATGTGATGTATACATTGTTATTGATAGATTCCGTGCTTGTTGGATTTCCAAGAATTAAGTAATCTCCGGCAACTGTATTATTAAAGCTGCCAGCACCTACATAATTCACTACTGTGAATGCACCCGAAGTAGTCAAATCTCCACTGAAATCTGTACCATCTTGCACTGAAATAATCCATTTGATCAGGTTTAATCCTGAGCTTCCTATGTATAGCTCTATCCACTCATCATTTGTTCCTGCTGTTCCCCCGGGCTCTGCATCTGTAAATCCACTTGCACTCCAGTCTTGCTGAGGCTGCGCAACCACCTCGTTGATCAACACAGTTCCTTGAGGAGAATTATTGGCTCCGATCGTAGCGCGTGTTTGTACAAAGTCATCTGCTTCTACATCCGTATCCTGGCCATTAGGAATCCGGCAGACAGATTCATCGTCCAAGCCGCTTGCGTTCCCATCAAAACCTGTTCCCGAGCCGCTGGCAATTTCAATTACATCGATAGTCGTTCCATAGGGATCAGTAAGGGTTACGGTAACTTCATTATTCATTGCTTCGCTGCCCTGAGGGTTTCCTAGCACCAGGTAGTCGCCTGCTACAGTGCTTGTGAATGATCCAGAACCAGAATAGGTGATTTCTTGAAAAGCTCCATTGCCCGTCACGTCTCTACTTGTAAGATCTCCTGAAAATGAAGCTCCATCATTTACATCAATTATCCACTTGGTTAGGTTGAGACCCGTTGTGCCAATATATAATTCAATCCATTCGTCTGTTCCTTGAGTATTGCCTCCTATTACGCCAGGTGTGGTGCTAAATCCGCCTCCTTGCCAATCTTGTTGTGGGTCTGTAATTACCTCATTTACCAAGACTGTACCTATTGGAGAATTGTCTGTACCAAGAGTTGCCTGGGTAAGGACAAAATCATCTGCTTCAACGTCAGTGTCCTGGCCATTTGGAATTCTACAAACAGACTCGTCAGTTATGCCAGTTGCTGCTCCAGTAAACATGGTCCCTGATCCGGCGGCTATAATTACCTGATCTACGATTGCGGATAGATCATCTCTTAAAATGATGGTTACAGTCTCATCCATCGTGCTGCCATTGGGCTGGCCCAAAACGATGTAATCCCCAGCATCTGTGTCCGTAAATAAGCCTCCTGTTCCTGATATATAATTCATCGTCACGAAGGCTCCACCAGCCGCAATTGTGCCAGATGCATCGGTCCCGTCGTTCATTTCAATGGTCCACCCTGTGAGGTCAATACCATTTGTATTGATATACAACTCGATCCAATCGTCGTTTGTGTCTATTGTAGCACTACCATCCGTTCCGTCAAAGCCATTAGTACTCCAATCAATCTGAGGATCAGTGATTACCTCATTGACAAGAACCTGAGACATAGTGGAATGATTGAAAAGAGTCAGAAAAAGCAATGTAAATCCAAGTCGTAATACCGAATATGCGGTAGATAAGGACGGAAATGCATCACTTAAGCTGGTGGAATTAAGTGAAATCATAGCTGTGGGTGAGTTTATATAAAGTTAAAATACTGAAATTCAGACAGAAGATTAAACTTCTACACATAAGAATTTACAACAGAATTAACGTAATGGTATCTAATTTTCAGTCATCAACTTTATCCAATTTTTCTCTTGCTTCAGTCAGATCTTCGTGGGTAGCATGTTCCTTTGAAGTCAATGCATGAACAGAAGGATTTAGTGTAATATCTACTAAAATAGGATAATGATCTGAGTGAAAATTCTTTAGTCTTTCCAATCTAGCTATCCTAAAATGATGACTAAAGAAAAAGTGATCCAGCGGCCATCTCAACAATGGACGACCTGCGTGAAAAGTATTAAAAAAACCCCTTCCCATTCGAGGGTCAAGTAACCCACTAACCCGCATGAACAGTCGTGTGGTATGGGACCAAGCTACGTCATTCATGTCACCGGCAACTATAACAGGTTGCTTAGATTTTTGTGCCAACTTACCTACCGTTACCAGCTCCGCATCCCTTGGAGTTGATACATCGTTTTCTCCAGGTGCTGGTGGTTTCGGATGCAAACCATAAAATTGGATGACATCTCCATCCGGCAACTCTACTTTAGTATGAATGGAGGGCACATCTTTTTCTACTAAGAACTGAATGGAAGAATCGGTGAGCTTATATTTAGAATATAGTATCATACCATACGTATTGTCCAATGGTTTTAGAATTTGAAACGGAAATGTTTTGCCTAATTTTTCATTGAGTGCATTTTTCCATTTAGCATCTACTTCAACGAGAAAAAGTATATCCGGGTCATGCGTTTCAATTACATCCATACATCCTTCATAGTTGTTTTTGGACATCAATACATTAGCTGAAACCACTCGGATCTTTTCATTTCCATCTTGGCTCCAGGGTATTGATGGACGTTTGAGTTTGGTATATGGATAGATGACAGACAATCTGTATATAAATAGAACGAAGGTAATTCCACAAATAAACACTTCTAACCACCCATAGGGTTGGTGTATCAGGCTCCACTCAATCACACAAAAAAATCCAAGTACAGTAAACTGAACGTATGGAAAATCAAATCCACGAATCCACCACTGCTCCCTTTTGGACAAAGGCGCCATTACAGAAATTATAAAAATGATACTGAGCGTGATGAGGAGAATTTTCATTGATGTGAAATTAAGCGAAGAGACCCAATATTCTACATTTATACATATTCGCTAAAGCAAATATTTATTACACATATTTAGCTAATAATCAGACGATTATAAGTTTTTGGCTGCCAAATACTAACGTGGTATTTTAGAAGATACTATCCCGCACTTCATGAAGTACTTTCGGGTAATAGCGGCTTCTAACATTCACATCGGTAGATATCTTCTCTTTTCCTGCTTCTGATCGGCTTACATTAAAGTAAGTTTGCAGCTTTTGCCTCTTCATTATATGAGACTAAGTTCACTTATGCCAATTGTGTGTTCGGATCATGTGCAGTACTTTTATCTGAAGCAGCCAATGCGTACAAAACATCCCTGAATTGACTTGCTAGTTTGAATCTTGGAACTGTAAGAAAGGATATCCTTTCTTAAGCATTTATGAGTACTTACCTAAAAAAATTCATATCTCAGTATGTCAACCTAACGGATGATGAGTTCGAACATATTTCGAATAAGTTTAGGAACAAAACAATTGGGAAAAATAGCTATCTATTTAGACATGGTGATATTTGTAAAGACCTTGTGCTCGTCCAAAAAGGCTGTCTTCGTCTTTATTATTTAAAAAATGGGGTTGAAATATCTGTTTGGTTTGCTTTTGAACAATCTTCAGCCATCGAAATCTACAGTTTCATCAACGAAAGTCCATCTGAATACTCCCTCCAGGCAATCGAGGACAGTGAAGTTCTATACCTTTCGAAACAAGAACTCAACCAACTTTACCAAAAACAACCTAAAATGCAGGAGATGATGAGGAACTTTTGGGAAGATGTAATCCTCAACCTCATCAGTAGGTTCACTGCACTTCAAAAAGATTCAGCAGAGAAGCGATATTTGGATTTGTTAGACAAGCCTGAATATTTAAAAAAAATCCCACAAAAATATCTTGCTTCATTTATAGGGATCACGCCAACATCTCTAAGCAGAATTCGCAAACGAATTGCAAGAAATCATTAGTTGCCATAGGATAACTTTTTTCCAATAAAACATCCCAAGTTTTGTCCCTGACCATTAGTTGTTCAAACTAAACCCAAAGCACATATGTATGACCTCCCCTACCATAAAGAACCGAACGAACAAATCATTAAAGAATTTGTCAATCAGTATCCATTTGCATTTCTGATGGGCTGTGACAGTAAAAATAGACCCATATCAACACAGGTGCCTATTTTCATGGAAGAAAAAGATGGCCGCAAAACGTTAACTGGTCATATCATGAAAAATACTGATCATCATAAGGCATTCTTACAAAATAGCAATGTACTTGTTGTTTTCAATGGCAAGCACACCTACGTAAGTGGCACATGGTATAGTGACCCGTATACGGCGTCTACATGGAATTATATGAGTGTTCATGCACGAGGTAGTATTCGATTTCTTGAAGGTGCAGCACTTGAAGATATGCTTCGAAAAACTTCTCTACACTTTGAAAAAAACAACACGGCTTCAACCACAATCTTCGACAACCTTCCAAAGAAGTTTAAGCAATTGGTAATGAATGCAATTGTGGCATTTGAAATTGATGTGCAGGAAATAGATAATGTTTTTAAGCTAAGTCAAGACAGGGATGCTCAAAGCTATCATAACATTATTGACAAGCTTAAAGAGCAAGACGAGGATGCTCGCATTATTGCACATGAGATGGAGAAAAGAACAAAAGAGCTATTTCATTGATTCTAACCACCAGGTGGCTGGCATGATGAATTTAGAAATAACCAAAAAGACCCTAGCCGCTCACTAGATCCTTATAGCTCTTACCATCCCATACCTGACATCTAATCGCACCTCTGAGTACACGAGGCTTAAAAAGTGGCTTACCCATTAATATTCTCCCACACTCCTGAATTCCTTCGATAATGGATGGATGCGGATGGATCAACTCCGCCAGTTCTTTTATGCTCTTATCTTGAGAAATAAGCAACGCCACTGCCTGAATGGCACTTGAAGCATGCTCTCCTACTACACGCATACCCAGAATATTCATTTCATCATCATTGGTAACAAGTACTTTGATGAATCCTTCTGTGTTTCGCATGGCAATTGCTCTTGAGATCGTCTCATAGTTTAAGCTCACAGTCTTGTACTGTAATCCTGCCTGCTGTGCTTGTATTTCATTCATTCCTACTCCGGCAACTTCCGGGTCCAGAAACATAATTGTAGAGATGTTTTTATAGATCAATGGTTGCTCAGGCTTACCAAAAATTCGTTCGATGGCGTATCTGCCTTCCAATTCACCCACATTGACCAGGGAAATATCTGCTGTAATATCTCCAACGGCATAAATATTGGAAACAGAAGTTTGAGTGAGGTCATCCTTAATGCCCCTATTGTCAACTTCTACTCCAAGGCTTTCATCCAGCAATTGATCGTATTGAGGTACTCTCCCGATTGAAATCAGGCCTTTTTCAACTCTGAAGCTTTCTTTGGTTCCATCGTTGTATTCTAATATATACACGACTTCACCTTCATCTACTTTCATTTCGATGAGCTTAGAGTTTCTGTGAACAAGAACACCTTTTTTCTCAAGGTTCTTCTCAATCACTTTCACTACATCTACGTCTTCGAACGGCAATATTCGATCGCCTTTATCGATTAAATGCACCTTGGTATGCCCAAAATTTGAGAAAATCGTGGCAAACTCACATCCAATTACTCCTGCGCCAACGATTACAATTGACTTGGGGAATTTGGTCAAATTGCTGAGACCATCTGAAGTAAACACGTTTTCTTCATCAATGGGTAAGTGAGGAAGCTTCCTAGGTACACTGCCTGTGGCAAGAACAATATAATCTGCTTCCAATGTCTGATTCTGACCATTTCCAGATACCTCCACTGTGTTTTTTCCTTTCACACTGGCTGTACCATGGATATATTCAAATAAATCTTCACCGAATCCCAGATTAATATTTTCCATGTGATGTGTGAGTAGGTTTACTCGCTCACCTACAGCGGCAGACACTTCTCCTTTTACTTTCTCAAAACTGAAATCGGTACTTCCCACATTCAGTGCATTTCCATGCAGATTGATCATTCGTGCTTCACGTGATATTTCCCACCAGGTCTTGCTCCATAAAGCTCCCTGATGGATTCCCGCTCCTCCGAGTTTGTCTTTTTCTATGAGTGCTACACTTTTCCCGAAATCAATGGCTCTCATGGCTGCTGCGTATCCGGCAGGACCACCACCGATGACACACACGTCAAATTTCTTCATTTGGCTAGGCGATTGTTTCCCTAAAGATAAGAATTTGATGGATTTATTAAGTCAGGACTTTTACAGATGGTATAAAAAACAAAAAGGGTGAAGAATCATGATTGATTTTCACCCTTTTAATACTGCAACTGCCGAAGCAACTGCAATACTTCAAACTACTGTTCGGACTCCCTTTGGTGCGCTTTCGCAGAGTTGCCCCTTTGTCCCGCTTTCCGCTACAGTCATTCAAACTTCGATGATCCAAGCCA